>CAZGLY010000044.1:0-5638 GCA_964526675.1 uncultured Caulobacterales bacterium
CGCGCCTGTTCCGTGACGCGAAGCTTCACGCCCGCGGCTTGAGCGCGGCGCGCCAGTCCGCCTCATCGACGAACGTCCCGGCGTCGGCCTGGCGCACGCCGCGGTTGATGTGGGCGGCGTGGGAATCGCGCATGGTGAAAAACGCTTGGAGGGCTTGGCGCGCCACGTCCTCATGCGCAACGCCCAGGGCGTCAGCCGCCTCCGCCAGCGCCTGAGCCTCCGCATCACTCAGGGCGATCGAGAGGGTTTGATTGCTCATCGTTCTCCTATAGCACCGAACGGCTATGAAGGCCCTCGGCAAACTCTTCGCGTCGCTCGCCGGCGTGTTCGTGGTGTGGCTGGCGCTCTCCTTCGCGCTGCGGCCGGAGATCGTGCGCCCCTCCGCCACGGAAGGGCGCGTGCCGGAGGCGGAGCGCGCGGCGATCACGCGCACCTGGTATGGCGAGGTCGCGCGGTGGGGCGCCGTGGGCCTGATGAGCTTCTTCGGCGTGACGCTGATCGTGGTTCCGTGGCGGGGGCGGAAAGCCTAGCCGCGGATGTCGCTGCGGCCACTTGGATCACGAGCACGACCAGAGCTAAGAAGAAGCCATGACCCACACCTACACCCTTGAAGGCGATGACGGCGACTGGGAGGTCGTCGTGGGCATGGAGGTCCACGCCCAGGTCGCCAGCGAAGCGAAGCTCTTCTCCGGCGCGAGCGCGGAGTTCGGCGGCGCCCCCAACGCCCACGTGTCTCTGGTGGACGCGGCCATGCCGGGCATGTTGCCGGTGATCAACGGCTTTTGCGTGGAGCAGGCGGTGCGCACCGGGCTTGGCCTGAACGCGCAGATCAATCTCTGGTCGCGGTTTGACCGGAAGAACTACTTCTACCCGGACCTGCCCCAGGGCTATCAGATCTCTCAATACAAAGACCCGATCGTCGGGGAAGGCGAGATTGAGGTCGAGCTCGACGATGGCGACGCCATTATGGTCGGGATTGAACGCCTGCATTTGGAGCAGGACGCCGGCAAATCGATCCACGACCTGGATCCGAAACACACCTATGTGGATCTGAACCGCGCCGGCGTGGCGCTGATGGAGATCGTCTCCAAGCCGCACATCCGGTCACCGCAGCAGGGCGCCGCCTACTTGAAGAAGCTGCGCAGCATCTTGCGGTATCTGGGCACGTGCGACGGCAATATGGAGCAAGGCTCCATGCGCGCGGACGTGAATGTGTCCGTGTGCCGGCCGGGCGATTATGAACGCTTTCGCGAGACGGACGACTTCAGCCATCTTGGCACGCGCTGCGAGATCAAGAATGTCAACTCCATGCGCTTCGTCTCTCAAGTGATTGAGATTGAGGCCCGCCGTCAGATCGAGATTCTCGAGGATGGTGGCGCGATTCATCAGCAAACCCGCCTCTACGATCCCCAAAAGGGCGAGACGCGGGCGATGCGCTCCAAAGAAGAAGCGCATGACTATCGCTATTTCCCCGATCCGGACCTGCTGCCTCTGGAACTGACGAAGGCGTTCGTCAGCAAAATCAAAAAGACGCTACCGGAGCTTCCCGATCAGAAAAAGCACCGGTTTATGGAGGACTACAGCCTGTCGGCCTATGACGCGGCGGTGCTGGCGGCGGATAAAGAACGCGCGGATTACTTCGAGGCGGTCGCGAAGGGGCGCGATCCCAAGCTCGCCGCAAACTGGGTGAGCCAGGAGCTGTTTGGGGCCCTCAACAAGGCGGACACGGCCTTGGCGAACAGCCCTGTCTCCGCCACGCAGCTTGGCGCGCTGATCGATTTGATCACGGACGGCGCGATCTCCGGGCGCATCGCGAAAGACGTGTTCGCCGCCATGTTCGAAACGGGCGACGATCCCGCCGCGATCGTGGAGCGCGAAGGCCTGCAACAAATCTCCGACACAGGCGCGCTGGAGGCGATCATCGATCGGTTGGTCGCGGACAACCCCAAGCAAGTCGCGCAGGTGAAAGCGAAGCCGAAGGCGCTGGGGTGGTTCGTCGGCCAGGTGATGAAGGAAACTGGCGGCGCGGCGAACCCGCAAGCGGTCAACGACATCCTCCGCGCCAAACTCGATCTCGGCTAGCGGGGGGCGGGGCCGGCCCGTGTGGTCAAGCGGCCGGGCGGTGTGTACCGTCCGCGCTTCAAGGGGTTAGGGGACGACTATGAATATGGAAATCGGGTTGGACGACATCGCCAACGTCGCGGCTGAGCGCGTGCGTGAGGAGAGTCGCCAAGAAGTGGACCGCCGCTTTCGCACGATGCTGGGTTTGTATTCTGCGGTGCTGGCGGCGTTGTCGCTCGGATTTGGTATTCTTTTGGTCGTTCTCGGCTACGCTGGATACAAATTTTCCGAAGACATCATTTCACGGCTCACCGAGAGTGAGCTGGCTGAGATCAACAATAAAATTATCATGCTGCAATTGGTTCAGCAAGCGAACACTTTGGAAGATTCCTTCGACACCATCAGCAACCCCGACGATATCGACAAACTTGGCGCGTTGGCCATGACCAGCTTGCGCAATGTCAGTTCCGCGGATCGAACCACGGCGTCGGGCGAAGCGGGTTCAGGAAGTTTGGTTGACGACCCCTTCTTCCCCGTGGCTCTGGAGCGCTTGATCGACGTCTTCCTCAAAAACGACGCCACGCGCGTGTTGGTTTATGAGATTGAAGATCTGTTCCCGGAGGCGACGCTCCAATCCTATGGCATGCTGTGGAGCCTTCAGTACTTTTATATGGAAGAGTTTGCTCGCTTTGTTGACGCGCGGCGCGAATTGCGGGGGGCTCGGCGCGATCGCTATCAAGAAATTACGGCGCGCTTTGAGTCATTCAACTACCCGGAGCGCACTCTAGTTGGCCGCCTTCTCCTCGATTTCTTGGAGACGAAAACCGCGACGTCCTATGGCGCTGAGCTGGTCGCGGAGATGGACACCAACGTCAACTCTGAGGCGTCTGTGGTGGCGGCCACGCTGGACCTGATGTGCGACGGCGGGGGGTTCCTGATGGCGGATGAAAGCCGTTTGGACGATGTCGCGTTCGAGATGCTGCAGGCGTATCCGCGCTTGACCGAAGACTATGGGGATTACTTCGAGATGTGTCCGGTCGAGTGGACAAACCCTTAGGAGCGCACCTGGGCGAGGCGGCCCGAAGCCGCGCGACACGGCGCGTTCACGCCAACCGGCGCACGTCTGATCAGACGTGACGGCGGCGCGCGGCCCGCGGCGTTGATGATCGCGACGACGACGCCAACCTCCGGGGCGACACAAGGCAACCGCTTCGGAGACCCCACCCATGACCGCCGCGCCGCAAGCCCCCATCGACTTCTATTTTTGGTCCACGCCCAACGGCTTTAAGCCCGCCATCTTTCTGGAAGAGACGGGGCTGCCCTACACCGTGAAGCCCGTGAACATCGGGGCGGGCGACCAGTTTAAGCCTGAGTATCTGGCGATCAGCCCGAACAACAAGATGCCCGCGATCGTGGACCCGAACGGCCCGGACGGCGCGCCGATCTCCGTGTTCGAATCGGGCGCCATCCTGCAATACCTCGCGCGCAAGACGGGCCAGTTTGGGGGCGCGAACGAACGGGAGCGCGTGGATGTGGATCAATGGCTGCACTGGCAGATCGGCGGCCTCGGGCCCATGGCCGGGCAAGCGCACCACTTCAACGCCTACGCCCCCAAGATCGAGCCCGACCCCAACCGTTTGGCTTATGGGCAAGACCGCTACACGCGCGAGGTGACCCGCCTCTACGGTGTTTTGAACACGCGGCTGGCGGATCGAGACTACATCGCCGGCGCCTACTCGATCGCGGATATGGCCGCCTGGCCGTGGACGCGCAGCGCCGAGCGTCAGGGCCAAGACATGGCGGCGTTCCCGCACGTGGCGGCTTGGAGCGCGCGGATGGCCGCGCGACCGGCCGTGCAGCGCGCGCTGGCTCTTGGCGACACCCTCAAAATGGATCTTGCCGAGGACGGTCCGGAGGCCGAGCGCGCGCGGAAAATCCTGTTCGGCGGCGGGCGTCCCGGCTGAACCTGAGGGCGGTCGGCCGCGAAAGGATCTTGACCGCGCCTGTCAGACCGGTGATGCGGGAGGGGTGGGGGCGGCGCGGCGCGCCGAGGGCGTGTGATCGCAGAGACTGGACATCACGAGGACGACGCGGGGGCGTCGCAGGGACTGAGGATGACTTCCGCGTCGGCGGAGATGCACAGCGGCGTTCGTCGTCCCGCCGTCGAAGCCCCGTCGGATCCGACCGGACCCGCCGTGGCGGCGGTGAGCGCCTTTGGCGCGCCGCTTATTCTGGCGGTGACGCTGGCGTTGGCCGCGTGGGGCGGCTTCGGCGCGGCGACCCATGTGTTCGACGCGCACAACTGGCGGCTCGACGAAGCGCGCACCGAGCGCGCCGTGAGACGGGCGCTCCGGTCCTTGACGATCTCACCCCAAACCCCGACGCGAGCGCGCCAGGCGGCGTGGAGTCGCGCCATTCTCGACAGCTTGCGTGACGAGGGGGAGGGGCCGGACCTGGCGCTGGCGGACGCCTGGTTGTCGGCCGGCCCGTTGATGGTGGGCGACAGCGCCTTTGCGGCGCGCGGCGCTTTGGTGCTGGGGGCCGCTCCGCCGTTTCCGGGCCAGACGCCTCGGTCTGGACGCGCCGACGCCGCCCAGCGCGTCGAGGCGATCAACCGCACGCAGGAGGAGGCCGCGCGCGCGCGCTTTGCGCGCCGCGAACTTGCGCATCTGTCCGACACCGTTCGCGCGCGCTACGCCGCCGCGGGCGGCGAGGCGCGGGCCCGTGGCTTTGTGCCGGGCGCCGACACCGGACAGCTTGACGCTCTGCGTTTGCGGGCGGCGCCGTCGCGCCGCGAGCGCGCGGCTTTTGGCGGCCTGCGGCGCGAGCTGGTGCTTTACGGCGACCTTCGCGCGTTGGCCGTGTTCGGGTGTGCCCATTTGCGCGCCCGGTCGGACGAGGGCGGCGCGGACACGCCGGCGCTGTGCGGTCATCCGAACTTGCCAAAACCGGAGGCGGATCGGGGCGACCTCGCGCTGGCTGCGGTCTCAGCGGCGTTGAGCCATGGCGACCCGGGAGAGGACGCGGCCGCCGCGACGCTGAAGGCGGGCGGCGCTCTGCTGCTTGGCGGGGTGCGCCAGGGCGTCTCGTCGGGGCTCGAGGCCGATGTGCGGGCCCAAGCGCAGATGGCGATCCGGATCCTTTCGTTGGAGCGGGAACTCGCCACGGCGTTGGCGGACAGCCGGGTGTCGTCCAACCCGGGCGCGATCCCCGAAGCGTTGGCGGCGGCCGCCCGCACGAGTTTGGTCACGTCGCGGGCGGACCCGCTGAGTCCTCTCTTGATGGCGGTGGGGGAGGCGGCGACGGCGGCGTCACGGGACACGGCGCTGCGTTTGTTGACCACCGCTGACGACGTTGACGGTCTGCGCCGCGCCGCCATCGCCGCGGCGGCGGTTGGCCCGCCAGCGTTGGCCTTGCGCGAGCGGCGCGGCGGTGACTTGGCGGGTCTGACGCGCTGGCGGCTGCTGATGGACTTGGCGTTCGCGCGGGACATGGCGGTGTTTGGTTTGAGCGCCGTTTTCGCCGCCCTGGCCGCGCGTCCGGCGTGGCGGGCGTTTCGCCGACGCGCGCGCGATCA
>CAZGLY010000044.1:5738-8923 GCA_964526675.1 uncultured Caulobacterales bacterium
CGCGACCTGACGGCGGGGCCGCGCTCACCTGAGAGCGAATCTGAGCACGCTTAACGTGTTGGCAACGCGTGGGCCTCCAAGCATGCCGTCCGACACGGGACGCCCGCCGCGGCGGTCCTGACGCTGCGTAGAAGGGATCGCACGCCATGACCGACACATCCTCCACTCTTGGTCAGGCCAAGGACGCTGGATCTCCGGCGCCGGGCTCCGCGGAGGACATGTATCGGCTTGGACTGGCCTACTCGACCGGCCAGGATGCGCCCCTTGATCTTGTCGAGGCGCACAAATGGTTCAACCTCGCCGCGCTGCACGGCAACGCCGAGGCCAAGGTCTACCGCAAGGACATCGCCGCCCAGCTCACCGGCGAAGACATCGCAGCGGCCCAGCGCGCCGCGCGGGAGTGGCTGAAGACGAACCGGGTCGAGAAAGGCGCCGCCGCCTAAGCGCCCAACGTCACTCCTTCAAGCGCGACAGCAGATCCATCGGCACCGGAAACACGACCGTGGACGTGCGCTCGTTCGCGACGTCGTTGAGGGCCGCGAAGTACCGCAGCTGCATGGCGTTTGGGTTTTGGGCGAGGATGCTGCCGGCTTCCACCAGCTTTTGCGCAGCCTGTTGTTCGCCTTCAGCGCTGATGATCTTGGCGCGTCGATAGCGTTCCGCCTCCGCCTGTTTGGCGATGGCGCGCACCATGCTCTCATCGATGTCGACGTGTTTAATCTCGACATTGGCGACTTTGATCCCCCACGCGTCTGTTTGCACGTCGAGGATTTCTTGGATGTCGGCGTTGAGTTTGTCCCGCTCCGCCAGCATTTCGTCGAGTTCGTGCTTGCCGAGGACTGAGCGCAGCGTGGTTTGCGCCAGCTGGCTGGTCGCGCTGCGGTAGTCTTCGACATTGAGGATGGCTTTGTCCGGCTCGACGATTCGGTAGTAAATCACCGCATTCACTTTGACGGACACATTGTCCCGCGAGATCACATCTTGAGAGGGGACGTCCTCAACCAGCGTCCGCAGATCAGCTTTCATCGCTTGCTGGATCACCGGGATGACAATCACAAGGCCTGGCCCGATGGTCTTTGTGTAACGGCCGAGCGTGAACAAGACGCCGCGCTCATACTCCCGATACACTTTCAAGGCTTGGGAGAAGAACCCCAAGACCCCCAGCGCCAACACCGCATAGACGCCAAAATCAAAGCCCATCTCCGCCTCCTCCGCCGAGCGCCGCACACTGCAGCGCGTGTACTCCTGGTCCTAGACCGGTCGCCAAAGGCCCCCGTTCACCCCCCCGTTCACCTTAGGGGGTGCGCGCCACGTGGAGTGTCAGCCCCTCCACGCGGGTGACGTGGGCGTTGTCGCCGGGTTGGAGGTCCCCCTCGCCCACGGCCGTCCAACGTTCGCCGTGAGCGAGGGCGTGGCCACGCCCTCCCGACCAGTCTTGGATCGTGACTGTCGCGCCCACCAGTCCTGACGGTCCCGCGGCGCTTGGCGCGCGCATGGATCGCCAGAGAGAGCCCAACGCCACAATGAGGATCAGGCCCGATGTGGCGGCGGCGGCCGCGATCACCGGCCAGGACAAACGGTACTCCGGCACGTCGGTGTCAAACAGCATCGCGGCGCCGACCACAAACGCCACAAAGCCGCCGACGCCGAACACGCCGAAGCTCGGCGTGAGCGCTTCGGTCACCATGAAGATCACGCCGATGACCACCAACGCCGCGCCCGCGTAGTTCAACGGCAGCTGATTGAGGGCGTAGAGGCCGATCACCAGGGAGATCAGGCCAATCACGCCCGGGCCAATCGTGCCGGGCTGGGCAAGCTCAAAGATCAGCCCATAGACCCCGACGAGCATAAAGATGAACGCCACGTTCGGATTGGCGATCACGTCGAGCACCCGCGTCATGAAGGTCGGCTCAATCGGCTCGATCGCGAGGTCGTCGGTCGCGATCGTCACCGCCTCGCCGTCGATCTCCACGGTCCGGCCGTCGATTTGGGCGAGCAAGTCATCGAGGTCGTCCGCGACGATTTCAATCACGTTCAGATCAAGGGCCTCTTGCGGCGTGATCGCGGCGGCCCCGCGGACGGCTTTCTCCGCCCATTCCGCGTTGCGGCCCCGCAGCTCCGCAAGGCTGCGGATGTAGGCCACGGCGTCGTTGACCGCCTTCGCCGAGAGCGCGTCGCCCGGCGGCGGCGGGGCGGGTTCGTCGCGGTCGCCCGTGCTGTCGCGCGCGTCGTCTGATGCGCGATCGGCGGACCCGCCCTCGTCATCCTCGGACGCGTCGCCGGCGGTTTCGTCGACCTCCTCAGCCTCCGGAGGGGCGGCGTCGTCGCGCTGGTCCTCGTCCTCGTTGTCCTCTTGGCCCGGCAAGCTGGGGAGGCCCGGCGGACCTCCCATTTGCACCGGCGTCGCCGCGCCGATGTTCGTCCCGGGGGCCATGGCCGCGATGTGCGTCGCGTAGAGGATGTAGGTGCCCGCGCTCGCGGCGTGCCCGCCGGAGGGCGCCACGAAGCCAATGACGGGCTTTGGCGATGCGAGGATGTCCGCGATCGTGTCGCGCATGCTCGTCACCAGGCCGCCGGGCGTGTCCATTTGCAGAATGAGGAACGCGGCGTCTCGGGCCTCTGCGGCTGCGACGGCTTGGTTCACATACCGGGCTGAGGCGGGACCGATCACGCCGTCGATGGTGGCCAAGAGCGCCACGCGCTGCGACGCCGGCTCCTCACGCGATTGGGAGACGCCCGCGACCCCCGCCAGGCCGACGCTCGCCAAAAACAGCATCACAAGCACGCGCACGGCGGACATGGGCGCGACCTCCGTCGATCCGATCCTCGCGTTGCGACCATAGGCCGGACGGGCCGCACGGTCATGTGCGTCGTCCCGATTTTTCCGGCGGCGCGGGCTTAAGCGCTTGAGGCGTCGGCGCTTCTCACACCTGCGTGAGGCGCGCGCTTCCGACACCGCCGCGGCGTGCGGCGCGGGTACAATCAGCACACATACCGAACGTAAGCGACCCGACCCAGAGGAGGTCCGATGTGTTGATCCGCCGCGCACCCACGTGGCGTTCGCTCGAAGCGGACGTGACGCCGGAACGGGACTACCGCAATCGCCGCCAGGTTATGGCCCAATTCGGCGCCGGCGCTGCGCTGACCGCCGGGTTGGGGGGGCTGAGCGGTTGTGCGCGGGGTGA
>CAZGLY010000044.1:9023-21966 GCA_964526675.1 uncultured Caulobacterales bacterium
GCCAAAACCGCGTATCGGCCGGACGGCGATCTGACTCCGTTCGACGCGGTCTCAAACTACAACAACTTCTATGAATTCGGCGTCGGCAAGGGCGATCCCGCACGCCACGCCGACCGCATGACCACGGACCCATGGTCGGTGACGGTGGAGGGGTTGGCTGAACGCACGGGCGTCTTCGCGCTTGAGGACGTGATCGACTTCTCGCGCTTGGAGGAGCGGATTTATCGGCTGCGCTGCGTGGAAGCGTGGTCGATGGTGATCCCCTGGATCGGCGTGCCGTTGGCGGATGTGCTGCAGAAGTTCGGGCCCCTATCGGACGCGCGCTACGTCGCGTTCGAGACCTATCTCAATCCCGAGGAGATGCCGGGCGTGCGCTGGCCGGTCCTGGATTGGCCGTACCGCGAGGGCCTGCGGATGGACGAAGCGATGCATCCCCTCGCGTTTATCGCCGTTGGCCTTTACGGGTCGGTGCTGCCGAACCAGAACGGCGCGCCGATGCGTTTGGTGACGCCGTGGAAGTATGGCTTCAAGTCGATCAAATCGATCGCGACGATCCGTTTTGTGGCGGAGCAGCCGCAGACATCGTGGGAAATGGCGAACCCGCGCGAGTATGGCTTCTTCTCGAATGTGAACCCCGACGTGTCGCATCCGCGCTGGAGCCAGCGCAGTGAGCGGATCATCGGCGGGGATCCGTTCGCGCGCCGCAAGACGGAAATGTTCAACGGATACGCTGAGGCCGTGTCCTCGCTCTATGCGGGGATGGACTTGCGCGCAAACTTCTGAGAGCGGCTCGTGTGATGACGACGTCTGGGCGACAGCCGTGGGCGAAGCGCGCCCGACTGTGGGCGAAACCGGTGGCGTTTTGGGCGCTCATCGCGCCTCTGGCGTGGCTCCTCTGGCAGTGGGGGGCGCTGCTGACGGGCGGGGCTCACGCGTTGGGCTACAACCCGATCGAGGCCACGCATCGGTTTTTGGGCGACACCGCGATCCGGGTGTTGCTTGTGACGTTGGCGCTGAGCCCGTTGCGGGACTGGACGGGGTGGTCGGGCTGGATCTTGGTGCGGCGGCGGGCGGGCCTGTTCGCCTTTGGCTACGCCGTGCTCCACGTGATGGCCTATGTGAGCTTTGATCTGTCGTTCTCCCTCGCGGCGCTGTGGGAGGATGTGGTGTTGCGGCGCTACATCACGGCGGGCATGGCGGCGTTGGCGCTCATGACGCCGCTTGCGGTCACGTCCCACAATATGTGGATCCGACGTCTCGGCGCGCGCGCGTGGCGGCGCGTGCATCTGCTGATCCACCCCATCGCGGCGTTGGCGGTGCTGCACCACTATTGGATGGTGAAGGGCGACCAGGTCGCGCCTTGGATCCATGGCGGCGTGTTGGCGCTCCTGCTGGCCCACCGGCTCGCCCGGGCTGTTCGTGCGCGCATGCGAACGACGGCGGACGGGGTGGGCGAGCGGCCCGACGCCCGCGCCGCCGCGCGACGGGGTTAGTCCACGTCCCCGCCGCGCATCGCGCCGCTACCGCTCCAGCCGCTTGATATCCGTCGACGCTTTGGTGGTCAGCAAGCGCGTCGGCTCCACGCCTGGCCGGACCTGTCCCGACAGGGTGGAGACGTTGGCGTTGGACTGATCCGCGATGGTCAATACCGCGCCGGTGACGTCGGAATCCAATGTGAATTGAGTATCGAAGGAGGACTCCACAAACGGGAAGGCGCCACACAACTCACCATTGTCACAGATAAACCCGTCGTTATCCATGTCGGTTCCGAAGATCAGCCGATACTCGCCGCCCTCCAGTCCGTCGAAACTGACGACGGCGGTGGATTGCGCCACCCCCTGGGCGGCGGTGAACTGCTCAGCGGTTTCGAACTCGCCGGTGTCTGGGTTCTGCAGTTGCGCCAACACGAACACGGGGGCGGTTTCAGCGCCGGTGGAGTCCGCGCCGATCAGGATCGACACCGGCAGCGTCGTCGACGAGCCGTCGCTGAGCTGAAACGCGAGCGTTCCCGTGAAGCCGCCGTCGCCAAGCTCCGCCTGCAGCGCGGTCCGGTCCGCGAAGAACTGGTAGGAGCCCAAGCCGTCGGAGGTGCCGGGTCCGTTGAACGTGACCCACGAGTCCCCGTTGGGCAGGAACAAGCCGGGGTCGCCCACAACGTTCGTGACGCTCAAATCCCCCGGTCCGAGGCGGCCGACGTCGACGGTGATTTGCGTCAGCGCCGGGCCGTAGTCGAGCCGGGACGGGGACACGGTCAGGACCGTCGCTTCCGGAACGCCGCCGCCGTCGGCGGCGAAGGCCGCTTCGGCCATTTTCGACAGCGACATTAAGCCGAAGCCGGTTTCGTTGTCTTTGCCCGGCGCGCCAATGTCGACGGTCAGATCGCCCGCCGCGATCAAGTTGTTGATGTCTTGCGGCGTGAGGCTGGGGTTGATCGCCCGCATCATGGCGATGCCCGCCGCCACGTGCGGGGCGGCCATGGACGTGCCGTTGTATTGCGCAAAGCCGGGCTCAAACGCGCTGCCGCTCAGCACGCCGACGCCGGCGACCACACCGTCGCCGATGCCGTCACCGTTGAGGTCCGCGCCGGAATCCCCGCCCGGGGCCGCGATGTCCACCTCGGAGTAGAACGAGGAGTAGAACGCCCGTTCGCGCTGCAAGTCCGTGGCGGCGACGGCGACCACGCCGTCCAACGCCGCGGGGAAGTTCGGAAACTCTTCTTGCGGCGTGCCGCCCGCGTTGCCAGCGGACGCGACCACGACGACGCCGGCATTGATGGCGTCTTGAACGGCGGCGTTGATGGCGGCGTTAAAGCTGAGCGAGCCGAGCGACATGTTGATGACGTCCGCGCGTTCCGGCGGGATCGCGCCGCTGGCGTTCGGAAGCTGCGCGGCGTAGCGGATCGCGTTGGGCAAGTCGCCCACGATCAAGCGACACAGGTCGCCCTGGGGCCCGGTGCTCAGGTCGAAGCTCAGCTTGATGGCGATGAGGTCTGCGGTCGGCACGACGCCGGTGATCCCGGTGTTGTTCTGCGGCGCCGTGGCCGTCGACGACACGTGCGTGCCGTGAAAGCCGTGGCAGTTGCCCGGATCGGGATCAAAGGGGTCGACGTCTTGTTCCGCGTTAGCGTCAAAGCCGTCGCCGTCAATGTCGGCCGTCACAAAGTCCCGTTGGTCGATCACCGACGATTGGATGTCGGGGTGCGCGTTTTGGATGCCGCTGTCGAGGACGGCGACCACCGGTGTTTTCGCGAAGCTTGACGGCGGCGCGATGGTTTGGGCGTTCGGCCAATCCACATCGAACAGGTTCCACTGCAGGAACGGGTCCGGATTGGGGTCGGAGCTGATCTGCGCCTGCTCCAGATACTGAACCGGCTGGAAGATGTCGGCGCCCTCGAGAACGTTCAGGCGTTTCGCGAGATCAATGGTCGCAAGACGATCGGCGAGCAAACGGTCAGCGGGCGAGGTCGACTGCAGCGCCGCGCCGCGCGTTTCCGCAACGATGTCTTGCAGCGTCCGCTTCCGCAACGCGTCGGATCCCAGCACGCTCATCACTTCCGTCATCAGACGGGGGCTGTCCAGATTGCTCAACTGCGCGCCGCGCATGAGCCCGTCCCGCATCGATCCGGCGTCGGCGTGGGCGTTGACGTAATTGCGGGCCGTGGCGGTTCGGGGTTCGCCATCGACGGCCAGAAGGTTCGGAGCCACCTTGTCGACGTCGATCTGGGTGTACACCGCTGCGGTCGCGAGTTCTGAGCTGATGGTCAAGGTGTAGTTGGAAGAGCCTTCAAAGGCGCGCACGAAGATCAGAAAGTCCCCGGACGAACTCACAGTGACGGCTTCAAAGGAATTCAAAAAACTTTGAGACGTGGCGATGATCACCCCGTCCGTGTCCGTCAAAAACAGATCCAAATCGGTTGCTGTTGGGGCGCTGGAATCGAAATCAGCAATGTCGAGCAAAATGTTTTGCCCCGTGGCCAAGCTCACCCGGTAACCGTCGAACTCATCCGTTGTCGTCTCGAAATTGTCGGTGGCTTGGCCGGTTGCCGTGGCCGTCACATACCCGCTGATGATCGCGGGATTGGAGACCAGCTGGGCGGACGCGATGTCCGTCGCGCCGCCATTGTCCACGGGAGGGGCCACAACGTCGTTGATGTCGCTGTCCACCCGCAGGAACTGGTTGGCCGTCAGAGTCCCTGAGAAGGAGAAGCTGCTTGGCGTGGGCGGTGGGGGCGGCGTGGGGGTTGGCGTGGGCGTGGGGGTCGGCGCGCCGCCACCGCCGCCGCCGTCGCCGCCGCCGCCACAGCCGGCCGCCGCCAACGCGGTGACCGACGCCAACACCATAAGGCTCCGCTTCAACGTAGATGTGCTGGCCATCGTGCTCTCCACACAACCGGCAGTCGGACGCGCCATTGCGTCCCGCGCCTCCATGACACGCCACTGCTCGCGACAAATTGCAAGCTGCGGACCGCACGCGTCGTAGCGAAACATTCTGAGTCGAGCGACAGTGTGGCATGCGGCCCGTTAAGATGTTCCACATGCCGCCCGCCGGACGAGCTCACGGGATGGTTACCGCGCCTCCGCGGCTGACGCGCCGGTCTCCACCCCTCGCGGCGGATGCGCCAGCGCCCACGAGCGCGTCGCCGGCGGCGGTTGCGACCCGATGTGGGCGACCGCTTGGGCGCCCCACCCGCACGCATGAGGGAGCGCCGCCTCCATCGCCGCGCCCTCGAGCAGGGCGTACATCAGGCCGGCTGCAAACGCGTCGCCCGCGCCCGTGGCGTCCGCCACCTGCGCCGGGGGCGCGCTGACATGGATCGCCCGACGACCATCATAGGCCGACGCGCCGTCCGCGCCGCGGGTGACGACCACCCATTCCAGCGTCTCTCCCGCAAACTGCTCGGCGGCGGGAAAGGGGTCGGAGCCGGCCGCCGCGGCGACGTCGCGGGCGGAGGCGAGCACGACGTGCGCCGCGCTCTTGTGGGGTTCCCCCGATGGCCATTGCTGCACGGCCAACCGGCTCGCGAGCGCCAGATATCCGCTGGGCGCCGCGCCGAAACCGCTGGCGTACACCGCTTCCGGCTGAAAACTCTCAGCGGCGGCGACGGCCTCCGCCGCACAGGCGCGCGCGTCCCGCTGGGCTGCGGCGGCCCATAACGCCTCCATCGATTCAGCCGGATCAAGGCCCAGGACGATGCGTTCGCCGAGGGGGTCCAACAGGATGAGCGTGCGGCCCGCCATGTCTGGATCGCGGCGGACCCGTTCGACGTTCAAACCGGCCGTCCGCGCCGCGTGGATCGCCGCCTCGCCGTCCGGCGTGTCCGGGACCGTCGCCACAATCGCCACCTCGTGGCCCATCAGGGCTAAGCCGGCCCCGGTGTTGGCGGCCGCGCCGCCTAAGCGGCCCGCAAGGGCGCCATCCTGGGAAAACCCGACCGCCCGCGCTCCCGGGGCGACGGGCGCGCTCAGATGGATCACGCGGTCCCAATTCAAGCCGCCATAGGTCAGAATCCGAGCCATGAGTCGCCGTCACTCCACTCGACGCGCCGGCGTGGGATCTGCGGCGCAGTCCCGCCATGCGCGCCCGCACACGGTTTTCGGGGCGTACTGTTTGCGGGGCTACTAGAAGCGTGACGCGACATGGGGTCAATGCGCCGGACGCGGTTGCGGCGCCGCTGCAGGGCACTGCAGCGCAGTGGCGCGTTTTTCGCGACGTCATTTTATGGTCCGGAATCGCGCGCATGAGGTTGACGCGAAGCGCGGGCGCAGGGGTGCGTAGGAGCAAAGGGCCATGACGGCACGATGGGACAGAGCGGTCCGGAAAACGCTGGCGCGCCACGTGGGCGGTCTCTTGCGCGCGGGCCTGGTGGCCGCGGCGTTGGCGGCGGCTGGCTGTGGCGGCGGCGCTGGCGTGCGGACGGGACCGGTGCTGCAGCCGGGCGCGGGACGGATCGTGCTGGCCCCGCCGGGCGCGGAGGCGCGCGCCGACACTATCCCGCTCGCCGCGCGACGCAATGTCGGGGAGGCGGCGCGGGAATTGATCGCGCGGCGCGGGCACGAGGTGGTCCTCTATCAGAAGGGCGGCGCCGCGGGTGATCGGGGCCGTCAGCTCATCCTGCTGCACGAGGCGGTGGCCGACACCTTGTTGGCCGCTGAGGAGGGCGCGCTGGAGCTGATCATCGACACGGAGTATCTGGCCACGCGCACCTTGGGCGTCGGCGCGCGGAGCCTCGGTCAGGCGTATGGCGCGGACTACGCGGTGTTGTTGTCGCTTCGCGGAAAGAGCGGACGCGCGGCGCGCGCCTCATCGCCGGTGAATGTCGGCGGCTTGCCCCCGGGGGATGTCAAAGGCGCTCAGGATCTGGCGATTTCATTGGTGAATCTCACCACGGGCGATTTGGTGTGGTTCAAGAGCGCGAAGGTCGATTTGCGTCGCGACTATCGATTGCCGGAGGCCGCCAGCGCGGCCATGGAGAAATTGCTGCAGGAGATCCCCCTGTGATGCGACGGATGATGAAGCGAGACGGCGGGCGTGCGCGGGGCGCGCAAACGCGTGCGGCCCTCGCCGTTGTGGCGGCGGCGTTGGTGACGGCGTGCGCGTCGTCAAACGCCACGCCGGCGGGCTTTGTGCGGCTGGATGACGCCTTTGCGGTCGCGATGGCCCCCCAATGGACCGACATCACTTATGAGATCGGGACCGGCCACCGCCGGGTGCGGGTGTTCACCTGGGACGGACCGCGTCTGGGCCAGCTTTATCTCGCAGGCGGCTTGCCGGAGGGGGAGCGCTTGGTCCGCACCGAGACCGACCGACCGACGCCGCCGGCCTATCGCCGTGGCGCGTCGCGCAACTCTCAGGCCGCGTTTGTCGCCGGCACGCTGGCTGCGCTGGGCTATCGGAACGTGGCGCTGGAGCCGCCGACGGATCGCGTGTTCGTCCAGCTGCCGGGCATGCGCGTGCGGTTTAACGCGAGCACGCGCGGCGGCCTGCGGGTGTCGGGCGTGGCGGCTCTCTCGGAGAGCCCTGACGGCCTTAATGTGGCGTTGTTCGTGGCGCCCGCCGAACACTACGCCGCGGCGCGCGCACGGGAGGTGGAGCAGATCGTGGACTCCGCCACGCGCAGTCTGGGCGGCGCCTAGCGCATTGCCACCACGGTGGTTTTGCGATAGTAGCCATGACTTTCCGAACAATCGGGACAGCGACGCGGCCGTTCGGCCGCGCCTGTGCTGTGATCAGACGGAGCATGGCGGCACATGGCTGAGGCGAAGCGAAAATCGCCCGTAGAGTTTTTCCGGGAAGTGCGCCAAGAAGCGCGCAAGGTCACGTGGACCTCCCCCCAAGAGACGCGCGTCACGACGATCATGGTCTTTATTATGGCGACGATCGCGGCGCTGTTTTTCTTGCTCGTTGATCAGGTGCTTGGGCGCTCGATCAACGCGTTTCTGAATCTTTTCTAGGTCTGGAGGCGCTGATGATGGCGGACGCCGACCGCGCGCCTTTGCGCGACGCTCCGGAAGCGAAGTGGTACATCGTCCACGTGTATTCGAACTTTGAGCAAAAGGTTGCTGACGCCATCCGCGCCGAGGCGAAGCAACGGGAGCTTGAGGAGGCGTTCGAAGAAATCGTGGTGCCCAAAGAGGAAGTCGTGGAGGTGCGGCGCGGGCGCAAAATCACGAGTGAGAAAACGTTCTTCCCGGGCTATGTGCTGGTCAAGATGCGCATGACGGATGACGCGTATCACTTGGTGAAAAACACGAGCAAAGTCACCGGCTTTCTGGGCGGCGACCACGGCAAGCGGCCGCTTCCGGTGTCGGAGCGCGAGGTGCGCCACACCCTTGGGCAGATGGAGGAGGGCGTGGAGCGTCCACGCCCCGCGATCACGTTCGACATTGGCGAAAAGGTCAAAGTCATGGACGGGCCGTTCCAGTCCTTCGAAGGTTTGGTTGAAGAGGTTGATGAGGAGCGCGCGCGGCTCAAAGTCGCCGTGTCGATCTTTGGTCGCGCGACTCCGGTGGAGCTTGAATACGCGCAGGTGGAGAAGCTGTAGGCGGGCTTTGAGCGCGTCATGAGGTTGTGGGAGGGCGTCCGCAACGCGAGGCCGTGAGCCTCGTCCCTTGGGCGACCCGCACCACGACGACGGGCGGCGGATCCGGCCGCCGGCAAAGGGAAAGACAATGGCGAAAAAGATCGACGGCTACATCAAGCTGCAAGTGCCGGCGGGGGCGGCCAATCCCTCCCCGCCGATCGGCCCCGCGCTCGGCCAGCGCGGCGTGAACATTATGGAGTTCTGCAAGGCGTTTAACGCAAAGACGCAAGAGATGGAGAAGGGGATGCCCATCCCCACGGTGATCACCGTGTTCTCCGACAAGTCCTTCACCTTTGAGACGAAAACGCCGCCCGCATCGTTTTTGTTGAAGAAGGCCGCCAAGATCCAGAAAGGCGCTCAAAAAACGGGACAGGAAGTGGCCGGGAAAATCACGCAAGGCCAGTGCCGCGAGATCGCCGAGATGAAGTTCGTGGATCTGAACGCGAACGATCTCGATCAGGCGCAAAAGATCATCGAGGGATCGGCGCGGTCCATGGGTCTTGACGTGGTGGAGGGCTGAGGATGGCGACCGGGAAACGACATGCAGCGGCGCGGGCCTCCGTGGATCGCGACAAAACCTACTCGATTTCTGAGGCGGTCGCGCTGATCAAAGACAACGCGAAGGCCAAGTTCGACGAGACCATTGAAGTCGCGATGAATTTGGGCGTCGACCCACGCCACGCCGATCAGATGGTGCGCGGCGTGGCGAACTTGCCCAACGGCACGGGCCGGTCCGTGCGGGTGGCGGTGTTCGCGAAAGGCGGCAAAGCGGACGAGGCCCGCGACGCCGGCGCCGAAGTGGTCGGGGCTGAAGAGCTGGCCAAGGAAATCCAAGACGGCCGGATGGATTTCGACAAAGTGATCGCGAGCCCGGACATGATGCCGGTTGTCGGGCGGTTGGGCAAAATCCTCGGCCCGCGCGGCCTGATGCCGAACCCCAAGGTCGGCACGGTAACGCCGAATGTGGCCCAAGCGGTGAAAGACGCCAAAGGCGGGGCGGTGGAGTTCCGCGCTGAAAAAGCGGGCATCGTCCATGCTGGGGTCGGTAAGGCGAGTTTTGACGCCGCGGCGCTGGAACAGAACATTCGGGCTTTCCTTGACGCCGTGGTTAAGGCAAAACCTTCCGGAGCCAAAGGCGCTTACGTCAAAAAGATTGCGGTCAGCTCCACCATGGGCGCTGGTGTTCGGGTCGATGTGGCGGAGGCGTCGAGCGCGGTTTAGTCACCGCGTTCACCAGGCTTTAACCGTGTTTCGGCGAAAGCCGAAGCGGCGCGTCGTTAACGGCGCGCCATCCTGTCCAAGACCGCAGGGGCGCGAACCGGTTCGCCGGGCGCGCTGAAATCAAGACGGCCCTGCGCAGACGGGTGACGAGAGACATGGCTTTCTCAGCGGCGCGATCGCGTGGCGTGAGACGGCGTGGTCCCATCGCGCTCCCGGGGCAGGCGTAGTGACGCTGAGCGTGGCGGCCAGGTCGGCGCGCGCAGCGTGTGCGACGGTCGGATGGTCCGGCCGTTGAGCTGATGGAGACCGCAATGGACCGCGGACAAAAAGCCGAGGCTGTGGAGGCGCTGCGCGGCGTCTTTGCCGAGGCGGGCGTGGTGGTTGTGACCCGCTACGCCGGGTTGACGGTTGCGGACATGACGGGGCTGCGCGCCAAATTGCGCGAGGCCGACGCGACGCTCAAGGTGGTGAAGAACCGCCTGGCCAAGATCGCTCTGGAGGGCACTCCGGGCGAGGTGGGCCAGGACCTGTTCACCGGCCCGGTGGCGATTGCTTTCTCGAAGGACCCTGTGGCCGCCACCAAGGTGGCCGTGGAGTACGCCAAGGAGAAAGAAGAATTCGCGTTGGTCGGCGGGCTGTTGGGCGGGCAGGTTTTGGACGAGGCTGGGGTGAAAGCCCTCGCCACGATGCCCTCCTTGGATGAGCTGCGGGCGAAACTCTTGGGCGTCATCACGGCGCCGATGAGCCAGTTCGTCGGGTTGCTTGACCAGCCGGCTTCGAAACTGGTGCGCACCTTGCCGGAGCCGGGAGCTGGTTTGGCTCGCGTTCTGCAGGCGCGCGCCCAGCAAGCCGAGGCCGCTTAACCGTCGTTACTCAACCCTCCACGCTGAGACGAACCCGTGGCGCCGGCCGCACTCACGCCGGGCCCGCTTGAACCGATAAGAGAGAATAGCCATGTCGAAACTTGAGCAAATCGTAGAAGATCTTTCCAACCTGACCGTGTTGGAAGCCGCGGAGCTGACCAAGCTCTTGGAAGAAAAGTGGGGCGTGTCCGCCGCGGCGGCCGCGGCCCCGATGATGATGCCCGGGATGATGCCGGGCGCGGGCGGCGGCGACGCGGCGCCGGCGGAAGAAGAAAAGACCGAGTTCGACGTGATCCTCGCGGGCTTTGGCGACAAAAAGATCAATGTCATCAAAGAAGTCCGCGGCATCACCGGGCTGGGTCTGAAAGAGGCGAAGGAACTCGTCGAAGGCGCGCCGAAGCCGATCAAAGAGGGCGTGCCGAAGGACGAGGCCGAGGACATCAAGACGAAACTGGAAGGCGCTGGCGCGACTGTTGAGATCAAATAGCCGCCTTTGGCGGACGCGCGCGCGCGCCGGACCCCGTTCTTCACAGGTCCGGCGCCGCAGCGTGTCGATTTGTGACTTGCGCCGGAGAAGTCCGGCCGCTAAGCCGCACGGCTCGTCCATCCGTGCGGCAGCCTTGGCGTGTCGGCGCCGCCACAGCGTCGAATCGGGCGATTTTACGACGCCTTCAAACTTGAAGGCGCGAAGGGAGCAGCGATGACCCTGTCATTCACCGGCAAAAAGCGCATCCGCAAATCCTTCGGCAAGATCGCGGAGGCGGTCAGGATGCCGAATTTGATCGAAGTGCAAAAGTCCTCTTACGAGCAATTTCTGCAAAAAGATATTTCAAGCGGCGAGCGCACTGACCAAGGCCTCCACGCCGTATTCAAATCTGTTTTTCCGGTCAAGGATTTCTCCGAACGTGCGGTGCTGGAGTACGTCCACTACGAATTCGAGCCGCCGAAGTTCGACGTCGATGAGTGCCAGCAGCGGGACATCACGTTCGCGGCGCCGTTGAAGGTGAAGTTGCGCCTGATTGTCTTCGAAACCGAAGAGGAGACGGGCGCGAAGTCGATTAAGGACATTAAAGAACAAGACGTCTATATGGGCGACATCCCGTTGATGACGGACAAGGGCACGTTCATCATCAACGGGACCGAGCGTGTCATCGTGTCGCAGATGCACCGCTCCCCGGGCGTCTTCTTTGATCACGATAAGGGCAAAACGCACGCCAGCGGAAAGCTGCTGTTTGCCGCGCGGATCATTCCGTATCGCGGGTCCTGGCTCGATTTCGAGTTTGACGCCAAGGACATTGTCCATGTGCGAATTGATCGGCGCCGGAAGTTGCCGGCGACGACGCTGCTCTACGCCTTGGGCATGGATAAAGAGCAGATTTTGGCGACCTTCTACGACGCGGTGCCGTTCGAGGCGGTTGTCCAGGGCGGCGCGCGCAAAGGATGGACGACGCCCTTCATCGGGGATCGGTTCCGGGGCGTTAAATCGGACTTTGACTTGATCGACGCCGCCACGGGCGAGGTGGTCGTCAAAGCCGGGCAAAAGGTCTCCGCGCGCAAGGCGAAACAGCTGACCGAGCAAGGCGTCGAGCGCTTGTTGGTTCAAGACATGGCGCTGGCGGGTCGGTTCGCGGCGGAGGACATCGCGAGCTTGGAGACGGGCGAGATCTTCGCGGAAGCCGGCGACGAGCTGACGGAAGACATCATCGCGCAGATGACCGAGGCGGGCGTCACCGCGGTGGCGGCGCTGGACATCGATCCGAACACACGCGGGCCCTGGATGCGCGCCACGCTGGCCGCCGACAAGAATGACAGCCGCGCCGGGGCGCTGATCGACATCTATCGGGTGATGCGTCCGGGCGAGCCGCCGACGTCGGAAACGGCGGAAAACCTGTTCAACGGGCTGTTCTTCGATTCAGAGCGCTATGACCTCTCATCCGTGGGCCGGGTGAAGATGAACATCCGCCTCGGCCTGGATGCGCCGGACGACACGCGCGTGCTGCGCGGCGACGACATGGTGGCCGTGCTGAAGACGCTTGTGGATCTCCGCGACGGACGCGGCGAGATCGACGACATCGACAATTTGGGCAACCGGCGCGTGCGCTCCGTCGGCGAGCTGATGGAAAACCAGTATCGCCTCGGCTTGCTGCGCATGGAGCGCGCGATCAAGGAGCGCATGAGCTCGGTCGATATCGACACGGTCATGCCGCACGACCTGATCAACGCCAAGCCGGCGGCCGCGGCCGTGCGCGAGTTCTTCGGCTCGTCCCAGCTTAGCCAGTTCATGGACCAAACCAATCCGCTCTCGGAGATCACCCACAAGCGGCGCCTGTCGGCGCTTGGCCCGGGCGGTCTGACCCGCGAGCGGGCCGGCTTCGAGGTGCGTGACGTGCACCCGACTCATTACGGCCGGATCTGTCCGATCGAAACGCCGGAAGGCCCGAATATCGGCCTGATCAACTCGCTGGCGACCTTCGCGCGGGTGAACAAATACGGCTTCATCGAAAGCCCGTATCGTAAGATCGTCGATGGGAAGACTTCGGATGAAGTGATCTATCTGTCGGCCATGGAAGAAGGTAAGTTCTCGATTGCCCAGGCCAATGCCGCCGTCTCCGAGGACGGCAGCCTGGCGGAGGATCTGGTGCAGTGCCGCAAGGCCGGCGAGAACGTCATGCTGCCGCCCGATCAGGTGGACTTTATCGACGTGTCGCCGAAGCAGCTCGTGTCGGTGGCGGCCGCGCTGATTCCGTTCCTGGAAAATGACGACGCCAACCGCGCCCTC
>CAZGLY010000045.1:0-21765 GCA_964526675.1 uncultured Caulobacterales bacterium
TCGATCCCCACCTCGCGCAGCCAAAACGAGAGCTTGGTGAACACCATGTAGAGCGGCAGGCCCGACGCAAAACCGAGCATCACCATCGAGGCCATCACCGGCGTCGCGTAGACCGCCAAAGCCGCGCGCCAGCCGTCCTGAGAACCCGCGGCGGGTTGAACTCCGGCGTCTTGCGCCACGCTCAGGCCTCCGCGGCGCCGGCCCGGTGCGGGGACCGCGCGGCGCCAACCGTCCAGCGCTCGAGAGCGTCACGCAAATCCGCCTCCTTCGCTGGTTTCACAAAGACGTCGTTCATGCCCGCAGCCAGGCACGCCTCCCGGTCTTTCTCGCGCGCGTTCGCCGTCACCGCGATGATCGGCGCGCGCGCGCTTGGCCCTCGGCTGCGGCGCAGCCGCCGCGTGGCCGCCGCGCCATCCATATCCGGCAAGCGAACGTCCATGAAAATGATGTCGAAAGCGTGCGCCTCCGCCGCCGCCAGAGCGTCGGCCGCCGTGGTCACGTCAGTGACCCGCGCGCCCAACCGCAACAGCACCGCGCGGGCGAGAAACCGGTTCACATCGTCATCCTCAACGAGCAACACCTCCACCGGCGGAAGGCCGTCGCGACGCGACGCCCGCGGCGGCTCGTCAGCGGCGATCGGGTCCCGACCTGCGGGAGGGAGATCCGCGTCCGGTCCAAAGTCCACCGTCGACCGCAGGCCGTGTCCCAGAGCTTCTCGAGCTTCTCGAGCCTCACGCGCGTCCGGCCGCGGCGCGTCGGCGTGAGACGGCCGCGGCGGCTCACGGCGGGGCGGCGGCGCGCTTGCGGGCCCGCGGCGGCGCGGCGCGGCCGCGGCTTGGGTGAGCCAACGGATCATCGAGCCGACCCGAACCGGCTTCACCAGCCAGCCCTCATACCCCAAGGCCAACCACCCCTCGACGGCTTCGCGTCGCTCGGTGCGCACCAAAACCACGCCGCCGGAATCGCCGGGCGTCACGGAGTCGGCCCACGCCTCATCAACGAGCAGCAAATGATCCCTCGCCGCCGCGCGGGCGGCCGCAACGCTGTCCAACGGCGTGACCGACGCGCCCAAGGCCGCGACCTGACGAACAAGCGCCTCGCGGCTCAACGCCTCCGGGGCCGCCACCCCCACCTGCAGCGCGACCAAGGCGTCCGGATTCGCGAGCGGCGCATCGTCCAACACCGGCAGAGCCATGCGCGCCCAGAACCGGGATCCGCGGCCCAATTCGGTGTCGAACCCGATGTCCCCGCCCATCGCCTCAGCCAGCCGGCGCGCGATCGCCAAGCCCAACCCCGCCCCTTGGTGGCCGGATTCAGATTCCGTCTCCGCCTGGGCGAACGCTTCAAAGATCACGCCGCGCTTGGCTTCCGGAACGCCCGGACCTGTGTCCTCGACAACCAACCGCACGCCGGCGACCGCAGCGCCCGACGCGGCCTCCAGATCGGTCTTGGACAGCTCCTCCCGCTCCACCGTGATCACGACGCCGCCCGCGTCGGTGAACTTGACGGCGTTGCCGCCAAGATTGAGCGCAATCTGCCGCACCCGCCCGGCGTCGGCCTCCACCAGCGCCGGCAGCCGCGGATCGAGCCGAATAGCGAGCTCCACGCCTTTATTGTGCGCCTGCGGAGCGAGCCACTCGCCGACCTCCGCGACCAACGCGCCGAGATCCGTCGGCTGTGGCGCGAGATCAAAAGCGCCGGCCTCCAGCCGTGTCAGATCGAGGGTGTCGTCCACCAATTTGAGCAGATGACGACCGCCGGCGCGCAACGCGTCCACATATGAGGCTTGGGCGTCCGTCAGCGAGGTGTCCGCGAGCACTTCAGCCAGGCCCGCCATCCCCGCGGCCGGCGTGCGCAACTCGTGCGTGATCATGGCGAACAACGCCTCGCGATCGCGCGCGCGCGATTCCGCCGCCGCCCAATCCTCCCGCAACGCCGTTTCGTTGGCGAGGCGCACCGTCACGTCGCGCCCCACCGCCACCGAGCCGCCGTCGGGCAGGCGCGTCTCCTCCCACTCCATGTCGAGGGGTCCCGCGACCGTGCGCAGAGGGCCCGTGACCCGCCAACGCCCGCCGTGGGCCGGAGCGGCGGTCTCCTCAAACATGATCGACGCGAGCGCGCGGCCAATCCAGTCCTCGCGCCGCCCGCCAAACGCTCTGAGGACAGCCGCATTGACGTATGTGATGCGGCGATCCGGCCCGCGCACGACGACCAACTCGCCGATCGCGTCCAAAACCGAGCCCATCGCCTCGTCCATGCTCACCTCCGCCGCCGCCGCGGGGGGAGACCGCGGCGTTAAGGCGCCCGCGCCGGGCTGGCGTGCCGACGACGCAGACTCAGCGCCTCGGCCACATGCCGACGGCGCACGCCCGCCGCGCCATCCAAATCGGCCACGGTGCGGGCGACTCGCAGGACGCGATGATACCCGCGCGCCGTCAAGGCCATCTTCTCCGCAGCGTTGGATAAAAGCGCCGCCCCGTCGCTGTCGGGACGCGCCACCCGCTCCAACGCGGCCGGAGAAAGCGCCGCGTTCAGGCCGCCGTCGCCCGCTCCCGCATCGCCGGTTTCCGCCCGGGCCCGTTGGGCGTCACGGGCGGCCGCGACGCGACCCGCCACCTCCGCCGTGCCCTCCGACGCGGGCGGCGCGGTCAGATCCGCCGGCGACACCGCCGGCGTCTCCAGCCAAAGGTCGATCCGGTCCATCAGCGGACCCGAGACCCGCGCTTGATAATCGACCGCGCACCGCGCGCCGCGCCGACACGCAATCCCGTCCGCGCCGGCGGCTCCGCCGCACCGGCAGGGATTCATCGCCGCCACCAGCTGAAACCGGGCCGGATACGTCACGTGGCGCGCCGCACGCGCCACGGTGATCTTGCCGGTCTCCAACGGCTGACGCAGCGCATCAAGCGCTTGGCGATGGAACTCCGGCAATTCGTCGAGGAACAGCACGCCGCGGTGCGCCAGCGAAACCTCCCCCGGCTTCGCGCGCGCGCCGCCGCCGGTGAGCGCGGCCATGCTGGCGCAGTGGTGCGGCGCACGAAAAGGCCGCGCACGGGTGAGGCCGCCCCGCTCCAACAACCCCGCAACGGAATGGACCAAGCTGGTCTCAAGGAGTTCAGACGCCGAGAGCGGCGGCAACAGCCCCGGCAGCCGCGCCGCCAGCATCGATTTCCCCGCGCCCGGCGGGCCCATCATCAACAGATTGTGTCCGCCCGCCGCCGCGATCTCCAAAGCGCGCTTGGCCACCTCCTGGCCGCGGACATCGCGCAAATCCCCGGCCGCGACGGCGTCCGCATCATAAAGGGCGTTGAGCCGCCCGGCCGGCGGGGGCGACAGCACTTGCAGCCCTTTGATGTGATTGAGCAGCGCCATCAGGGACGGCGGGGCCAACACATCCAGATCGCCCGCCCAGCGCGCTTCAGGTCCGCAAATCTCCGGGCAGATCAGCGACAGCCCCTCCGCGTTGGCGGCGATCGCCGCCGGCAGCGTCCCCGCCACAGGCACGATGGTCCCGTCCAGCCCAAGCTCCCCCAGCGCGACGCACGACGCGAACGCATCCGGGGGCGCGACGCCAATCGCGGCCAAAACCCCCAACGCGATAGGAAGATCGTAGTGCGCCCCCTCCTTCGGCAAATCGGCCGGCGAGAGGTTCACGATCACCCGCTCGCTGGGCAACGACAGCCCGATGCCAGCGAACGCCCCACGCACCCGCTCACGGCTTTCAGCCACAGCCTTGTCCGCCAAACCAACGATGGAAAACGCCGGCAAGCCGCCCGTGAGCTGGACCTGAACCGTGACCAGCCGCGCTTCCGCCCCTTCAAACGCGACCGTGCGAATGTGAACGCCCATCGCCGCCCCCGACCTGAGGACGCGCTCCGCGGCGACGCCCCTGACCACCAGAGACCATAATGACAACGAGAAACATATCAAGAACAAAAATCAAACAAGCAGAACATTGAAACCGGGCGCGGATCAGACCGGGTCAGAGCGAGGCGTCCGGCCGCCACGCGTCGCGCACGTGACGCGGCAGGGCGTCGCGGCTCACGACAACCACGTCGAACCGCACCGGACCGCGCCCGTTTTGAGGAATGTGCGCCGCGAGCCAGGCCTGGCCGGCACGCGCCAAGCGACGTTGAGCCGACGCGCTGACCGCGTGGAGACCATCGCGGGCGTGCGCGCGCGTTTTCACCTCGACGAACACCAGGGTGGGGCCCTTGCGCGCGACGATGTCGATTTCGCCTGCGTTGGTGCGCGCGCGGCACTCCACGATGGCGTAGCCCTTCAGGCGCAGCCACAGCGCCGCCAACGCTTCGCCCCGGCGGCCGCGGCGCTCCGATCGGCGCCGACGGCGCGCGTCGCGATTGTCTTTCCGTTGCTTCCGCCGCTCAGCCGCCGTCAGACGACCGCCCGTGCGGTTCTGCGCGCCGTTCGCCGGCGCGATCCCCCCTGACGTCATTGGCCTCTCCCACACCCTGACCCTCATCGCGGCGCAACGCGACCGCCCGCGCGTACACGTCGCGCTTCGCCCACCCAGACGCCGTCGCCACCGCCGCCGCCGCATCCTTCAAGCTGGACGCCGCGAGGCGCTCGCGCAAGGCGTCGTCCACGCGGGCGTCGTCCCACCGCGACGCCCCCGGGGGACCGACGACGATTACCAGCTCGCCCTTCGGCGGTCCGTCCGCCGCAACCGCGTGCGCCAAGTCCGCCAGCGACGCGCCGCGCCGCTCCTCGAAGGTTTTCGTCAATTCACGCAGCACCGCAGCCGGCCGGTCTCCCAACACCGCCGCCATGTCCGTCAACGCCGCCGACAGCCTCGACCCGGCTTCAAAGAACACCAACGTCGCAGGCGCCGACGCGAGCTCCTCAAGCATCGCGCGGCGCGCGCCCGAACGCGGCGGCGGAAATCCGGCGAACAAAAAGCGGTCGGTCGGCAGCCCCGCCGCCACCAACGCCGCCAACACGGCCGAAGCCCCCGGCGTGGGGATCACGGGCACGCCCGCCTCCACCGCGGCGCGGACAAGTTTAAACCCCGGATCTGAGACTAAAGGCGTCCCCGCGTCGCTCATCAGCGCCACCGTCGCGCCGCCTTCCAGCATGGCGAGGATCTGCGGACGCACCGCCGCCGCATTGTGTTCATGATACGGCCGGACCTTCGGCTTAAGTCCGTATGCATCAAACAAAACACGGCTGGTGCGAGTGTCCTCCGCCAGCACCAGATCCGCCGCCGCCAGCACGTCCAAGGCGCGCAGCGTGATGTCGCGGAGATTGCCGATGGGTGTGGAGACGACGTACAGCCCTGGCGCGAGCGCCCCGTCCTGGATGCGAAGTTGCGCGCGCTCTCCCGCTTGCGCCGGGGGAGGGCTCTGCCTAGTTTGCGGCGGCGAGGGCGTCATGGCGGCTCCGATGACCGACAAGCACCACAAGCGCGGATGTCGCGCAACTCTCAGCCGTGCGCAAACGACACGCCGGATCGGCGGGCTCGCGGTCGCGCTCGGCGCGTGGGCGCTCGCCTCCTGCACCAACCTCCCCAATGAGGAACCGTTGCCGGCGATCGATCCGCGCGGCGACCGGATTGGCGTGCGCGCCTATGAGCCCGCGACGTCGGAAGAACGGCGCGAACGCCGTGAACGCCGCGCGGCGCGGCGCGGCGAACCGCTGACGCCGCCGCACAAAACGGGTCAGGACAACACGTTGATGCGCGTGGCGCTGCTTCTGCCCTTCTCCAGCACAAGCGCCGCCGCACGGGTGGAAGCGGACTCGATGCTGAAGGCCGCTCAGCTCGCGCTGTTTGAGGGCGGTCACAGCGGTTTGGTGTTGATCCCCAAAGACACCGCCGGCACGCCGCCGGGCGCGCGGCAAGCCGCGCGCTCCGCTGTGGAGGACGGCGCCGACGTCATTATCGGGCCGTTGTTCGCCTCCGGCGTGGAGGCGGCGGCGAACGCGATTGATGTGGAGAGCACGCCGATCATCGCGTTCTCCAACGACCGCGCCGCGACGGGCACGGGCGCGTTCCTGCTCGGCCTCGCGCCTGAGGAGGAGATCCAGCGGCTGGTGGAGTATGCGCTGCGCCAAGGCATGGCGCGCTTTGCTCTTCTGGCGCCCGACAACCCCTATGGCCGGCGGGTGCGCGACGCGCTCAACACGACCGCGCAGGGCTATGGCGGCTATCTGTCGAACTACGAGCTGTTTCCGCCCAACGCCAACGCCGACGCCCTCACCAAGCCGGCCCGCGCGCTGGCTCGCTATGACGCCCGCCGCGCCTACAATTCGGGCGGCACGCAGACCGCCGCGGCGACCGGGGCCCAAGGCGGCGGTTTTGATGTGGGCTATGACGCGATTATCCTGCCGGAAGGCGGCGTGCGGCTGCTGACCCTGGCGCCGCTGATGCCGTATTACGACGTCGACCCGCGCCGCGTGCGCTTTATGGGCACCAGCCTTTGGCGTGACGAGCGCGTGTTGGATGAACCCGCCCTGGATCGCGGTTGGTTCGTCGACACCGACCCCAATCCCCGCCAACGCTTTGAAACCACCTATCGCTTGGCGTACCGACAAGAGGCGAGCCGGCTCTCAAGCCTGGCCTATGACGCCGTCACACTGGTCTCCTATCTGACCAACCCCGTGCAGTATCGCGGCTTGACGCCCGAGACCCTTCGCGCGGATGACGGGTTCTACGGGGTCGATGGCATCTTCCGCTTTGGCGAGGACGGCGCGGTCGAGCGCGGTCTCGCGGTGTTCCAGATCCGCGACGGCGAATTGGTTGTTCTGGAGCCCGCGCCGCGCACCTTCGACGAGTTTGAAGCCATCCCGCGGCCCGTGATCGTGACGCCGGCGGCTGCTGTTGCGAGCCCCGACGGCATCCCCAGGCCGCCCGGCTATTACGCGCCGACGCCCGGCGCGCCGGGCCAACCTGTCCCGACGCCCGGAGC
The DNA here is from genome assembly GCA_964526675.1 of uncultured Caulobacterales bacterium. Lineage (GTDB taxonomy): Bacteria > Pseudomonadota > Alphaproteobacteria > Caulobacterales > Maricaulaceae > CAZADA01. Next base: position 6,927 of record CAZGLY010000045.1, read on the forward strand.
GACCGGTCCGATCCCCCGCCCCCCCGGGGCGGAGCAGGACGACGACATTCCGCGTCCTACTTATTGACGCGCCGTCACGTCGGTCGCATCGCCTCGGTCAACGTCAACGCCAGCTGATCCGTCACCAGCCGACCACGGCTCGTGGCCGTGAGCCTCTCCGGCGAAATGCGCAACAGCCCGTCCGCCTCCAGCGCCGCAAGCGCGTCGCCGTCAAAGTCCACGCCGAGATGTTCGCGCAGACGGGCCCGATCGAGACCGTCGCTGAGGCGCAAGCCCATCAGGATCATCTCGTCCCGCTGCGCCGGGAGGGCGAGTGGGTCATCCGCCACGACGCCCCAACCGCCGGTTCTGACCGCCGCCACATAGTCCTCCGGCCGCCGGGCGGCTTCCGTCGCGCGCCTGGCGAGACCGAGCGCCCCGATGCGACCATGAGCGCCGGGACCAACCCCCGCCCACTCGCCAGACCGCCAGTACAGAAGATTGTGGCGCGACCGCGCGGTGTCGTCGCGCGCGTGATTGGACACCTCATAAGCGGAGAGCCCGGCGGCGGCGCACAAGTCTTGGGTCGCCTCGTAGAGCGCCGCGGCGTTTGGGGTCGTCGCTGACGGATCGTCTCCGCGCGCGGCGCGCCGGGCGAACGCCGTGCCCGGCTCAATCGTCAGCTGATACAGCGAGAGATGGCTGAGGCCGAGAGCGAAGGCGACGCTGAGCTCCGCCGCCCATGCATCCACGGTCTGGGCCGCGCGAGCGTAGATCAAATCGACGCTGACATGGGGAAACGCCTCCGTCGCGAACGCCGCCGCCGCGCGGGCGCGCGCGCCGTCATGCGCCCGGCCCAACGCGTTCAGCGCAGCGTCGTCGAAGGATTGAACGCCCAAGGACACCCGCGTCACGCCGGCGCCCCGCCACGCCGCGCAGCGCGCCGCATCCACGTCCTCGGGATTGGCCTCCAACGAAATCTCCGCGTCCGGGGCGAGACCCCAAGCGTCGTCAACCGCCTCCAGAATGCGCGCCATCGCATCCGGTGACAGAAGCGACGGCGTCCCGCCGCCAAAAAAGACCGAGCCAGCGGTCCGCGGCCCGGTGCGGTCTCGCCAACCGCGAATGTCCGCCGCCAGGGCCGCCAGAAGCGCGTCGTGATCGGCGCCCCGATCGCGATAGACGTTGAAGTCGCAGTACGGGCAGATCGCCGCGCAGTACGGCCAATGGACGTAGACGCCGAAGCCCGGACTGTCCGCCACGGCGATCGTCACGCGCCTGTGGGGAAACGCGCGGCCAAAAGCTTCGCAAACGCTCGCGCGCGGTGACTCATGGCGTGTTTCGTCGCTGGATCCATCTCGCCAAAGGTGACGGTCTCGCCATCGGGCAAAAAGACCGGGTCATAGCCGAAGCCGCGGTCGCCCCGCGGCGGCCACACCAACGCGCCGTCCACTCGGCCCTCGAACACCTCGACGCCCCCGTCAGGATCCGCGAGCGCCAACGCGCATACAAAGTGGGCCGAGCGGTCCGTGGCGGCGCGCGCGTCGAGCTCCGCCTGCACCTTAGCCATGGCCGCCGCAAAATCCCTCGTCGGCCCAGCCCATCGCGCTGAAAAGATGCCCGGGGCCCCGTCGAGAGCGGGAACCACCAACCCGGAGTCGTCCGCCAGCGCGACCAGCCCGGCGCGGGACGCCGCCGCCTGAGCCTTCAAGACCGCGTTGCCGGCAAAGCTGTCCTCGGTCTCGTCCGGCTCGGGCAAGCCGAGCTCCGCCGCGGAGACCGCCTCCACGCCCAGCGGCGCCAAAAGGGCATGGATCTCCCGCACTTTGCCAGCGTTATGGCTGGCGACGACCCAGCGCTCGACCCCGGACGGACCCTGTCCATTCGACGGCTCCAAGACAGTGTCAGCCATGACCGGCTCCTTCGGCGAGACCTTGATTGAAATTCAATATCCGTTTATCGCTTATCGCTAAGTCCCTGCAAGGGTCGACGGGGAGGGAGCGCAAGCTTGACGGACGAGGCGCAGACATCCGGAGAAACCTCCGGCTCAACGGCCGCGGCCGCTCTGCGTCTGGTGGTGATTACCGCCATCGCCGCTTTGGCGGTTTTGGCGGCCGGCGTGGTGGTTCTCGCGGGCGTGACCATGTCGGCCTACATGCTCGACAACGGCCAGATTCTCGGCGTGCCGGTGACGATCGACATGCCGTGGCCCATCGCGGCGATGCGCTTCGCGGTGCTGGGCGCCCTTCTTGTGGTGCTGGTGTTCGCGCTCTTCCGGCTTCAGCGCATATTGGGAACGCTCGCCCAGGGCGACCCGTTCGTGGCGATCAACGCGAAGGAAGCGCGGTTGTTGTGGATTGTCTGCGCCCTGTTTGAGCTGTCGCGTTACGCCGCGGCGGTGTTTTTATCGGCGCGCGCGGCGTTGAACCAACCCGAGCCGCCGCCGGCGGCGATGGCGGTGCTGGTGCCGCTTGTGGGCCAGTTTCGTCCGATCGTGTGGCTCGCGATTCTTGTGATTTTCGTGCTCGCGGAGGTGTTTCGCGAGGGCGCGCGGATGCGCGCGGAGCAACAACTCACCATCTGAGGACCATGCCGATTCGAGTCACCCTCGACCGCGTGTTGTTGGAACGCCGCATGTCGCTGACGGAGCTGTGCGACCGTGTCGGCATCACGCTCGCCAATCTCTCGATCCTCAAGACCGGCAAAGCCAAGGCCGTGCGCTTCACGACGCTGGAGGCGCTGTGCCGCGAGCTCGACTGCCAGCCGGCCGACATTTTGCGCTACGAGCCGTCGGAGGCGGACGTCAAAGCCGCTGAGTAGCGATCAACGCCGCACCGACCGCCGGAACCGGCCGCGCCACGCGTTAAAGACACGCGTGGGATGGTTGGACCCTCCCCCGGCTCGCCCCCGCGCACGGGGGGTGCGGCGAACCCGACCGCGATCAGCCCCGCGGAAGTCGCGCCCCCCAATTTTCCCGACCCGGCGTGGAGTCTCAGCGCGGCCGTGCCCGTGCGTTTGAGACCGCGCTCGTCGCCGCCCAGCGTCGTGTCCTGATCCCCACTGAGCAGCGCGGCGCTTGCTGAACGCAAACGTTGCGACGCGCGGACGCGACGAAGTCGCTGTACGGGGGCGACTCACCCCCTAAATGATGGTTCAGTGCCCGTTCAAGGGTTCGTCCCGGCCCCGCGCTCCCTCGCGAGGCGAGGCCCCACAGAGGACATGCGCCATGACTGTCGACGCCAAGACTGTGCGCATCGCCGTCGCCGGCCCGGCGGGCCGGCTCGGCGGCGCGATCCTGAAAGCCGCGGAAGACGCGCGCGATCTCACCCTCGTCGCCGGGTTGGCGCGGCCGGGCTCCGCCGCCGCCGGTATGGATCTGGGTTTGTTCGTGGAAGGCGGCGGCCGCGAGTTGAATCTACCGGCCGTCGACGATGTGGAGGCCGCGGTCGCGAACGCCGACGTCCTCATTGACGTGTCGACAGCTGAAGCCGCCGCGGATCACGCGCGCGCGCTCGCCGCTCGCGGCGGGCCGGGCCTCGTCATCGGGGCGACGGGCTTCACGGATGAGGACAACGCGGCCATCGAAGCCGCCTCGGAACAAATCGCGATCCTGCGCGCGGACAACTTCTCACTCGGCGTGGCGCTGATGGCGGGCCTTGTCAAACGGGCGGCCGCCGCGCTGGGCGAGGAATGGGACGTCGAGATCCTTGAAATGCATCACCGCGCCAAAGCCGACGCGCCGTCGGGAACAGCGCTGATGCTTGGTCGCGCCGTGGCCGCCGGACGTGGCGTCGACTTGGACGACAAGGCGGTGCGCGGGCGCGCCGGTCCAGACCTCCGCGGGCCGCGTGGGCGCGGCGAGATTGGGTTCGCCTCGCTGCGTGGCGGCGGCGTGGTCGGCGAGCACGAAGTGCGGTTCGCCGCGGCCGACGGCATGCTGACGATCGCGCATCAGGCCTATGACCGGATTATGTTCGCCCGCGGCGCGCTCGCCGCGGCGCGCTGGGTCGCTCATCAGCGCGACCCGGGTCTTTATGCGATGGAAGACGTGCTGGGCCTCTAAGGCCCGTTTGGGCGCGTCGCCCGGACGCCCGGCGAGAGCCGGGCGCGACGTCCGCGAGGGGTTGGTGTGACGTCGCCTAACCGCCTTCCGGAACAATGATCTGCGTCAGATCCAGGAAGCGCGGCCAGATCCGGGCCGCCGAAGGCGCGTAAGGGGTGAACGCGCCTTGAGCGTCGCCGTGCGCACTACGCAAACATCGGAGAAACTGTGGCCAGCGATGCGGCCGCGACGAGGATCACCAGCGCGCCGTAAACCGCAGCGCCAAGGAGGGTGGTGGATTTGCGAGATGCCGTGTTCATTGTCCTGTTCCTTCTCTTTCGACCAAAATCCGGCGACCAACCGGAAGCCCGGGCGATTTCCGCTCTTGGGCTTTAAGGACCGGCGTTAACGCCCCGTCCTTCTTGATAATCAATAGATCAGAGCCCGCCGGCGCGCCAGCGGTTTCTTATCGTTTTTCGATGAGTTTTTGGTAAGGCGCGGGTTAGGCCGTTGTCACGTTCGACACGGCGGTCGCGCGCACATCCGGCTCACCACGCGCCGGTGTTGGGCATGCTCGCCCATGGTTCTTGCGGCGGCTTGGCCTCGCCCTTCTGCAACAGCTCGAAGGAAATGCCGTCTGGCGATCGCACGAACGCCATATGCCCGTCGCGCGGCGGCCGGTTGATCACATACCCCATGTTCGACAGGTGCTGACAAAGCCCGTAGATGTCCCCGACCCGCCAGGCGACGTGGCCGAAATTGCGACCCCCGTCATAGGTTTCGGGATCCCAATTGTAGGTCAGCTCCAGGCAGGGCAGCCCCGCCGGGATCGGTTTCTCGTCGCCGGTGAAGCCGCCGCGGTCGAGATCATCCTGGGCCGCCAGGAAAACAAGGGTGAACCGGCCCTTTTCGCTTTCGCTGCGTCGAATTTCTTTGAGACCCAGGCCCTCGCAGTAAAAGCGAAGCGAGGCGTCCAAGTCCGACACCCGAACCATGGTGTGCAGAAACTCCATGTCCCACGTCCTCCATCCACGGCCGGCGCGGCCCGCCCGTTCAGTTAAGGCCGGCCCGGGCCCGCGCCAACTCATGATCCAACGGTCCCGGCCGCCGGCGATGGTGCCGCGCGGCGAACCGCGAGGCGATGTAGGCCCACACGCCGATCAATCCGAAAAAGAGATAGAACTGCCAAACCAAGTCGCCCGGCGCGTACGCCGGCGGGCGATCGCTGGCGATCCACGCCCAACGCCACACGCCCGCCAGAGCGGCCAACACGATCGGCGTGGACGCAACGGCGGCCGCCAACCCCGCCAGCACATAGACTTGGCCCCGGGGGCCGTAGACCCGCCGATAAACGCGCACGAAGTCATCTTTCGTGAGCCCCTCAAGGCGCTTGTCGCCCCGCGACGCCCGCAGCCGCCATTCACGCAGCGATCGGCGCGCGACCGTCGACCGTCGCCACGCGAACAGCATGCCTTGGATCAGCGCCAAAGCCGCGAAGCCGGCGAGAATGCCTGTGAACGCGCCCATGCCTCTGATGTAGGCTGGACAACGCCGCGGGTCACCTCACGTCCGCTTCAGCGGCGTCATCACGTGCATGTGCGTGCAGCGCCTCATAGACCAGCATCGCGCGTTTGCGATCCACGCCCCAATGATAGCCCGTTAAGCGCTCGTCGCGCGCCAACACGCGATGGCAGGGGATCAGCCACGAGATCGGGTTCGCGCCCGCCGCGGCGCCCACCGCACGGCTCGCCTTCGCGGTGCACACCTGACGAGCGATGTCGGAGTAGGTCGACGTCGCTCCCGCCTCGATCGTCAACAAGGCCCGCCACACTTGCCGCTGCCACGGCGTGCCGTGGAGGACGAGGGGAATAGGCTCTGGTTTGGATCCGTCGGGGGCAAAGATCCGCGCCGCCCAAGCCTCGGCCGCCGCGTCGTCTTGGGTGAAGTCCGCCGCGGGAAAGCGCATCGCAAGATCCTCGAACGCCTCATCCTCACGACCCGGATGCGCGAAGGCGAGGCCCGCCAAACCGCGATCGGTCATCAGAAAAACGCCAGAGCCAAACGGACTCGGGCCGACGCCCCACCGAAACGAAAGGCCCGCGCCGCGCCGACGCGCCTGCCCGGGCGTCACGCCCTCATGGGCGATGTAGACGTCGTGGAGCCGCGAGGGGCCGGAGAACCCCGTGTCCCACGCCGCCTCCTCCACGCTCGCCCCCTCCTGCAGGGCCGCGCGCGCTTCCGCTTGAGCGATCGCGTCGACGTAGCGTTTCGGGCTGAGCCCGACCCAACGGGAGAACATCCGATGAAAGTGATAGGGCGACATCCCCACGCGCCGCGCAGCCTCGGTGTAGTCCGGCCGCTCGCGCCAATTCTCACCAAGATACGACAGCGCTTCGATGACGCGCGCGCTGTCGCGGCGCCGCTCGCTAAGGGCGTCCGCGCCGCGTTCATCGCCCACGAACGTGGCGCGATCCGAAGCCTGATCCGTCATTTCATCCAAAGGCATCACCGTTTCTCCACCTTGGCCAGGCGATCACTCTAAGGCCAGCCGATTCGGCGGACCGCCCGGTCCTTGCGCCATGATGGAGCCGGCTCATGCCATGAGGCTCTGATAGGCCTCCAGCGCGGCCCGCTCGGCCCAGCACTCAACCAATCGGCCATCGCGCACGCGCCAAATCGCGATGCCGGTGAACGCGACCGGCCGCCCGTCCGGCTCGGACCCGAACATGCCGTTGTTTCGGCCGCTGCAGAGCCAGCGCACAACGACCCGTTCGCCGGACGCATCGCTGAACACCTCCAGAATGTCGTTCTTGGCCTCCAGAAGCCGCGTTTGAAACTCGGCCACCCACGCCTTGAACGCCGCGCGGCCGGCGATGGTGCGGCCTGCGGAATGGAGCTGATAATCTTCGCTCATCAACGCATCGATGGCGTCGAGGTCGTTGTCCTCTCCGCGCCAAACCCGCGAGAGGAAGGCGACGGCCAACGCGCGAGCGTCATCTGCGGCGAAAGGCGCTGAGGTCATGGCGAAGGCTCCTTGTGATCAATAGCGGTCTCGCCGCGCCATGGGGGTCAGACGTCATGGCGGACGTCGCGTGCGGCCTGGATGGCGGCGCGGAGCGCGGCGCCAAACGCCTCCCGTTCCGGCGGCGAGAGGAACGCGCCCAGGATCACGCCTTCGCCGCGGCTCGTGAGGCGCACCTCCGCGGCGTGCTCGCCCGCCGCCCGCACCTCCACCCGCGCCCAAACCGGCGACGACGCAAAGTGCTGCTCCCGCCCATCGGGGTGCCGGCGCGTGACCTGGACCTGATCCGCGGAAACACGCACCCACTCGCTCATCCGCCCCTGCCGATACGAGAGCCGAAACGCGACGATCACCAAGACCACGTCCAAGCCCAAAAACCCCAGGACCGGCCATGCCCCAGCCGTGACGTAGAACACGCCCGCCAACACGATCACGGCCACGATCGCCGCCAGAAGCGCGACGAAGCCGCCCCGCGTGAGCGACCGGTTCGGCGTAAGCACCGCGTCCATCAGCAGCGGGCCTTCCAACGCGGGCGCATCAGCGCGGGGGATATCCTCAAACACGGCCATGCTGCGGCATATAAAGCCCTGATGCGCCCGCGCCGAGGGCGGGGCGGGTCTTTGCGATCAACGCCAGGCAGCCTAAACGAAGCGGGTATGACGGATTCCACCCCATCCCCGACCCGCGCCCCGCGGACGAAAAAGACGCCCGCGCCCCGCGGCCTCCCCAAAGCCGCGGCGGCGGAACTCTATGCGCGTCTCGCCGCCGCGCTGCCGGAGCCAAAGACCGAACTCGCCTACTCCAACCCCTACACCTTGCTGGTGGCGGTGGCTCTGTCCGCCCAAGCCACGGATGTCGGCGTGAACAAAGCCACCAAACGCCTGTTTGCGGAGGCCGACACGCCAGAGGCCATGGTCGCGCTGGGCGAAGAGCACGTGCGCGATCGCATCAAAACAATCGGCCTCTTCCGCAACAAGGCGAAGAACGTCATCGCGCTCTCACAGCAACTGATCACTGAGCATGGCGGCGCGGTGCCGCAGGACCGCGAGGCGCTGGAGGCGTTGCCGGGGGTGGGGCGCAAAACCGCCAACGTCGTCCTGAACGAGGCCTTCGGCGAACCCACCATCGCTGTGGACACCCACATCTTCCGCGTCGGCAACCGCACCAAGCTCGCGCCCGGCGACACGCCGCTTGAGGTGGAGCAGCGGCTGGAGCGCGTGACGCCGGCCGACTTCAAGAAAGGCGCCCATCACTGGCTGATCCTGCACGGGCGCTATGTGTGCAAGGCGCGCAAGCCCGAATGCTGGCGCTGCGTGATTGCGGACCTCTGCCGCTTTAAGGACAAAACGCCCGCGCCGGGCGAGGGCTAAGCGGCCAGCGCCTACCCCTCAAAGGCTTTGCAGTGTTGAACGCCGTCATCGCCGATCACATCCCATGAGGCCTTGGAGCCCACCCAGATGTGATGCGCAACCTTCAGAGCCTCGCCCCCCTCCGTGATCAGGCCGGCCGGCGCAAACATCCGCGCGTCATCATTCGGCCCCGGCAAGGGCGAGCCGCACACGCGGCAGAACGCCACGCGCCAGTCCGCGCCCGGTTTCACCCAGCGCGCGATCTGATCTTCTCCGCGCAGCCAACGAAACGCATCATTCGGAACGACGACCACGGCGATCCCATTCGTTCCCGTCGCCCGGCGGCAAATCGAGCAGTGGCAAACGAAGACGTCCGTCACGTCGACGTCGATCTGAAACGCCACCGCGCCGCAGTTGCACTCGCCTCGCAGCATCGCTCACACCCCGACCGCGCGGCGCATCAGCTCAGCACGCGTTCCAAGGCCATCGCGAACCGCTCACCGCAGCCAGGGCCTTCCTTGGGATAGTAATAGGGCTCGATCAGCTCGAGCTCCATCAGCACCGGCCGCCCGTCCGCGCCCTCCGCCAAGTCCACGCGGGCGTAGAGGAAGCTCTCGACCGCGGTCGCAGCCGCCGCCGCGCTGAGGGCGATCTCCGCGGCCTCCAGCTCCGCCGGTGACGGCGTGTGTGGCGTCTCGCGCCCGCCATAAACGCTCTGCACCCGGAAATCTCCCTCCGCCGGCCGCTTCAACAGCGCGTGGGAAAACACGCCGCCAAAGTAGAGCAGCGACACCTCCCCCCGGGTGACCACGCTGTCCAGAAAGGGTTGGATCAGACAGGCTCCCGCCGGCAACGCCTCCGGCGGCGGCAACGGCGCGCCGCGTGTGACCTGGGCCAGCCGAAGCGCGCCAGCGCCAACCCGCGGCTTCACAACGAGACGATCCGTCTGCAAGGCGTCGAACGCGCCCGCAAGCGCCTCAGCGTCCGCCCGATCCGCCCACACCGTCGCCGGGAAGGGCGCGCCGGCGTCCGCCAACGCTTTCAGATAGATCTTGTCGAGGTTCCACATCGCCACGCGATGCGGGTTGAAGAGGGGAATGGCGCGCTCGATCGCCGCGAGCGCCGGGCCAAACGCCTCCGCTTTGTCCCAGTAATCCCAGGTGGCGGCGATCAGCGCGGCCTGATAGCGCGCCCAATCGATGGTGGGGTCGTCCCACACCACCTGCTCCAGCGTGATGCCCCGCGCCGCGCAAGCGGGCGCGAGAGCGCCGTACTGGTTCACGAGCTCAAATTGATCCGCGCGGGCGTCCGGCGCGCCCGGGACCATGTTGGAGGAAATCAAAAACGCCGTCGTCGTCATCCGCCGGCCCTAGCCCGTCGCGATGCGCAACACAAGACGCGCCCTCCCGCCGCGCACGGCGGCCTCGCGCGCTTGCGCCAGCCCGCCAAGCCGCCCTAGGTCTGGGGCGTTCGCCGATGCGCGACCGCCAAAGGAGACAGCTTATGACCAACGCCGCGCCCGCCGCCGAAGGGGCCTCGCGCTATGACGTCGTTGGCGTCGGCAACGCGATTGTCGATGTGATCGCGCGCGTGGACGACGCCTTCCTCACGGCCCACGGCGTGGCGAAGGACGCCATGACCCTGATTGACGAGGCGCGCGCGAAAGAACTCTACGCCGCCATGCCTCCGAGCCAGGAAACCTCCGGCGGCTCCGCGGCCAACACCATGGCCGGGGTCGCGAGCTTTGGCGGCCAGGCCGCCTATCTCGGTAAAGTCGCCGACGACCAGTTGGGCGCGGTCTTTGCCCACGACATCCGCGCCATCGGCGTGGACTTCGCCACCCAGCCGCTCGCCGACGGGCCGGCGACGGCGCGCTCCTTGATCCTTGTGACGCCGGATGCGGCGCGATCGATGAACACGTTCTTGGGCGCCTCAGCGCTGTTGGACGAGCGCGATGTGGACGCCGCCACGATCGCCGCGGCCCAGATCGTTTATCTGGAAGGGTATTTGTTCGACCGCGAAGAGGCGAAACGCGCCTTTGTTCACGCGGCGGAAGCCGCCGCCGCGGCGTCCCGGCGTGTGGCGCTCACCCTATCAGACACGTTTTGTGTGGACCGCCACCGCGACAGCTTCCGACACCTCGTGACGCATCACACCGACATCCTCTTCGCGAATGAGGCGGAGCTTTTGTCGCTCTATGAGACGGACGACGTTGACGCCGCGGTGGAGGCGGTGCGCGCCGACAGCGCGTTGGCTTTTGTGACGCGGTCGGAAAAGGGCGCGCTCGTGATCGCGGAGCACGAGGTTCAAGCCGTGCCCGCCGCCCCGATTGACGGCGAACTCACGGACACCACCGGCGCGGGTGATCAGTTCGCCGCCGGCGTCCTGTTTGGCCTGGCGCGCGGGCGCACGCCCGTCGACGCGGCCCGCCTGGGCGCGATCGCCGCCGCCGAAGTCATCGCCCACTACGGCGCCCGGCCCGAGACGAACTTGGCGACGCTCGCAGGCCTCGTTCCCGCTGGCGTGTAATCCGGAACACACTCAACCGGCACTCGCCTTTAGGCTGCGCCTGTGCGACACTCCACACGTTTAGCGCGCTTTGGAGGCGGGCCGCCAAACCAAAGGCGTTGTGGGGAGAAGCATCAATGCGAATTGCTGTCTTGGCTTTAGCGTTAGCAGTGTGCGCCGCCACTCCGGCGTTGGGGCAATCCTGCTTTACGTCATATCAGAAGCAGTCATTCCGTTCAGAAATTGCACAGGCGGATGAAAGGCTTGCGGAGAACGCCTTTAGCGAGAGCATTGCGCGTCACCCCATGGCGACGATTGCTGTTCTTGCCGCCGGTGGTGGCGCCGCGGGTTGGGTTGGGTCACTTATTGAAGAAGATGAATTCCAAGATTACCAAGCGGCGTTGTTTGTGGCAATGCTGATGGGGGCGGCCTTTTGCTCCGATAACGATGTCAACAGTCGCGCATGCTCAAATGTTCTCGGCATATTCGGTGGTGCTTTCGCGCAACATCAAGTGCTTATGCAACAACTGGGGCGGGTAGAGGCCGCTCCGCTCTGCCGATAGTGGCCGCACAAACGGGCATCTGGGCTTCGCAGCACCCATAGCGCGAAGCCCGCGTGTCTCCCACAGCCGCACAAGGTTCGGGCGTTCCTGTGGATGGGTTGACTTGGTGGGTGGACAAAGTCGCAGCGCCCGACGACACGAGGGCTAGGCCACATGTCGTTTTGTCCACGTCAGATTGCTCCGACGTCGCATGCTGTTGTCCGACGCCCTGGCCGCCAACGCCGTCGCGGTCAGACGAGAACGCTCGCCGCCAGGGCCGCGCCGCTCGACAGCATGACGCCTGAAATCACAGCCAGGAACCGAAGCTCGGATCGTGTGAATTGCTCCAACATGACCAGTCTCCTCTAGTGGTCCATCGTGAGCATAAGTTTGACAGTGGCGGCATTAAGACGCACCTAAGGCCGAAATCAGATTTGTCTGAAATCCTACTTGTGTGCGCTCACACAATATTAAAGTGTGCTTTGAGTATGGTTAAAGACCGCCCGAATCAGCCTTTTCAGACTGGGTCTGCGCGGCGGTCGCGGCCGCCAGCGCCGCCGCCGGCTCGATCGTCCCGTCATACAGCGCCCGACCGATGACCGCGCCTTCGATCGGGCGACGCCCCTCGGCGGTCAAATGCCGGTCTCTCAGCGCGTGGATCTCGCTCAAGGCGGCCAGGCCGCCGCTGGCGATCACCGGCACGGTGACCGCATCCGCCACCCGTCCAGCGAGCTCGATGTTGACGCCCTCATTCAGCCCGTCGCGTTCAATGTCGGTGACAATGACCACCGCCACGCCGGCGTCCTCAAAGCGCTCAGCAAGCTCCACAGCGTCGCACGTCGTCTGAGCCACCCAGCCCTCGACCGCCACGCGCCCCGCGCGCACGTCAATGGCGACGGCGATCTGATCCGGATACTCGCGGGCGGCCGTCTTCACCAACTCGGGATCTTGAACCGCAATCGTGCCCAACACGATCCGCGTCACGCCGGCGTCCAGCCAGTAGGCGATGCGGGCGAGGGACCGCACGCCACCCCCCAGCTGAACGGAGGCGGAGCTGGCGTCGAGCACCTTGCGCACCGCGCCGGCGTTCTGAGGTTCGCCGGCGATGGCTCCATCCAGATCAACAACGTGAAGCCACCCAAAGCCGGCGTCGCTCCAGATCTTCGCCTGGGCGCCGGGATCATCGTTGTAAACGTCGGCGTGCTCCATACGGCCCTGGGTCAGGCGCACGACCGCGCCGTCTTTGATGTCGATGGCGGGATAGAGAATCATCGCTTGCGCCCTCATGCCACGCGCCCCTGTGGGCGACTGGCGCAGTCCTACACCAGTTTCGTGAACACTGTCCCAGGGGCCAGAGGCCGCCGCCCGCGGGGCTGAGGCGCTCACCCTTCCCAGGCGAGGAACGCCGCCAGCAGATCAAGGCCCGCGTCTTGGCTCTTCTCGGGGTGGAACTGCACGCCGAGAATGTTCCCAGCCGCCACCGCCGCGGTAAACGGCCCGCCATAGTCGCAGCGCAGCGCCTCCTCATAGGCGAACTCCACCGCAAACGCATAGGAATGCACGAAGAAGAAATGCTCGCCGTCCCGCACCGCTTCAAATACGGGATGGCGCGCCGCCACTTCAGGCTGGAGGTCGACGGGCAACACGCCCTGCGCCACCGTCGCGTCGTAGCAGCCGCGCCGCTCCAGCTCCGGAGCGAACGCCTCGATCGGTTCGGGAGGCCGCGCCACCGCGTTCCACCCCATGTGCGGGATCTTCAGCCGCCGGTCCGGCGGCGCGAGCCGCGCCACGTCGCCCGCAATCCATCCGAAGCCGGCATGCTCGCCATGCTCCAACCCTCGATCGGCGAGCAACTGCATGCCCACACACACGCCGAGGAACGGCTTCTTGTCCGCGAACGCCACATACTCCAGCGCCTCGTAGAGGCCATCGACCGCCGCGATCCCGTTCGCGCACGCCGCGAACGCGCCCACGCCCGGCAACACGACGCGATCCGCGCGCCGCACGGCCGCGGGGTCCGCCGTCAGCTCCACCGTCACGCGCAGGTCCGCGCGCCGCGCCGCCGCGACCAGCGCGTTGCCCATCGAGCGCACATTGCCTGCGCCATAATCAATGAGGGCGACCATTTGGGTCATGCGTCACCGTTAGGCTGACCGTTGCGCTAAATCCAGGGGCGAACTTTGCCGGCCCATGCGGCGTAATCGTCCGGGAAAGCGGCCTTCAGCCCCGCCTCCTCGCCGCGGATGAAGCGCAGGTGAATCACCGCCATGAACACCGGAACCAGCAGGAACGGCGACAGCGCGCCGAGCCACAAAGCCCACCCGCACAAGATCAACGCGTCACCCAGATAAATCGGATTGCGCGACAGGCGAAACGGCCCGCCGGTGACGAGCGCCGTCGGCGCGCTCTTGGGCATCACCGTCGTGCGCGCGGCCATCATGGTCGCGCCGGCCCACGCCATAATCAGCAGGCCATCGACAATGAACGCCGCGCCGATCCACTTGACGACGCCTGTGTCCCAGCTCGCGATCGGGGCCAGCTTGGCCAGCAGCCACGCCGCAGCCATATGCGCCAGCAGCCAGATCGGCGGGAGATCAAAGAGCTTCCCCATGCCCCCTGTGTAGACACACGCCGACGAACCGTCCAACAGGGCCGGCGCAGCCGCATCACGCTGCGCGCCCCTACAACACGCCTTTGGTGCTCGGCGCTTGCCCCCCCATGCGGGGGTCCGGCTCGACGGCCTGGCGCAACGCCCGCGCGAGGGCCTTGAAGCAGCTCTCGACAATGTGATGCGTGTTGGCCCCATGAAGGCTGTCCACGTGCACGCACGCGCCGGCGTTCCAAGCGAAGGCGTGGAACCACTCCTTGAAGAGCTGGGTGTCCATGCCCGGGCCTGAGCCCACGCCCACGAGCGGCGTCGGCATCACCACATTCCAGACCAGGTAAGGCCGGTTGGCGAGATCCACGGCCACGCGGCTCAACGCCTCATCCATCGGGACATACGCGTGGCCGAAGCGACGGATGCCGGCGTGATCGCCCAACGCTTCGTGCACCGCCTGTCCCATGACGATCCCCACATCCTCCACCGTGTGGTGGGCGTCGATGTGGAGATCGCCCTTCGCCCGCACGGTGAGGTCAATCGCGCCGTGCTTGGCGAAGGCCTGCAGCATGTGATCGAAGAACCCGACGCCGGTGGCGACGTCGGCCGCCCCCGTCCCGTCGAGGGTGAGCGCGACGGAAATGTCCGTCTCTTTTGTGGTGCGGGCGATTTCGGCTTTGCGGCCGGCGGTCTTGGGGGCTGTTCGTGTGCTCATGACCAAGATTTAACGCGTCCCATCCGCATGCGCGAGCCCGCGCCCCTTGATCTTTTTCCCCTCTCACGAGAAGGTTTTATCGA
>CAZGLY010000046.1:0-13965 GCA_964526675.1 uncultured Caulobacterales bacterium
CTTACAATTGACATAAGTAACTTTGTAAATTTAGTGTAACGGATATGTCGGACCGAAAAGTCTTTGCGGGCGCTCAGATCCGCCGGTTCCGCAAGGGCCTGGGCTTGACCCAAGCGCAGATGGCGGCGGATCTGGCGGTGTCCGCCAGCTACCTCACTTTGATCGAGCGGGATCAGCGGCCGGTCTCCGCGCGCGTGCTGCTGAAGCTGGCTGAGACCTATGACTTCGATCTCCGCGCCCTGAAGATCGATGGCGATCAAGCGTTGGCGGATGCGCTGGCGAAGGCCGCCGCGGATCCGGCGTTGGAGGCGGTGGGCCTCGAACGGCATGAGTTGGCGGAGCTGGCGGCCCGCCATCCCCGCGCGGCGGAAGCGCTGGTGCGTTTGCACACGGCCTATGAAGACGCTGTCGATCGGCTCGGTCGTGCGGACGCGCCGCCGACCGGCGCGCGTCCGATCACGGCCGCGGATCGCATGCGCGAGATCTGGAGCCGCTGGCCCTCGCATCACCCGCTGTTGGAGGCCGCCGCCGCCGACATGGTGCCCGCCCACGAGGCCGGCGCGCCAGACCTCATGGGGCTGTTGGCGCGGCGCTTGCGGGCCCGACACGCGGTGGAGGTGCAGCTGGCCCCGGAGCCCGTCATGGGGGGGGCGGTGCGCCGGTATGACCGCCACAGCCGCCGCGTGCATCTCTCGGATATGACGCCGATGGCGAGCCGGTCTTTCGTGCTGGCCTATTATCTCGCCGTGCTCGGCGCGGAGGAGGCCCTGCGCGAGGCTTTGGTCGCGGCGGGTTTTGAGGACCTGGAGGCGTCCGATCCGCCCATGTGGACGTGGCTGCGGATGGCGGCGGCGAAGTACATGGCCGCGGCGATGGTCATGCCCTACGAGCGCTTCTTCGCCGCCGCGGAGGCGGCACGTTATGACACCGAGCGCGTCGCCGCGCGCTTCGGCGTGAGCTTGTCCCAGGCGGCGCGTCGGTTCACGACCTTGCGGCGACCGGAGCGCGCCGGCCCAGCCTTCATGATGCTGCGGGTCGATGGGGCCGGCCACACGGTCACACGGTCGGGCGCTGAGGGGTTTCTCAGCGACGAGCTTGGCGCGCCTTGCGCACGCTGGATCGCGTTTGATGGCGCGAACGCCCCACATCGCCTGCGGGCTCAGCTCGTGACGACGGCCAATCGGGTGAAGCTCGTAACCACGGCGCGGTTAATCCCGCGCGCGGTGGCGGCCGGCGCGGAGGCGGGCGCGTTCATCACCTTGGTGATGGCGTGCCCGGCGGAACAGGCGCGGCGTTGGCGCGACGCGGACGGGCTTGATCTCGATGGCCCTGGCGAAGCGATCGGGCCGGGCTGCCGCCGCTGTGAGCGCCCAAATTGCCCCGCGCGCGCGGAGCCGCCGGCGCATCGCAGCGTGTTCATCGACCTCAACCACCGCGGCCCATCGGCTTTTCCGTTTCGCGCCGACTGAGCGGACCGCGCCAGCGACATCGACACGTTAAGCTCGGCGCCCTAACCATGTCGGGTGGTTAAGCACGATCCACGTCTTGGACGGCGGGTCGAGCGGCGTCCCGACCTGCGCCCGCAGGCCGGCCACCGGCGACGGGGCCGAGACGCGGCCCACTCCGACCATGGAGGGCGCGCCGGGCGGGGCGTCCAAATGAGGAGGGCGCGGAATGACCCGGGTCGTTCTGGCGGCGCTTTGGGCCGCGGTCATGCTGGTGACCGGGTGGCTCGTCATTCACGGCGACGGACGCGCGAGCGCGCGCGGCGTGGAGGCGCGTCTGCAGCGCGCCGGCGAAACCGCGCTGTTTGAAGCGGGCCTCGGGGAATGGGCGAGCGTGCGGATCTCCGGGCAGCGCGCGACCGTCACCGGCCAGGCGCCTCGGAAGGAGGAGCGCGCGGCGGCGCGCGCGGCCGTGCGCCGCGCGGCGGGTCCCGGAGGCGTCCTGTTCGGCGGCGTCACCCGTGTGCGTGACGCCACGACCCTCGCGGACGCCATGAGCCCCTATGTGTGGCAGGCCAGCCGTGAGGCGTCCGGCGTGATTTTGTCCGGCGGCGCGCCCAGCCGGCCGGCCCGGCGCGAACTGGCGCAGTACGCCCAGCAGCTGTTTCCGAGCGGGCTGGTCGACCACATGCGCGTGGCGCGCGGCGCGCCTGACGATATGGCGTGGGCCGCCGCGACCCGAGCGGCCCTGGCCCAACTGGCCCAAATGACTGAGGGCCAGGTCGTGATCACAGATCTGTCGATTGAGGTGACGGGCCGCGTGCCCGATCAGGCGGCGCGGGAGCGGGTCACGGAAGCGGCGTCGCGCGCGCCGGCGGTGTTCACCACCCATTTTGCCGTGGACGCCTTGGACGGGTCCGAGATCGACGTCGAGCCGGCGACCGAGTCGGGCCCGCCGGTGATCACACGCCGCTCGGACTGCGTGGACGCGCTCGCCGCCGCGGCGGCGGAGGGCGTGCTTCGGTTTGGCGGCGATGGCGCGGCGTTGGATAAGGAAAGCTATCCGACCCTGGACGCGGTCGCGGCGGTTGCGAAACGATGCCGGGGGATGCGGGTGGTGGTGCTGGGCGTGCAGCGGGAGGCGGACGACGACGCCACCGCCGAGGTCGAGGACGACGTCGATGACGACCCCGATGACGACGCAAAGACCGCGGACGCGGGCGTGTCGTCGGAGATGGCGCGCGCGCGCGCCCAGGCCGTGGCGGACTATTTGGTGTTGAAGGGCGTGGCGCCCGACCAGTCTTTCGCGGATGTTCTGGTTGATTTTGCTCAGGATGCGTCCGACGTGGCTGTGGATGGGCGTGCGCCGCCGGTGGTGTTTCGGGTGCGCGATTGAGGCGGAGAAGACGGGATGGCGTATCTGCTGGCCCAAATGTGGACTTTGCTCGTCCTGGCGGGCGCGATCAGCCTCGGTTTGGGCCTCGCGGCGGGGGCGCTGTTGGCGCGGCGGCGGGTGACCGCGCTCGTGGCTGACGTCGACCGCGCGCGCCACGAAACGGACTCCTACCGCCAGCAAGCCGCCCGCCTGTCGGCCATGGTCGAGAGCCAGAGTGTTCAAGCGCGCACCGCCCAACCCGCCGCCGATCCACGTCAAGTGGCGGAGCTCGAAGCCGCGGTGCGCGCGGCCCGCAGCGCCGCTGATCGGGAAGCGGCCCATGCCGAAGAGCTGCGCGCGCGCGTTTCGGCGTTGGAGACCGCGGCTGCGGCGGTCGATACCCGCACGGAGCCGGAGTCAAATCCCGAGGCGCTCGCCGCGGCCGAAGCGGAAGTGACCCGGCTGCGTGAAGAGCTGGATCTCGCGCGCGCTGCGCGGGCGTTGGTCGGTGAGCGTGATCAAGAGGATCAAGCGCGCGCGGCGGAGTTGGAGGAGGCGCGCGCGCGCGTGGCCGAGCTCGAGCCCGCCGTGGCGGCCTTGGCGTCGCTGCGCCGCGAGACCGCGACGTGGGAGGCCGAACGCGAAGACCTCGTGGCGGCCGCGCGGCGGCTGGCGGCGATCGAGGCGGGCGACCGTGCGGCCTACGCTGAAGACGCTCCGGCGCGGGCGCCCCATTGGTTGTCGGCGCGCAATCAATGGCTGGAGTACAAGCTCGCCGACGTGCAAGGCCACGCGGTCGCGGAGCCGAACGAAGTTGAGGCGGAGATGATCGCGCTGCGCGCGCGGGTGGCGGAATTGGAAAGCTTGGCGTTCGCCTACGCCCCGCAAAACCAGGCCACCATGGAGAGCACCGCGGAGATCGAGCGGCTGCGGTGGCGCAATCAGTATCTCACGTCGCGCGTGACCTATCTTGAAGGGAAATCTGAGGAGGCCCAGGACGCCCCACGGATCCTTGAGAATGAGCGCCTGCGGGCGCGCGTTGCCGAGTTGGAGGCTGCGGCCGCGACGGATCTCAGCGATGAGGTGGCGCGGTTGCGCGCCCGTCTGGCGGAGCGCGACGCCGGAACCGTGGCGCCTCAGGGTGGCGACGACAACACCGTGTTAAGCTGGCGTAACCGATACCTTACCTCGCGGGTCGATTATCTGGAGCGCCGTTTGTCGGATTTCGAGTCCGCGGACATCGCGCCGCAATCCGCCGAGGAGCCAGAGGCTGCGTCCTTGCGCGCGCAGGTCGCCGGCCTCCAGGCCCAGGCCGAGGAGGCGTCGCGCTTGCGGGCGCGGCTGGCGGAGGTGGACGCGGCGGGGCGCGGCGAGAGCGCGGACGGCGACTCCACGCTGCAATGGCGTAACCGCTATTTGAACTCGCGGGTGAAGTATCTGGAGGATCAGGTGGCCGCCCTCCGGCGCGCCGCGGACCCGGCGGACGGCTCGTCAAGCGAAAGCGCGTGACGGCGGGGCGGTGCGCGACGGTTCCCGGCCACGGACACGGCCGGGAGTGGGAGAACGCCCATGTCGACGGAACTGCGGATCGCGCTCAGCGCCCTGGCGTTTTTGGCGCTGGGCTGGCTGGCTGTCCACACGCCTTGGATCCCCGGCGGCGCGCGCGCCGCGGAGGCGGCGTTGCGTGACGGCGCCGAAGCGGCGCTCGCCGAACGGGGCCATGACTGGGCGCAGGTCACTGTCAGTGGACGCCGCGTTGTGCTGGCGGGCGCGGCGCCCCATGAGGGCGCGCGGGCGGAGGCGATCCGAGCCGTGCGCGGGTCGAGTTGGCCTGGCGGCCCCATTCTCGGCGGCGTTGCGACCGTCGTTGACCAAGTGGAGACCCGCGCTCCGGAGCGTTCGCCCTTCTTGTTGACAGCGTCGAAGCCTGGGGACGGAACGCTGCTCGTGCGCGGCGTCGTCGCCAGCCGTCGCGATCGCGAGCGTCTGAGTGAGCGCGCCGCGGCCATGGTTCCCAGCGGCGTGGAGATCACGCTGGATGTCGCCACCGGCGCGCCGCCTGGCGCGGACTGGGTGCAGGGCGCCTTGTTTGGCCTTGATTTGCTGACTCGTTTGGACTCGGGCCGGCTGACGTTGTCGGATCTGGAGATCCGGTTGTCCGGCGTGGCGATGTCGCGGGAGCGTCAGCGCCTGATTGAGGGGTTTGCGGACATGGCGCCACGACCCTTCACCACGGCGCTCAACCTGCGGATCGCGGCCCCAACGCCGACGGCGACGACTGAGAGTGAGGCGTTGGCGTCAGCCCCGCCGCCGAGTGCGCCGGCCGTGGCGGAGAGCGTGGAGCCCGCGCCCCGCGTCGAGGTTCCCGCCGAACGCGCGGCGTCGGAGGAGACGCCTCCGGATGCGGTGGAGGCCGTGACGGAGGAACCCGAGGAGGAGGCGCAGGACCCGCCCGTCGCGTTGAGCGTCGAGGAGACCGCGTGCCAAGCCTCGCTGGAGGCGGCGGCGCCCGCCGGCGCGATCGCGTTCGCGTTCGGTGAAGCGACGTTTGCGGAGGAGAGCGACGCGGCGGTGTTGGCGGTGGTGGACGCCCTGGCGCAGTGCGGGCCCGTGCGCGTCGTCGTGGGCGGGCACACCGACAACCGCGGCGATCCCACCTACAATCGCTTTTTGTCCCAAAGGCGGGCCGAGGCGGTGGTGGAGCGCCTGAGCCTGTTTAACCTGGGGGCGGCGCAAGTCCGCGCGGCCGGTTACGGCGATGCGAACCCCATTGCGTCCAACGCCACCTTGGCCGGGCGCCGGACGAATCGACGGATTAGCTTCACTGTGATCCCGGCGCGCGACGGTGAAGGTGATGCGCGACCCGAAAGGCCGACGCCATGATTTGGTTGATTGTCTTTAACTGGTTTCAGCTGTTGCTCGCGTTCGTGCTGGGGCTCGCGGCGGCGCGGTGGATTATGGGACGCCCAGGCAGCGTGGGGCGCGAGGATTTGTTCGCGGAGCTCGCCGCGGAACGCACGAAGCGCCATGAAGCGGAGGCGGACCGGGCGCGCGAACGCGCCCGCGCCGCCGAGTTCGAACGCAAGCTGCATGATCTGCGACGCGAAGTGAGGCTCGGCGTCCACGACGCGCCACCGCCCGCGGACGGCGAGAGCGCGGCGCCCGCGGCCGTTGAACGCCCCGCGTCAACGCCCATCGGCGCGACGCGGGGCAAGACCAGCGACGGAGCGAAGAGCGGGGCCCGCCCCACGGCTCAGCCTGCGGCGGCGCCTCCCGCGACGGACGGCCTCTCGGCCCGAGACGTCGGCGCCCACGCGTCGCCGGCCGCTTCGGAGGCGACCGCGCTGACCGCGATCGACGGCGTCACCTCCGAACTCGCAGAGCGTCTTCAGGCCGAGGGCGTGACGGTGGCGGACATCGCGGGATGGAGCGCGGACGACGTCGAACGGTTTGAGGCGCTGCTCGAAACCTCCGGCGAGGTGGCCGCCCGCGATTGGGTGGGTCAAGCGCAGACGCTCGTGAACGTCGCCGCGCCCCCGGCTCGCAAAGCGGCGCGCAAGGGCGCGACCGGCTAAGCGAGCGCCTCGGCGAGACGCGGGGCGAAGTACGTCACGACGCCAGCGCAGCCCGCCCGTTTGAAGCAGCTCAACGTCTCGCGCATCACCCGCTCTTCGTCCAACCAGCCGGCGTTCCCGGCGGCGCGGATCATGGCGTACTCGCCCGACACCTGGAACGCGAATGTGGGAACCTCGAACGCATCCACGATGTCACGAACGATATCGAGGTAAGGCAGGCCAGGCTTGACCATCACCATGTCCGCCCCCTCATCGAGATCCAACGCCACTTCGCGCAGCGCCTCCGCGCGGTTGGCGGGATCCATCTGATAGGTGCGCTTGTCGCCCTGAAGGGCGGCCGCGGTGCCGATCGCTTCGCGGTAAGGCCCGTAGAAGCCGCTGGCGTACTTCGCGGCATAGGACAGGATCGCCGTGTCTTGACGGCCGGCCGCGTCCAACGCGCCGCGAATGGCCCCGATCCGGCCGTCCATCATGTCAGACGGCGCCACGACATCCGCGCCCGCCTCCGCCAGCACGACGGCGACCTTCGCGAGCTGATCGACGCTCTCGTCGTTGACGATGGTCCCATCGCGCAAAATGCCGTCATGGCCATGATCGGTGTAAGGGTCCAACGCGGCGTCGCAGATCACGCCGAGGTCCGGCGCGGCGGCCTTGATCGCCCACATGCATTCCGGAACGAGGCCCTGGGGGTTGAGCGCTTCGGCCCCATCAGCGCTTTTCAGCGCCGGGCTCACGTGGGGAAACAGCGCAACCGCCGGGATGCCCAAGCGTTGCGCTTCGCGCGCGGCGTCGCCCGCCGCGTCCACCGACAGCCGTTCTACCCCCGGCATCGCCGCCACCGGTTCGCGCGGCGCGGCGCTGTCCGACACCACCAGAGCCCAAATCAGATCATCCGCGCTGGGGCGTGTTTCGGCCGCCAACCGGCGCAACCACGGGGTCCGGCGCAGCCGCCGCAGACGGGTCTCTGGATATGCGGGCATGACGGGAGGCCTCCTCGACGCGACAGCGCTAGCGCGATCCGCGAGCCGGCGAAAGGGGGCAGGCGCCTCAGAAGAAGGGCCAGAATCGTCGCAGATCACGCCGGCAGCCGGCGATTTGCCGCTCATACCGCGCCGCTTGGCTCGCGACGCCGCGCGCCGCGCGTTGCAGCCGCCGGTCGCCGCGATAGCTGCCGCGGTTAAACCCGCCCCAGCCCTCATGGTAGGCGAGGTATTGGTTGTACGCGTCGCTGACGGCGACGCCCGACTGGCGCGCGCTCTGACGGCCATACCATCCCACGAAGTCAACGGCGTCGCGGAAGTTGTCCCGGTCCGCACGCGGGCGGTCCGCGGCGTCTTTGTAGCGCTCCCAGGTTGGGTCGACGGCTTGGGCGTAGCCGTAAGCGGAGGAGGGACGCCGCCACGGGATCACGAAGAGCAGCTTGCGCCGATCGGGACGCGCGTCGGCGATGAAGGACGATTCCCGGTGGACAATCGCGAGTTGGATGTGCGGAGGCACGCCCCATCGCCGCTCAGAGTCGCGCACGGCGTCCCACCAGCCCCGTCGCTCGGCGAAGATGGCGCAGGCGTTGTTGGGGTTTTGGGGCGGCCCGATTGCGCAGCCCGTGATCGCCGCCGCCAGCACCACAAGGCCGACGACACGGCGAACGCGGCCCGCTGGCGCGCCGATGGCGGCGACCAAACGCCGGCCCGGCGTCAGAGCGCGCCAATCCGTGCCTGCCCCCCCGCGCCGAGACGCGGTCATAGCCTCTCCTAGAACAAGAAGCGGAACGTGAAGCGCGACGTGTAGCGACCAAACCCATCGCGCACGTCCGCGTCCACATCGAGCGCAAAGGATGAATAATCCGTGCCCGCCGCGAAGGTGAAACCGAGCACGCCGGAGGATTCAGGCAGTTCCGCGGCTCGCAACGTCACCGCGTCCAGCGGCAGACCGGTCTCGGAGTCGAGCACCGGCGCGCCATCGTCGCTCACGAAGCGCACCAGCGTTTCCGGCGTGTCGAAGTCCAACTCCTCGCGGTAGCCGAAACGCACCTGCGGCGCCCACCAGGTCGAGCGGTTGCGACCAAAACGCCGGCCCAGCGACAGCACGGCCGACGCCGAACCCGCCTGCAGCGTGCGGGGATCCACGGCGAAGTTCAGGGTCCCCGCGCCTTCTTCCTTGTAGCCCTCCTCCTCAATGAAGAGGTAGGTGCCGCTGAGGAGGGGGGTGACCATGATGCCCCAGCCCATATCAAACTCGGCGCCCAGCCGGGCCGTCGCGTTGGTGAAGTAGGAGTTCCAGTCGGCGGTGGCTTGGCGATCGAGGATGGCGGTGCCGACGTTGCCAAACGTGATGTTCCGCGACGACTCGAAATTGTTCAGCCCCACGCCGCCGTAGAAATCAGCGATGAACGGCCCGCGCCGACCTGACGCATACGCGCCGAGTTGGAACGTGGTCAGCGTGGTTTCGTCGTCGAAGGTCGTGTGCTCTTCGAACTCGCTGGCGCCGAACGAGAAGCTCAAGCCCGCGGCGTAAAAGGGGCCTATTGGCCGGTCGAGGCCGGCGGCCACCGCGAAGCCTTGCCCCCGGAAACCGGGATTGTTCACGCTCGCCGAGCGGTCGAGATACACAAAATACTCTTGCGCCCAAACGCCGCCTAACGCGCCCTGGTCGCCGCGCAGCGCGCTCAACCGGTTGGCGACGGCTCCAAACGCGCCGTCCACAGCCGCGACCGACAGCTCGAGCGAGGCGCGGCTGAAGTCCGGCAGCAGCTGGTTGTACGCGGAGAGGAACACCGCCTGCGCCTCCGCAGGGTCGGAGTCGCCCAGGTTCGCCAGCGCGACGCCCACCTCTTCATCGGCGATGGCGGCGGAGATGATGGGATCGAAGATGGCCGCCTGATTGGCGTTGAGGCCCAGCTCTTCGGCGGTGCGCAGCGTCGCGTCCAAAGTGATGGTTTGGCCATCCTCCATCGTCAACGCCACGTTGTATATGAAGGGCGCGTCCGCGCCGAGCAGGGCGGTCACATCGTCGGAGGACAGGGGCTGTCCGTTCTCATCCACCAGCGAGCCCGCCTCAATGATCACGGCCTGGCTTTGGCGGGTTAGACCGCTGAACTCCGGGGTGATTTGCGCGCCGGAGGCGATCTGGGCGGCGCCGGACACGGTGAAGCGTGTCGCGTTGGTCTCCACATCGCTGTCGGAAAACTCGACTGAGACCCGCACCTGCGCGCCGTCGCGGAAGTCCAAAGACGACAGCTGGATCGGATCCGCGGCGTTGGCGTTGGTCGCCTCAAGGACCGCGTTTTCCACGATCAGCACCAGATCCCCGTCGGCGTCCGCGATGCGGCCCACGAACTCGGGGCGATCGTCAAGATCCAGTTCCGGGCGGCCGATCACCGCGAAGGTGTCCGCGCCGAGGCCGAAATCAATGTCGCCAAAAACGGTGCCGGCCAGCAGGTCGAAGGTGTCGGCCGCGTCTCCGAAGAAGATGTCGCCAATGATCGTTGGCTCGGGGATATCGTCAAAGTCCGGAGCGCCATCGCCATCGAAGTCGGCGACCAGTTGCTCGCCGTTTTCATCAAACAGCGGGCGATAGTCCTGGGTGAACGTCACCCCGGTGCCGTCGTTGACGCCGCGCAGGTCAACCGCGATGGCTTGGCCGGTGCGCTCCGCCAGACCGGTTTCGGGGTCCGGATCCGTGTTGAAGTCCGTTGTCTCGCCATCGCCGTCGTCATCGTCGCCGTCCGGGAGAAACAGCGCCTGGATGCGGTTGGTGTTGGTGATCGACTCCAGCGAGCCGGACGAGTCGCGCAGCGCCACCGCGATCGCGTGGTCGCCCACCACTTGCGCGGTGATGGTGCCGTCATTGGTCATCGAGGTGACGGACGCGCCGGCTTCAATGTCGACGGCGACGGCTTGTTCGACGACGGTGTCATCGAAGAGGGTCGCGGGATCATCCGCGGCCAACGGCGCTTCGGCGGTCACGGTCGCGGTGATGCCGCCAAGGTTGTCAATCCGCGCCACGTCCGCGTTTTGGCCGATCACGATGGCGGTCGCGTTCGCTTCGACCGCGCTGGCGGAGACCGAGCCGCTGTTGAAGAAGCCGCCGGCGATCGTGACGCCGCTCCCGCCGTCGTCCGAGCCGCGGATGTCCACCGTCGTGGCGGTGAAGCCGCGGTTCAACCCGTTGGCCGTGATCGAGCCGCGGTTGATCAGGCCATAGGCCTCGTCTTCGGTGAGCAAGATGATGATGGCGTTTTCGTCGAACGTCTCATCGCCCACCGGGATCGTGAAGGTGGCGTCTGCGGTGATCACCGCGACGATCTCGTCTGTGTTCAGGTCCTCGTCGTCGTCAATGACGTCGCGGATTTCCTCCTGAACGAAGCCGAGCGTTATGTCCCCGCCGCCGTCCTGCGGCTGAATGCGCAGGGCTGGCGCGTTGCCGGTGCTGAGGATTTGGCCCGACCGGCGATTGACGTTGAACTCGACGTTGAGGTCGATGGGGTCTTCGACATCGCTCTCATCTTCGGGCGTGTCTGGATCGTCCTCGGGGTTGTCCGGATCGAACGCGATGACGGGCCCGCTCACCAGAACGCCGCGATCGACGCTGGCCTCCACAAGCACGGCCTCAGCGCCTTGATCGAGCGCGTCGTCATCCAGCGTGAACGGCTCTTCCCCTTCGTCGAGCGTGTCGGGGTCGATCGCGTCGCTGAAGAAGGTGGATTCAAATCCGGTCGCGGTGACCGTGCCGGAGACGTTCAGGTTGCCGCCGATGTCCCCGGCCACGCGCATCGCGTTCGCGCCTTCGCCGGTGGCGCTGATCACGCCGCGGGTGAACACGTCCCCCGAAACGGCTTGCTGGATGTCCAGCGCGATGCTGCGATCGCCCAACGCGCTGACGGTGCCTTCCAGCGTCACGTCGCCGGAGACGGGCGCGGCCAGGCGCACGCCGGTGGAGTCGTTGCCCTCAACCCGCACGGTGCTCGAGGAATCGCTGACCACGTCGCCATCGAACGCCGCCGATCCCTCGACCAAGACGCCGACCCGGCCGAAGCCCTCCGCCACCGGGCCGTCGAGATCGCCGTCGTCGTCGTCATCCGAGCGGGTGAACGTCTCCAGCACTTCGATCGCGCCGCTGTTCAGGATGAAAGTCGGCCCGCCGATTTGGTCTGTGTTGGCCCGCAGCCCGACCACCTCGTTCCCGTTCGCGTCCGGCAACGCGTCGATGATCCGCACCACGCCTTGGTTGGTGAAGCTGTTGGTGGAATTGATCGTCACGGCGGTGAGGCCGTCGAATTCGGCGTTGCGCGGTTCGCCATCGTCCACGCTGGCGTCCAAAATCACCGATCCCGGCGTGTCGAGCAGGATGTTCGCGGGCGCCGGGTTGGCGGGGTCGGTCACGTCCGCGGTTGCGGTGTCGATCGGCGCGGTCAGATCGTCGGTGATCGTGACGCCGTCAAACGTCTCGTCCTCGTCTTGACCGGCGGCCGTGGCCGCGCACGCGACAGCGATGACCGTCGCGGCGGCGCTCGCGGAGAGGGCGCGAATGAACGACGACTGATCCAGCATGACGGGCCCTCATCCAGGACGCGAGAGATTCCGCCGGCTGGGGCGACTCGCCGCCCCTCGACGTCTCACCGCTATCTGTAAACGAAAGGTGGCGAACCGGTCCACGTCGGCGGGCACGCCGGACGACGCCGATCGTCGCCTCAAGCCGGATGTTGCGCGCTCTAAACGCTGTAATACATCGCGAATTCGACCGGATGAGGGTGCGTCTCGAACCGTGTGACTTCCTCCATCTTCAGTTCGAGATAACCGTCGATTTGATCGTCGGTCATGACGCCGCCCTTGGTCAGGAAGCTGCGATCGGCGTCCAACGCCGTGCACGCTTCGCGCAAGGATCCGCACACCGTCGGCACGTCTTTGAGGTCGTCGGCGCTGGCCTCGTAGAGATCCTGATCCATCGGCGCGCCAGGATCGATGCGGTTTTCGATGCCGTCCAAGCCCGCCATCATCAGCGCGGTGAACGTGAGATAGGGGTTGCCGGCGGGGTCCGGGAAACGCGCTTCAAGGCGTTTGCCGTTGGGGCTGGCGGAGTGGGGAATGCGGATGGAGGCCGAGCGGTTTCGCGCGGAGTAGGTGAGAATGGTGGGGGCCTCAAAGCCCGGAATCAAACGTTTGTAAGAATTGGTTGTCGAATTTGAAAAGGCGTTGATGGCGCGTGCGTGTTTGAGGACGCCGCCGATATAGTGCAAGCACGCGTCGGACAGGCCCGCATAAGAGCCGCCGGCGAACAAGGGCGCCCCGCCTTTCCAAAGGGATTGGTGCACGTGCATTCCCGTGCCGTTGTCGTTCCATACGGGCTTGGGCATGAATGTCGCCGTCTTGCCGTAAGCCGCCGCGACCATGTGCACGACGTATTTGTAGAGCTGCATATTGTCGGCCATCTCGACCAGTGGCGCAAAACGCATCCCCAATTCATGCTGGGAGGGCGCCACTTCATGATGGTGTTTTTCCGGCTTCAGGCCGAGCTCCGTCATCACGGACAGCATCTCCGAACGGAGATCCTGGCCTGCGTCCATCGGAGGCACGGGGAAGTAACCGCCTTTCGGTCCGGGCCGATGGCCTTGATTGCCGCCGTCGTAATCCGCGTCCGAGTTGTACGGCCCCTCCATGGAATCGATTTCGTAGCCGGTGTTTTGCTGGTCTGTTTTGAAGCGGACGTCGTCGAAAACGAAGAACTCGGCTTCAGGCCCGAAATAAGCGGTGTCCGCGATGCCGGTGCCGCTGAGATACGCCAGCGCGCGTTTGGCGGCTGAGCGCGGGCAGCGCTCATAGGGCGTGTCTGTCGATGGCTCGTGGATGTCGCAAAAGATCGCCAACGTCGTTTGTTGGAAGAAGGGGTCGATGACCGCCGTGGCGAGGTCCGGCGTCAACTTCATGTCGGACTCGTTGATGGCTTTCCACCCCGCTATGGAGGAGCCGTCAAACATCGCGCCTTCGTGGAGAAAGTCCTTGTCGACCATCGAAATGTCGAAGGTCACATGCTGCATTTTCCCCCGGGGATCAGTAAACCGGAGATCAACGTATTTGACGTCTTCGTCTGCAATCTTCTTGAGAACACTGTCAGCGTCGGACATCGACGATCTCCTTAACGCGCCCGTGACAAGCCGGTTCCGCGACCGGGGGCGGGGGCCAAAACAGCGTCACGTGTCCATGTTGACGAGACACACCCACGATGCAGAAGGGGGCGTCGCTGGACGGCGACCAGCGGAAGTTTCAGGACGCTTTGGACCATGACGCAAGTGCGAGATGATGTCGCAACGTCCACGCCTGTGAAGTGGGGCGTTTATGACACAGCTGGACATCGTCTTGCCGATCGGGCGGCTGCTGAGCATGGGGTCGCGCTCGATGCGCTGATGGCGGCGGCGGGGGAGGCGGTCGCCGCCGCCGTGGGGCGGCGGTGGGCGCCGCGGCCGACCCTGGTGCTGTGCGGACCCGGCGACAATGGCGGCGATGGGTACCGCGCCGCGACGCGCCTGCGCGCTTGGGGATGGCCCGTGCGGGTTGCGGGCTGGGACGCTGCGGCG
>CAZGLY010000046.1:14065-20521 GCA_964526675.1 uncultured Caulobacterales bacterium
GGCGGATCTCACGGTGACGTTTTGGCGCAAGAAGCCGGCGCACCTCTTGACGCCGGGACGCGCGCTTTGCGGGGAGGTGGTGCGGGCGGCGATCGGTCATCCCCCGGCGGCGCAGGCCGCGCCCACGCCCGTCGCGTGGGAGAACACGCCGGCGCTTTGGCCCGATGTCCCACGCGCGCTCCCCATGACGCTCCACAAACACCGTCGGGGACGACTGATGGTGGCGACGGGACCGGCCGGGCGCACGGGCGCCGCGCGGCTGGCGGCGCGCGCAGGTCTGCGAGCGGGGGCCGGGCTTGTGACGCTGCTCGCGCCGCCGGACGCGATGGCGGAGGTGGCGGCTCAGGTGACGGCCGTTATGGCGCGCGCGACGCCGGATCACGACGATCTGGCCGCGGCGGCCGCGGAGGCGGACGCCCTTGTGGTGGGGCCGGCGTTCGGCCTGGAGCGGGCGCGCGCGGCGATGCCGTCGCTGTTGGCGAACGGCCTGCCCGTTGTGGTGGACGCCGATGCGCTCACCGCCTTCGCCGACGACCCAGCGGCGTTGTTGGACCGCCTGAGGCCGTCGGACGTGGTGACGCCGCACGCCGGCGAGTTTCGTCGTCTGTTTCCGGACGTCGCCGACCGGGACGCGCTGACGGCGGCTCGGGCCGCGGCCGATCGGTGTGGCGCGGTCATGGTGTTGAAAGGTCCCGCCACGATCATCGCCGCGCCGGGCCGGACCGCGGTGATCAACGTGCATGCGACACCGGCCTTGGCCACGGCGGGCGCCGGCGACGTGCTGGCGGGGATCATCGGGGCGCTGCTGGCGCAGACGGCGACGGGGCGCGATGATGCCGCCGCGGCCTTTGCGGCGGCGTGCGCGGGCGTCTGGCTGCACGGCGACGCCGGGCGGCGCTGCGGCGGCGGCCTCATTGCGGAGGACGTGCCGGAGGCGTTGCCGATGGTCTTGCGCGATTTGGCCCAGCGCGCGAGGAAGACGCAGGCATGGGAATCACTAGCGCGCGGCCGTTCGGGCGCGGACGACGCGCGACCGCGAGAGCGGGGCGAAGGAGGTGGCGGTGAGCACGAAATCTGATGGCGCTTTCAGTGAGGCCGAAGCGCTCGCCTTCCACAAATTCCCGACCCCCGGCAAGCTTGGCGTGCGCGCCACAAAGCCGATGGCGACCCAACGCGACTTGTCGCTGGCCTACAGCCCCGGCGTGGCCTGGCCGGTTAAGGCGATCGCCGCCGATCCCGATTTGGCGTACGACTACACCTCGAAGGGCAACATGGTGGCGGTGGTGTCCAACGGCACCGCAATTCTCGGCCTCGGCGATCTCGGCGCCATCGCGTCGAAGCCGGTGATGGAAGGCAAGTCCGTCCTGTTCAAACGCTTTGCGGACGTCGATTCCATCGACATTGAGGTGGATGAACGCGACGTCGATCGCTTCGTGGAATGCGTGCGCGGTTTTGGCGCGAGCTTCGGCGGCATCAACCTCGAGGACATTTCCGCGCCGTCGTGCTTCGAAATCGAGGAGCGCTTGCGCGACGCCCTCGACGTGCCGGTGTTTCACGACGATCAGCATGGGACCGCGATTATCGCGGCGGCGGGGCTGATCAACGCCTGCGCGCTCACTGACCGCGCGATGGAAGACCTCAAAGTGGTGATGGTCGGCGCCGGCGCGGCCGGCCTGTCGGTGCTCGAGCTCATCAAGCGGCTGGGCGTGCGCGATGAGAACGCCGTCGTCATCGATCGCAAGGGCGTGGTCTACAAGGACCGTCCCGGCAACATGCACGCCCGCTTGGCGCGTCACGCGATCGACACCGATCTGCGGACCCTTGAGGACGCGGTCGCGGACCGTGATTGCTTGATGGGGCTCTCCGTGGCGGGGGCGGTGACCGCCGACATGGTCCGCTCCATGGCGCGCGACCCGATCATCTTCGCCATGGCCAATCCCGATCCCGAGATCACGCCGGAGCAGGTCAAGGCGGTGCGGGGCGACGCGATCATGGCGACCGGGCGTTCGGACTATCCGAACCAGGTCAACAATGTGCTGGGCTTCCCCTACATTTTCCGTGGCGCGCTTGATGTGCGGGCGAGCGCCATCAACGAAGACATGAAGCTCGCGGCGGCCCGCGCGTTGGCGGATCTCGCGCGCGAAGACGTGCCCGACGAGGTGGCTGCGGCGTATCACGGTCGCCGCCTGGTGTTCGGACGCGACTACATCATTCCGACGCCGTTCGACCCGCGGCTGATCTCCGCGATCCCGCCCTATGTCGCCCAAGCGGCGATGGACACGGGCGTCGCGCGCAAGCCCATCCGCGACATGGACGCGTATCGGCGTGGTCTGGAGCGCCGGCGCGATCCGTCGGCCGGTTTGATCCAACGAATCCAAGGCGCCGTGCGCGCGGAAACGCGCACCATCGTGTTCGCCGAGGGCGAGGAGCCGTCCGTCATCCGCGCCGCCTATGCGTTCCAAAGCCAGGGCCTCGGCAAGGCGATCCTCGTGGGACGCGACGAGCAGGTGCAGCGGAACATGCGCTTGGTCGGCGTCGACGAGAGCGCCGGTCTTGAGATCGCGAACGCGCGCATCTCAGATCGCAACCCGGACTTTGTCGACTACCTCTATGAGCGCTTGCAGCGGCAAGGCTTTCTCTATCGCGACGTCCAGCGCTGGGTGAACCTGGATCGCAATGTCTTCGCCGCCTGCATGGTCGCCAAGGGCGACGCCGACGGCATGGTGACCGGCGTCACCCGCCACTTCGACCGCGTGCTGGGCGAGGTGATGATGGCCGTCGACACCCGCCCGGGCGAGCGGGTGATGGGCATGTCGATCGTGTTGGCGCGCGGGCGCACGCTGTTCATCGCCGACACGAGCGTTTTGGAGTTTCCCGACCCAGAGCAGCTGGTGGACATCGCGTGCGAGGCCGCTGACGCGGCTCGGCGCGTCGGCTTCACGCCGCGCGTGGCGTTCTTGAGCTACTCCACCTTTGGGCAGCCGCGCGGCGATCGGATGGAGAAGATCACCGAAGCCGTGCGCATTCTCGAGGAACGCAAGCCGGACTTTGAATTTGAGGGGGAGATGGCCGCCGACGTCGCGCTGGACCCGGATCATCGCCGGCTCTACCCGTTTTCGCGGCTGAGCGAACCGGCGAATGTGCTGATCATGCCGGCGATCCACTCCGCCTCGATATCGGAAAAGCTGCTTGGCGCGGTCGGCGGGGCGACAGTGCTCGGGCCGGTCTTGATGGGGCTCGAAAAGTCCGTCCAAATCTGTCGGCTTGGCGCGCCGGTGTCCGACATCGTCACCATGGCCACGATCGCCGCATACGACATGGCCAATCGCGACGCCTTGGACGACGTGGCCATGGAGCCGGGGCCCTTGTTCGGCGCGCCCGTGCGCGCGTAGGCGCGGCGCGGGCCCCTTGTCGGCGGGCGTCGGGGCCCCACGTGACGCCTGGGCGCGGCGTTTTGTCGTCTTGGCGCCGTGCGAGGAGTCCCATGGCCAAAGCCCCCGCGCGCGCGGCGAAAGTCGACATGACCCAAGGGCCCGTGTTCGGGCACCTGTGGCGTTTCATGGTGCCGATGAGCGTGGGCATCTCCGCGAGCATGGCGACAGGCCTCATCGACATGTTCTGGCTCGGCAAGCTCGGCGTTACGGAGCAGGCGGCCGCGACGCTGGGGTTTCCCATCGGTTTCGCGGTTTTTTCGGTGGCCATTGGCTTGAGCGCCGGCGCCGTGGCGGCGGTGAGCCCCGCGGTCGCTCAGGGCGATGAGACGCTCGTGCGGCGTCTCGCGACGGACGCGATCTTGCTGGGCGTTTTGGCGGTGGCGGCGGTGTCCGCCATTGGCGGCGCGGGGATTGGTTGGGCGCTTGCGGGGCTCGGCGCCGAGGGCGAGCTTTTGGATCTCGCCACCACCTACATGCGGATTTGGTTTTTCGGCGTGATCTTCATGGCGGGCCCCACGATTGGCGGCGCCATCCTCCGTTCGGTGGGCATGGCCGTGTTGCCGAGCGTCATCATGGTGTCCACGGCCTTTGTAAACATGATCCTCGATCCGCTGTTGATTTTCGGCATTGGGCCGTTTCCGGCGCTCGGCGTGGCGGGCGCCGCGCTGGCGACGGTGCTCGCCAACACGGTGGCCTTCGCCCTGGTGACGTATCTCTTGGTGGTTCGAGAACGGCTGGTGGCCGTGCAGCTGAGCCCGTGGGCGGAGATGCGCGCGCATTGGGCCCGGGTGGCTCGCGTCGGTTTGCCGGCGGCGGGGTCGAACATGATCAATCCGCTGGCTCTGGTCGTCGTCAGCGCGACGTTCACTCGACTGGGGGAGGAGGCGCTCGCGGGCTTTGGCGTCTCGGGGCGGATCGAGATGTTCGCGACCATACCGATGTTCGCGCTGTCGGCGGCCATGGCGCCGGTGGTCGGACAGAATCTGGGCGCCGGGCGGATCGATCGCGTGCGCGAGGCGTTTCGGTCGTCCTACCGCTTCTGCATCGCGTGGAGCGCCGCCTTGGCGGTGGCGCTGTGGCTGGTGGGCGGCATCTTGGTGTCGCTGTTCACGTCGGACCCCGCGACGCAGGCGGTGGCGCGCACGTCGCTGTTGGTGTTGCCGATGACGTTGTGGGGGTATGGGGCGATCTTCGTGTCCTCAGCCGGCTTCAACGGCCTCAGCCGGCCCTTGCCTGGATTGGCGATGACGGTGGCGCGCTCCCTAGGCCTTTACGCTCCCGCGGCCTGGATCGGCGGGCTCGCGGCCGGGGTGTCCGGCGCGTTTGGCGCGATGGCCGCGGCCAACGCCGTCGCCGGCGCCGTCGTGATCTGGTGGGTGCTCGCGCGGGCGTACCCGCCGGTGACCGTCCGCGGCGGCATGGCCGATCCCACGCCCGCCGCGACGCCGGCCGCCCCGAAAACCTAAGCCGGCGCCGGCTGCCCCGCTGGCGACGAATTTTGTCTTGCCTTCGCCGCCGGACGCAGTGTCCGATAACCGCATGAGCACGAGCGCGATCACCCCGCGGCCGCATTTGGCGCGGCTCAGCCCGTACCAGCCTGGCGGCAAGCTGGAGTATGACGGCCCGATTGCGTTTCTTGCGTCCAACGAAAATCCGCTCGGTCCGAGCCCGGCGGCCGTCGAGGCGATGGCTGAGGCCGCCCGCGGCGTGCATCTTTATCCCGACCCCACCTACCAGGCGCTGACGGAGGCGATCGCCGCCGCGCACGCGATCGAGGCGGTGGACCGGATCGTGGTCGGCGCGGGCTCCGACGAAGTCCTGGATCTGTTGATCCGCGCCTATGCCGGCCCGGGCGACGAGGTCCTGCACACCGCCCACGCGTTCGCGATGTATCGGATCGGCGCGTTGGCGCATGGCGCAACACCGGTGTCGGTCCCTGAGAGGGACCTCACGGCCGACGTGGATGCGCTTTTGGACCGCGCCGGACCGGCCACGAAACTCGTGTTTCTCGCCGATCCCAACAACCCGACCGGCACGATGGTGGGTGCGGACGCGATCCGTCGTTTGCGCGCGGAGCTGCCGGCGCACACGCTGCTGGTTGTGGACGGCGCCTACGCCGAATGCGTCGACCCGGCGGTTTACGCGGAGCTGCTGGCGTTTGCGCGCGACCGTGACGACGTCGCCATCACGCGCACATTCTCGAAGCTGTATGGCTTAGCGGCGGTTCGGCTCGGCTGGGGGTATCTGCCGTCGGCGACGGCCGCGCTGATCCAGCAGATGCGCAGCCCGTTCAACGTGACAAGCCCGGCGGACGCGGCGGGGCGCGCCGCCGTAGCGGATCGGGCGCATCTCGACGCCAGCGTGACGCATCTGGTGAAGGCGCGCGACGAACTCCGGTCCGCGCTGACGCAGCTGGACCTGCCGACGCCGGAATCCCACGGCAACTTTGTGTTGCCGCGCTTCCCATCGCCTGAGGCGGCGAACAGCGCGGCGGCGCATTTGCGGGCGCGAGGCGTGCTTGTCCGCGTCGTCGCGGGCTATGGTTTGCCCGACCGTCTGCGCATCTCCATCGGCACGGCGCACGATCACGAACGCCTTCTGGATGGCTTGCGCGGATGGTTGGCCCGTGAGCCGCAGGAGCTGGCGTCCCACTAGCTGGCGGTTGGGCCGTCCCGGCGTTGGCTGGCGTCGATCACGGCCCCTTCGATCCGCACGATGGCGCCTGTCGAGTCGAACAGAATCGGCGCATCGTTTAACGGTTGGATCAATTCCATGACCGTGGAATCGCCTCGCAAGCCGGCGATTGTGTACCGGAAAAAGCTCTGCGTGTGAGCGTGCATCCTGCGTGGTCCTTTCGCAAACGCGACCCAGCCCCGAGTGTGACAGTACGAACCGAGAGGGTTAACGACCCGTTAACGCGAATCGTTGGCGCGTTGGTTGACGGCGTCGCGGGCCGCGTCGATATAGCGGCGAACGCGGATGTGGCGGAACTGGTAGACGCACCAGATTTAGGTTCTGGCGC
>CAZGLY010000047.1:0-19949 GCA_964526675.1 uncultured Caulobacterales bacterium
ACAACATCGACGCCGAGCAGGCCGTGCTGGGCGCGATCCTCTTCGACAACGAGACGTTCCATCGGGTCGCGGATTTCCTGCGCGGCGCGCATTTTTACGACCCCGTCCACGGCCGCATCTATGAATCCGCCGGCGCGCTGATCCAGCGTGGCGACGTCGCCGACGCGATCACGCTCGCGCCGCTCGGCCAAGGCGATGAAGGGCTCAAAGCGCTCGGCGGCGCGGACTATCTGGTGGAGCTCACCGCCGGCGCCGCGGCGACCGCGGCCGCCGTCGACTACGGCCGGTTTGTGTACGACCTGGCGCTGCGCCGCGAGCTCATCCGCGTCGGCGGCGACATCCAAACCGACGCGCGCGACAACCACGAGGACAAGTCCGTCGCGCTCATCGAAAAAGCTGAGCGTCAGCTGTTTGATCTGGCCGAGACCGGCTCGACCAACCGCGGCTTCGTCACCTTCACCGACGCGCTGACGAGCTCCGTCAAGAACGCGGCGGCGGCCTTCAAACGGGATGGCGGCCTGTCGGGACTGGCGACCGGTCTTGTGGATCTGGACCAGCAGTTGGGTGGGCTGCACCCGTCTGACTTGCTGATCCTCGCGGGCCGTCCGTCGATGGGCAAGACCGCGCTCGCCACCAACATTGCGTTCCACATCGCCCAGCACTTCAAGCCGCGGGTGGAGGAAGACGCCGCGCCTGAGGGCGGCGTGGTCGGGTTTTTCTCGTTGGAGATGTCATCGGATCAGTTAGCGACCCGGATTCTGGCGGAGCGCTCCGGCGTGGCGTCCCACTTCATTCGCCGCGGCGACTTCGATGAACGCGACTGGGACTCCATGGTTCAGGCCGCGGCGCAAATCGAGCACGCGCCCCTGCACATTGACGACACCGGCGGCATCTCCATCGGCCAGCTCGCCGCGCGCGCACGCCGGCTCAAGCGCACGAAGGGCCTCGATCTCGTCGTCGTGGACTATTTGCAGTTGGTCACCCCGTCCTCCGGCAAGCAGAGCGACAACCGCGTTCAGGAAGTGACCGAGGTGACCAAGGGGCTCAAAGCCCTGGCCAAGGAGCTCAACGTGCCGGTGTTGGCGCTGGCCCAGCTTTCTCGGGCCGTTGAGCAACGCGACGACAAGCGCCCCCAGCTGTCCGACTTGCGTGAATCCGGTTCGATCGAACAAGACGCCGACGTGGTGATGTTCGTGTTTCGCGAGGAGTACTACGTCAAACGCCGCGAACCGAAATCCAAAGAGGGCACGGACGAATACGCTCAGTGGCTCGATGAGCTGGAGGGCGTGCGGGGCAAAGCCGAGATCATCATTTCCAAGCAACGCCACGGCCCGATCGGCACCGTCGAAGTCGCCTTTGAAGAACGCCTGACCAAGTTCAGCAATCTCGCCCAAGAGCATTCGCGCGAGGCGGAGCAATACCGGTACGCGGCGCGCGGCGAAGGCGGCGCGTCGCCGGGCCTGTAACGCGACGACGCTGGGCGACCCTAAGCCAGGCCCTCACGCCCGATGGCCAAGAACCGCGCGCGGCGATCCGCGATCAACCCGGCGGCGTCCAAGCCGCTGAGTTCCTCCAAGGCGGCCTCAATGGCGTCGCCCACGGCCGCGACCGTCTCCGCCGACGCGCGATGGGCCCCGCCGGGCGCTTCGGGAATGACGTGATCGACGATTTTAAGCTTCTCCAAATCCGCCGCCGTGATGCGCATGGCGATCGCCGCGTCGCGCGCGCGCGCGGAGTCGCGCCAGAGGATGGACGCGCAGCCCTCGGGTGAAATCACGGAGTACACGGAATGCTCGAGCATCAGCACCCGGTTGGACGAGGCCAAGGCCACCGCGCCGCCTGACCCGCCCTCGCCCGTGATCACCGCGACGGACGGCGTCGGCACGCTGAGCCCCCGTTCGATGGAGCGCGCGATGGCTTCGGCTTGGCCCCGCTCTTCCGCGCCAACGCCGGGATAAGCGCCGGCCGTGTCCACCAGCGTAATGACCGGCAGGTTGAACTTCTCGGCGAGATCCATCAGGCGCACGGCTTTGCGATATCCTTCCGGCCGCGCCATCCCGAAATTGTGCTTCAGACGGCTGTCGGTGTCGTGGCCCTTCTCATGGCCCATCACGACCACGGAGCGACCGCGAAACCGGCCCAACCCGCCGACAATCGCGTGGTCTTCCCCATAGCGGCGATCGCCGGCGAGGGGGGAGAAGTCTTCAATCAGTCGGCTGCAATAGTCTTGAAAGTGCGGCCGCTCCGGGTGGCGCGCGACCATCGTTTTCTGCCACGCATCGAGTTTGTCGTAGGTCGCCTTCAGCTGCTCGCGCGCTTTTTCCTTGAGCTTCGCCACCTCGTCGCCCACATCAACGCCATCATCGCCCCCCGAAAGCGCCTGAAGTTCTTCGATCTTGCTTTCGAGTTCCGCGACGGGACGTTCGAAGTCGAGATATGTGCGTGTGGGGTCGGCCATGATGCGGCGAGCCTCGAGGATTAAGCGCGGAATGGGAACGCGCGGACACTAGTTACGCCAGCGCGGCTCAACAAGCGCTTGATGCGGTCTAACCGCGCGCGTGACCCATCAGCCGCGCCGCCCCAGCGGATGCGCCTCCTGCAAAACGGCGCGCAGCCGCGTGTCCAACACGTGGGCGTAGATCTGCGTTGTTGAAAGGTCGGCATGGCCCAGCAGGGTCTGCAGCGTCCTCAAATCCGCGCCCCGTTGCAGCAAATGCGTGGCGAAGGCGTGGCGCAGCGTGTGGGGGGACACCGTCGCGGGGTCGAGCCCGGCGCGCGCCGCGAGCGCTTTAAGATCGCGGGCGAACGCCTCGCGGGTGAGATGACCCGTCCGTCCACGCGCGGGAAACAGATAGCGCAGCGCCCGAGCCCGCGCGGCGCTCGCGGCGTCGGACGGCGCAAAGCGCTCGCGCACCGGCGCATACGCCACAATCGCAGCGAGCGCGGCAGGCGTCAGCGGGATCAGGCGTTCGCGCCCCCCCTTGCCGACTATCACCAACGTGCGTTCGCCACGCAGCGCCGCCATGGCCGCGGATGCGGGCAAGCTCACAAGCTCCGACACGCGCAGCCCGCCGGCGTAGAGCACCTCAAGCAAGCAGCGCTGACGCAGCGCCTGCGGCGTGCTCGCGTCATCCGCCCTCGCCGCCGCAAACAAGGCGTCCACCGCCGCCTCGCTCAAGGTCCGCGGCAACGGCCGCGCCCGGCGCGGTCCCGCCAGGCGAGCCGCGGGGTCGTCCGCCCGGCGTCCGTCATCCTGAACGAACTCGTAGAATTGCTTCAGCGCCGACAACCGCCGAGCGGCCGTCGCCGGCGCCACCGTGTCGACGAGGGCGGCGAGATACCCCTCCAGGTCCTCTGTCCGCGCCTCAAGCAGGCCGCAACCTCGCTCCGCGAGCGCCGCCTGCGCGTCGCGAAGATCCCGGGCGTACGCGTCGAGGGTGTGCCGGCTGGCGCCCCGCTCCGCGCTCATCATTTCCAGAAACGCCTCGCGCGCGTGGCGATCGGCCTCAGCGCCCACGCCGACTTCTCCCACGATTGCGCCGTCCTCCCCGCCGCGACCGACGAGCGATGTCCGAGACCCGCCGCGCGGGCTACGGGGTGAAGGTGGCGGCGCCGCCACGCAACGCCGCCGTTTGCGTCGGATCGCCCCGGCGCGCCGTCAGCGCGCTTTCCAACGCGGCTAAGCGCGCTTCCGCGTCGAGGCCGGCGCGCCAGAGCGCACGCGCAGCCCGCGCCGCGGCGACCGTGTGGCCCGGTTCCGCTTCGTGAAGCAACCGCGCGGCGTTCAGCGTGATGGCCGCCAGCGCTTGCGCGTCAGAGGCCGCCTCCATCGCGGTCAACGCGCCGCGCGCGGTGGACGGCAGCGGCGACGCGTCCGCCGCGGCGGCTTCCGCGGCGCTGCGCAACGCGGCGGTGTTGTCCGCCCCCAACGCGAGCAACAGCATCGCATCGCGTTCCGCGTTGGCGATCTCATCCGGTCCAAGCGCCAACGCGGCGTTCAAACGCCGCACCGCCGTCGCCTGAAGATCCGCCCCGCTGGCGTCGCCATCGGCCAACGCGATCAACACCTCAAGGGCCGCCTGCTCCGCCGGATCCAGCCGCACCAACTCCTGATCCGGCTCCAGGGCCACAAGCGCCGTCGGCTCCCCCGGCGGCGCGGCGTGGGCCTCGAGCAACCGGCGCGCCGCCGCGACATCCCCCGCGACCGTCGCCGCCTCCGCCAACACGGGCGCGTACGCCAACACCTCGCGGCTCACCGGCAAGGACCCAAGCTCAGCGCGGTAGAGCCGCGCCATCACGATGAAATCCCGCGCGCCATCGGCATGATCGAGAGCCGCCGCGAGCGCGCGCGCCAAATCCGCAGGCGTCTCCCGGTCCCGCGCGGCCAGCACCGCTTGATGCAGCAGCGCCGCAACGACCGGCCCGTCCGTGTCGCCGGCGGCCGCGATCAACGCCGCGCTGGTTCCGCTGGCGTTCGGCGATGGGGTGGCGCGCATCACCTCGCCAAACACCTCCGCGGGGATGGCTCCATGGACGGCGGCGCGCTGGGCGGCCGTCAGACGCGCGGCGATCGGCGCGCGTCCGTCCACCGCCAAGCCCACAGCCGCCGGCAAAGACACCGCCGCGCCACTTTCCGCCGACAAGGGCCCGCCGGCCTGCACCGCCAGAGAGAGCTCGATCGCGTCGCGCGGCGGCGGCGGCGAGCCGCCCTGATCCGCCGCCCGCGCGATCCACGCGTCGAACGCCTCGTCCACGCGCTCCGCCCCAAGGTCCCGCGCCAAGGACAGCGTCAGCTCCGCCGCCGGCAGCTCACCCGACAGCGCGAAACAGGCCGCCCGCGCGCGCGCCCAAAAACCTTGTTCCTGGGGCGCCTCGACCCGGCGAACCAACAGGCACGCCCCGCGCGCGTCGCCCGCCGCAAAGCGCGCGCGCGCCGCCAGCTGGGCGTAGTCGCCATCGTCCAACACGCCCGTCGCGCCGGACAGGATCCGCGCGACCGTGTCGGTGTGGCCGGCTTCAAAAAGCGCGTTCAGACGCGCCAGACCCAAGGCCGGCTGATTGTCGGCGCCCTCCGGCGCGTCCCCGCCGGAGCGCAACGTGCGCGCCACAATCGCAGCGGCGGTGAAGCTGCGCGTCTCACCCGGGCTGAGCCGCATCAAGCGCAACGCCTCGTCGGCCGCCACCCCGCGCCAAAGGCCGCGATCGAGCCCGCCCTCCTGCCCCGGCAAGGCCGCGATGGTCAGGATGTCGACCTGCTCCAACGCGCGCTCTTCGATCTGAGCAATCGCCGCGCCGGCGACAATCGCGCACCAGCCCGCCGCGGCGGCAAGCCAAGCCCCGACGCGGGCGACGTTAGCGAGGCAGCGTGACATCAACCTCAACCTCCTGAACCGAGGCGTCCGGCGCCATCTCGTCGGCCACCCGCAACAAGTACGCGAGCCCGCCAGCCCCAATGGCCGCAATCAGCGCCACGAAAATCAGAAATCGCATCATCGCCCATCTCGCCTTGCGCGCACCCCAGACGCCGCGGGCCTTTCGCCTCGGCGAACCCACGCCGCGGCGCGCGCCGTTTCCGGCGACCTTCGCCGATGCCGGCCGAACTGCGCGCCCCAGACGTCTTTATCGCTAATGGCCAAATGGGGCGTCAATCGGCCGGTCGGATGGCGGCTTGGTTGAAGCCCCCTCATGTTCGGCCTATCAACACGGGGTGTCACCGCCACCCCCCGCATCGTCAACGCCCAAAGGGCCCGCGGCCTCCGCGGCCAAGCGCGCGCCAAAACCAAAGGACGCCGCAGAGGTCGCCACCGACGCCGCCGCGGTGGCGGAGGCCTTGGACCGTCCGATCGTGTTGATTGGGCTCATGGGGGCGGGCAAATCCTCGATCGGCCGGCGGCTGGCCAAAGCGCTGAGCATTCCGTTTTACGACTCCGACGCGGAGATTGAGGCCGCGGCCGGGCGCAGCGTAAACGAGGTCTTTCAAGACTTTGGCGAAACTTATTTTCGCGAGGGTGAACGTCGCGTGATCAGCCGTTTGATCGCGCGCAAACCTCTGGTGCTCGCCACGGGCGGGGGCGCGTTTATGGACAAGCAGACCCGCGCGTTGATCAAATCGTCAGCTTTGTCGCTTTGGCTCAAAGCCGACCTCGAAACGCTGGTGAGACGCACCGCCCGCCGCGACACCCGGCCCTTGCTGCGCAACGGCGACGCCCGCGCGACGCTGGCGCGTCTGGTCCGCGAACGCCACCCGATCTATGGCGAAGCCGATCTCACCGTGAAGAGCGTGGACGGGCCCCATGAAGTGACGGTCGCGGCGGTGTTGGCGGCGCTCGGCCGGCGGCTCAGCGCCAGCGAACCGCGCGACGACGCCGACGACGGCGCGCCTGTGCGGGAGGATCCGCAATGACGAACGCACCTTCCGTCTCACCATCCCCTGCGGACGCCTCGGCGATCCGCACCGACGCCGCGCCCCGCCATCGCGTGCCGGTTGCGCTTGGCGGGCGCGCTTATGACGTTGTGGTGGGCCCGGGCGCCCTCGACGCTCTGGCTGAACACGCCGCGCGCCTCTTTCCCCGTCGCCGCGCGGTCGTGGTGGCCGACGCAACCGCGCTCACGCATCACGGCGATGCTCTGCACGCCGCGCTGAGCAAGGCGGACGCCCCGCCCCAACTGATCACCCTCGCGCCGGGCGAAGCGAGCAAGTCGTGGCGGACGCTGGAACGCGTGTGCGACGCGCTGTTGGCCCAAGGGATCGAACGCCACGAGGCGGTGGTCGCCTTCGGCGGCGGCGTCGCCGGGGATCTCGCCGGTTTCGCCGCCGCGATCGTCAAACGCGGGACGCCGTTCGTCCAAATCCCGACCACGCTCCTCGCCCAGGTCGACAGCTCCGTCGGCGGCAAGACAGCCATCAACAGCGCCGGCGGCAAGAACATGATCGGCGCGTTTCACCAGCCGTCGCTGGTGATCGCGGACACCGCGCTTCTTCAGACGTTGCCGCCGCGGGACGTCCGCGCCGGCTTCGCGGAAGTGATCAAAATCGCGGCGGTCATGGACGCGGAGTTCTTCGCGTGGCTGGAAACGCAGGCCTCCGCCATCCTCGCGCAGGAGCCCGCGGCCCTGGCGGAGGCGGTCGCGCGAGCCGTGACGCTTAAAGCGCAGATCGTGGTGGAGGATGAGCGCGAAGCCGGCCGCCGCGCGCTCTTGAACTTCGGCCACACCTTCGGCCACGCGCTGGAGGCGGCCGCCGGCTATGACAGCGGCCTTCGCCATGGCGAGGCGGTCGCGGCGGGCATGGGCTTGGCGGCGGGCTATGCGCACACGGAAGGTTTGTGCGCGCCCGCTGAGGCCGAACGGCTGACGGCGTTGATCACCGCGGCGGGCTTGGCGGCCTCCGCCCGGGCGCTGCCGGGCGCGCCTTTCGACGCCGACGCGATCCTTGGCCTGATGACCCAGGACAAGAAGACCATGAACGGCCATGTCCGCCTGGTGCTTCCTCGACGGATCGGGGCCGCCGAGGTCACGCCGGTGCGCGACACGGCCCCGCTTCGACGTTTTCTCGCCCACGCGCTCTAAATGGTCTATCGACAAGCCGTTGATGGGGGACGGGCCGCCGGCCCTCAGCATCGGCGGGTGTCGCCGACAAACCTCGACAACAAACCGCGGGGACCACGCCGGGAGGATGCTCTCCCTACGGCCCCGCCAGACACGGACCGATGACCGATCTTCTTCCTTACCTGGCGATCGCCGGCTTGATGGCGCTCTCCGGTTTCTTTTCGGGCTCCGAAACGGCGCTCACGACCGTTTCGCGCGCCCGCATGCGCGCTTTGGAGAATGAGGGCGACGCGCGCGCCGCCCGCGTCCGACACTTGCGCGAGCGTCCCGAGAGCCTGATCGGCGCGATTCTGCTCGGCAACAATCTGGTGAACATTTTCGCCACCGCGATCGCCACCGTGGCGTTTACGAAAGCGTTTGGCGAAGCGGGCGCGGGGCTGGCGACGCTCGTGATGACGGTGGTGGTCCTCGTGTTCGCTGAGGTGTTGCCGAAGACCTTCGCCATTTCCAACGCCGACCGGATGGCCATGGCGGTGGGCCAGCCCATCGCGCTGCTCGTGTGGATCGCCACGCCGGTGGTCGCGGCCGTTCAGGCCATCGTGAACGCCGTGCTCGGCCTCTTAGGCGTGACCGCGTCCCAAAACCCCTTGTCGCCTCATCAGGAATTGCGCGGCGCCATCGACCTGCATCACGAAGAAGGCGCAGTGCCCAAACACGACCGCGACATGTTGGGAGGCCTCTTGGACCTGCGGGAGCTGACCGTGGCGGACGTCATGGTCCATCGCAAATCCATGGAGGTCCTCGACTCCGGCGCGTCGCCGCGCGAGGTCATCGACCAAGCGCTGGAGAGCCGCTACACGCGCCTGCCCGTGTGGCGCGATGACCCCGACAACATCATCGGCGTGTTGCATGCGAAGGATCTCTCGCGCGCGCTCCACGCCTCAACGCCGGGCGCGGACCCGGTGGACATCGCCGCGACCGCGCGAGAACCCTGGTTTGTGCCGGAAACCACGGGCTTGCTGGAGCAGCTGGAGGCGTTCCGCACCAAACGCGAGCACTTCGCCCTGGTCGTCGACGAGTACGGCGCGTTGATGGGGCTCGTGACGTTGGAGGACATTCTCGAGGAGATTGTCGGCCAGATCGAGGATGAGCATGACCAGCCCGTGGAAGGCGTAGAACGCCTCGACGACGGCGCCGTGCTGGTGAAGGGCGTCGTGACCATTCGCGACTTAAACCGCGCCATGGATTGGAACTTGCCCGATGAGGAGGCGGTGACGGTCGCCGGTCTCGTCATCCATGAAGCCCAGACCATCCCGGAGGCGGGCCAGATTTTCAGCTTCTACGGACGCCGCTTCGAGATCGTGGCGCGCCACCGCAACCAACTCACCCGATTGCGGGTCACCCCATTGCCGGAGGAGGCCGCCTCATGAGCGACACGC
The DNA here is from genome assembly GCA_964526675.1 of uncultured Caulobacterales bacterium. Lineage (GTDB taxonomy): Bacteria > Pseudomonadota > Alphaproteobacteria > Caulobacterales > Maricaulaceae > CAZADA01. The sequence goes on from CAZGLY010000047.1 coordinate 8,988, forward strand.
ACGCGCCCGCCGCAGAGGTCGATCTGCTCATCGTCGGCGCCGGTTTCGCCGGGCTGGCGGCGGCGCGGGCGGCGGCCCAGCGCGGGCTGACGACAATGGTTGCGGAGGCCAAGCCGGCGCTCGGCGCGCGCCTCCACACCACCGGCATCTTTGTCAAAGAAGCCCATGACGTGCTGGATCTGCCGTCGAAGCTCACCCGGCGTGTGACCGGCGTGCGGCTCTACGGACCGTCGCGGCGCAGCGTCGATCTCTCGGCGCGCAACGGTTACTTCCTCACCACCGACACCGCCGGCGTGCTGCGCTGGATGGGCGAAGAGGCGGCGCGCGCCGGCGTCGACATCCGTGTCGGCGCGCGCTTCGAAGGCGGCGCTGCGGACGCCGACGGCGTGTCCGCGCGGGTTGGCGGCGAACCGGTCCGCGCGCGCTGGCTTTTGGGCGCCGACGGCGCGCGCTCCACGGTGGCCGAAGCGTTTGACCTGGGCCGCAACACCCGCATGCTCACGGGCCTTGAGCGCGAATACGCGCGTTGGGGCGATCTTGATCCCGACTATCTCCACTGCACGTTGGACAGCCGCGCGGCGCCCGGATACATCGCCTGGGCCTGCGTCAACCCGAGCGTTTGCCAGGTCGGCCTGGCGGTCTCCCACGGCAAAAAGCCCGAGCTGCAGCCCTTCGCCGAAGAAACCGAAGCGCGTTTTGGCCTTTCGCCAGACGATGTGGTCGAGCGTCGGGCCGGTCCGATCCCGTGCGGCGGGGTGGTTAAGAACTGGGCGCGCGACCGCGTCACTCTGATCGGCGACGCGGCCGGTTGGGTGTCGCCCTTGACCGCCGGCGGCATTCGCTTGGCGTTGGAGCTTGGTCGGCGCGCTGGCCAGACGACGGCGGATCATCTGTTGGGTGAAGCGCCGCCGCCGCACATTGCGCTGGCGCCGGAGCTGCCGAACTTCCGGGTCAAAAGCGCGCTGCGCTGGATGGCGGACCAGGCGCCGGCGAATCTGCTGTTCGACCTCGCCCTGGACAGTCCAGTGTTTCGGGCGTTCGCGCGGCGGGTCTACTTCCACCATGGCGAAACGCGCGGCGCGCCGCCGCCTGAGCCTGCGCCGCGATCGGCCCGACCGCTCGACCATTAGGCTGCGGGCGACGCGACCGCCCGGTTACGCGCCGGTCAACGCCTCGACCACGGCGCTCGTGCCGTCCGCACCCACGCCGGTCGCGCCGCCGACGGCGTAGATCGTGTCGCCGATCGTCACCCCGCCCAAGCCATGACGCGGCGTGGTCATGGGCGGACCCGCCACCCAGGCGTCGCGCTCGACATCATAGAGCCACGTCTCGGCGTGGACGCCGCCGGGGTCGGGGGCGAAGAACTCCCCGCCAAAGGCCACGATCTGTCCGTCGATGACGCCCGCGGCCAAGCCGCCCTGGGCCTGCGGCATGGGGGTCAGGCTGTCCCACCGATCCTCGCGGGGGTCATACGCCTCAAGCTCGGCGTTCGAGCCCGCGCCCACGCGCCGCCCGCCGACGACATAAAGCCGTCCACCGATCGCGACGCCGGCGGCGGAGTTTCGCGCGCTCGGCGCTGGACGCGCGGCCTCCCAAACGCCAGCGCCGGGATCGAGCACCCGGTGATCGCGGACATCGCCGTGGTCGCGCCACTGGCCGTTCGCCTCCCCCGTGGGCGACCGCCCGCCAATGACATGAAGACGCCCCTCGTGCGCCAACACAACGGCTTCCCCGCGCGGTGCGGGCAAAGCCGGCGCCGGCGTCCACGGCGCGTCCGCAGCGTCCTTCATCCAACCGCCCGCCTGCATCACCCACACGCGATCACGATCCCGCGCCTCAAACCCCGCAAGCGCGTAGAGGCGGTCGCCGACCGCCAGGAGCTGCGGGTGATGCCGTGGGCGCGGCAGGGCCGGGCCGACGCGCCACCGATCCGTCTGCGGGGTGTAGAGAAACGCCTGGTCCGTCGGTTCGATCTGGCCGTCCCGCTGCGTGAAGCCCCCCGCAACAAGGATCTCCCCGTTCCATAGGGTGGGATAGATCTCCTGCGCGGATTGCGGCAGAGCCGCCCGGGCGCGCCACGCGAAGGCGGCCGACGCCTCGGGCGCGACGGGCTGAGCCATGGCGGGCGACGCCGCGCCGAGGCTTGCGCCAACGAAGGCGAGCGCCGTCCGGCGGGAAATGGCGGTCATGGCGGCCCCGTCAGCGCGTGTGTGTCGGCGCCGCCAAGTCAACGCGCGGACGCCCGCCCGTCAAGCGCCCGCCCTTCACTCCGCGGCGGAAGCGGGCTGCAGCTCGCTCAAGAAACGCTTCACCTGGCGCGCCGCCTGACGGATGCGCTGTTCGTTCTCGACCAGCGCGATGCGCACGAAGCCTTCGCCATGCTCGCCAAAGCCGACGCCGGGGGCCACCGCGACGCCCGCCTCCTCGATCAAGCGCTTGGCGAACGCCAGGGATCCCATCGCTTCGCACCCTGGCGGCAACGGGGCCCACGCGAACATTGACGCGCTGGGCGTTGGGATCGGCCAGCCGGCGCGCGCGAAGCTTTCAATCAGTGTGTCGCGGCGGGCTTTGTAGGTCGCGCGCAGCTCATCGACATAGTCTTGGGGGCCGTCGAGCGCCGCACAGGCCGCCACCTGCACCGGCGTAAACCCTCCGTAGTCGAGATAAGACTTCACCCGCGCCAGCGCCGCGATCAGTCGCGCGGAGCCGGCCGCGAAGCCCACGCGCCAGCCCGCCATCGAGTACGTCTTCGACAGCGTCGTCACTTCGACCGCTAAGTCCTTCGCGCCGGGCACCTGCAGGATCGAGGGCGGCGGCGCCGTCTCATCGAAGTAAATCTCGTTGTACGCCAAGTCCGACAGCACGATCAGGTCGTGCTCGCGCGCAAACCGCACAATGTCACGGTAGAAGTCCAAATCCGCGACATGCGCGGTCGGGTTCGCCGGGTAGTTGACCACCAACGCCGTCGGCGGCGGCACGCAATGGCGCACCGCGCGATGGAGGCCGCGCAGATACTCTTCGGGGCTGTGAGCCTTGACGCTGCGGATCGACGCGCCTGCGATGATGAAACCAAAGGCGTGCAAGGGGTATGACGGGTTGGGCGCCAAGATCACGTCGCCCGGCGCCGTCACCGCTTGGGCGAGGTTCGCAAACCCCTCCTTCGACCCCAAGGTGGCGACCACCTCGGTCTCCGGGTCGAGGGCGACCCCAAACCGCCGCTCGTAATAGCGCGCCAAAGACCGACGCAGCCCGGGGATGCCGCGTGAGGCCGAATACCCGTGCGTCCGCGGGTTTTGCACCGTCTCGACCAGCTTATCGACCACATGCTTGGGGCTCGGCATGTCGGGGTTGCCCATGCCGAAGTCGATGATGTCGGCGCCCGCCGCCCGTTGCTGCGCCTTCAGACGGTTGACCTCTTCAAACACGTAAGGCGGCAAACGACGGATCTTATGGAATGTGTGGGTCACCCGAGGGTCCTTCGCGCGGGACGCCGGAAACCGCCGGCGCGGCATAACCATGTCACACGCGCCATTATGGACGGGTTTCGTTCGAGATTGCGACCGGCTTGGGCCCGTTTGGCGGCGCCGTTTTGCGGAGCCGGCGACGCGGCCCCCGCCGAAGGCTCGTCAGTCTTCCGGCGGCGGAGGCACATCCGGCAAGGGGGTCACCTCCGGCGCTGCGGCCGCGGCCGCCAGTGCGCGCCGCCGCACTTCCGCGATGTAGGCGGCGGCGTCTTCCGGCAAAAACTCGTCCAGCTCCGGACGAATATCATCCAAAGCGCGGCCAACAGCCCGCAGCTCCGCGGTGGCCGCGTCAAACTGGGCCGCAGAGCGAACATCCGTCGGCGTGGCAGGGAAATCCGCCAGTCGCGGATAGCCCTGATACGCCGCGCCCGCTTTCATGGCGCCCTCTTTCACCCATTCCGGCTCACGGTCCATCCGCGCGCAGCCTGCGGTCAGCCCAATCGCGACCGCCAGCACGCTCCCGAAGAGGCCTGCGGCCCGTCGCCGCGACGATGAGCGCGCCTGCGCCATAGCCTCTGCTCTCCTGGACTGGGACGCAGGACCCAGCGTCGCCGCCGCGTCCTGCATGGGTTAAGCTCTTGGCAGCGAGTCTGACGCCTGATCGCTCGGGCGCCAAGAGGGAGGGCGCCACGCAATGGCGGAAAAAGACGACAAGAGTGGCGCGACAGCGTCCGATGCAGCCGAGATCGCCACGGAATCGATCACCCAAACCGTCGCGGCGATGGAGCGCATGACGCGCCTCTTCGCGGAGACGACCACCCACGCGATGAGCACCATGGCGGACCCGGCCGCCCAAACGCCCGACCGCGCCTCGGAGATGGGCGATCCCGATCCCTTCCATGTCGCGTCCGACGCCATGGAGGTGTGGACGCGGTTTGTGTCCGACCCCAGCCGCATCGCGGCCGCGCAAGTGCGGCTCTGGAACGGCTTTCTTGACGTCTGGACCGCCGCGGCGCGCCGCGTGACGCCCGACGCGGCGCCCGACGCCGCGTTCTCCCCGCCCAAGGGGGATAAGCGCTGGCGCGACGAGGAGTGGACTGACAACCCCGTCTTCGACGCCCTGAAGCAGACCTACCTGCTCATCTCCCAATGGTTGGTGGAGATGGTCGACCAAGTGGACGAAGTGGACGAGGACGCGAAGCGCAAAGTGCGCTTCTTCACCCGCCAACTGGCGGACGCGTTCTCGCCGACCAACTTCCCGCTCACCAATCCCGCCGTTCTGCGCGAAGCCGCGAAAACCGGCGGCGAAAGCGTGCTGCGCGGCATGCGCAATTTCGCCGAGGACCTGGAGCGCGGGCACGGCCGCATCGCGATCCGTCAAACCGATTTCGCCAAGTTCCAGGTCGGCGAAAACGTCGCGACCACCCCAGGGCAAGTCGTCTTCGAAAACCGCATTGTCCAAGTGATCCAATACACGCCCAAAACGGAGACGGTGTACGAAACCCCGCTCCTGATTTTCCCGCCGTGGATCAACAAGTTCTACATCCTGGATCTTCGCGCCGAAAATTCGATGGTCACCTGGCTCCTAGAGCAAGGCTACCAGGTGTTTCTCGTGTCATGGGTCAACCCCACGGCGGAACTCGCCGCGGTCACCTTTGACGATTACATGAAGGAAGGGATCGTCGCGGCGGTGGACGCGACGCTGGAGCAAACAGGCCAGTCGTCGCTCAACACCGTGGGCTACTGTATTGGCGGAACACTGCTCGCCTCCACCTTGGCTCTGATGTCCCAGCGTGACGACCGCCGGATCCAATCCGCGACCTTCTTCGCGGCCCAAACCGATTTCAGCGAGCCCGGCGACCTCGCCATGTTCACCGAGCCCGGGTGGCTGGCGGAAATCGAACGACGCATGGACGTCAACAAAGGCGTGCTCGACGGCCAAACCATGGCCGACACCTTCAACATGCTGCGGGCGAATGACCTGGTCTGGTCCTTCTTCGTTCAGAATTACCTCATGGGCCACGAGCCGCGCGCGTTCGATCTGCTCTACTGGAACGCGGACGCGACACGCCTGCCCAAGGCGTTGCATCTGTTTTACTTGCAACGCTTTTACGTCGACAACGCGCTCAGCCGCGGCGACCTGACGATGGATGGTCAGCGCGTGGCGCTCCATCAGGTCCAGATCCCCTGCTATGTCCAAGCGAGCAAGGAGGATCACATCGCCCCCTTCCGCTCCGTCTATCGCGGGGCGCAGAAGTTTGGCGGCGACACGCGGTTTACGTTGGCGGGATCCGGCCACATCGCCGGCGTGATCAACCATCCGGCGGCCAAGAAGTATCAGCATTGGGTCAACGCCGCGTCGCCGCTGCCGCCCAACGCTGAGGCGTGGTTCGCTCAGGCTGAGGAACGCCCGGGATCGTGGTGGCCGGATTGGGACCAATGGCTCAGCGCGCGATCCGGCGACCGCGTCGCGCCCACAGCCGCGACGGATGGGCCGCTGTCGCCGATCGAGCCGGCGCCGGGGCGGTACGTCACCGCGCCCTGAGCCCGGCTAAGGCGATCCGCCGGCGCGAGCGCGACGCTTTTTCGGGCTGGGAGCTCAGACCGCGCGGGCGGCGGCCCTCGGGCGTCGTCCGTCTGGTCGAGCGTGCGCGGACCATCCGCGGCCGTCGCATCGCGTTCGCGCATGAGATCACGCACGCACGCGCCAACGGTGCAGAAGGCGCTGGAAGCGGAGTGGCGATCGGTCAGTTGCGCGGCGCGCCGGGAACCGCGGGATTGCCTCTCTGGTGGGTCGCTTTGAAGGCAAAGCCAGTGATCAGCCAGACATCCGCGTCGCGAGCGAACGTGTAATCATAGACGCCCCAGACCTCCCACAACTCGCCCCCTTCGAGTTCCGGCAGCAGGTTCCACGCATAGCCGTGAGAGGTCATCGTCGCGCGATCACCATCCACGGCGACCTGGTGGTTGCCGCGCAAATGGAAACTCGACTTGCCGTCAAACAAATTCGTGCGCCATCCATCAATAAGCGCATCACTCGGCATGGTCGTGGGGTCGCCAGCGCCCAGCGAAGAGAAATCGACCCGCACATCGTCGGCGAAGTACGATCGAGCGCGGTCCCAGTCTTTCGCGTCGACCGCCGCATCCAAGGCGTTCGCGATGTCAATCAACGTCGCGCGGGCCTCCAGCGCCGCAACCCGACCAAGAAGGGCCGGTTCTTGCCCGCCCGCAGCGCCTCCGGCGACGCACGCGGACACGACGGCCGCGAACACGGCGCTGCGCCATGACGCGGATATCGGCCTCACCGATCAATCTCCCCGAACACAATGTCCAGCGAGCCGAGGATCGCGCTCACATCCGCGAGCATGTGGCCTTTGTTGATCGCGTCCATCGCCGCCAAGTGCGGAAAGCCCGGGGCGCGGATTTTCACCCGATAGGGCTTGTTGGTGCCATCGGCGATCAGATACACGCCAAACTCCCCCTTCGGCGCCTCCACCGCGGCGTAAACCTCGCCCGCCGGCACGTGAAACCCTTCGGTGTAGAGCTTGAAGTGGTGGATCAGCGCTTCCATCGAGCGCTTCATGTCCGCCCGCCGCGGCGGCGACACCTTGCCCGTGGTCTCGAGCACCGGGCCCTCGGGCATCATGTCCAAGCATTGGACCATGATCTTCACGCTCTCACGCATCTCCTCCACCCGGCAGAGATAGCGGTCATAGCAATCGCCGTGGACGCCGACAGGCACTTTGAAGTCGAGCTCGGAATAGACCTCATAGGGCTGGGCGCGACGCAAGTCCCACGCAAGGCCGGAGCCACGGATCATCACGCCCGTGAAGCCGAGGGCTTGGCCCTCCTCGGCGCTGACCACGCCAATGTCCACATTGCGCTGCTTGAAGATGCGGTTGTTGGTGATCAGGCCTTCAATGTCGTCCAACACTTTCGGGAAGCTCTGACACCACAGACGAATGTCTTCGATCAGATCCGGCGGAATGTCTTGGTGCACGCCGCCGGGACGAAAGTAATGGGCGTGCAGCCGCGCGCCGGACGCCCGCTCATAGAACACCATGAGCTTTTCGCGCTCCTCAAACCCCCACAGCGGCGGGGTGAGCGCGCCGACGTCCAGCGCTTGCGTCGTGATGTTCAGCAAATGGCTGAGAATGCGGCCAATTTCACAGTAGAGGACGCGGATGAACTGCGCCCGGCGCGGCACCTCCACCTCCGCCAACTTCTCGATCGCGAGACAGTAGGCGTGCTCCTGGTTCATCGGCGCGACGTAATCGAGCCGGTCGAAATAGCCCGTGCCTTGGAGATAGGTCTTGTGCTCCAAGAGCTTTTCCGTGCCGCGGTGCAGCAGGCCGATGTGGGGATCGACGCGCTCCACCACCTCCCCGTCGAGCTCGAGCACCAGGCGCAACACGCCGTGGGCCGCCGGGTGTTGGGGCCCGAAGTTTAGGGTGAAGTTCCGCAGCTCAGTCTCGGCCATAGCCAGTCCTTCCATACGCGCGCCGGCGCGCGTGTCGCGTCACGTGGGTTGGGCGGCGTTCCCAGAGGCGTTACGGGCCGCCATGAAGTCCGCAATGACTTGCGCGCCGGTTTTACGGGGCACGTCATTCGCGAAGGCGTAGACCGGCGGTTGCTCGTCCACGAAGATCTCCTCCTTGAAGACGAACCCCTCGGCGTCGTCCAACGCGCCAAGGCTCACCGCCACCTGACCATCCTCCACCAGCCTGTACGCCAACGCGCCGCCGCACACCGCGCACGACCAGCGCTCCGCCCATTCCGACGACCGGTAGCGCAGCAGCTTCGTGGGATCTTCGGCGACGAAATCGCGCACCTCCACCCCGAACCAGGGCCCGCCGGCCCACCGCCGACACATGGAGCAATGGCACACGTCAAACACGCGCCCGTCGCGCGGCGTCGCCTCGAACCGCACAGCGCCGCACAGACACGCGCCGCGCAGCCGCGCGTCCTGCTCCACGGGCGCATCCGCCGTCATTGCTGCGCCCGTCCATGACGTTCGCCCAAGGCGTAGCCGATCCCGAGACCCAGCGCGAACGAGCTGATCGCCATCAGCGCCGCCCCCGCCGCGAGGCCCATGCCGAAGCGCAAGAACACGACGGTGGGGTCCTGCCAATAGAACGTCACCTCGAAGGGATCCGCGAACCCGAAGCGGACGTCATCCTCGTCCGCGTGAGAGAAGAATTGCGCGTTGAAGTCCGGACCCGGGTCGGTCATGAGCCCCCGCCTCGGCCGTCTTCCGCCTTTTCATCGCCTGGCAACACGTACTTCGCGCCCTCCCATGGGGACAGGAAATCGAAGTCTCGGAACTCCTGAACCAGCTTCACCGGCTCATACACCACGCGCTTCTGCTGCTCGTCGTAACGCACCTCAACGTGGCCGCTGAGGGGAAAGTCCTTCCGAAGAGGATGCCCGTGAAAACCGTAGTCCGTCAAAAGCCGCCGCAGATCCGGGTGATCGGTGAACAGCACGCCGTACATGTCGAAGGCTTCGCGCTCATACCACGCAGCGGCCGGGTGGACGTCCACAACGCTCGGAACCGGCGCGTCGACGGTCGTGGAGACCTTCACCCGCAGCCGCAAGTTCTGCGACATCGACAACACATGATACACGACATCGAAGCGCTCGGACCGCTGAGGCCAATCGACCCCGCACAAATCCACGAGAATCGTGAACCGCGCGCTGGGGTCGTCGCGCAAATAGAGCAGCACGTCCGTGATGGAGTCGCGCTGCACTTTGACCGTCAACTCGCCGTGCGTCAGCTCAAAGCCGATCACCGCCGCCGGGAACTGTTCGCTGATGCGCTCCCGCAGATCCTGCAACGCTTCGTCCATCGCGAGGTGTCCCTTGTGTGATCAGCGCTCTGGCGAGACCGACGCGCTTAGCGTTCGATCGAACCTTCTCGACGGATCTTCTTCTGCAGCTGAAGCACCCCGTAGACGAGGGCTTCGGCGCTGGGCGGACAGCCGGGAACGTAGATGTCCACCGGCACGATCCGGTCACACCCGCGAACCACGGCGTAGCTGTAATGGTAGTACCCGCCGCCATTGGCGCAGGACCCCATGGAAATCACATAGCGCGGCTCAGGCATCTGATCGTAAACCTTGCGCAGGGCCGGCGCCATTTTGTTCGTCAACGTGCCCGCGACGATCATGACGTCCGACTGGCGCGGGCTTGCGCGCGGCGCGAAACCGAACCGCTCCAAATCGTACCGCGGCATGGAGGCTTGCATCATCTCCACCGCGCAGCACGCCAAGCCGAAGGTCATCCACATCAACGACCCCGTGCGCGCCCACGTGATCAGGTCGTCCGCGCGCGCGACCAGGAACCCCTTGTCGGCCAGCTGATCCGTCACGCCGTCGAAGAACGGATCATGCTTCTTTGGGTCGTAGGCGGGCGTGGCGGCGCGCGCGGCGCCGCCCGCCGGGATCAGTGCGCTCGCAAACGTGTCGCGGGCTTCAGCCATGGCCGTGCTCCTCGCTCGTCACCGGACAGCTCTGCAGACCAGGGCGCTCATTCCCAGTCCAGGGCGCCCTTCCGCCATTCATAGATAAACCCGACCGTCAACACGCCCAGGAACGCCATCATCGACCAAAAGGCGAACAGATCGCCCGCGAACACGGGGAAGATCCAGGGGAAGAGGAACGCGACCTCCAAATCGAAGATGATGAACAGGATCGCGACCAGATAAAAACGGACGTCGAACTTCATCCGCGCGTCGTCAAAGGCGTTGAACCCGCACTCATACGTCGACACTTTCTCGGGATCGGGGCTCGACGGGGCCAGCACGAACGCCGCCAGCAGAAACAACAGGCCAAGGCCCGCCGCGATGCCCAGGAAAATGAGTATGGGCGCGTAGTCCAAAAGCAACGCCGTCATCGGCTCCTCCCGCGGCCGTCGGGCGATCGGCCGGCGACCAGAGGGCGGTCGCCGCCGAAAGCCGAAGCCATTGGCTTAGGCGCAGCCGTTGAGCGACGCAAGGTCACGGGCCGTTCGCGACACCCGCGACGCTCAAAGGACGCCTCGGAGGACTGTAGCCGATCGAACCCCAACGGGGCCCTACCGCGTCGAAGCGGCGCGCGCCCCGCCTGGATGGAGCGTCTTAGAGGCCCGGCGCTCCGCGTCCAATCGCCGCGACCAAAAGGGCGATCGCGCCGAGCGCCAAGCCGCAAATGCCGGCCTCGCCGACACTGCCGCCGGGACAGCCTTCGAACCCGGCCCGTTCGTCCAAGCGGCCGAGTTGACACTCCCAGCCGCGCCGCATGTTCGCGCACAATTTCCGCATGGTTGTTCTCCCGCGTTGGCCTTCGTTCTCGAAGGAGTGACGCGCTTACCATGACCGAAAACCGGCCGCGGTTCCGAGGAAAGCCGTGATGAAGCTTAACGGCGCATGGAGCGCCGTCTGCAAGGACGGTGAAAATGTCGGAAAATCTGGCGCGAGTGACGGGGCTCGAACCCGCGACCTCCGGCGTGACAGGCCGGC
>CAZGLY010000048.1:0-19827 GCA_964526675.1 uncultured Caulobacterales bacterium
CCCCGATCAGTGTTGCCGACGGCGTCCAATTGCGTCGTGCGTACGGGACGTTGCCGTCGGTGGCGTACGCGGAGGCGCGGCTGCCGGTGCGGGTGACCACGCCCTAACGGACGCGTCAGGCGGCCGGCCCGCCCCTCTGCCGAGCCCGGACCTAATTGCCCCCAACCTGATTGGCCCCCAACCTGATTGGCGCCCAACCTGATTGGCCCCCAACCTGATTGGCGCCCAACCTCATTGGCCAATGTCGTGGTGTTAGCCGCTCTTCGGGACGAAGATGAAGTCGCCGCCCTCATGGCCGGAGTGGACCATGTCGGCGTAAAGCGGCTCCTGGTCAAAGCGCGCGGCCAACGCGTTGTTCACGACGACTTGGCGGATCCGGCCGAAGAGATCGCGCGCCAGCGCGACGTCGTCGTTATCGACCAGGGCGTTGATGAACGCCCGCGCAAACAGCGAGTGGCCATTGCCCAGCCCGTCGGGAACGGGCTGCAGGCCGCCGGCGGTCATCACGACACGACTTTTCTTCGCCGCCAGCGTCATGAAGTATTTCTCACGCGTTTCGAAGGAGTCCGTGTCAATGACGTCCACCAAATCGCGAGTGAAGGCGCCCGAATAGCATGAGTCTGACACCACCAGAACTTTGCGCGCTTTGATCGTACTCAGGTAAAAATTGATGTCCTGGGCCGAGATCGAGCGCCGATAGGCATAGGCTATGGAGTCCACCGGCTCCCAGAAGCCCGTCTGCGCATCGGCGCTGTATTTCCCATGGCCCGCATAATAAATCAGCAGATTGTCATCTTGATCCAGCTGATTGCTCGCGTTTTCGATGGCCAACAGGATTTGCTCACGACTGGCGTCCAGCAGCACCGTGGTGCGGAACCCGTAGCGTTCGCGCAAAATCTCATCAATGCGCGCCACGTCATTGTGGGGCGTGTCCAAATCCGGCCAATCAGGGTCGCCGTAATTGGCGTTGCCGATCAGGATGGCGTGGTAGTCGCCGAAGTCCACGCGGATCCGCCGCGGCTGGACTGTGGGCGCCGGCGCGCTGTCCGCCGTGCTCAACGCGCGCTGATTGCCCAGAATGATCGCTTGGAGCGCGTTGAGCTTCTCCTCCGCTTGGCGCGCCGCCGACTCCAGCTCCGCGATGCGCGTTTCACGCACGTCGACGTCTTGCTGGCGGCGCGCGAGGGTGGTGGCCCGCGCATCCAGGCGCGTGGCCCGAGCCGCGAGCTCAGCCTCCGCAGCCACCAGCTCCTGCGCGCGTGAATCCAGCGCGCTGCGACGGTTGGTCATGGACCGGCGTTCAGCCTCGACGGCGTCCAGCTCCTCCGCCAGGCGCGCTTGCATATCCTGGGCGGCGGCGATTGCGGCGCGCTTGGCGTCATCAGCCGACGCGAGGGTGCGGGCGCGTTCCGCCAAGTCGCGTTCGCTGGCGGCCAAGGCGGCTTCGCGTTCGCTCAGAACGCGGGCGCGTTCCGCCGCTTCCGCTTGCAGCGCGATCAAGCTGCGCTCCTGGTCGCCTAAGCGCGTCAGGCCGTTCGTCAGCGACGCGATATCGGCCTTCAACGCCGCGCGCGAGGCGCTTACCGCGGCTTGCTCGTCCCGGATCGCGGCGCGCTGCGCGTTGATGTTGGCGCTTTGCCGCTGCGCGCCGTCGGCCAGCTGAGCGGCCAACGCGGTTTCGCGCTCCGCCAACGCTTGCTCCCGCCCGCTCAACGCCGCCAGCCGTTCGTCGAGGCGCCGCTGCAGGCCGGCGAGTTCGGTCGCCCGTTTTTGATTGTCGATGGCCATAACCCGCTGCTCGTCCGTCAGCGCGTCCAGCCGTTCCTGATCCAGCTCGAGCGCGGCGCGCGCCGTCATCAGGGCGTTGGTCTCCCCGCGCAGCGCCTCCAGCGTGCTCAGCTCCTCCGCGATGTCCTTGCTGATCGTGTCGCGCAGCCGCGTCAGCGAGCGGACACGATCGTTCAGCTGATCGGTCTCCGCGGAGACCGCCGCGCGCTCCGGCGCCAGCTCCGCTTTCGTTTGCGCCACATCGTCGAGGGCGGTGCGATAGTCCGCCAGGGCTTGGGCGTGATCGCGCCGCGACGCCGCCAAATCGGCGGTGACCTGCGCGATGGTCGCCTCGGACTCCTTCAGCGCCGCGTCGCGCTCCCGAATCTCAGCCTCGACCGCCTGGCGTTCGGCGACGGCGTCGTCCCGCTCCCGGCGCAGGGACGCCACGGAGGTCTCCAACGCCGCGATTTGGGTGGTGTTGGCGGCGATGGTGGATTCCAGCGCGGCGATCGTTTCGCGATCCTTGAAGTTGACCGCTTGCGCCAACTCCGCGCTGTCGAAGCCATAGGCTTTCGCATACCAATCGGCCGCTTGCTCTTTGTTCGCCGCGACGCCCAGCCCTTGTTCAAACAGCCGGCCGAGGTTGAACATCGCCGCGGCCTCGCCCTGATCGGCCGCGCGCTCGTACCACAGCTTGGCCATCGCGTAGTCCGGAGCGCCGCCGTCGGCGCCGCGCTCCATCAATTCACCGACATAGAGCTGCGCTTTTGAATCGCCATCCATCGCGGCGGGCATCCACACGCCGAGCGACGTGGTGAGATCCGCGCGGTCATACGCGACATACTCGCCGCCGCGAATCTCGCACTCGCCCGCCGGCAAGCGCGCCGGGCGGCGTTTGCTCATAAAGGTCATGTGCCGGCCGATCTTCTTGACCTGGCCTTGCAGGAGGCAGTCGACCACGCGCATGCGTTCGGCCACCGCGTCGCCGGCGTCGACCCGCTCCGCGACCGCGCCGGATTGGCTCAAGAGGGGGCTGATCAGCAGGCAGGCCGCCAGGGTCGCCGCCACGCCGGCGCGGCCAAAAGCGGCTGGCCTGGATCGCGGGCGTCCAGAGCGCTGAGAGGTCTGCTGGGATCGTGACACCACACCCATTGCGTTCACCTTTACCCCGCGTGTGGCGACAGCTGAATGACCGTCGTCACAACGCCAACCCACTGAAAACGCGTGTCTCGACAGCTTGTGTAAGCTATACACTAAAGCTAGCGTCCGCGCCTAATGCCATCGCGTGCGCGTTCGCTCGCGCACCTGATTCTGAAGGCCAAACCGTCGGCCTGGAACATGTCGCGAGTGTGGTCGAGGGAGCTGATCCCGTCTGTCGTGGCGAGCACAGCGGCGCACACGACGGCGGCCTACTGTTCAAATCGTAGTGTGCGTAAAAACAGGCTGGCACGGTCGCGTTGAGCGCGGCCGGGGGAACAAACACAGAGGGGACTACCACATGATGGGAGTGACGATGACCGAAGCCGCGCGCGCTGCGCGGTTCGGCCGCGCCGCGCGCCGCGCGCTGGCGGGCGTACTGGGCGCAGGCGTCGCGGCGAGCGCGTTCGCCGCGCCGGCCATGGGCCAGGCGCTGCTGGAGGCCGCCGCCAACCCGCAACAAGAAAGCTTGGCGGCCAACATTCTCAACATTTGCCCGCGCTTGGCGATGGGTCCCTTCAACAATGACCCGGGCGCCTCGCCCATCGAGGAGGCCCAAGCCGCCGGCACCGACGAGGCGGACTTGTTCTTGCGGTGTAACGGCGCGATCCAAGTCGCCAACAGCGACCAAGCCGCCGCCAGCGACGTGCTGCAAAGCATCGCCGCCGAAGAAGTGCTGTCGCAAGACGCCGTCATCTCCGGCACGGTGCGGCCGCAAACCCAGGCGCTCAGCGCGCGCATCGCGGCCCTGGGCGAAACGCTCTCGACCCGCTTGGCCGGCCGCACCGACAGCACGCCCTACCGCGTGGCGGACGCGTCGGGCGCGATGATGTTCGACGCCGTCGGCGCGCTGGGCGGCGCGGAAGTCGGCGCCTTCGTCAACGGCTTCTTCTTCACGGGTGACCAAGACGCCACCAGCTTGGAATCCGGCTTCGACTTCGATGGCGCCGCGATCACCGCCGGCGCGGACGTCGCGGTGACGGATCAAATCATCGTCGGCGGTTCGATCGGCTACACCGACACCGAGCTTGATTTCGACGCCGGCGCGGGCGAGCTGTCGTCCGACGCGATCTCCATCGGCGGCTACGCGCTCGCGGCGCTGACCCCGCAGCTGCAGGTCTCCGGCCTGTTGAGCTACAGCTTCATCGACTACGAATCCGAGCGCGTCCTTCAGTATGAAGACGCCAACGGCGTGGTGGACCGCGTGGCGCGCGGCGAAACCGACGCCAACCAGTTCGCCTTCTCGGCCACGGCCTCCTACGACTTCACGTATCAAAACCTGATCGTGGGGCCGATTGCGCGCGTGTCGTTCATCAATCAGGACGTCGACGCGTTTGAAGAAGAAGGGGCGGGCGGTCTCGATCTCGCCTTTGAAGATCAGGACAATGAAAGTGTCACCACCGGACTGGGCGTGGCGGCCTCCATGGCGCTCAGCCAGTCCTTCGGCGTCCTCACCCCCTACGCCCGCGCCGAGTGGGAGCGGGAATACGCGGATGACGCGCGCGTGGTGAACCTGCGCTACGTCAACGACCCGTTCCTGGACTCGCCGGCGATCCAGTTGCAGACCAACGATCCCGACCGCAACCGCGCCCGCATCGGCGGCGGCGTCTCCGCCTTGTTCCGCGGCGGCGTCAACGCGTTCGTCGACTATGAGACGGTGGTCGGTTTGGAAGACGTGTCGGCCCACCAAGTGTCGGTCGGCGTGCGCACCCAGTTCTAGGGCTCGCGTTCAAAGACTGCATCGATCGGGCGCGTCGATTGTCGGCGCGCCCGTTTTGTGTTGAAGCCGCGAGGGCGTCACGGCGCGGCGGCGCGCACCGCCTCGCGCAAATCAAACGTCGGGTCGCTGAGGGCGTCGGCGGTGACGGGCGCGCGCGCGTGCAGGAGCTTGCGCGCGGCCATGTGGTCGCCCGGCCGGTTGACGGAATCAGCGGCGATCAGCACGCCGTCGCGGAAATAAAAGACGGTGAAGGCCCCCTCGGCCGGATCGCCCCGCACCACCTCTTGGTCTGCGCCCTCCGACACGCCCGCCATCTGCAGCTTCAGGTCATATTGATCTGACCAAAACCACGGCACGGCGTCGTAACGCTGGGGCTGGCCGAGGATCGCGGCGGCCGCGACCTTCGCCTGGTCGATGGCGTTTTGGACGGACTCCAGCAGCGCCGCGCGTCCCAACCACGCGTTGACGCCACGCGCGCAATCGCCGGCCGCGTGGACGCCCTCCACCGGCGCGCCGCCGCGTAAGCATCGGGTGTGGTCATCGACCAGAACGCCCTGATCGACGTCGAGGCCGGCCTCCCGCGCCAGGGCGTCGTTCGGGATGACGCCGACGCCAACCACAACGAGGTCCGCCGCGATCACGTCCCCGCCGTCCAGAGCGACGCCGGTGACGCCGTCGCCGTCGGAACGAATGGCGTTCACCGTCGCGCCGGTGCGCACCGTCACCCCCGCGCGGGCGTGACGCGCGGCGTAAAAGGACGAGATGATCGGCGGCGACACCCGCGCCAACACCCGATCCGCGCTTTCCACGACCGTGACGGTCTTGCCCGCCGTCGCGAACACAGCCGCCGTCTCCAACCCGATAAAGCCCGCGCCAATGATCACGATCCGGTGCGCGTCCCCCGCCGCGGCGTGCAGGCGCGCGCTGTCGGCCACCGTGCGGACATAGTGGACGCCAGCGGCGTCGACGCCCGGGATCGGCGGTGTCCGGACCCGCGCGCCCGTGGCGATCACGCAGGCGGAGAAGGGCAGGCTGACCGCGCCGGACAGGCGCGCGCGCATGGCCGCGAGATCAATGGCCTCCACCGTGGTCGACGTCATCAAGGTGACGCCGCGCTCAGCGTAATAGTCCTTGGGACGAAACATCACATCGTCCACCGGTCCCGGCTCCGCGAGATGGGCCTTGGACAACGGCGGTCTTTGGTAAGGCGGGTGCGGCTCCGCGCCCGCCAACACGATGTCGCCGTCATAACCGCCGCGCGCCAGGGCGTCGGCGGTCTGAAAGCCCGCTTGGCCCGCGCCGGCGATCAGCACGCGACGGGTGGTCATGGCGTCCTCCTCACTCGGTGGGGCGGGCTGCGCGCCGCGGGCGGGCGGTTTCGATGGCTCCGCGGTCCCAAGGCGCATGGTTTGACGGAATATGGTAGCGCTTTGCGTGCTTAGCATAAGCGGGCGCGACGACACGCCGCTGACGGCGCGGCGCCCGGGAATGAGGGAGACCACCGCCATGGGTTTGCGACACACGCGCGCGCGCGCGTCGGTGATGGGAGTCGTCGCGGTCATCGCGGCGCTGGGCGTAGCCGCATGCGGCGGCGGCGGCGCGCGCCGTCCCGCCGGCCCGCCCTTTCCAACGGACGCGCTGCTCACGGAGTTTGACACGGATGGCGACGGCGCGATCGCGCGCGCGGAACTCAACGCCCGCCGGCAGACATCCTTCAGCCTGTCGGACCTCAACGCCGATGGATTCGTGACTCAGGCGGAGGTGAATCAAGCCCAGGCGAACTTTTCCGAGATTCGCCCGGAGGGCGGGCGCCTGTTCCGGTCGTTGACGCCGCCGCCGGTGGATCCCGGCACGATGGACGCGAACCGCGACGGCGCGGTGTCCCTGCGCGAGTATCTCTCGACGCCGCTCCAGATCTTGGTGCAGTTCGACACCGATCGAGACGGGCGCGTGACCCGGCGCGAGTTGGAGGACGCCGGCAAACGCCGGGCCGCGCAAGCCGCGGGCGATCGCGGCGAGCGGTGAGGGGGCTGGCCTCGTCTCGCGAAAGCCGTATGTGAAGGGCGAGGGACGCCACGCCGCGACGCCGAACGCGCGACGCCCCGCAGACGCAGGGCCGCCGGTGCGCGGCTGTGTCGGTCCGCTTCGGGGGCGCGCGCCGAGCCCGCCCCGCCTACGCTGTTGGATGGTCTTGTGATGACCGCACGCCTTGAACCGCCCGCCCATCGGTTCGCGACCGCGCCGATGATGGACTGGACCGACACGTGGTGTCGGCGGTTCTTTCGGCTGCTGACGCGCCGATCGCTGGTGTTCACCGAAATGGTGGTCGACGGCGCGGTGATCCACGGCGACCGCGCCCGGCATCTGGACTTCGATCCGTGCGAGCGGCCCCTCGCGCTCCAGCTGGGCGGGGCCGAGCCTGCGCGCCTGGCCGAAGCCGCCCGGATCGCGGCGGACTGGGGCTATGACGAAATCAATCTGAATGTCGGCTGCCCGTCCGATCGCGTGCAGTCGGGCCGCTTCGGCGCGTGTTTGATGCGCGAGCCCAGCACCGTCGCGGCGTGTGTGGCCGCAATGGCGGCCGCGACCGCGACGCCGATTACGGTGAAGTGCCGCATTGGGGTCGATGAGCAAGACCCGAACGAGGCCCTGTTTTCGTTTGTGGAGACGGTGGCCGCCGCGGGCGTCCGGCGGTTTTACGTCCACGCCCGCAAGGCTTGGCTGCAGGGGCTGTCTCCCAAAGAGAACCGCAGCGTCCCGCCCTTGGATTATCCGCTGGTGCGCGCGCTTAAGGCCGCGCGGCCCGACGTTGAGATCGTGCTCAACGGCGGACTGCGGAGCCTGGAGCAGGCGCGCGTCGAAGCCGCCGGCCTTGACGGCGTGATGCTCGGCCGCGCGGCGTATGAGACTCCCTTCATCATGGCTGCGGTAGACCAGACGGTGTTCGGCGCCGCGGGACCGATCCCGACCCGCGCCGCGGTGGTCGAGGGCCTGCGCGCGCTGGTCAGTGACGCCCGCGCGGCGGGGCGGCGCGCCCACGCCGTCACCCGCCACGCGTTGGGGCTCTATCACGGGGCGCCCGGCGCGCGGGCCTGGCGGCGAACCTTGTCTGCGGACGGGGCCCGGCCCGACGCAGGCGCGGAGGTGCTGGACCGCGCGCTGGCGGCCATGAGCCCGGGGGCGGTGACGGATCATCGGGCCGCGGGTGTGGATGACGGCGGACGCGCGCGCGCTGGCGGTCTAGACGACAGGGGCTTGAAGGAGCGCGTGGCGGTGGAGCCTCAATGATCGACGTGTCCATGGAATCCTTGATGTGGCTTTTTGTGCTGCTCGCCGCTGTCAGCGCGGCGGCGGGCGTGGCCGCGGGCATGTTCGGGATTGGCGGGGGCGTGTTGATCGTCCCGGCGCTCTATTCGGTGTTTGGCTTTATCGGCGTGGACGCGGACATTCGCATGCACGCGGCCGTGGCGACGTCCCTCGCGACCATTGTGGTGACGTCGATCCGATCCGCGCTCGCGCACCAGCGCCACAACGCAATCGACGCGGACGTCGTGCGCGGCTGGACGCCGTGGATCGTCGGAGGCGCGTTCGTTGGCTCACTGACGGCGCATTGGGTGCCCGGCGCGGCCCTGACGGCGGTGTTCGGCGTGGGGCTTTTGGTGGTCGCGTCCCGCTTCATTTGGTCGCGGAGCCTGCCGCTTTTGGCGGCGCGTCCGCCCGTCGGGCCCGCCGGCGCCACGGCGTCCGTCGGGTTGGGCTTTGTGTCGTCCTGGTTGGGTATTGGCGGGGGCGTGTTTGGGGTGATGCTGCTGTCGCTGACGGGCCTAGCGATCCATCGGGCCGTGGGGACGGCGTCGGTGTTCGGCGCGGCGATCGGCGCGCCGGCGGCGCTTGGCTTCGTCATCACCGGGCTGGGCGTGGAGGGGCTCGCGCCGCTGTCGCTGGGCTATGTCAATGTGCCGGCGTTCTTGACCATTGTGACCGTGACGACGCTGACCGCGCCGCTCGGCGCTCAGCTGGCGCATGCGATGAGCCAGGAGCGTCTGCAGCGGGTGTTGGCGGCGGTGTTGTGCGTGATGGCGGTGAAGATGATCGCCGACAGCGCGTTGGTGTCGCCAAGCGCGGATCCGGCCGCCCCCGCGATCGCCAGCGAAGGTTAGCGGCGCAGCGTCACCGCCTCGGGCGTGACCTCCAGCCGTGACAAGCGGCCGAGATAGCTCATCCCCAACAGGGAATACCCCAGGCCCTGGGGCGCGACGATGCCTTCAACGTCCGTCAGTTCGATCGCCCCGACCGCGACCCGCGCCAGGCGCACGCGAGCGGCGTTGACCACCCCGCCGGCGGTTTCGATCGGATGGTCATAGGTGAGGGCGTCCAGACGCAGGCCGGCTCGGCGCGCGTCGGTGCGGGTCAGCGCCACCAGCGTGGCGCCTGTGTCCACCAGAGCCTTCACCGGCGCGCCGTTGATCGTGACGTCCGCCCAGTAGTGGGTGTCGTCCGCGCGCGGGACCCGCGCCTGGGTGACGGCGCCGGCGCTCACCGGGCTCGCCGCCAACGCCACCGTGCGCGCAGCCGTGCGGCCCGCCGCCTCCGCGCTGGCTTGAGGGTCGGCCTCGGTGCGCGTTTCGAACGCGATCTCGAGACTGAAGATGATCGCCGCAGCCATGACGCCGCCGGCGAGAAGCGTTTTTACCCGCATGACGCGCCTCCACTCTCCCCAGTGAACTGGCGAAAGATTGCCGTTTGGTTTTGATCCTGCGCGACATGCTGCGCGTCGGTGATCGCGAAGCGCGTGTGACTAGTCGGCGGCGCGGCGAGCCGACGCCGCCAAATGCGCATGCAAGACCCGCGCCCGCTCGGGCAATTGCGCCATGACCGCGGCCCGGTCCGCCTCCGCCATGGCCGACCACGCCGCGATTTCGCGTCGCGAGCGGGCGCAACCTAGGCACAGGTCGTCGAACGGATCACCGCCGGACGGCATGAGGGTGCAGACCTGCACGCAGGGCGTGGTGACGGGTGTGGCGTTCTCACTCATGGACCAGGAGATAGCGCTGCGACGGTTGCGCCGCCAGCACGGACGGCTTTGCGGATCCTCCGCGCCGGTGTAGAGGCGACGTCCATGGACTCCGCCTCTCCCGACACGAACGCGCACCCTGGTCCGGACCGGGAGGCTGAACGTTTCTTCGGCTTGACCGTGGCGCGGCGCGGGCCGGTCGCGGTGATCACGCTCGACAAACCGCAAGCGCTCAACGCGCTGGGCCAAGCGGGCGACGGCGCGGCCTTCGCGGCTGCGTGCGCGAGCCTCAATGGGGATCGCAGCATTCGCTGCGCGGTGATCACCGGGGCGGGGCGTGCGTTTTCCGCCGGCGGCGATCTGGCGGCGATGCGGGACAAGACGGGGTTGTTCGCCGGGACCGGCGCGGGCATCCGGGACGCCTACCGCCATGACGTCCACGCGATTGTGCGCGCGCTCGATGGGTTGGAGATCCCGTTGATCGCCGCAGTCAACGGCCCGGCGGCGGGCCTCGGCTGCGACGTCGCGTGCCTGGCGGACATGCGGCTTGCGGCGCGATCGGCGCGGTTCGGCGTGAGCTTCTTGAAGGTGGGGCTGGTTCCCGGGGATGGCGGGGCCTGGCTGTTGCCGCGGCTGATCGGCATGGCCCGAGCGGCGGAGCTTTTGTTCACTGGGGAGTTCATCGACGCCGACACCGCCCACGCCTGGGGGTTGGTGAACGCCGTGTGCGACGACGCCGCCCTGATGGACGACGCCCTGGCGCTGGCGGCGCGAGTCGCGGCGCAGCCTCCGGATGTCTTGCGGTTCACCAAGACGCTGCTGCGCCGCGGGCGCGAAGCGTCGTTCCAGGACATTCGCGAGCTGTCCGCCGCGCTCCAGGCCCAAGCCCACCAAAGCCGCGATCATGCGGAGGCCGTCGCCGCCTTCTTCGACAAGCGCCCGCCCGTGTTTACAGGAGAGTGACCCGCGCCGACGGGCGCGCGTGGCCGGGCGCGGCCCGCAGACGGCTTTGCCGACCGCGCCAACACCGCTAACCCGGCCGTCGATCACCCATAACCCGGCGTCCCCGAGCCTCGGGATCGCCGCCACGACTGCTCCAAAACCCAGCACGCAGGACACGCCATGAAGCTCTACACCTCTCACCGCGCGCCGAACCCGCGCCGCGTGTTGTTCTTCGCCCATGAGAAGGGCCTGTTGGACGGCATGGACTTGGAAGAAATCGACATCATCCAGGGCGCGCATTTGTCCGATGACTTTCGGCGCATCTCGCCCTTTTCACAATTGCCCGCGCTTGTCCTTGACGACGGCCGCATCCTCACGGAAAGCCGCGCGATTTGCCTCTACCTCGACACGCTGAAACCGGAGCCCGCCTTGTTCGGCCGCGACGCCGTCGCGCGCGCGTTCGTGGAGATGTGGGATCGACGCATGGAGCTGATGCTGTTTGGGCCGGCGGCGATGTGGGTTCGCCACAGCCACCCGGCGTTCGTGTCCATGGAGGCGCAAATCCCGGCCTACGCCGAGCGCTCCAAGGAACGGGTGCAGTCGATGTGCGCGTGGCTCGACGGCCATTTGACGGAGCGGCCCTACATCACCGGCGGCGACTTCACGGTGGCGGACATCACGGCGGTCGTCGGGCTTGATTTCGCGAAGTTGGCGAAGTTCCGCACGACGGCGGAGGAGTATCCCAACCTCGCGCGCTGGCGCGAGCGCGTGTCGGCGCGTCCTGCCGCCGCCGTGGGGGTGTAGCGGCCGCGCTCCGTCGGAGCGCTCAGCCGGCGCCGCGCGGGGTCAGCGCCAACCACGCCAGCGCGCCCGCAAGGGCCGACTTCAGCGCCATGCCGGGCAGGAAGGGCAGAAGCCCCGCGGTCACCGCCGCCTCCCAGCCGATGTGCGTGGCGAGCCAGCTCACCCCAAGCAGCAGCGCGATGGCGTGGGCGGCGAGCATCACGGCCACAGCCCGTCCGAGGCGTTTGGCGAGCCAGCCGGCCTGGGCCGCCCCGCCCACGAGCGCGGCCGCGAGCGGAAACGCGACGAGGTACCCTGCGGTCGGCCCGCCGAGATGCGCCAGGCCGCCCGCGCCGCCGGCGAACACCGGCAGGCCCGCCGCCCCCAGCGCCATCCAGGCGAGCACCGTCAGCGCGCCGAGGCGCCAGCCATAGAGCGCCCCGATCATCAGCACCGCGAGGGTCTGCATCGTCATCGGCACGGGGATCATGGGGATCTCGATCCAGGACGAGAGGGTCAGCACAAGCGCGCCCACGATCATGAGGCCGATCTGGACGATCGCCGGCGCCGTGGCGAGAGAGCGCAGACCCAGGCCCGCTCGAGCGCCGGCGGGCCGCGAGCTGAGATCCGCCATGATTAGCCTCTTTGCAATCCCATCCAGATGCCGGCTTATCCCCGCAGCGGCGAGACGGGACAAGATGGGGTGAACGGATGGATTGGGGCGTGGACAACGCCCGCGCCCTTTGCGGGATGGTGGTGATTGTTGGCGTGGCGTGGGCGATTGGCGGGGCGAAACGCCCGCGATGGCGCTTGATTGGCGGGGCGATTGGGCTGCAATTCGCGATGATTCTGGCCCTTTTCGCCGCGCCGCCGATGCGCGACGCCCTCTACGGCGTGACCGTGGTGGTGGAGGGGCTGCAGACGGCGACCGCCGCGGGAACCGCGTTCGTGTTTGGCGCGGTCGGCGGCGCGTCGACGGGGACAAGCGCGGAGGACAACACCCAGGGCGTGGTCTCCCTGGCGTTTCAGATCTTGCCTTTGGTGATGGTGATTTCCGGGCTGTCGGCGGTGCTGTGGCGCTGGCGGATACTGCCGCTGTTGACGGCGGGTTTCGCCACGGTGTTCCGCCGCGTGTTGGGGCTGTCGGGCGCGGCGAGTTTGGCGGTGGCCGCCAACATCTTTATGGGCATGGTCGAGGCGCCGATTTTGGTGCGGCCACATTTGGCCCGACTCAGTCGCTCGGAGCTGTTTGTGGTAATGACCACAGGTCTCGCAACCGTGGCGGGAACTGTTCTGGCGATCTACGCTATTTTTCTTGGCGCCATCTTGCCGGACGCGGCCGGGCATGTGTTGGCGGCGTCGCTCATCTCGGCGCCGGCGGCGGTGTTGCTTGCACGGCTTATGGTGCCGATCCAAATAGACGGTGCGGTTAAGACCGCGACCAGCGCCGAATACGTCCGCCCAGTAACAATGGGCGCCTCGCCGCACTCGTCGACTTTAGCGGCGCTGACCACGGGCGTGTCGGAAGGGCTCAAGCTCTATCTCAACATCATCGCGATGCTTCTCGTGTTTGTGGCGTTGCTGGCGTTGATCAACCAAATGCTTGGCGCGCTCCCAGACGTCGCGGGCGCCCCGCTGACGGTCGAACGCGCGTTGGGGGCGGCGCTCCAACCGGTGATGTGGCTGATCGGCGTGCCGTGGCGGGAAGCCGCAACCGCCGGCGGTCTCTTTGGAATCAAGACGGCGCTGAATGAGTTTCTGGCGTTTGAGGCTCTCGTCGCTGAGGCGCAAGCGGGCGCGCTCACGCCGCGCACGTCGCTCATCATGACCTACGCGCTGTGCGGTTTCGCCAATTTCGGGTCGCTGGCGATCATGATCGCGGGCTTGTCGACGCTGATGGAGGACCGGCGGGACGAGATCCTGGATTTGGCGCCCTGGGCGCTGATCTCAGGGTCGCTGGCCACGCTGATGACGGGGTGCGTGGTGGCGGCGTTGCCGGCGGCCGTGTTTGGTCTTTGACGGACGCGTAACGCTCAGTCGTCGCGCGTGGGCGCCAGTTTCGAGCGCATCCAATCGAGCAGCGTGTTGCGTCCATGCAGCCGCCGCCAGGCCTGGTTGAAGTACGCCTCCATCCCGGGCGTGGCGTAGAGGTCCATCCGTGTGCGCCGGGGCGTTTCGGGGTCGAGCTTCTTGACGACTTTGGCGGGAACGCCGGCCACCACCGCGAAGGCCGGCACGTCCTTCACCACGACCGAGCGCGCCGCGACGACCGCGTGATCGCCGATGGTCACGCCCTTGCCGATGTAGGCCCCGTCGCCGACCCACACATTGTCGCCCAGACGCACCGGCCGCGCCTCCTTCGCGGCGTCCAGGCGGTCATAAAGGCCATGCCAATCGCAATCGGTGATCACCGCCCGATGCGCGAACAGGCAACCGTCGCCGACCGTCACCTCCTTCGCGGCGAGAAGGCGCACCCCGCCGGTCAGGAGCGTCGCGTCGCCCAGCGTGATCGCCGCCTCGCCGCCGGGCGCAGGCCAGGTCGTCAAGCGAATGCGCGCGTCCGCCCCCGCCAGCGCCGAGAGGTCCGCGCCGACGCGCACGCCCGCGCCGAACACCTCCACAAACCAGGGGCGCACCACCACCGGTCGAGGTCCGAGCGCATCAAACTGCGGCGCGAGAAATCGGCGCGTCCACCACGCTTCATAAGCGTTCCAGGCGTCGCGCAACCAAGCGGGGCGGTGGTCGCGGCGCATGCCGCCTCCTGGGGCGTTGGGCCTTGGCCTTGACGGCGCGGGCGGGACGGTGGGACGGACGGTCGAGACGATCCTCAAGGGCGACCGATGGACGACCTGACGCAGACCATTCTTCGCCTAGCCGCCGAGCGCGGGCCGGACAAGTCGCTGTGCCCGTCGGAGGCCGCCCGCGCTGTGGACGCCGAGGGATGGCGCCGCTTGATGCCGGCCGTGCGGTCGGCCGCCGTCGCCTTGGCTCAAGACGGCCGCTTGGTCATCACCCGCAAGGGCAAGCCCGTTGATCCAAACGACTTCAAGGGCGTTTATCGGTTGCGCGTCGCGCCTGACGCGCCCGACGCCTCATGACCGCTGAGGCCGAGCGCTCGACCGTACGAATCGCGCCGCTCAGCGAGGCTGATCTACCGGCGGTGTGGGCGGTTCTCGAACCGGTGGTCCGCGCCGGTGAAACCTACGCGTACCCCCGCGATTGGACGGCCGAAGACCTCCGCAGGGCATGGTTTTCCCCAGGCGTGCGGGTGTACGGCGCGCGCGATGCTGAAACGACGCCGTTGCTGGGGGCGTTCTACCTGAAGACCAACGCCCTGGGCGGCGGCGATCACGTGGCGAACGCCGGCTTCGTCACGGCGGAGGCGGCGCGCGGGCGCGGGCTGGGCCGCGCCATGGGGGTGTTCGCTCTGGCGGAGGCGAAGCGCCTGGGTTTCGCGGCGATGCAGTTTAACTTCGTCATCGCCACGAACACGCCCGCGCTGGCGTTGTGGCGCAGCCTCGGCTTCGCGACGGTCGGCGCGATCCCGGGAGGGTTCCGCCATCCTCGCCTCGGCGTGGTTGACCTCAACATCCTGCATCGCGAACTCTGACGTCCAGGGCGGCGTTGCGTGGGAACAGATCAATGGCTGAGCGGTCTGCGCGTGACGACGCGTCCATCGCGTCACACGCCGAGGGGGCGGGGTTGGCGCGCGGTGCGACGCGCGCGGAGTTGAACGCCGCCCGCGCCTTGGTGACGGAGATCCGCGCGTGCCGGGTGTGTGCGAAGGCGTTGCCCCACGAGCCGCGGCCGGTGGTGCGCATCCATCCCGACGCGCGGGTGTTGATCTCGGGCCAAGCCCCGGGGGCGCGGGTGCACCATGTGGGCGCGCCCTTCGTCGATCCGTCCGGCGACCGCTTGCGGGATTGGATGGGCGTGGACGAGGCTGTGTTTTACGACATGACCAAGGTGGCCGTCGCGCCCGCCGGGTTTTGTTTCCCGGGCCTGACGGCCAAGGGCGCGGACAAGCCGCCCCGGCCCGAATGCGCGCCCCTTTGGCAAGACCGCGTCCTCGCGATGCTGCCGCGCCGGCGGCTGACCTTGATCGTTGGCTCCTACGCTCAGCGCGTGCATCTCGGCGCGCGCGCCAAAGCCACCCTCAGCGAAACGGTCCGCGCGTGGCGCGAGTATGGAGACGACCTGATGCCGCTGCCGCATCCGTCCTGGCGCAACAACGCCTGGATCACGCGCCATCCCTGGTTTGAGACGGAGTTGCTGCCGGTTCTGCGCGCGCGGGTGGCGGCGGCTTTGGCCGGCGACGGCGCCGGCGGCGCGACGTCCGAGCCCATGGAGGTCGCGGGATGATGACGAGTTGGGTGCCCCGCGCCGTGATCGCCACGCTGGCGACGCTGTTGACGCTTGGCGCGTTGGCGGCGTCGTGCGCGCCGCGAACGCAGCAGCCTTTGCGACCGCCGGCCGCCTTCGCGGGGCCTGAGCTCGACGGCGAGTGGTTTGTCTCTTTCGACGGCGCGCGTTTGGGCCTTTCGATCTGGGAGCCTGGGGCCCATGGGTGGTCCGATGAGCCCTGGGCCGCGATCGTGGCGCTCCACGGCATGAGCGAGCATTCCGACGCGTTTTGGTTGGCCGGGCCCTATTGGGCGTCTCAAGGCGTGGCCGTCTACGCCTATGACCAACGCGGCTTCGGCCGCTCGCCCCAGCGCGGCGTGTGGCCCGGCGGGGCGTTGATGCGCCGTGATCTCGCCGCCGCGCTGGACGTGGTGCGCGCGCGGCACCCCAACGCGGTTCTTGCGGTGGTGGGGCAAAGCATGGGCGGCGCGGTGGCGCTGAGCGCCGATGCGGCCGCGTCAGCGCCCTTGGCCGATCGGGTGATCGCGACGGCGCCCGCGGTGCGGCGCACGCCGTTCATCCAGCGTGTCCCATTGTGGTTCGCATCCCGGCTGGGCGGCCCGACGGCGGTCGAGCCGCCCAAGCGCATCGTGCGGCGCATTCAGGCCTCCGACAACATTGAGGCGTTGCGGCGCAACGGTCGCGATCCGCTGTATCTCCATGACACACGCTTCGACACGTTGGCGGGGCTGGTCGCGTTGATGGATGAGGCCGCCGTCGCGCGCGCCGGACGCCTGTCGCCGCTTTTGGTTCTGCATGGCGACAACGACGAGTTGGTCGCCCGCGCCGCCGTCGAGCGCGCCGTCGCGCGTTTGGGCCCGTGCGCGCGCACGGGAACGTACGCGGATGGATGGCACATGCTGCTGCGCGATCTCCAAGCGGAGACGGTGTGGCGCGACATTGTCGCGTTTCTTCGAGACCCCGCGGCGCCGGCGCCTTCGGGGGCCCCGCCGCTGGCGCGCGCGCCCGCAACTGATTGGTCACTCTGTCCCGGTTAGGCTCCCCGCGGCGCAGTGTGCAGCATGGGCGGCGCGGAGTATGGCTTTGGCGAAGACGCTCGCCGTCACCCAAGCGTTCAGCCGCTTGCGCGATTGGCTGGACCAGAACGCAGGCGCGGCCGCCGCGCCTGTGCCAACAAATCTGACCGATGAGTTGCCCGAACCGCCGCGCGACGTGCGCGCCGCGTGCGCGCGCTTGGCGAGATCGTTTCTGTGGGGGCCCGAGCAAGACGGCCCGGCGTCACCTGGCCACCAAGCCGATCGTCTCGCGCCCCTGGATCCCTCGCCGGAGCAGGTGTTGGCGTGGATCGGCGCCGGGGTGGCCGGGGGCCCCTGCGCGGCGGCCGATCGGTACGGCGTGGCGGTGGATGGATACGAGTGGCGGCCGGATTGGCGCGACGCCGGCGCTCAACGCATCGCCGTCCGCGACGCCGACGCTCCGGCGGTGCGGCTGCTGCCGATCAGCGCGAAAGCGCCGCGCCTCGAGCAACGCGTGGTGGACGCCGCGGTGTCCTTTGAGCGCTTGTGGGAGCTGCGCGATCCGCGCCCGCTGCTGCGCGCGGTTCACGACCAGCTGCGTCCGGGCGGCCTGCTGTTGGCGGTCGAATGGGTGCTTGATGAGGGCGTCTCCGACGGCGCGCCCATGGTGGGGTTCGCCGGTGCGCGCGTTCTGGACGCCGAGACGTGGCGCGCCCGCTTCACCGCCTGCGGATTTGATCTGCGCGTGGAGGAAGACGGCACCGGCGTGACGATCGCCCAGACTCGCGCGGCGATCGAGCGTTTCGGCGTCGCGTTCGACGGCGTCGCCGAGCGGATCCTGGAGGCGCCGCATGGCAAGCATGTTGTTTATGAATTGACGCGCGCCCTGAACATCGCCCTACAACGGGTTGCGGCCCTCGAGCGGGGGGATGTGGCGGTGTGCCGTTTTCTCGCAGCTCGTGTGGGCGGGTTGAAGTCTTAGGGCGCCCGGCTGGTTGGAGGCGCGCGGCTGCGTCTGGGTCACGGCGGCGGCGCACCCGCGGCGGCGCGCCGCTCATAAGGGATGAATCGCCATGTCTTTATTCGATCGCGCGGCGTTCGACGACCATGAGGGCGTGCACCTGTTTCATGACGCGGCCACGGGGCTGCGTGCGATCATCGCGGTTCACTCCACCGCGCGGGGCCCCGCCGCCGGCGGCACCCGCTTCTGGTCCTACGCGGATGACGACGACGCGCTGACGGACGCGCTGCGGCTCTCGCGCGGCATGAGCTACAAGAACGCGGTGGCCGACATACCCTTCGGCGGCGGCAAGGGCGTTGTGTTGCGGGCGCCGGACGAGGGCGCGCCGGAGGCGGCGCGCCGCGCGCTCTTCACCGCCTATGGCCGCGCGATCGAATCGCTCGGCGGCGTGTACGTCACCGCAGAAGATGTGGGCGTTACGCCGGAGGACATGCGGGCGGTCGCCCGCAGCACCCGGCACGTCGCCGGCTTGCCCGACGGCGAGGCGGCCTCAGGCGATCCGTCGCCGGTCACCGCACGCGGCGTGTTTGAAGGGCTGAAGGCGTGCGTGCGTCGCCGCTTGGGCCGTGACGACCTGGCCGGCGTCGGCGTCGCCGTCCAAGGGACGGGCCACGTCGGCGCGCGGCTGTGCGGCCATTTAGCGGAGGCCGGCGCCCGTCTGATCGTCACCGACGTCAGCGAGGACGCCGCCGCCCGCGTCGCCGCCGAAACAGGCGCGGAGCGCGTGGCCACGGACGCGATCTACGACGCTGAGGTGGATGTGTTCGCGCCGTGCGCGCTGGGCGCTGTGCTGAATTCGGACACCATCCCGCGCCTGCGGTGTTCCGTTGTGGCCGGCGGCGCCAACAATCAGCTCAGCGAGGAGGCGATGGATGGCGCCTTGCGTGAGCGCGGGATCCTCTACGCGCCCGATTACGTCATCAACGGCGGCGGCGTCATCAACGTCGCCGGCGAGATTCTCGCCGCGCGGGAGAGCCGTCGGTTTGACCCTCGCTGGGTGGAAGAGAAGCTGACGGCCCTCATCGCCACGTTGGAAAGCGTGCTGGATCGCGCGATCGCCGCAGAGCGTCCCACCCAAGGCGTCGCGGATGAGTTGGCGCGCGCGCGCCTGGCCCCGCAATCTGCGCCCGTTCCCGCCTGACAGCGCGAAGCCTCCGTCGGGCAAGTGAGGCAAAATCGTCACAATCAAGCGCCTGGCGCCGTTCTTGCTGCATTAAGGTTACCCGGTCTGGCGATGACGTCGGATCGGGGCGACGCAGCCAAGACGGGAGCCGACTATGGGCGTTTTCAGCGCGTTCAAGCGCACTAACGGCGGGACTGCGGCGGCCGAGACGGCCGTCGCGCAAGCCCAAGCAAAGCCTTACGATCCGGAGCGGGAAGCCACGTTGGAAGACGGGCTGCGCCAGGTGATCGACACCCTCGACAGCCTGGCCGAGCTGGACGGGCGTTTGCGGGGTTTGGAACGGGATTTGATTGGCGACAGTCCGATCAGCCTGACGGATTTGCCGTGCGGACACGAGCTGTGCATCGACGGGGTCGTGCCGCGGCTCATGGAGGCGGCGCTGCTGATCGGCGCGTTGTCGCGCCGGATGCACCTGCGCATGGGCGTTATTGAGGGCGCATTGGGCGTGCGCGCCAAGCCCGTCGGGATGCTCGAGGAGACGGTCGCCGAAGACGACGACGCGGACGCCGACCAGTACGCCGAGTTCGAAACGGCGGACGTGGAGACCTTCCCCGGCGCGCTGGAGGAGGCGGACACGCCGCCCGCGATCACCGACGGCGACGCCGCGCGGCGCGCCGCGAGCGACGACGCCGCACGCGCCGTGATCGCGGCGCTTGCTGACGCGGAGGCGGGGCTCGACGCGCTCCGCACGCGCGCCAAGGCGTCTTAACACACACTGCACACACGCTTCGCCGGCTGGGGCGATGCCGCGGGGGGGGGGGGGGGGGGGGGGGGGGGGGGGGCCCCCGCGGGTGGGGGGGGGCGGCGGGGGGGGGG
>CAZGLY010000049.1:0-19254 GCA_964526675.1 uncultured Caulobacterales bacterium
TTTGCGCAGACGCTCGTTCTCCTTCTCTAGCTCCTTCAATCGGCGCAGCTGGTCGAAGGCCGCCGCCATCGCCGCGCCGACCCCCGTGGCGCCGCCGGTGATGAACACGCGCCGCCCCGCGACGCAGGGGTACGTCGCGCCGGGCATTCAGTGCGACTCCCGCTCGACATGCGCGGAACTCTTGCCCTTTAGAAAGTCAAAGTCGCAGCCTTCATCGGCTTGCAGGACACGGTCGATGTAGAGGCGATAGTAACCGCGGTCATACTGCTGTCCCGGCGGCTCGACCGACGCCTCGAAGGCGCGTCGCCGCGCCGCCATCTCGTCGTCGCTGATCATCAGGTCGAGCCGGCGCCCCGGCGCGTCCAACGTGATCGTGTCGCCCTGGCGGACCAAGGCGAGCGCGCCGCCGGCGGCGGTTTCCGGCGCGATGTGGAGGATGACCGTCCCGTAGGCCGTGCCGCTCATGCGCGCGTCGGACAAGCGGATCATGTCCTTGACGCCGCGGGCCAGCAGCTTCCGCGGGATGGGCATGTTTCCCACCTCCGGCATGCCCGGATAGCCCTTAGGCCCGCAGCCCTTCAGCACCAGGATGGAGTCTTCGTCGACATCGAGGTCAGGGTCGTCGATGCGCGCCTTCATATCCTCGATGGACTCAAAAACGCAGGCGCGACCGCGTTTGGTCATCAGGTGAGGCGAGGCGGCGCTCGGCTTCATCACCGCGCCGCGCTCACAGATGTTCCCGCGCAGCACCCACAGACCGGCCTCCGTCTTCACCGGGCTGGTCAGTGGACGGATGACGTCGGCGTTGAACACCTCCGCGCCGTCGAGCACCTCGCCAAGAGGCCGCCCTTCCACCGTCGGGCAGTCCAAATGCAGCAGCTCGCGCATCTGGTTCATCACCGCCGGGGCGCCGCCGGCGTAGTGAAAATCCTCCATCAAAAACTGGCCTGACGGTTGGAGATTCACCAGCAGAGGAACGTCGCGCGCGAGCCGGTCGAAATCGTCCAGCGTCAGATCGACGCCGCAGCGACCCGCGAGCGCCAGCAAATGCAACATCGTGTTGGTGGAGCCGCCCGCCGCCGCGTGCATGCGGATCCCGTTCTCAAACGCCTCGCGCGTCAGGAAGGTCGACATCGGCCGGCCGTCGCGGATGAGCCGCACAATCGCGCGCCCGCTGAGATGCGCCATCGCCCGGCGGCGCGCTTCGACCGCCGGATAGGTCGCGTTGAACGAAAAGGCCAGACCCATCGCTTCCATCACCACGGCGATGGAGGAGGCGCTTCCCATGGTGTTGCAGGTCCCCACGCTGCGGGACATGGACGCTTCCGCGCCAAAGAACGCCTCGAGCGACAAATCGCCCGCACGGACTTCCTCGCTCAAGCGCCACACATCGGTGCCGGAGCCGATGTCGCCGCCGCGATACTTCCCGTTGAGCATTGGGCCTGATGAGATGACGAGCGTGGGCAGGTCGACGCTCGCCGCGCCCATGAGCTGCGCGGGCGTGGTCTTGTCACACCCGCCGAGGAGCACCACGCCGTCAATCGGGTTGGCGCGGATCGATTCCTCCACGTCCATCGACACCAGGTTGCGAAACAGCATCGCCGTTGGGCGCATCTGCGTTTCGCCGAGTGACATCACGGGGAACTCCAGCGGCACGCCGCCCGCCTCCCACACCCCGCGCTTCACGTAGTTGGCGATGTCACGAAAATGGCTGTTGCAGGGTGTCAGTTCCGACCAGGTGTTGCAGATACCGACGATCGGTCGTCCGTCGAAAACATCGTCCGGAAGACCGAGGCTCTTCATCCAGCTTCGATGAATGAACCCGTCTTTGTCATACTTCCCGTAACTGCGCGCACTGCGCAGCGCGGGGGTCGGTTTTTTCTCGGACATCCATCCCCCTTGCGGCCTTCTTTACGCGAGCCGCCACGTCACAGCCGTGCGTTTGTTAGTATTATAGTATCAAAAGCGCGCCGGCTCTGGTCAAGCCGACAGGTGAGACCGACGAGACACGCGCGACCGGCGCCGCGGCGATGATCAACAGGTTTCGTTGAAGGCGGACTTTGCGTTGTCCGACGACAAGAGCAGCTGCACGTCCGCGAGCATCAGCGTCATCGCCTCGCTCGCTGCTGGGGCGTCTCCGGTGATGATGCCCTCGGCGACGGCGGCGTGCTCCGCCACGCTCGCCGATCGGACCCCTTTGAGCTTGTTGGTCACGCGGATGCTGTAACGCAGCGCGACCTCGACCAAATGACCAAGCTCCTCGAAGAACCGATTGCCGCTGGCCGTCAGTATGGCGGTGTGGAACGCGATGTCCGATTCGAGCGGATCATCGTCGCCGCGCGCGGCGGCGCGCATGCGTTCGAGCGCGGCGGTGATCCGGGCGGCGTGGTCGGCGGTGAGCGCGCGTGCGGCCATCGCGGCCGCCGGCGGCTCCACAGCGAGGCGCACCTGCGTAAACTCGACCATGAGCCGGAGCGACGGCTTGCGCTGCAACAGCCACGTCAGCACATCCGGATCCAACAGATTCCATTGGTTTTCCGGCTGCAACTCCGTGCCGCGCCGCGGGCGCGAGCTGAGCAGGCCCTTGGCCGAGAGCATCTTGACCGCTTCACGCAACACGGTGCGGCTGGCGCCATACTGCTCGCACAGCTCGGCTTCGACCGGGAATTCTCGCTCTTGCGAATACGCGCCGGCGACGATTTTGGACCCGAGATCATGGACGATCTGGCTCGTCAGATTGGATCGGCGAATGATCCGGCCTCCTCGATCACGCGCCGGTCGGGCGATCCGCCAGCTCCCGCGTCAATGAGCCTGATTCATACAAAACAATCCGTGCTGTGGCGATCATCATGAAAATCTATGGCGTGTCGTGGGGGAACGCGTAGGCGCTTGCGCCGCGGCGATCGGCTCATCCCGCCACTGACGATCGGGTGTTTGGGGTGTCTGCACGCCGTGCGCGCTGGCCGTGCGTCGGTCAGGCGCTCGCGTCGACCAGCGGTCTCGCCAAGACAACGATGAAGCAAAATGGGCGCGACGGGGGGCCGCCGCGCCCGAGTTGGGGGAGGGATTGGGCGGGCTAGAAGGAGAACCGCACCCCGGCTTCGAGGATGTTGGCGCGGTTTTCGATGTCGAGGTCGGCGGGGAAGAGCGCGACCTCGGTCTCCACGTCCGTCGTGCCGCGGAAGCGGTAGCCGCCAAAGAGCGCGACGGTTTCGGTCACGTCGTACTCGCCGCCGACCATGACTTGGTAGAGAAGGACAGTCGCGTCGTCGTCGATGATTTCCGTGTTTGACGGGCTGTAGTCGACGTCGACTTGGCCAACGCCAAGGCCCGCACCGACATAGGCGCTGAAAGGCGTGTTGGCGAAATCGTAATCGTAATACGCGTTCACCGCGAAGCCCAGGGTCTCGACAGAGCCCTGGCCGTCCGCCACCAGGCCGGCGATCGACACGCCCAGCTCTTCATCGACGCCCGGCACCAGATTCGCCGCGTCCAACGCGCCCACCGCGCCGCCGCCGACGGTCACGCCCGTGTGGGTGTCGACGTTGTTGGCGGAGTAGGACACCTCGCCTTCGAAGCGAAGCCCGTTTTTGAGCGCGTAGCCGTAAGCGCCGCTGACGAAGTAGCCGGGATCGAACTCGGTGTTCCACCCCACCGACGTGCCGTCCGTGACGGCGGCGCCGGCCGGCAGGAGCACGCCGTCAAAGGTGAACTCACCATCGTTGTCGCTGTCGCCCAAAAGCGACACGCCGCCCGACACCCGAGCGTACTGTTGGGCGTGGGCCGCGCTCGCCGAAGCAAGCGCCACCGCCGAAGCCGTGATCATGGTCGTGAACCGCATTGCAAAGCTCCCTGCTCGCGCAACCCCCTCTGGGCTACGATAGTGTGTATCGTATATACGATACTCACTAGTCAATCGGATTTCCCATGGCTGGTTTGGTGCGGTCGCCTGTCCGCACACGACATATCAAACGCACTCGACTAGGGTGTCGCGTGGCGTCCGCCTCGATCCCTCGGCGGAACCGGAGCAACGGGTGGCGTGAAAGGGCGTTATGGCGAACACCAGCGTGGGCGTTTCGGATCGCAAGACGGAGCTGTTGGAGCTCCTCTCGCACACCGCATTGCAACAGGCGTCAGCGCCGGTCAGTTTGCGCCAGTTTGCGATTCAAGCAGGGGTGTCGGAGCCGACCTTGCGCCACCACTTTGCGGATCGCCAAGGATTGGTGATCGCGATCCTGCGCCATGTGGCCAGTGAGGCCGCGGCGTTCCTCGCGCGCACGGCGGACCCCGGGACGGACTATGCGGACTCCGTTCGCGGCTATGTGCACTTGGCGATGGAGGGGTTCGGGAACGACTTGTTCGCGCGCGCCCACGCCTTTGCGCTGGTGGAGTCCATCCATGACCCCATCGTGGCGCAGGCCTATCTCACCCACATCATTGAGCCGTCGCTGGCGGCGATCGAAGCGCGGATCGGGCCATCTCTGGATCCCGACGACGCGCAGCCGGACAAGGTGCGCGACACCGCGTTCTTTCTGTACGCGCCGGTGTTGATGGCGGTGCTGCACCAGCGTCTGCTGCGGGGGGAGCATGTGCGGCCGCTGGATTTGCCGACCTTCTTTGAGCGGCTGACGCGTTTGCTGACGGACGGCGTCGAACAGCGCTGAACGGGGCGGCCGCGCCGTGCGTGTCGGGTCGATCGGTGCTTGCGCGTGTTTGTCAGATCGATGGGGCGGGGCTGGACACTCCCGCCGGGGCCGCCGCCGCCTCCGCTCTCAAGTGATCGCGCACGGCGTCGATCAGTCCCAGAACCGCGATGGATCCATCGAGCGGCACCCACGCGCTTTCGGTGCGGCCGGCGGCCAGACAATCGCGCACGTGGACGATCTCCGGCCCCAAACCATGAGCGCGCCCCCGGGGCGGCCGGAGCGCCGCGCGGGCCAACGCCATAAGTCGCGGCGAGGACTTGAGCGCCGCCAGCGCGCGCTGCCCCAAGCCCGGCAAGCCGGACGGGCCGGTGAAGGGAACTCGGGGGTCCGCGCGGGTGATGCGATAGCCCGAGGGGTCGGCGATGTGCGGCTCGAACGCGATCCGGCCTCCCTCGCAGAGGACCGTCATGCGGTTGTCGGCGAGGCGGTCAATGGCGGTGGAGAGAACCGCCGTCGCGCCCTCGGCGTTCTCCAGCACCATCGTGACGGCGAGGTCCACGCCGTTGGGATCGAGGCTCCCGGTCACGCCGCGCAAGGTCAGGTCGCCCAGCACGGCGCGGGCGAGGGCGATCGGATAGACGCCGCGGTCCAACAAGGCCCCGCCGCCGCGCGGGTCATAGAGACGCGGCATCGTTTCGGGAACCTGAGGCGTTGCAAAACTGGCGTGCACCTCGCGGACACGCCCCAAGGCGCCGCTGGCGAGCGTTGCGAAGGCCTCCCGGTAGGTGGGTTGGCACAGAGACCAAAGGCCTTCCATCAGGAAGACGCCGGCCCGGCGCGCCGCCGTCGCGAGGGCTTCAGCCTCAACCGCGGTCGCGGCGAGGGGTTTTTCACACAGAACCGGCTTGCCGGCGGCCAGGGCGACGAGCGTGTCGTCGTGGTGCCGCTCGGTTGGCGTCGCCACATAAACGGCCGTCACCTCGGGCAAGGCGACCAACGCCGCCGCATCCTCCACCACCGTTGGAACTTTGAAGGCGCGCGCAAACGCGAGCCCCGCCTCCCGGCGGCGCGCGGCGACCGCCGCCACAGGATCGCCCACCGCCCGCGCCGCCACGGCGAATTGCGCGGCGATCGCCCCGGCGCCAATGATGCCCCAACTCATTTCGCGATCACCCCCAACAGCGTTTCGCCCAGCCAAACCGCACCGGCCTCCCGTAAAGAGCGACGCGGCGTGGGCGCGATCGATAAAGCCTGATGGCTCTCAAACTTTGAGCGCACGCGGTAAGGCGCGCGCCGCCCGTCGGCGTCCGCGATCGCCAGCGCGACTTCGGTGAAGTGAACGCAGAAGTCTAAGGGCACGCGCGATGGCCGTCCCTCCCGCGCCGCAGCAACCATCTCGATGGGGCCGCGGATGAAGTCCATCGCGCTGGAACCCGTGTTCGGGCGCGACGCCGCCCCTTTTTCGATCGCCACGCGGTTCGACCAGGGCGTGAGCAGCAGCTTGCGGCGGATTTTCATCCACCGTTTGTAGGAGACCGGGCTGGCGTAGTCCCACGTGCTGTCAGCGCGCAGAACGCCGGCGTCGCCGAAGACCCGCATGGCGTGGTCCACGGGCGCGATGATGCTGCACGTCAGTCGTGCGATCATGCCGCTCTCAAAGACCAAACAGGCCACGCTGAGATCCGGCGCTTCGGTCGCGCCATGCGCGATCGGTTTGCCTGGATAGGCCAAGGAGCCGAAGGCGTGGACCTCCGCGACGCCGCCAAACAACGCGATCAACCACGTCAGGCAGTAGCCTGCGTGCTCCAACGTGCACCCAACCGCGAACTCGTCCTCATAAGGCCAGGGCGCGCCCGACGGGTTGATCCACGTCTGATACGGCGACTTGGCGAGGAGATTGTCATCCATTTCCGCATAGGCGAGGAGGGGCCGGCCGATGTGGCCCGTCTCAAGACCATGCTTCACGGCCGCAAACGCTTCGGACAGGTGGTTGCATGGCGCCGACGCCAATGAGAGCCCCCGGCTGTGCGCGAGCGAGCGCAGCGCGTCGACGTGCTGGATCGTCATGGCCAAGGGTTTCTCGGAGTAGACCGAATACCCCCGTTCCAAGGCCGTCCGCGACACTGCGAAGTGTTGGTCGGGGTTGGTGAGGTTGAGAACCGCGTCAACCGTCAGGCCGTCGTAAAACGCGGCTTCGGTCGTGACGGTTGGGACGCCCCAGTGCGCTTCGAACCGCTGCGCGTGCGCGGGGCGGTGATCATACGCGCGCGCGATGCGGACGTTCGTGTGACGCTTGGCGGTCGCCATGTAGTAGTCCGCCACGAAGCCGCAGCCGATCAGACCAAGCCGGATGTCTCCGGCATGCGCCGCGCCGATCTCATCCATGTCGCGCAGACCTCAAACACCACAGGCGGGTCCGGACGTTTTGGCGCATCTCCACCCCGCGCAACCGCCCTCAGGTCCGCCGTGACCATCAAAACGGGCGCCACTTTCACGATGATCGAAGAACGCCGGGCCGCTCGCGCGTCGGTTTCCGGCGTGTGGACGTTCAGTCTACGAACTTTGACAGCAGTTCAATATAGGCGGTCTGATACCCGTTCGCGTTCTCCGTCACCTCCCACGAGTTCAGCGGCCAGCCGTCATTGAATTGACGATACGACTTCGTGGGCGGTTGGCCGGCGGGCGGCGAGGGCGCCTCAGCGCCGCATTGACGGCGCCGAAAGCGCGAGCCGCAACTGTCAGGACAGCAACGGTCCCACGTGTAGTTCGGATTGGGGCCGCCAACCAAAAATCCGGGAGGCGGGCCAAACGTCGACTGCGAGACACTGTCAAAGGGGTCGCTGCCGTCGCGAAACCATGAATGATAGAACGTGTCGACCGAACGTTCCGCGCCGTCACGCTCCATATTCGACAGATAGACCAAGCCCAACGGATTCACGCCGTGCAAATAGTGAAGATAACCCGCCGCCGTCCTGTAAGCGTCGGCCTTCGGGCGGGAGCCGACGTCATGATCGGCTTGGCGTAAAAACAACAACGCTTGGCGGGCCTTCAAAGAATTGCTGCCCCAATGATAGGACATCACCGGGGAGCGGTACGGGTCACGGACTTTATCAACCGCTCCCCAAAGATGAGAGAACTCCATGATCTGCGCGTACTGATCTCGGACCGCGTCTTTAATGGCGGCGTCGGCGCTCGGGATGGCGGCGTAGCGCAGAAGCGCGCGCACCATGGGGCTCTCATAGACGTCGGCGTAGCCTTTATCGATCATCTTTGTTTGGCCGTAGGACCGAGCCACGTAGTCATGATACGCGGGCGCATCGGTCAACTCCGCGAGGAAGATGGCGGCGATGATTTTTTTCTTGAGCCGCCCGGCGTCGTCCACTTCTTGCTGACCCGCGGCAAGTCCGCGGGAGCCGAACTCGTCATCGTTGTTTCGGAAAACGACGTTCGGATTGGCGTTCGCCCACACCCACGCTTTCTCAGCGCGCGCGCGCAACTCTTCGGCGTAAACCGACCCTTCCGTGTCGTTCAAAGACCCATAGACCAGAGCCGCAAACGCGAACGCGCTGGCGGCGGACAAGGTCGCGGACGTGTTTTCGGGTCCGTAGGCGGAGGGGCCCTCGGCGGTCGACGGGGGGCTGCCATTGGCGACGCCCAGGACGGACAGAACGGAGCCGTCGTCATTCTGCATCCGCATCAGCCAGTCGAGGCCGTATTTCACTTCATCGAGGATGTCCGCGCGCCCGTTGCCGGACTCCGGGATGCCCACGTCGTCCGTCCAAATTGACGGCTTGTTCGAATAAGACGCCAGGAGATCGATGATGTAATCGGACGTCCAATTGGAGTAGCGGTTGTAATCGCCGGCGTCATACCAACCGCCGTGAAGATCGCGCTCTGACGACGCGTCGTCCGGGGCGTCATAGCGGCGCGCCTGCGTGTCCTGGCCCGGTCCGACGTGGCTGGCGCCGTCGCGCCATGGTCCTGCAAACCGTTGCTCTTTCGCGAAACCGGCGCGCTGATAGTAGAATGTGCGCAGCGCCGTCTTGAGCACTTGGTTGTAGACGTCATCGCCGATCACAAATGACGGCGACGTGCGGCCCGAGGCTTGGTCGCGCACAACGTAGGTCCCCGGCGTGTCCACCGAGGAGAAGTCGAAAGACCACACGCGGTCGCCCGACTTCTCGTCGACCGCGCCGTCTCGCCACGATGCGGGGGGCGCCGCATAAACGGTGTCGCCTGTGACTTCATTGACGAGCTCAAGCGTTGCGCCGGGCGCGAACTGATCGGCCGCGTCGAAGCCGATCGCCGGGTCGCGGATGATCGCGATCTTCGTCATGTCGGGGCGGTAGCCGAACTGATCGACAACGATGAAGGGCGTGTCTCCTGCGACGCCGCCGATCGTCGCGGCGGATGCGAGGCTGGCTTCGGGTTGTTCAGCGACGCCGCGACCTCCAGCGTCGCAGGCGGCCACGACGCCCGATGCGAGGATGGCGATCAGCGCCAGGAGTCTTGGGCGGTCGCCGGGACCAGTACGCCTCGACGGCGCCCGTGATCGGGTTCGCCCGTGTTCCATCGCCATGTTTCCCCCGTGCGCTTCTGGTGAGCGACACCCCAGTCTTCCATCATCACCCTAGCCTGGCCCCGATGGCGTGTGACCCCCGCTCGGGCGCCCGACTTGCACCGCGCCGTCCCCGGACGGTTTGGCGCGATCACCGAACCGCGCCGGGCGGCCTCCATCACCCCTCTGGCCGCGGCCCGGGAACCCGCATCGATGAGTGGGGCAGGCTGCGTCAGCCGGTTGGCGCGGGATGGCGTTCAAGGGCGGCGTCGATCAACGCGCCGAACTGGCGGACATAGGTCTCTTCGAGACTGACAAACGCGTCGTCGCCAAAGATGCCGCGGAGCGTCGGCTCTGAAATCGCGTAGTAATTCGCAGCGCCAATCAGCTGATACACCAACGCAAGCGCTTCGGCGTCCGAGGCGCTGTTCCAGCGTGGCAGCGCTTTCACCATGGCGATCAGGTCATCGAGGAGCGGCTTGAGATACCACGCGCCGGCCGTGTCCGCGCGGCGCGTGTTGTCGAGCAGCTCTCGCATAAGCAGCCGTGCGCGCTCTTTTTCCTCGCGGGATCGCGCCGTCATGCCCACCAGAAAGCGCCGCAGTTGGACGCGGGCGTCGTCGTCGTCGCTGAGGGCGCGCCGGCGGGCCGCGGCGAGCTCATCGGAAATGCCTTTAAGCACCTCGCCGTAGAGCTTTTCCTTGGAGGCGAAATGGTGCAGGAGCGCTTGCTTCGTCAGGCCCAGCTCGTCAGCGATTTGCGCGATGCTGACGCCGTAGAACCCCCGTTCGGCAAACAGGGCGCGCGCCGTTTCGAGCAACTGATCGCGGGTCGATTGCGCCACGTGTCCTCCATCGGTGTGGCGGCAGGCTGCGCGCTTACCAGATGGTCAGTCAAGGCCGCGGCGGCGTGCGCGGGGCGATCATCCGGCCGGGCGACTGGGCCCCGGCTTGCGGACGCTGACCGGCAGGTCCGCAACCGCCACACGCCGCGGCGTGAACGCGATGTCGGCCAGCGGCGTGACGGCTGGGCCGGCAACGAAGTCAACGCCCGCTGAGACGCAACGGGCGACGCTGTCGGCGTCGCGCAAGCCGCGCACGCCGATGCGAATGCGCCGCGCGCGAAGGGCTTGAGCGTTGGCGAGGAATTGCTGCAAGGCGAGGCGGCCGTCGACCTCCGACGCCGGCAAGGTGAGCGTGATCGAATGCAGGCCCGTGTTCACGAAATGCCCCGGCTCGACACGACCCGCGCTGACTTCCCAATCGATAAAGCGGAACCGGGTCATCAGCCGACGCATCCCGGCTCTCAAGCGCTCATGGGACGCAAAGTTCGGCGCGCCGCAGAGGATGAGGCCGAGGCTGCGCTCTGGAAGAGCGCTGGCGGCCTCGAGGAACCGGGCGAGCTGGGCTGGCTGGGCCACGACGCTGTAGTCCACCGGCGCGTAGATCAGCGGCGCGCCGGTCTTCCGTGGGCGCGTGCGTTCGGCTTCCGCGCTCGCCAGGGTGAAGGCGTGAACGTCCTCCAGCGGCCGCTCCTCAAGCTCGGCGTAAGCGGCCGGGTCGATCGGCCGCGACACGCCCGGCGAGATGAGCGCCGCGACGGAGGCGATGATGACGCCGTGCCGGGCGTCGTAGACTCCGAAAAACCGCATCTGCGGTTCCGCGGCGGCCGTGGGCGTCGCCGCATCGGAGCCAGCGTTCGTCGCGGCGTCCGCGTTGTCGAACGCGTCCGTGTCGGCGTCGTCGGCGTTGACGGCGAGGGCGCGCGCGTCGTCCGGCGCTGCGTGCAGAAACAACGCCACGTCACGGCTTTCCGCGACGTGCACGAGAATGTCCGCCGGACGATCGGCCTCATCGCCGAACAGAAAATCGCCCATCCGCCGCGCGAACTCCGTCACCGCCACCGCCAGTTCAGGGCGTGCGGAGGCGTCCATCAGGGCGTAGCCCCATGGGCGCAAGCGCAAATGCCGCCGTGATGACCCGACGCCGCCGAGCCAGTGGGCTTCAATGTAACGTTGGACATGGGCGTCCAGTCGCTTGAGCGCGGCCTCCTGGGGCGGCTCGCGTCCATCGCGGGGAATGATGCGGACGCCCGCGATCACCTCGGGGCCGCCGCGGGCGCGGTGGGAGCTTCGGGCGTTGTCGGCGGGCCGTCGGGCGGTCGCGGAGCTCACACGGTCCCCCCTGGCGGCGGTGGTTGAAACGCGTGAGCGAGTGTGGCGCTGGCCCCGTGAAAGGGGCGTTAAGCGGGCGCGACGGCGTCGTCCGCGACCACGCGTCCGCGCGCCAACGACACGCGGCGGTCTGCAATCATGGTCAGCGCAGGCCGATGGGAGGCGAGGACGACGGTGCGTCCGGCGTCGCGCA
Source organism: uncultured Caulobacterales bacterium (assembly GCA_964526675.1). Lineage (GTDB taxonomy): Bacteria > Pseudomonadota > Alphaproteobacteria > Caulobacterales > Maricaulaceae > CAZADA01. Next base: position 11,571 of record CAZGLY010000049.1, read on the forward strand.
CATAGTCGCTGATCGCCGCGACCAGCAACGCCTCGGTCGGCGCGTCGAGGCCCTCGGTTGGTTCGTCAAGCAGCAACACCGGCGCGTCGGTGAGGATGGCGCGCGCCAAAGCCACGCGCCGAGCTTGCCCGCCGGAGAGCAACTGACCGTCGGCTCCGATCCATGTGTCCAGGCCCTCGGGAAGGCGCTGTAAGAGGTCGGTCAAGCGCGCCTGCTCGAGGGCGCGTGTGAGCGTCGCGTCGTCCGCGTCGGGCGCGGCGAGCCGCAGATTGTCACGCAGGTTGGCGGAGATGAGGCCCGGTCGCTGCCCCATATAGGCCAACCGTCCGCGGGTGTCGGCCTGGGCGGTGGCGGCGACGTCGACGCCGTCGATGCGGATAGCGCCTTGGGTGGGGTCGTAAAACCGCATCAGCAGATGGAAGACGCTTGATTTCCCAGCGCCTGAGGGGCCGACAAGCGCCACGCGCGCGCCTGGGGGCAGATCGAGGCTCACCGAGTCCAACGCGGGCGTCGCGGCGTCCGGATAAGTCAGGCTGACGTCGTCGAATGTGATGTGCGGCGTGGGCGTCGCGGCGCGTGGCGGCGCGGCGTTGGAAGCGCCCGCGTCCGCGGGCTCGCCAGCCGTCGGGGCCATCGCCGCCAGCGCGCGCACGCGGCGGGCGGAGCGCGCGACGCGACCGGCTTCCTCCGCCGCTTGGACGAGCGGCGGCGCCGCTTCAAACAGCGCCAGCGCGACGAAGGCCGTCACCAAGATCCCCGCCACGCCCGCGCCGCCGCCCGCGGCTGTCAGCGCCGCGGCCAGCGCCGTCAGCGGTCCCGCCGCGGTCAGAACGCCTGCGGAGAGGGCGCCGGCCGCGCGGGCTTGGCGCTGGGCCGCCAACCCTCGCTCCGCCGCTTGGTCGAGAGCCGCGAGCGCGCGCTCCTCCGCGCTGAACGCCTTGAGCTCCGCGATCCCTTCGACCAAGTCTGCAGCCTCTGCGCGGAGATCCGCCGCCGCGTCCGCCGCCCGTCGGCCGGGCGCGGCGGCGGCGTAGAGCGTCAACGCGGGCGCGCCAGCGCAGGTCGCCAGGAACAGCACGCCGGTGACGAGCGCCGCCGCCGGCGCGGCGAGGCCGATCACCACGAGCGCCGTCGCCAACCCCGCCGCCGCGGCGATCGCCGGCGTCGTCACGCGCAGATAAAGCCCATCCAACGCATCCACATCCGCGGTCAGGCGCGCCAAGACGTCGCCGCCGCGCAGCACGTCGAGACGTCCGGGGCTCAGGGGGATCGCATGGCGAAACACCCACAGCCGGATGTCGGCGAGGATTCGGAAGGTGGCTTCGTGGGTCGTCAAGCGTTCGGCGTAGCGCGCCCCGGTGCGCAGCAGCGAAACGCCGCCGAGGCCGCGCCCTCGCGCCAACACGGCGATCCCCAGGCCGCCGCCGCTCACCGCCGCCATGGCGATCAAGCCCGCCGCCACGCCCAGCAGCGCCAAGCCGGCGATGACCGTCAGCGCGCTCAAGGCCGCGCCGCCCCACAGCCAAAGCCGGTACGGTCGCGCAAGAGCGAAAAACGTTCGGAAATCCTCCAGCGCCTGCAGCGCTGCGGCCGGGAGGCCTTGGCGCGACGTCGTCGCGGTTGATGGTGAGGCGCTTGGCGTCGTGCTCATGACAGGCGCACCACGTGATCGGCCGCCGCCGCGCAGGCCGCGTCGTGGGTGGCGATGATCACCGTGCGTCCGGCCGCGGCGGCCCGCAGCGCCGTCAGGAAGGCGGCGGCGGTGTCGGCGTCGAGCGCGGCCGTGGGTTCATCCAGCAAGATGATCGGCTTGGCGCTCAACAACGCGCGCGCGAGCGCCACCCGCTGGGCCTCGCCTCCGGAAAGGCCGTGGCCGCGCTCCCCGATAACCGTCGCCAAGCCCTCCGGCAGGGCGCTGGCGAACGCGGTGACGCCGGCGGCGTCCAGCGCCGCGGCCACCTCTTCCGGCGGCGCGTCGGGCGCGCCCAGGCGCACATTCGCCTCCAGCGAGCCGTGGAACAGGCGCGGGCGCTGGGCGAGCCAGGCGGCGTGATCCACAAAGCCGCCCTGAGCGTCCCACGGCGCGCTCTGGCGGGAGTCCTCCAAGCAGATGCGGCCGGCCGTCGGTTCGGCGAAGCCCATGATCAGCTTCAGCACCGTGCTCTTGCCCGAACCGGAGGCGCCCAAGAGGGCGGTCATAGAGCCCGCCGGCGCGACAAACGACGTGGTGTCGAGCCCAAGGCGTCCGTCGGGGTAGATCGCGCGAACATCGTCAAACCGCACCGTTGGCGGCGTCGTGAAGACGGCCCGGGCGGGCGACGCCTCCGGCGTGTCCGCCGCCCGCGGCAGCAGACGCGCCAGCGCTTCAGCCGCGGCGTCGGCGCTGCGGCGCTCGTGATAGGCCGCGGCCAACCGGCGCAACGGCGTCATGAACTCCGCGGCGATGAGGACCGCGAACACCGTTTGCGCGACGCTGAGGCGGTCCCAATCAGCGACCGGCGACACGCCCAGCATCGACAGCGTGGCGTAAACGGCGGTCAACGCCACGCCGACGCCGGCGGTCAACTCCAACGCCGCCGACGACGCAAAGGCGCGCCGCAGCACCTGCATCGTGCGAATCCGGAAATCGCTGGCCGCAGCGGCGAGTCCCTCCAGCTCCCGCGCCTCGGCGTTGAACGCGCGCAGCGTCGGCAGCGCCCGAAGGCGGTCGAAAAACCGGCCGGAGAGACGCTCCAGCTCCGTCATTTGCGCCTGGGCGGCCTTCGCCGCGCCAGCGCCCGCCACCGCCATGGCCACCGGCGCCAGAGGCGCGGTCGCCAGCAAGATCGCGCCCACAACCCAGCTCTGCGTGAAGGCCGCGCCGGCGAGAAGCAGCGGAGCGATCGCGGCGAGGCGGCTGGCGGGCAGATAGCGCGCGGCGTAGCCTTCAAAGGCTTCGATTTGGTCGCTCAATCCGATCGTGAGAGCGCCCGGCTCATGCTGCTCCGTGAAGGCCGGGCCCGCGCGGGCCACGGCGGACGCCGCAATCCGGCGCAAGGTGCGTTTCGCGGCTGCGCCCGCTTCAAACCCACACCGGGCTTGGCCATAGGCGCACGCGGCCCGCGCCGCCGCGCCCGCGACCGCCAGGGCCGTCGCCGCTCCCAGCGCGCCCTGGGACCCGCCGCCGCCGAGCGCCGCAATCACGCCGGCGAGGCCTGCGGCAAACGCGATGGTTCCCAACGCTTCGCCCACGCCGAAGGCCGTCGACCCCGCCACCCATCGGGCCGCCGCCGCGCGCGCGCGCTCCAGCACCACCGGGCCGTCGGCGGCGGGGGGGCGATCGTCATCGCGGGCCTGGCGCTCCACAGCGCCGGCGGGTAAGGCGGCGTCAGTCATGTCGGTCTAACATCATAAATGTATAGCGTCCGCGTCGGCCATGGCACACAACACGCACGCCAGCCTGCGGCGGCGGGAGGGCGGAGGGCGTGAGCGCCGCGCCCCTGGAGCCGGTCGAGCGTGATGATCCGCGTTCTTATCATCTGTAATCGGCGCGCAAGCGCATGTCATCCGGGCCGCATTGCGCGCGCGCAGCGACGTTTGACCGCGCGCGGCGCCTTGGTCACCACGATCGACACCGACGAGCCGGCTGAGCTGGACGCCATCATGGCGGCGCACGGCCTTGGGTTTGGCCACGCCCGCCGGCCGGCCGGCGCTGCGCCGGGCGACGGTCGCGTGGACGTTGACCGGGTCGTGAGCGCTGGCGGCGACGGCGCGGCGCGCGCTTTGGCCGCACGCTTGGCGGGCGGGCCGGTGCCCCTGGCGTTGCTGCCCGCCGGCGGCGGCAACTATCTGGCGCAGGAGTTGGGAACGCCGCTGGAGCCGGAAGCCGCGGCGGACGTCGTGGTGGATGGCGCGCCGCGGGAGATCGCCGTGGGGCGGGCGCTCAACGGCGCCGCGGCGGGCCCGTATCCGGAGGCGTTTGCGTTGATGACGGGGGTGGGGCTCGATGGCTTCGCCGCGGCCAGTGTGGCGCCGCTGTTGAAGCGGGTGAATGTGGCGGCCGCCTACGGCGCGGCGATCGGGACCGCCGCGCTGCGCACGCTTCTCAGCGGGCCGCAGCTGCGGGCGCTTGTCGACAACGATGCGGTCTCCGCCCGGTGGATCATCGTCACGAATGCGCGTTTCGCCCACGGGAGCTTGGCTCTGGAGGACGGCGGCGCGGCGGCGATGCTGGATCCTCCGCCGCTGCATGCGGTGCTGTTGCGGCCACGGGGCGTGGTCGACCTCGCAGACATCCTGCGACGGCTCGCTTTTGGACGCCTCGCGCCGGTGTCGGGCGGGCGGGGGCGCCCCCCGGTGATTGAGATCCGCCCCTGCCGCCGGGTCGTGGTTGAGGAGCCCGAGGGACTGCCTGTCCATGGCGATGGCGAGGTGATCGCCCACACGCCGGTGACGCTCGAGGCCTGGCGGCGCTTGCGTGTGATCGCCCCGGGGTGAGGGGGCGCCGGGTTTTGTTTATGGACGGACGCCGGCGGCTCGATCGTCGTCGAAGCGCGTCGGCGGCCTGAGCGGACAGTGGGCTCGGCATGGGAGGCGCGTCCACACGGCTGTGCGCGGTCATCCAAAACCAGCCGCGATGGGCGCCTCCGAACGCAAGGGCGTCGTTGCGACGGGGAGACCGAGAGCGCAGACGCCGCGCATCATTGCGCCGGCGCGCCAAACACTGAAAAACCGGCCCAATAGTACGGATGCTCGACGTTGGCCCGCACACGCCGCATGGCGTCGCGAAGCGCGAACTCCGGCCTCGGCTCTTCTTGCAGCCTCCGGTGGAACGCCGTCATCAGCGCGGCGGTCTCCTCGTCCGCAACATCCCATTGGCTCATCACAACTTGACCCGCCCCCGCGCGCAGCCACGCGCGCGCGAGACCGAAAACGCCGTTTGGAAAATTGCGTCCGAGACCGGTCTGACACGCGCTCATCACAACCAGCGGGGACCGCGCGCTGATGTCGAGCTCGCTGATGCGCCTCGCGGTGAGAAACGCGCCGGCGAAGGCCAACACGCTCCCGTCGAGGGGGTTGGCTCCGTCAGCGAGCCCGTGGGTCGCCAAATGGATGACGCTTGCTTGACCCACGCTTTGCTCAAAGGCGTGGACCGTCGCCTCATCACCCAGGAGAACTGTCGAAAACGCGTGCAGATCGGCGACCGCCAACGCCTCTTTGCGGGCCCACGCAAGCTGGGGCAGCCGCCCAAACTCCGGATGCTCCGCGTACAGCGGATCGCCGACAATCAACGCCGACGCATTCGCGCTCGGCTGAGAAAAGCGGTAGGTTGCGTCACTGGCAAGCGACGCCGCGCCGGAGAGCTGTACGATCGCGGTGCGCGCTCCCAACGGCTCCCCCCGCGCCATGATCGCTGCAAAGGGAAAGTCGCTGACGCCGCCGACAGCGAGGATCAAGAGCCGGTCGTGATCGATTCGATCGGCCAAAGCCGGCGGCAGAACGGCGTTGCTGGCGTCGTCCAGGGCGTCGCGCCATTCGGTGAGGTCGGGAGGATGCCGCTCAATGTGCGCGCGCAAGGCGAGGCCTGAGTCCCGTTCTCCGTATTCAACGACATCGAAAGAGATAAGTCCGGTTTCATCGACCAACCAGATGCACCGCAGGCGCTCGACCGACGCCTCCGCGAAAATCAGCGCAGCGGTTCGTGCTCCGGTTTGGCTGAAGCCCTTCAGCGTCCGCGTGACGTTGAGAAGGAGGTCGTCCGCGATAACGTGAACAGTGCTCCGAGCGTTGATCGGTCCCGAGTAGTATCCGGTCTCGAATTTACGGGCCATCATCGCGTCCAGAACATCGTGCGCCGAGAGAGCGCGCACGAGTTCGGTTTCGGGCCACCGCATCGCGTTGGATGGATGGCATGTCGGCCGGTTGATCGTGTCCGCTCGCCCGGCCGACGTGTGCTCAGGGAGCTCATGCCCGCTCGCGACGGGGCCGAACACTATGGCCAGCGCGGTCATGAGCGAGACTGTCCAGCGTCGCGGCATGCGTGCCTCTGTCTGGAGCGACGCCTCATACGCGTCCGATGGGTGACGATACCATAGCGGCGAACACGGGGCATACACGCGGCCGTCGCTCCTGCCCGCGCCGTTACCGCGGGCGGCGCACGAACTCGCCGGCGCCAAAGCGTGCGGGCGGTCCCCGCACGTCGATCGGCGCGGCCGCCAGGGTCGCGAGCGTGGGCAGGCACCACGTCCCCGCTTCCCGGACGCTGGGCCATTCTTGGGTGGTCAGGCACGACACGTCGAACACGGCCTCCGGCAACGTCAGCCGTCCCCACAGGCGGTGGGCCTCCCCGCCGGAACCGCCTTCCTCCGTCGTCAACACGTAGGCGAGGGCGGCGGCGCCCGGCCAGTCGGCGGTGCGGTCGTAGTCCTCCCGTTTGACGTCGTTGCCGGGAGCCGCGTCGGCCGTCGTCAGGGTCAGCACGATGATCAACGGGTCGCGGGCGTAGGGACGCAAGACGACGGTGGCGGCCGTCGGGTCGCTTGTGTAGTCGTCCGGCAGTATGGGGTGAATCTCCCCCTCCGCCGGCAGATCGATTACGACGCGCTGGCCGTCGAGGGAAAACGCCTGAGTCGCCGGGCTCCACACGCCGACCCAGCGGATCAGCGCTTCGCCCAGCGCGACGGGGGCAAGCAGCGCCCACATCCCCGCCAAGGCCGCGAAATTCACCGTGAACACCAGGCCGCGCAGGCGGACATCGGCGGTGAGGATTTGCACGCCCGTGTGGGCGAGGCGCCCGGCCACAAACACCCACGCGAGGCCCGCCGCGATCGGCCCGTCCGCCTCCAGCAGGGTCAACAGGATCACCGCCACATAGAACAAGAGCGGCGCTTCGAACTGGTTGCGCAGGTTGGCTGAGACCCGAGCGGCGAACGGGTCCTCGCCGTCAGTAAATTCAAAGGCTTGGTAGGCGTCCACGCCCCGGCGCACCGCCCGCGCGCGCGCCCAGGTCAAGAGCGGGTAAAGCGCAAACGTCAGCCCCGCCTGAGCCAGCGCGGGAAGGAGCAAGGGGGAGGTCATGGGGCGGCTCCTTGGGGGCGGCGGCTCCTTGAGGGCGTCTCTTGGCGCCGGCGCCGCGACCGGGTGCGTCCTCGTCCCGCTGTCTTACCGAGCGAGACGGCCCCACGTCGAGCCTTCGTGCGTCCACGCCGCGACGCCGCCCTGGCGGCGGCCGGGGCGGAGGACTGGCGCTGGACTCACGCCTTGCACTCACGCCTTGGGCGCGAGCCCAAGGGGCGCGGGGCGATGGGGACCCGCCTCGGCGCCAGCGTTTCCGCCGGCGAGGGCGGCTCGCCACCGCCCCGCGTTCTGACATTTCGCGTCGCCCTTACGGGCTTCGCCGCGGACTGGCGGTGAGAGCGCCCGCGCGAGCCCGCCGCGCCCGCGTGCGGACACGGGACGGCTCGACGTGCGTGTGACCGCCCCGAGCCCGGCTCTCGCCCAGCTCGGTCGACGCCCGAGGGCGCCGCAGTCGGCGCGGGGTGACGCGCCGGCCGTTACCTCCCGCGCGCATGCCCCGGATCAGCGCCCGCCGCCGCCTCGAGACGGTCTCGAGACGCCCTGTCGAGGCCGGACGCCCAGGGAGGGCGCCCCGCTCGTCGCGACGGGACCAAGGCAGTATGGGGGCGCCTGGGCGAGGTGGGGATAG
>CAZGLY010000050.1:0-19202 GCA_964526675.1 uncultured Caulobacterales bacterium
ACCAGGCTGTCGCGGGGAATGTCGACATCCACGCTTTTGAGATTGTGCGCGCGGGCGCCGCGCACACGGATGACTTTCTGCGCTTCAGCCATGGCGCACCCCCGCCGATCAGACGTCCAAAGGGAGGAATATAGGCTTGCGACGAGCGGGCCTCCATGGCGAAGGCCCGCTCGTCACGCCGCGGCTGTGAACGGAGCGGCCGACCGGCGCCCGCAATAGTCAACCAATCGGTTGATAATGGGGCGTCGCTGGTGGATGCTCAACTACATGGTTGAGCAACATCCGCCTCTCGACGCCATCTTCCGCGCCCTCAGCGATCCGACCCGGCGCGCCATGCTGACGGCGTTGGAGGAGCAGCCGCGCAGCGTCAGCGATTTGGCCGCGCCCTTCGCGATGAGCCTGGCCGGCGCGTCCAAGCACGTGCGCGTTTTGGAGGACGCCGGCCTGATCCGGCGGGAGAAGCGCGGACGTGAGCGGCGGTGTCATTTGGCGCCGGCGGCGCTCGCGGCGGCGCATGCGTGGCTCAGCCGTTACGCCCGGTTTTGGAGCGCGCGCTTGGACGCGTTGGAACACGCGCTGGCGGAGGACGCCGCCGCGGCGCGCTTAGGCGATCAGACCTCGAAGGGAGACCGAACCGATGCAGGATGACCATGCGGTGATGACCACGCCCACCACGCTCACCATTGAACGGATGGTTCCAGGACCGGTTGAACGGGTGTGGTCTTATCTCGTTGATCCGGACTTGCGCCAACGCTGGTTCGCCGCCGGGCCGATGGACCCCCGCGTCGGCGGCCGGGTGCGCTTTGAATTCGACCACAGCGGGATTTCCGCCGCGCCGACGCCGGAGAAATACGCCGACGAGGCCGTGTCAGCGATGGCGGGGGAGGTGACGCGCTGGGCGCCGCCGACCCTCCTGGCGTTTACGTGGACCGAGAACGGCGACGAGGCGTCTGAGGTCACCATCACGCTCACGCCGGAAGGCGATCGGGTGCGCCTCAGGCTCGTGCATGAACGGTTGGTGGGCCATGAGACTCAGATCGGCGTGTGCGCTGGCTGGCACGCGCATCTCGATCTGCTGACGGATCTGCTGGAGGGGCGCCCGGCCCGGGATTTCTGGGTTCATCATATGCCGCTCGAGGACGCGTATCGGGAGCGGCTGCCGGGATGAGCGAAACGCCGGGGGCCAGGCCCCCGGCGCCTCGGCGTTACGCGCGTTCTTTCGCGCCCATCGGGTCGTCGATGAACTTCGCAAACGGCGCGTCCACCGGCGTGTTGAAGAAGTGATTGAAATAGTTGGACATGGTCTTGTGCGCGACGCCGACCAGAATGTCCGCGAGGTTGGCCTTGGCGTAGCCCGCCGCGAAGAACGCGTTAGCGTCCGCGTCGGTGATGCGGCCGCGCTTCTCAACGATCGCCAGCACCGTTTGACGCAGCGTTTCCAGTTTGGCGTCCGGGAGCGGCGTTCCGGCCCGCAGCGCGGTGATGATGGCGGGGTCGACCTTGTCGCTGTGGGCGATGGCGGTGTGCGCCGGCACGCAATAGTGGCACTCGTGGAAGCGGTTGAGGGTCATCCAGACGACGTTTTGCTCCACCGTGCTCAAGCTGGATTCGCGGAAGAACCGCGTCAGCGCCTGGTAGGCCTCCAGCGTGGCGGGCGCTTCGGCCATGGCCGCGTGCAAATTGGGGATCATGCCATAGGCGGCTTGGGAGTTCTGAAGCAGCGGCTTTGACGCTTCCGGCGCCGTTTCCGGGGTGTGGATCGTGAAATCAACCATGGGGCAGCTCTCCGTGGGATCGAGTTCGGACGCGGCTCGCCGCCGCACCGTGCACGTAAGCGTCGCGTTGGGGGCGAGAACCCGTCTCACGACACAGTGATGGTCGGGGAGTTCGCGTGCGCCAAAGCGTTCCGGCGCATCGCGAAACCGGTGGAAAGTCACACGTCGGCGACCGACTCACTGGCTAGGTCTGTGGTCTGAGTGCGCATGTCCGGCTTGACGGCTGGAACAGAATGCGAACAAAGTGATGGTGACGCAGAACGCGGGCGCAGAAGGCGAAGGATACGACAATGGCTGGATCGGTGAACAAGGTGATTTTGGTCGGCAATTTGGGCCGCGACCCCGAGGTGCGTCGGCTCAATTCGGGCGATCCGGTGGTCAATCTGCGCATCGCCACGTCCGAGACCTGGCGCGACAAAGCCTCCGGCGAGAAGCGCGACCGCACGGAGTGGCACAACGTCGTGATCTTCAACGACAACCTGGCGAAAGTCGCGGAGAACTATCTGCGCAAAGGCGTGCGCGTTTACGTCGAAGGCCAATTGCAGACCCGCAAATGGCAAGACCGCGACGGCAATGATCGCTACACCACGGAAGTCGTGATCCAACGGTTCCGGGGCGATCTGCAGATCCTCTCCGCGCGCGGCGAGGAGGGCGGCTACGCGGCTGTGGAGGATGATCGCGGCGCCGGGTTCGGCGGCGGCGGCCCGAGCGGCGGCGGTGGCGGCGGCGCGCGTGAGAGCTTTGAACTGGACGACGAGATCCCGTTCTAGGCGACGCGCGGATCTGAGCCTCTGTCTTGGCCGCGTTCGCGGTGCGCCCTAGGGTGGTGCGACGCCGCATCGGCATGACGCGCACACGATCTATATCCGATTGTGCGATCTAAGCGGGCGGTGTGCGCCGCAGCAGATTGGCGTCGTGGCGAGGCGGGGGACGGAGCGGGGCGTGGTGGCAGCGACGGGCGTGCATAAGCGCTGGGCCGGCCGGCTGCGCGCGGCTGTGCGTTTGGCCGCCGTGATTGCCGAACGGGCGGCCGCCGCGCTGGTGTTGGCGACGCCGGGGCTGGTCCTGGCCGGCCTTTACGCGCGTCGCCTGAGCGTGCTGCGCGATGATCCGTCGGATTCGACGGGCACGCCGGCGGAGACCTGGATCGCGTTGATGGTGGCCGTCGTCGCGGCGGCGTCTTTGCGCTTCGCGTGGGCGGCGGCGCGGGGCGTTGTGCCGCGGCCGGTTGGCGCCGCGCTGGTCATGGGCCTGGTGATGGCCGCCGCCGTTGTCGGCTTGGTGGTCGTTTGACCCGGGGCCGCCTTCGGGGCTGACGCGGCACTGTGCCGTGACGCACGACGGTTTGCCCGGCTGAACCGGTCCGGATAGACTGCGGTGCATAGTGACAAGTGATTCGAGCGCGATCCGGCTTCGGATCGGCGATTGAATGGCGCGGGAAGCAAGCCTTTGACCGACGACGTCATCCCTGAACCGCCCGGCCCGGCCGCCGGCGGCCACGCCCCTGTGGCGATCGAAGACGAAATGCGCCGCAGCTATCTCGATTACGCGATGAGCGTGATCGTGTCGCGGGCGATCCCAGACGCGCGCGACGGCCTCAAGCCGGTGCATCGGCGCGTCTTGTGGTCGATGCACGAAAATGGCTTCACGCACAACAAGCCTTATAAGAAATCAGCGCGTGTCGTCGGGGACGTGCAAGGTAAATATCACCCCCATGGCGACCAGGCGATTTACGACACCTTAGTGCGCATGGCGCAGCCCTTTTCCATGGGGCTGGTTCTGCTGGACGGGCAAGGCAATTTCGGCTCGATCGACAATGACCCGCCGGCGGCGATGCGCTATACTGAGGTGCGTCTGGACAAGCCGGCGGAGGCTCTTCTCGCGGATATTGAGAAGGACACCGTCGACTTCTCGCCCACTTACGATAATGAAAATCGGGAGCCGACCGTTCTTCCGGCGCGCTTTCCTAACCTTTTGGTCAATGGCGCGAATGGCATCGCGGTGGGCATGGCCACCAACATCCCGCCCCACAATCTCGGCGAGGTGATCGACGCGACGTTGGCGATGATCGACCGGCCGGACATTGGCGACGAGGAGTTGATCGCGCTGGCGCCGGGGCCGGACTTTCCCACGCAAGGCTTGATTGTCGGGCGCGGCGGCGCGCGCCAGGCCATGCTGACGGGCCGTGGCTCCGTGGTGATGCGCGGGCGCGCCACGGTGGAGGAGATCCGGTCCGGTCGTGAGGCGATCATCATCACGGAGACGCCGTATCAAGTGAACAAGGCGGCGATGGTGGAGAAAATCGCCGAACTTGCGCGCGACAAAAAGGTCGAGGGCATTGCGGATCTGCGGGATGAAAGCAATCGCGACGGTGTTCGCGTGGTCATTGAGCTGAAACGTGACGCGAACGCCGACGTCCTCTTAAATCAGTTGTATCGCTTTACGCCGCTCCAGACATCGTTCGGCGTCAATATGCTCGCCTTGGTGAATGGGCGGCCCGAAGTCCTCAATCTGCGCAGTTTCCTGCAAGTGTTCATCGCCTTCCGTGAAACGGTGGTGGCGCGACGCACGAAGCATGATTTGCGCAAGGCGCGCGCGCGGGCGCATGAACTCGTCGGGCTCATGGTCGCGGTCGCGAATATTGACGAAGTGATCGCGTTGATCCGCGCTGCGCCCGATCCCGCGACCGCGCGGGAGCGGTTGATGGCCCGCGGCTGGCCGGCGAAGGACATGGCGGCGTTGATCGCGTTGGTGGACGATCCGCGCGCGCGGTTGGACGACAGGGGCGAAGTGCGCCTGACCGAAGAGCAGGCGCGCGCGATCTTGGCGCTGCAGCTGCAGCGCTTGACCGCGCTTGGGCGTGATGAGCTGGGCAATGAAGCCAAAGCGCTGACCGAGAAAATCACCGATCTTCTCGACATTTTGCGGTCGCGACCGCGGGTTTTGGACATTATCCGCAGCGAATTGCGGGAGATTCGCGAGCAGTTCGCCGTGCCGCGGCGGACTGAGTTCCTTGATGCCGATCTCGACATTGATGACGAGTCGCTGATCGCGCGCGAAGACATGGTCGTGACGGTGACCCGTGGCGGCTACGTCAAGCGCACCGCTCTGGCTGAGTACCGCACCCAGCGCCGGGGCGGCAAAGGCCGCGCTGGCATGGCGACGCGGGAGGAAGACGTGGTGACGCGCGTCTTCGTGGCGTCCACCCATGCTCCGATCCTCTGCTTCTCGTCGACGGGCATGGTCTACAAGCTCAAGGTGTGGCGGCTGCCCCAGGCGGATCCGCGCGCGCGCGGCAAGGCGTTTGTAAACATGCTGCCGCTGGCTCAAGGCGAGTGGATCGCCAATGTGATGGCGCTGCCTGAGGATGAGGACAGCTGGGGCGCGTTGGATGTGATGTTCGCGACGCGCTCAGGCGGCGTGCGCCGGAACAAGCTTTCCGACTTCGTGAATGTGAACCGCGCCGGGAAGATCGCCATGAAGTGCGATGACGGCGACGGCATTGTCGGCGTGCAGATCTGCTCGCATGACGATGACGTGCTTCTCACGACCACGAAGGGCATGTGCATCCGCTTTGCGGTGAGCGATGTGCGCGTGTTCGCCGGGCGGACGTCCACGGGCGTGCGCGGGATCAATCTGGCTCAGGATGACGCGGTGATCTCCATGGCGATCCTGCGCGCGGTGGCGATCGAGCCGGCGGAGGCGCGCGCCTATCTCAAGCACGCCAACGCGCTGCGTCGCGCGGCGGGCGACGCTGACGCGCCGAATGGCGCGGTTGAACTGGCCGAAGACGCGGTGGCGGAGCCCGGCGAAGAGGCGGCGTTGAGTCCCGAGCGGATTGCGACCCTCGGCGCAGCGGAGCAATTCATCATCACCGTCGCGGATGACGGGTTCGGCAAGCGCTCGTCCGCCTACGACTACCGGCGCACCGGCCGCGGCGGCAAAGGGCTGATCGCCCATGATCTGTCGCGCGGCGGCGCGCTCGTTGGCTCCTTCCCGGTGGAGGAGGATGACGAGGTGATGCTGGTCACCGATGGCGGGCAGCTGATCCGCTCGCCTGTGGACCAGGTCCGGATCGCGGCGCGCAACACGCGCGGGGTGACCCTGATCCGCCTTCATGACGGCGAGCGTGTGGTGTCCGTAGACCGCGTCGAGGAGAGCAAGGGCCCCGACGCCGGCGACGACGCCGCGGCGGAGGCTTAGCTTTCGTCTTGCTCGTAAGACGGTAAGACGTCATACTGTTGGCCATGAGCCAGCACAGCGAAGCCATCACGTCGCGCTTGACGACGAAGAGCCAGACGGTGATCCCCAAGCCTGTGCGGGAGACTCTGGGCGTGGGCCCCGGGGACACGGTGGTTTACCGCATCACGCCGGATGGCGTGATCCTTGAGCGGGCGCCCGAGGAGGATGATCCCTTCGCGGTCTTCACGGAGTGGGCGAGCGCGGAGGATGACGCGGCGTATCGCGATCTGTAGCGGTGATGACCGCTGCGGCGTTCATGCGCGCGTGGCGGGACGCGGCCCATGACGACGCGTCGCGCCGATCCGCGGTCGGCTGATCCGTCGTGGCGCGCGGACGCTGCGCCGGGCGACGTGCTGATCCTGCCCTTTCCCTACAGCGATCGATTGGCGGAGAAGCGGCGTCCGGCGCTGATGGTGTCGGACGCGGCGTTGGTCGCGCGCGCGCAGCTCGTGTGGGTGGTGATGATCACCAGCGCGCGCAACACGCCGTGGGCGGACGATGTCGCCATCGACGATTTGGACGCCGCCGGTCTGCCGGCCGCGTCGGTCATCCGTCCCGTGAAAATTGCGTGTGTGGAGCCGGCGCGCGTGCTGCGCCGGGCCGGCCGCGTGGACGCCGCGACGCTCGCGAGGGTGCGCGCCGCGCTGGCGGAAACCCTGGCGCTGCCGGCCGGCGCGCCGACGTAAGTCCTTGACCGTCCGGCGGCGCGCGCGCGACGGTGCCTTGGGAAGGAGCGTCCCCATGACCCACGCTGTCGCCCTTTATCCAGGCACGTTTGATCCGATCACCAACGGCCACATGGACATTATCGGCCGCGCCACGAAGATCGCGGACGTGGTGACCATCGGCGTGGCGACGAACCCGTCGAAGAGCCCGATGTTCAGCTTGGAGGAGCGGGTGGCGATGGTGACGCGGGAGACCCAGGTGTTCGCCGCGCGGGCGGAGATCCGCGTCGAGCCGTTTTCCTCTCTGTTGATGCATTTCGCCGAAGAAGTGGGCGCGACCATGATCGTGCGCGGGCTGCGCGCGGTTTCGGACTTTGAGTACGAGTTTCAGATGACGGCGATGAACCAGCGCCTGAACGCTGACATCGAAACTGTGTTCCTCATGGCTGATCCGCTACATCAGGCGGTGGCCTCGCGCCTGGTTAAGGAGATCGCCCGCTTTGGCGGCGACATCAGCGCGTTCGTGCCGGCCGGCGTGGAACGCGCGGTGAAGGAGAAACTCACATGCGCCGTCAGTTGAACACCCCCTTGGCGTGGTTGGCTCTGGCCGTCGCGGCGGTCTTGGGTCTCGCCGCGGCGGGTCACGCCCAAGGCGGCGCGGCCGGCCAAGAGGTTGATCCCGAAAACATCCTTGTCATCGACACCCGTCACGGGGACATCGTCGTGACGCTTTATCCCGAGTTCGCGCCGCGCCATGTGGAGCGGGTGAAGACCCTCGCGCGGTCGGGTTTTTATGATGGGCTGACGTTCCACCGGGTCATTGACACCTTCATGGCCCAGGGCGGCGATCCCACGGGCACCGGCGCGGGCGACTCTGATTTGCCCAATGTCTCCGCCGAGTTCACCAATCGCGTCGATCTGGCGGGCGAAGCCGTGAAGATCGGGGAGATCCGCGACGGCTTTCTGACCATTCAGGGCGCGCCCTTCAGCAAGATCAGCGGCGCCGACATTGTCAGCGCCTTTCCGGTCGGCGGGGGCGACATGAGCCTCTGGCGGGGACTGGTGCTGTTCCATCAGCCGACCGCGTTGGCGTTGATGACCGGCGATGGTCTGGTGGAGGCGAACGTTCAGCACTGCACCGGCGCGGCGTCCATGGCGCGCGCGTCCGATCCCAACAGCGCCAACAGCCAGTTCTTTCTAATGCGCGGCCCGGCGCCGTGGCTTGACCGCAAGTATTCCGCTTGGGGCCAGGTCGTGTCCGGCCAAGAGGCGGTGATGGCGCTGGCTGTGGGGGAGCCCCCGGCGTTTCCTGACCGCATGCGCAGCGTGCGTGTGGCGGCGGATCTGCCGGCGGAGCGCCGCCCCCGCGTGAGCTATCCTCAGGTGGAGGCCGCCGCGGTCACCGCGCAGGCGGCGGAGCTGGCGGCTCGGCTGCAAGAGGCGGGATCGCGCGACTTCCAAGTGTGCACGCTGCAGCCGGAGTTTGTCGTGACGCCGCCGGCGGTGACGGACGACGATCCTCTCTCGGCGCTCCGAGGCGACTAAGCCCTCGTTCGGCGCCGCCACGCAGCTCGGGCGACGGTTGGTCCGCTTTTCCCCGCGGGCGAACCGCGCCAGGGTTGCCCCATCAGATGATGACGCGCCGCGTCATCGCTCCCAACCCAAGGAGATGTCGCCATGGTGGACGGGTCGCCCCAAGAAACCCTTGTGCTGGAGTTGGACACCGGGGTCGTGCGCGTTGGGCTGAGGCCAGACCTCGCGCCCGGTCATGTCGCGCGGATTAAGGAGCTGGCGGCGGACGGCTTTTATGACGGCCTGACGTTCCATCGGGTGGTGGACGGCTTTGTGGCCCAAGGCGGCTGTCCGAAGGGCACCGGCACCGGCGGTTCGGGCCGCCACCTGGCCGCGGAGTTTTCCGATGCGCCCCATGTGCGCGGCGTCGCGTCGATGGCGCGGGCGTCCGATCCCAATTCCGCGGACAGCCAGTTCTTCATTTGCTTAGACGACGCCCGGTTCCTTGACGGCCAATACACCGTGTGGGGCGAGGTCGTCGCGGGCATGGACGCCGTGGACGCGTTGCCGAAAGGCGAACCGCCGGCGACGCCCGGCCGCATTGTGAAAGCGCGGATCGAAGCCGCGGAGGGCTGACGCGCGTCGCCGCGAATCCCCACACCCTCACGAGGGGTGGAGATCCGACGATGGCGCGACATTGGGTGCGACAGGCCGCGCCTTGGCTTATCCGACGCGTGAAGCGGCCCGGCCGTCGCGCCCGTCGGGCGCTTGCGCGCTGGGCGCGCCCGCGCTTTGGCGACGGGGTTGCGGCCGCGGCGTTGGCGTTGGCTGTCGCCATCGACGTCGCCCAGCCCGGCCGCGTGGAGGCGGGCCAGGCGGCGGGAGCAGTGGTCGCGGGACTTCTGGTGGTCGCCATGCTGTGGGCCACCCGCGATGGCCTGCGTCGCGTGGTGGCGGGGGCCGCCGGGCAGTTCCGATCCCCGATGACGTCCGCCGGGCTGCACGACGGCGCAGCCTACGAGCGTCTTTGCGCTTCGCGTCTGCAAGCGGCGGGGTGGTCGGTTGAGGTCACGGGGCCGGGACCCGATCACGGTCTTGATCTGATTGCGCGCCGCGGCGGCCGTGTCGCGGTGGTTCAGTGTAAGCGTCATCGCCGGCCCGTGGGCGCGCGCGCCGTGCAGGAGATTGTCGCCGCCCGTCCTTTGGTGAACCGCGGCGCTGTCGCGGCGGTCGTCGCGAGCTCCGGCTTCACCCGCAGCGCGCGCGCCTTGGCTCATGTCAATGGCGTGGCGTTGCTCAGCCATGACGATTTGGCCCGTTGGGACGCGAAGCCGGCGTCCGCGGGGTGACGTCGCCGCCGCAACCGGTTAGCTCCCCACCTCATGCGCACCGACGATTTTGATTTCGAGTTGCCGCAGGAGCGCATCGCGCTTCGGCCCGCCCGCCCCCGCGACGCGGCGCGCCTGCTGGTGACGCCTCCCGACGGCCCGTTCGGAGATCACGTCGTTCGCGATCTTCCTCAGCTGTTGCGGCCGGGTGATCTTTTGCTGGTTAACGACACGCGCGTGATCCGCGCCGCGTTGTCCGGCGAGCGCGCCCCCCGCGCGGTTGGCGGCGCCACGGCCTCGGTGCGGGTGTCGGTCAATCTGCACGAGCGCGTCGCCCCCGACGCCTGGCGCGCCTTCACGCAACCGGCGAAGCGTCTGCGGGTCGGCGACCGGCTGACGTTCGGTCCCGACTTGTCGGCGACGGCGACCCATTTGGGCGCGGGCGGGGACGCGACGCTGGTTTTCAGTCAGGCGGGCGCGGACCTCGATGCGGCGATCGCGGAGACGGGCGCGCCGCCATTGCCCCCTTACATTGCGCGCCGGCGGGCGGTCGATGACGCGGACGCCGACGACTATCAGACCGTGTTCGCGGAGGAGGGCGACTCCGTCGCCGCGCCGACGGCGGGGCTGCACTTCACGCCGCGCCTTCTGACCGCGCTGGCGGACAGTGGCGTGACGCTGGCGCGGGTCACGCTGCATGTCGGGGCCGGCACGTTCTTGCCCGTTAAAGCCGAGGATGTGCGTGATCATGTGATGCACGAGGAGCGCTACACGCTCAGCCCAGAAACCGCCGAGGTCATCGCCCGCACGCGCGCGTCGGGAGGCCGCGTGGTCGCGGTCGGCACGACGTCGTTGCGCACGCTCGAGACCTGCGCCGGTGATGATGGGGTGGTGAGGCCGGGGTCCGGCGCGACGGATCTGTTCATCACGCCGGGGTACGCCTTTCGCGCGGCGGACGGCCTGTTGACCAACTTCCACCTGCCGAAATCGACGCTGTTCATGCTGGTGTGCGCCTTCAGCGGGGTCACGCGCATGAACGCGGCGTACGCGCACGCCATCGCCAGCGGCTATCGCTTCTACTCCTATGGCGATGCGTGCCTTCTGTGGCGCTAGAGCGCGGCGGCGTCAGCCGTTCGCCGAGCGGGAGATGGCGATGGCGATCATGTCGTCGAACACCTCCTCGGGCTCGCGTTCAGACACGTCCAGCGCGGTGTCGACGTATTTTTGGAACGCGGCCGGCATCAGGCGACGGAGTTCCGGTTCATCGAAGTCCCCGCGCGGGAGGAGACTGAGCTTCAGCAACGTCTCGTCCACCAACGCTTGGTAGCGCGCGGCGTCCGCGCTGTCGGCGGCCAAGAGTTCCGACGCAGCGGCCAAGCGGCACGTCAAATTCCAAGCCAGCGGCACAACCTTGTCGATCGCGCCGGTGTGGCGCAGCGCGCCCTCCAAGTCGCCTTCCTCCAGGAAGATGAAGCCCGCGTTCTCCAGGGAGCCCACCTCGCCGACGGCCGTCATGCCCCAGGCGAGGCGCAACTCCGCCGCTTTTTCGATCAGCAATCGAGCTTCCGCCGACGGATTTTCCGGCCACGGAATGTCATCGCCCCGCTCAGCCTCGCTGAGATTCACCAGCGCGATCAAGGTCGTGCCGACGCCGTGGAACGCCTCGTAGAGAATGGCGCTCGATTTCGGGTAGGCGGGGCGGCGATCGGGCGCGACGATGTCGAGGGATTGGCTAAACGCCACATGCGCGCGCGCCGTCAGCCCGTTTTTGCGCAGGCAAGCGCCTTTCAGGAAGAACACCGCGGCCGCGTCCGACGCGTACGCGCCATTGCCGAGGATCCCGGTGGCGGCGTCCGCGTGGCGCACCGCGTCTTCGCAGCCGGCGTTCCAGGCCCAGGGCGCGTCGTCGTTCGCCTCGGCCCGTTCGTAGGCGGTGCGCGCGCGGCCGACATAACCGACCGCGGAAAGCTCTGGATCGCTGACTTGCGACAAGCGCTCATAGAACGCTTCGCGCGATGTGCGGTCCAGTTCCTGCCAATCCGCGACCGCAGCTTCCATCACCAAGCGCTCGGCGCCTTGCACGCGCAACGCGCCGTCCGGTTCGCGGGCGGAAAGCAAGGCGCGGATCAAACTCACCGTCGCCCAGTTCAACCGCCCATTGTAGCGCTCGGAGGCCGGGTCGCTCAGGTCGTAGGGCACGGGCGTTTCCGTGATGTGGGCGGCGGCCAGCCGCACGCCAACCGCTGTGGGCAGCGTCGCCATTTGCGATGGATCCGACGAGGCCGTCAGCCGTCGCGTCGACGCCAGCTCTTGACCGTCGCGGACATCACGCGTGTTGCGGTCCTCTTGCGCGTTCTTGAGCGCGCCGAGTTCGATGTAGAGCCGCACATTGCCGATGCGCGCCTCCCGCGACTCCGCGTTCACCGCCGCCAATGTGCTGTCGAGCTGATCGAGCCGTTGAACCGTCAAGAACGTCGAGATGCCCATAACCACGGCGATGGCGATGAACAACAGCGCGAACAGAACGCCGTAGAGGCGGAACCCAACTTGCTCGCGGCGCAGCTCCCGCATGAAATCAACGTCGGAGCTTGCTCCCGATGGTGTGTCGGTTTGTGTCATCCCGCCCGTCCTTACGTCACGATGTTCGGTTGCGGCTCCACCGCGCGGCCCGGCGCATCGCCTGTCACGCGCGCTGGAAGAGAAGGTATTCCATCAGCTCGCCGCTCTCGGAGGCGCCGCGCCGCGTTGAATGGGTGAGCAGCACCTTTGCGGCTTGCTCCTTGCGGCCCGCGGCGGAGAGGTAGCGGATGTAGAGCATCATCAGGCGTTCCTGCCGCGCGCGGGCGATCTGGTCGACCGAACGTCCCGCGGCGGCCGCCAAAGGCGACGCCGATCCGAACAGCAGCGACAGGCGCATTTCCTCGGGGATGACGCCAAGGGCGTCCACCGTCGGCACCGTGACGTCGATAAACTGCGGCGCGACGTCCGCCGACAGAAGATACGCCAGCACCAAAAGGCCAACGATCGCGATGAAGAGCATGACCGCGTTCGAGCGCGCCCGGCGGCGCATCCGGTTCATCTTGTTCACAAGATACGGATCAAGGTCCGCATCTTGAGCGGCGGCCAACAAATCCATGCGCGCTCCCCACCATGCGTCCCGTGGCGAGCGCGATCGCCGCGAGCGTCCCAGCCCTGGAGGCGCGGGGAAAACTGGGCCCCTCATTCCCCCACAGTTAAGAAGTGTTTATCAGAGATCGGCTGCGGCGGCCATCGCGCTGGAGTCGCAAACGGGCGCGCCTCGCGCGCGATCTGTCGACATGGGAGGTGATCATGCCGGTTGTGGAGCCTTTGGCCGAAGACGCGCTCGGCCCAGATCTGTTGGCGGAGCTCTCCTTTTTCAAAGGACCGCTTGGCGTCATTCCCAACAGCGTGCGGACCATGGCGCGCCGGCCGGAGATCGCGCGCGCGTTCACCGAACTCAACAAGGCGGTGATGACGTGCGCTGGCGGGGTCACGCCGGAGTTCAAACGGCTTATTGGCTATGTCACGAGTTATGTGTCCGGCTGCCGCTACTGCCAGGCCCACACGATTTTGGGCTCGGAGCGTTTCGGCGCGACGCAGGAGCGGTTGACCTCCGTGTGGGCGTTCGCCGACAGCCCGCATTTTACCCCGGCCGAGAAAGCCGCGCTGGCGTTCGCGCACGCTGCGGCGTCGGTGCCGAACGGCGTGACCGACGACCTGATCGCGGCGTTGCGCGCCCATTGGAGTGACGAGGACATCGTCGAAATCATGGGGGTCATCGCGCTGTTTGGGTATCTGAACCGATGGAACGACTCCATGGGCTCCGCCTTGGAGGACTTGCCGATCCAGGCCGGTGAACAGCACCTCGCCGCGCGTGGGTGGACCCCGGGCAAGCACGGGGCGTGACCGCGGCGCGAGACGCGGCGCGGCGGGCGACTTGACGCTGTCGGGGGCGCTTGCGCTAAGTCGCGACCGACGGAGCGTCATTGGGGCGACGTTTGATCCGTGAGGGTGATCATTCACAGGGTGCAAGGCATGCGGCCGCTGAGGATCGGGCTGTGCGCGGCGGCGGCGTCGGCGCTGGCGGCGTGTGCCACAGGGCATGCGCCAGCCGTGACGCCGGTTGGGCCCTTTCAAGAATGCGTGGCCCAAGCTGGCTTGAGCGCCCAGGGCCAGCGGTTGACCCGGCGGGACGTGCAGCAGGCGCGGGCCGCGCGCGAACAAGGCGAGGCGTTCGTCACCACACTGGCCTCGCAAGTGAATCCAATCGCCGCGGCGCGCGCGGGCAGTCCCACGGGGGCCTATATCGGCCTCGCCAGCGCCGTGAGCTTCAAGAAGGCCAACTACTCCGCGGAGTCCCAGGGTTGGTATCAGCAATTGAACATGGCCGACCCGACCAAAGCGGCGCTGCTGCTTGCGCGCGAGGACCGCAGCGCCTTTCGCCGCCGAGCCAGCGCGCGCGACGATGATGGCTTAGCGGCGGCCATCGGGCTTCTTGGCTTGGCCGAGCGCGGCGTGGTCAGCCTGACTGTGCGCGATCCCGCCTGCGCGGCGGCGTTTCTGACGGCCGCTGATCGTCTGAACGAGATTGAGCTCGCCACGCGCCGGCGGACCTTGGAGGGCTATGAGCGCGTGATGCTGCGCAATCTGCGCGCGATCGCGTATTTGCTGGAGGGGGATGACCGGGCGCGCAACGTCACTCAAGCCGCGCGGGATCTCCAAGCCGCTGAACGCGCCCGCTACGACGCCGACATCGACACGGCGCTGCGTCGCGCGCGATCGGATCGCGGGGCGCGGGCCGTCACGGGGCGCAACAGCTTGTTCCAACAAGTTCAAAGGGCCTATGACGCGGATCCCGACGCGCGCGGAGACGCGTTGATCGCGGCGCGGGTGACGACGCCCTACGTGAACCCGCTGGCCGACTATCTGTCGGCGGTGATTTCGGAAATCGAAGCCTCCAAGGGGGTGGGGCGTCGAGACGAGTGGGACTTGGCGGCCAACGCCTGGACCAACGCCGCCCGCTTGGCGCCGGAGTCGCGATTTCTCACCCTCGCCGCGGAGGACGCGCGAGCCCGCGGTCGCGGTCCGTCTTCGGCCGACGTGAAGCTGGTGCACGTGCTCGTCGGCATTGGCGCCGCGCCCTTTAAACAAGTGGCGACGCTTTCGGTGCCTGCGGACAACTTCAACACCTTCCCGGTGATGATTCCCGTGATGAAGCCCATGCCGAGCGCGTTGAGCGGCGGCGTGGCGTCGGCTGGCGACGTGGAAGCCCGCTTGGAGCTCGTGTCCGACGTGGAAGGCATGGCGATCCGGCACAACCAAGATGAGCGGCCGGCGCAGCTGTTGAGCGCGCTGACGCGCGGCTTCGCGGTCTATGCCGCGAAGCGGGGCTGCTATGAGACCGTCGAGGAGTACGGACCGCTCGCGCAGTTCGCCGCCGCGACCGTGTGCGGCGTCACCGCGCAGTCGGCGCTGACGCCGCAAACGGACAGCTGGATGGCGTTGCCGAAGGGCTACTACGCGGCGCGGCTGGCCGTTCCCGTGGCGACTCAGGAGGTCACCGTCGCGATGCTGGACGCGCGCCGGCGCGTGGTGCGTCAAGCCCGCTTTCCGTTGCTTCCGACGGACACGACTTTCGTTTACGTTTCAGCGAAGGATCACGCCACATACGGGGCGGCGCAGGCGGCGCCCTTTGGCGAAGGCGGGCGCGCCGCATCGCTTGCGGGCGCGCGTCCTTGAGGGGTGTTCGCCGTCGTGGCTGCGCGGTTGCGTCGATGGCTGAGGACGCCAACGCGGCGGGGATGTGAGAATGAGGGAGTGCGCATAATGGTCAGCACGGCAGTTGTGGTGCGACGGGTGATGGTCGCGCTGGCGGCGTTTGCGGTGGTTGGGTGCGCCACGCCGGCGCCGACGGCCAGTCCGGACGCCGTGGTGTCGGTGAACTTGCTGGGCGATTTCCTGGCGCGGCAGGTGTTCGTGCAGGACCTGATGCACCGGCGGGTTGGCGATGTGATCCAGGTGAACGCGACCGTGGTGAACCGCACGGGCCGCGCCCTGCAGATCCAGTACAAGCCCTATTGGGTGGACGCCCAGGGCTTTGAGGTGGACGACGACGCGCCGTGGCAACCGCTTGTCGTGAACGGCGACAGCCAGACGACGATTTCGTTGGTCAGCCGCAACATCAACGCGGCGCGGGTGCGCATCGACGTCGATAAAATCTAGGGGGATACCCGCCCACGACGTCGTGGCGCGCGGCCGTCGCGCGCCGCGGGCCCATGATCGGGCGACCGGACCACAAGGAGTAAGCGATGACACGGACCATCCTCGCCACGTGTGTGCTGGCGCTCGTGACCGCGGCGTGCGCGCGCACGGTGACGATCACGCCGCAAGGCTCCACGGATGCCGAAATTCGCGATTTGAGCGCCACCTTGACCCTCAGCGACGTGCGCCGGGTGTCGAATGAGCTCATCACCGAAATGCTGACGGACCAGAGGCTGGTGGCGCGCGCCAACGGCGCCGGCGGCGCCAAGGCGCGGATCGCCATCGACCCCACGAAGGTGGTGAACCGCTCTGACTCCGATCGCGTGAGCGCCGATGACTTCCTCAACCTGATTGAGGAGGCGATGTACGCCACGGATCTCGCGCGCGTGTTCACGCTGGAGTCCGGCCAATGGGATTACTGGATGGCCGCCGAGTTGACCTCCCAAGCGCAATACGGGACACGCGGCCGCAAACAGACCACCTATAATGTGCGTTTGACGCTCAACAGCCGGGAGGGCGAGCGCGTCGGCATTTGGAGCGAACCGATCGTTCTCACCCGCGAGTGAGCCGGAATCGCGTTCGCGTCCAAGGACTCGGTTTGGTTTCGTGAAAAGCGCCCGAGCGCTGGGCTTGAGGCTCCCCATTTCCCCACAAGGCGCCTATGGTGCTGCCCGTGCCATCGCCGGTGGGACGCGTGGCGGGGAGAGCAAGCATGTCGAAATACAACCCTTTCCTGGCGGGCGGCTCCTGGCGGTTCCAGGAGCATTGGCCGGCGCGCGGCCAGGGTCCCGTGTTTGATTTGGTCCATGGCGACGTCCAGATGGCGCGGCTGTGGAAGGACGCCAACGAGTGGCGTTTGGTGATGCGCCAGAACCCGGAGATGGTGAGCAGCCTCGCTTATCTCCTGCAGACGCTTGCGATGCTTGCCGACCGGGTGCACGCGGTCGAGAATCTCAATGGCGGTCGCGTGCCGCTCGCCGCCGAAACGGCTCAGGGCGAGCCCGTGGCCGGCGCCGACGCGATCCGCCGTCTGCTCGACGCGCTGCAAACGCCGGGCGACGACATCAGCAAAGTGCGTTGGGGCGCCCCGCCGACCGACGAACTCGCCTAAGCCCTGGGCGCGATCGTTTCGCGCGCGTTCGAAGCGCCTTATCTCTGCATCATGACTATACCTGAAAGCAAACTCGACCAGGTCGTGGACCGGTTTGAGGCCGTGGAGGCGCGCCTGTCGGCGGTCGGCGACGCTGGCGCGGACGGCGGTGAAATCGTCAAGCTCTCCAAAGAGCACGCGCAACTGGCGCCCGTGGCGGAGGCGGTGCGCCGTTTGCGGGCGGCGCGCCAGGAGCTTGTGGATCTCGACGCCTTGGCGGCGGACGTGGACGCGGACGCGGAGATGAAAGCGCTCGCGGCCGAGGAGGCGCGGGATCTGCGCAGCGGTTTGCCGGCCCTTGAGCGGGAGGTGCAGCTCCTGCTCTTGCCCAAGGACAAAGACGACGACGCCAACGTGATGTTGGAAATCCGCGCCGGCACGGGCGGGGACGAGGCGGCGCTGTTCGCGGGCGATCTCTATCGGATGTACGCGCGCTACGCCCAGCTGAAGGGCTGGCGGGTCGAGGTCGTGTCCGAAAGCGCCGGGGACGTCGGCGGCTACAAGGAGATCGTCGCCAGCGTCTCCGGCGACGGCGCCTTTGGTCAGATGAAGTTTGAAAGCGGCGTGCACCGGGTGCAGCGCGTGCCGGCCACCGAAAGCCAGGGGCGCGTGCACACGTCCGCCGCCACGGTGGCGGTCCTGCCCGCGCCTGAGGATGTGGACATTGAGGTCCGCACTGAAGACATCCGCATTGACACCATGCGCGCGTCCGGGGCGGGTGGTCAGCACGTGAACACCACGGACTCCGCCGTGCGCATCACCCACGTGCCCACCGGCATCGTGGTCACGAGCTCGGAGAAGTCGCAGCATCAAAACCGCGCCATCGCCATGCAGGTGCTCAAGGCGCGGCTCTACGACATGGAACGCGAGCGCGCGGCGGCGGAGCGCGCGGACGCGCGCAAATCCCAGGTTGGCTCTGGCGACCGCTCGGAGAAAATCCGCACCTACAACTTCCCGGAAAACCGCGTGAGCGATCACCGCATCAAGCTCACGCTCTACAAGCTGGAACACATCCTCGCCGGCGACGCGCTGGAGGAGGTGGTCGAGGCGCTGTTGGCGGAGGATCAAGCCGCCAAACTCGCGGCTCTCGAGGAGGGGTGAGGCGCGCTGCGGCGTCGGCCCCAGACGCCAGCCAGTGATCCCGAGGCTCGCGACGCCGTTTAGAAGTGAAGGCTCTCGAGGTTGTCGAAGAACACCTGAGCCCCGTCGTCGAAGATCAGTGTTCCGCTGGCTGCGTCGGCGAAGTCGTGTTCATCGCCCGCTTGGTCCGATGTGATTAGGGTCGCGTCGTCGAGGACGATCGTCCAATCGCCGTGGGCGTCCGTCGCCGCCTGGGTGAT
Organism: uncultured Caulobacterales bacterium; assembly: GCA_964526675.1. Classification (GTDB taxonomy): domain Bacteria; phylum Pseudomonadota; class Alphaproteobacteria; order Caulobacterales; family Maricaulaceae; genus CAZADA01. The sequence goes on from CAZGLY010000050.1 coordinate 18,295, forward strand.
GTCGAGCGTGTCGAGCCCGTCTCCGCCGATGATCTCCGCGTCGGCGTCGAGCACGCCCAAGATGAAGAGATCGTCGCCGGCGCCGCCGTCGGCGGTGTCGCCGCCATCCACGTTGAGCGTGTCGTCGCCGGCGCCCCCGGAGAGGTGGTCGCCGCCAGCGCCGCCCGTGAGTTGGTCGTCGCCGGCGCCGCCCACAAGGGTGTCCGCGCCGCCGCCGCCGCTGAGAACGTCATCGCCGCTGGATCCGCTGTGTGTCTGCGGCGCGTTGGCTCGTTCCGTCGCCCACGCGGTGTGCACTTCCGCTATCTCTGTGGAATCCAGTCGATCTTCGAAGATCGCGAAGTCGGCGATTTCGCCCGCGAAATGGTCTCGAAGGCTGTCGGCCGTCCCGTCGCCGCTTTTCACTTGGCTTGCGCCGAGCGTGAAGGGTTCGGCGTTGCCAGAAAGGGAAACGACAGGGCTCGACGTGGCGAGAACCACCCCGTCCACGGCGATTTCCATCCCATCGGCCCCCCAGGAATAGGTGAGGCTCGACCAGTCTCCCGCCGTCGCAACGCCGCCTTCGTCCGTCTTCAAAAAGTGACTTTTGCCGCTGGTCTGATGGCGCACTTCGATCTCGCCATCGGAGTCGAGCCAAATCGTGAGATGGCCGCCGCCGTCGAAGCCGGATGAATCGCGTGACACGAGCGCCTGGTCTTCGCCAATCGCATCGGGTTTGAACCACAGGGTCAGGGAGCCCTCGGCGATTTCGTAGCGCGCGTCGGGAGCAATTTCGACGTAGTCGTCATCGCCGTCGAGCCGCACGCCATCGGTCGTGAGCTCCGCGCCGGCGCGCAACACCGCGTCATTGTCGGCTGCGTTGGCGTCGTCCGATCCGCCGAGCGGCGCGGCCAACCGCCAATGGCCGA
>CAZGLY010000051.1:0-19084 GCA_964526675.1 uncultured Caulobacterales bacterium
GCCAGATCCTGCTGGGCTAGCGCGTCGAATATTCCGGACGCTCGGTGATCTTCGTCGGCCCCGAGCTGCGCCTGCATGAGTGCGGCTTGCCGAAGAAGATGGCGCTCGAGCTGTTCAAGCCGTTCATCTACGCGCGGTTGGACGCCAAAGGGCTGTCCGGCACCGTCAAGCAATCCAAGAAAATGGTGGAGAAGGAGCGTCCGGAAGTCTGGGACGTGCTCGACGAAGTGATTCGCGAGCATCCAGTGCTCCTAAACCGCGCCCCGACGCTGCACAGGCTTGGGATTCAGGCGTTTGAGCCGAAGCTCATCGAGGGCAAGGCCATCCAGCTGCATCCGTTGGTGTGCGCGGCCTTCAACGCCGACTTTGACGGCGATCAAATGGCGGTCCACGTGCCGTTGAGCCTTGAGGCTCAGTTGGAAGCGCGGGTGCTGATGATGAGCACCAACAACATTTTGAGCCCCGCCAACGGCCGGCCGATCATCGTGCCGTCCCAAGATATTGTGCTGGGGCTCTATTACCTGTCGGTGGTGAAAGACGGCGAGCCCGGCGAGGGCATGGTCTTTGGCGATGTCGCGGAGATCGACCAAGCGCTGAGCGCGGGCGTCGTGTCGCTCCACGCCAAAATCAAAGCGCGCTTTGAGACGGTGGACGCTGACGGGCGGCCGATCACGCAAATCGTCGACACGACGCCAGGGCGCGCGAAGATCGCCAGCTTGCTGCCGAAGCATCCGCGCATCACCCATGACTTGGTGACGAAGCTGCTGATCAAGAAAGAGATCGGCAACATGATCGACGCCGTCTATCGGCATTGCGGCCAGAAGGCGACGGTCATCTTCTGCGACCGGATTATGGGCCTCGGCTTTGGCGAGGCGGCGCGCGCCGGCATCTCCTTCGGCAAGGACGACATGGTGATTCCCGAAGCGAAGGTCGACTTGGTCGGCCAAGCGCGTGAACTGGTCTCCGAGTATGAGGAGCAGTACCGCGACGGGCTGATCACCCGCGGTGAAAAGTACAACAAGGTCGTGGACGCGTGGGCGAAGTGTACCGACCGCGTGGCCGACGCGATGATGGACGCCGTCTCAAAGCCGACGGCGCGGGACGACGGCCGTCAAGGCGACGTGAACTCGATCTACATGATGGCGCACTCCGGCGCGCGCGGGTCCAAAAACCAGATGAAGCAGCTCGCCGGCATGCGCGGCCTCATGGCCAAGCCGTCGGGCGAAATCATCGAAACACCGATCGTGTCCAACTTTAAAGAGGGCCTGACGGTTCTGGAGTACTTCAACTCCACGCACGGCGCGCGGAAGGGGCTGGCGGACACGGCGTTGAAGACCGCCAACTCCGGTTATCTGACCCGCCGGCTCGTGGACGTGGCGCAAGACTCCATCGTCGCGGAGCTCGATTGCGGCACCGAGAACGGCATCGAGATGAAAGCCATCGTCGATGGCGGCGAGGTGTTGCAATCGCTCGGGTCGCGCATTCTGGGCCGGACGGTCGTTGAGGATGTGGTTGATCCCCATTCGGGCGCTGTGATCGCGCCGCGCGACGCGTATCTGGACGAAGCGCTGGTCAAGCGCGTGGAAGAGGCCAATGTGCTGGCCGTGCGGGTGCGTTCGCCGCTGACGTGCGAGACGCGTCACGGCATCTGCGCCGCGTGCTACGGCCGGGACCTCGCGCGCGGCACGCGTGTGAATGTGGGCGAAGCGGTGGGCGTGATCGCGGCGCAGTCGATCGGCGAGCCGGGCACCCAGCTGACGATGCGCACGTTCCACATCGGCGGCACGGCGCAGGTGTCGGAGCAGTCCTTCGTGGAGGCGTCCAGCGACGGCAAGGCGGTGTTTAAGAGCCCGGCGACGGTGCGCGCGTCCGACGGCGCGCTGATCGTGATGAGCCGCAACATGCAGCTGGCCGTGGTCGACGCCGACGGCGTGGAGCGCGAAAGCCACAAAATGCAGTACGGCGCGCGGCTGCGCGTGAACGAGGGCGACGCGATCAAGCGTGGCCAGCGCTTGGTGGAATGGGATCCCTACACGACCCCGATCGTGACGGAAGTCGGCGGGATGGTGAAGTTCCTGGACATTGTCGACGGCGTCTCCGCGCGGGACGAAACGGACGAGGCGACGGGCATCTCCTCGAAAGTGATCATCGACTGGCGGGCGTCCTCGCGGGGCGGGGACCTGCAGCCGGCGATGGTTGTGCAGGACGAGAACGGCGATCCGGTGCGTCTGACGAACGGGAACCCGGCCAACTATCTGCTGGCGATGGGGGCGATCATGTCGGTGGCGGACGGCGCGACCGTCGCGCCGGGCGACGTGCTGGCGCGCATTCCCACGGAAGGCGCCAAGACGCGCGACATCACCGGCGGCTTGCCGCGGGTGGCGGAGCTGTTTGAAGCCCGGCGGCCGAAGGATCACGCCATCATCGCGGAGATCGACGGCAAGGTGGAGTTCGGCCGCGACTACAAGAACAAACGGCGCATCCGCATCGTGCCTGAAAACGGTGAGGAGGATGACGCGCGCGAGTATCTTGTGCCGAAGGGCAAGCACTTGGCCGTCCAGGAGGGCGATTTCATCCAGAAGGGCGAGTATCTTTTGGATGGCAACCCGGCGCCGCATGACATTTTGGCGATCTTGGGTGTTGAAGCGCTCGCGGGATACCTGGTCAACGAAGTGCAGGACGTGTATCGCCTGCAAGGCGTGCCGATCAACGATAAGCATATCGAAGTGATCGTGCGCCAGATGCTTCAGAAAATCGAGATCACCAACGCCGGAGACAGTTCGTTCCTGGTGGGCGAGCAGGTGGATCGCCTCGATTTCGCGGAGGCCAACGACGTGCTGCGCGCCGAAGGCAAACGCGAAGCGGAAGGCGACCCGGTCTTGCTGGGCATCACCAAGGCGAGCCTGCAAACGCGCTCCTTCATCTCCGCGGCGTCGTTCCAAGAGACGACCCGTGTGCTCACCGAGGCCTCCGTCCAGGGCAAGGTCGATACCTTGGAGGGCTTGAAGGAGAACGTGATCGTCGGACGCCTCATCCCCGCCGGCACCGGCGGGGCGCTGCGGCGCCTGCAGTCGATCGCGGACGCTCGCGACGCGGAGAAGGTGACGGACCAAGCCGGCGAGGAGGCTGCGCCGGAGGCCTTGCCGGCGGCGATCGCGGACGCGGCCGCGGCGGAGCAGGGCGGCGCCGCGGCGTGATCGTGCGTCCGGCGCGGGGGTCGCTTGCGGCCGACGCGCCGATGTGACACGTCCGGGGCGGCGCTTCGCCGTCTCGGACGCGTCACCCCGCGTTCGTGGGGTGGATGTGAGAATGGTTTCTTGGTTGACGTGAGGTAAGCGCCGGATTACTGTCCGCGCTCATTTGGAAAGCCGGCCGTGGGTGAAACCCAAACGCGGCTTGACGAACAAAGACAACATGGTCGATGGGCGCGCCGATCCCCGAAACGGGCGGCGCGTTTCGTGCGGCGGGTCGAAGCGATGGCGCTTCGGCCGTGGTGTTTTAGGCGCGTGGACACGAAGACTGGCAATGCCGACGATTAACCAACTCATCCGCAAGCCGCGGCGTCCCAAGCCGAAGCGGTCAAAAGTCCCGGCTATGGAAGCCAATCCGCAAAAGCGGGGCGTGTGCACGCGCGTGTACACGACGACGCCGAAAAAGCCGAACTCGGCGTTGCGGAAGGTCGCCAAGGTGCGTCTCACCAATGGCCGGGAAGTGATCAGCTACATTCCGGGCGAGGGGCACAATCTTCAGGAGCACTCCGTGGTCCTGATCCGCGGCGGGCGTGTGCGCGATTTGCCGGGGGTTCGGTATCACGTGTTGCGGGGCGTGTTGGACACCCAGGGCGTGAAAGATCGCAAGCAGCGTCGGTCCAAGTACGGCGCGAAGCGGCCGAAGTAGAGGGCGAAAGCTATGTCACGTCGTCGCCGCGCCGAAAAGCGAGATGTCCTGCCGGACCCGAAGTTTGGCGACCTCACGCTCACAAAATTCATGAACTACCTGATGCTCGACGGCAAAAAGTCGGCCGCGGAGCAGATTGTCTACGGCGCGCTCGATCTGATCGAGGAGAAGGCGCGTCGCGAGCCGTTGCGGCTGTTCCACGACGCGTTGGAGAACGTGTCCCCGGCGATTGAGGTGCGGTCCCGTCGGGTGGGCGGGGCGACCTATCAGGTGCCGATGGAGGTGCGTCCGGAGCGTCGTAAGGCGTTGGCTATTCGGTGGTTGGTGTCGGCGGCGCGCGGACGCAATGAAAACACGATGCGCGAACGGTTGGCCGGTGAGTTGCTGGACGCGGCCAACAATCGGGGGTCCGCGGTGAAGAAGCGTGAAGACACGCATCGGATGGCGGAAGCCAACCGCGCGTTCTCGCATTATCGGTGGTGATGGGCATTCTTGGTCGTTTCGTGAAGGTTGAAGACCATGGCGCGTGAATACAAAATCGAAGACTACCGCAACTTCGGGATCATGGCGCATATCGACGCCGGTAAGACCACGACGACCGAGCGGATCCTGTATTACACGGGCAAGAGCCATAAGATCGGCGAAGTCCATGACGGCGCCGCCACCATGGACTGGATGGAGCAAGAGCAAGAGCGGGGCATCACCATCACCTCGGCGGCCACGACGACGTTCTGGCCGGGCCGTGATGGGAAAATGCGTCGACTGAACATCATCGACACGCCCGGGCACGTCGACTTCACGATTGAAGTTGAGCGCAGTCTTCGCGTGCTGGATGGCGCGATCACGCTTCTTGACGCCAATGCCGGCGTGGAGCCGCAAACCGAAACGGTGTGGCGCCAGGCCGAGAAGTATGGCGTTCCGCGCATGTTCTTCATCAACAAGATGGACAAGCTCGGGGCCGATTTCTATCGCTCCGTCGAAATGATTGGTGAGCGTCTTGGCGCGAAAGCGTTGGTGTGCCAACTGCCGATCGGCGCTGAAGACGAGTTCGAGGGCGTGGTCGATTTGATCACCATGCGCGCGATCATTTGGGAGGAAGAGTCGCTTGGCGCGAAGTTCCGCGACGACGATATTCCGGCGGATCTGGTGGATCGCGCCAAAGAGTACCGTGAGCAACTGATCGAAGCGGCCGTCGAAGTGGATGAGGAATGGACGGAGAAGTACCTGGAGGGCGAGGAGCCCGATCAGGACACGCTTCGCCAGCTCATTCGCCGGGGTACGATTGATCTCGCGTTCCATCCGATCCTCTGCGGCACCGCGTTTAAGAACAAGGGCGTGCAGCCCATGCTCGATGCGGTCGTGGATTACTTGCCGTCCCCGGTCGAGATCCCGGCGATCAAAGGGATTGACGTCAAGACCGAAGAAGATGTGCTGCGGAAAGCGTCGGACGACGAGCCGCTTTCGCTCCTGGCGTTCAAGATCATGAACGACCCGTTTGTCGGCTCGTTGACGTTCTGCCGTGTGTACTCCGGCACGATTGCCGCCGGCACGACTCTCACCAACACGGTGAAGGAGCGGAAAGAGCGCATTGGGCGCATGCTGCTGATGCATTCGAATGACCGCGAAGACATCAAAGAAGCGTATGCTGGCGACATTGTCGCGATTGCGGGCCTGAAGGACACGACGACGGGCGACACCCTGTCCGATCCGCTGAAGCCGGTGATCCTGGAGCGGATGGAGTTTCCCGAGCCGGTGATCGAGATCGCCGTGGAGCCCAAAACGAAGTCGGACCAAGAAAAGCTCGGCGTCGCGTTGCAACGGTTGGCGGCGGAGGATCCGTCGTTCCGCGTGTCGACCGATGAAGAGTCGGGTCAAACCATCATGGCCGGCATGGGCGAGCTGCATCTGGACATTCTGGTCGATCGCCTGAAGCGCGAGTTCAAGGTGGAAGCCAATATCGGCCAGCCGCAGGTGGCGTATCGCGAGACGCTGGGGCAGCCGACCGAGGTGGATTACACGCACAAGAAACAAACCGGCGGATCGGGTCAGTTTGCGCGTGTGAAAATTCAATTCGAGCCGCAAGAGCCCGGCGAAGGTTATGTCTTCGAGAGCAAGGTTGTCGGCGGGTCGGTGCCGAAGGAATACATTCCGGGCGTCGAGAAGGGCTTGGTGAGTGTGTCTGAAGGCGGCATCATCGCTGGCTTCCCCGTGATCGATTTCAAGGCGACGTTGCTTGACGGCGCGTACCACGACGTCGACTCAAGCGTGCTCGCCTTTGAGATCGCGGCGCGGGCGGCGTTCCGGGAAGCGGCGAAAAGCGCGAAGCCGAAACTGCTCGAGCCGATCATGAAGGTTGAAGTCGTGACGCCGGACGAATACACCGGCTCTGTCATCGGGGACTTGAACTCCCGGCGTGGGCAGGTGCAAGGTCAAGAGATGCGGGGCAACGCCACCGTGATCAACGCGATGGTGCCGCTTGCGAATATGTTTGGGTATGTGAATAACTTGCGCTCCGCCACGCAGGGGCGTGCGCAATTCACGATGCAATTCGATCACTATGAACCGACGCCTCAAGCCGTGATGGATGAGGTCAAGGCCAAAATGGCTGGTTAACATAGGTCTGGTGAGCCGCCGAGACGGAGTAGGATAGGATGGCGAAGGCAAAGTTCGAGCGGAACAAACCGCATGTGAACATTGGCACGGTCGGACACGTCGACCATGGCAAGACGACGCTGACCGCGGCGATCACTATGACGTTGGCGGAGCTCACCGGCGGCGAGAAGAAGTCCTATGAGGACATCGACAACGCGCCGGAAGAAAAAGCGCGCGGCATCACCATCAACACCGCCCACGTTGAGTATGAGACGGAAAACCGTCACTACGCCCACGTGGATTGCCCCGGCCACGCCGACTATGTGAAAAACATGATCACCGGCGCCGCGCAGATGGACGGCGCGATCCTGGTCGTGAACGCGGCGGACGGTCCCATGCCGCAGACGCGCGAGCACATCTTGCTGGCGCGTCAGGTGGGTGTTCCGGCGCTCGTGGTGTTTTTGAACAAAGTCGACCAGGTGGACGACGAAGAGCTGCTTGAACTCGTGGAGATGGAGGTGCGTGAGCTCCTCTCCTCCTATGATTTTCCGGGCGACGACATTCCGGTGATCGCCGGTTCAGCGCTGGCGGCCGTGGAAGGCCGCGACGATTCCATCGGGAAGGAAAAAGTGCTCGAGCTGATGGCCGCCGTGGATGAGTACATTCCCACGCCGGAGCGTCCGAAGGATCAGCCGTTCTTGATGCCGATCGAAGACGTGTTCTCGATCTCCGGTCGCGGCACCGTGGTCACGGGGCGTGTGGAGCGCGGCATCGTGAATGTGGGCGATGAAGTCGAAATCGTCGGCATTCGCGACACGAGCAAGACCACCGTCACGGGTGTGGAGATGTTCCGCAAACTGCTCGATCAGGGCGAGGCGGGCGACAACATCGGCGCGCTGCTGCGCGGCGTCGATCGTGAAGGCGTGGAGCGCGGCCAAGTGCTGGCGAAGCCCGGCTCCATCACGCCGCACAAGAAGTTCATCGCCGAGGCTTACATCCTCACCAAGGAAGAGGGTGGCCGTCACACGCCGTTCTTCACCAATTATCGGCCGCAATTCTATTTCCGCACCACCGATGTGACGGGCGTGTGCACGCTGCCGGAAGGCACCGAAATGGTGATGCCGGGCGACAATGTGGAAATGAGCGTCGAGCTGATCACGCCCATCGCGATGGAAGAGAAGCTTCGCTTTGCCATTCGCGAAGGTGGCCGCACCGTTGGCGCGGGCGTGGTCGCGAAGATCGAAGAGTAACGAGGCGTTGTGAAGTGCGGGGCGTCGCCGTGGGCGGCGTCCCGCATTGTTTTTGGAGAGCGAAGGCGACCGGCAAGGCGGCGCTGACGTGAAAGGACCGGATCGCGATGGATCGCCAGAACATCCGCATCACTATGAAGGCGTTCGATCATCGGATCTTGGATCATTCCACGTCCGAGATTGTGAACACTGCAAAACGCACGGGCGCTGAGGTGCGCGGGCCGATCCCGCTGCCGACGCGTATTGAGCGGTTCACGGTCAACCGCTCGCCGCACATCGATAAAAAGTCGCGGGAGCAATTCGAGATCCGAACGCACAAGCGTTTACTGGATATTATCGATCCTACCCCGCAAACTGTTGATGCGTTGATGAAACTCGACTTGGCCGCTGGCGTGTCGGTTGAGATTAAACTTGGGGCTTAACCATGCGCGTGGAAACCCGCCGCACTGGCGTCATTGCGAAGAAGATCGGCATGACCCGCGTGTTTGCGGACGACGGCGCGCATGTGCCGGTGACCGTCCTGCAACTCGACGCGTGCCAGGTCGTGGCGCAGCGTTCGACGGAGCGCGACGGCTATCTGGCGCTGCAATTGGGGGCCGGCGCGGCGAAGCCGAAGCGCGTGGGGCAGCCGATGCGCGGCCATTTCGCCGCCGCCAAGGTCACGCCGAAGCAGAAGCTGGTGGAGTTCCGGGTTCCCGAAGACAAGCTGATTGATGTGGGCGCGGAGATCACCGCTGACCATTTCATTCCGGGCCAAAAAGTGGATGTGGCCGGGATCTCGATCGGGAAGGGCTTTGCCGGCGGGATGAAGCGGCACGGCTTTGGCGGGTTGCGGGCCAGCCATGGCGTGTCCATCTCCCACCGTTCGCACGGCTCGACGGGCCAGTGTCAGGATCCGGGCAAAGTCTTCAAAGGCAAGAAGATGGCCGGGCACATGGGGCATGTGCGCGTGACCACGCAGAATTTGGAAGTCGTGCGCGTCGATGTGGAGCGCGGGCTTGTTCTGGTGCGCGGCGCGGTGCCGGGTCCGGCGGACGGCTGGATTGAGCTGCGCGACGCGATCAAGGGGCCGGGCGACGCCGAGCTGCCGACGCCGGGTGCGTTCCGCAAGGCGGAAGACGTGGCGGTCGCGGATGCGGCGGACGCCGCCGAGAATGCGCCCGCTCCGGACGCCGACGGCGCGCCGAGCGATGCGCCGACCTCGGATGATGCGGCGGGAGGCGATGATGAAGCATAAGGTCGTCACCCTGGCCGGCGAAGACGCGGGCGAGATTGATCTGGACGACGCGGTGTTCGGCGTCGCGCCGGATCAAATCCGCAAGGACATCCTTCATCGCATGGTGCGCTATCAGCTGGCGAAGCGCCGGCGCGGCACCCACAAGACGCAAGAGCGGGGCGAGGTGTCGCGCACGACGGCCAAGCTGGGCCGTCAAAAGGGCGGCGGTCGCGCGCGTCACGGCTCGCGGAAGGCGAACATCTTTGTGGGCGGCGGCGTCGCGCACGGACCGCGGCCGCGCAGCTACGCCCATGATTTGCCCAAGCGGGTCCGCCGGATGGCTTTGGCGCATGCGTTGTCCGCGCGGATGGGCGCCGAGGCGCTGATCGTGGTGGATGACGTGACGTTGGAGTCGCCGAAGACCGCGCCGCTGCGCACGGCGTTGATGGCGCTGGGCGCGAATAACGCCTTGATCATCGGCGGCGCGGAGCTTGACCGCAATTTCACGTTGGCGGCGCGCAATCTGGCGGGCGTGGACGTGCTGCCCTCGGCGGGCCTGAATGTGTACGACGTCCTGCGCCACAAGACGCTTGTGATGACGCGCGCGGCGGTTGAGGCCGCGCAGGCGCGCGTCGCCGGCGCGTCCACGTCCGACAGCGCTGATGGGGAGGCTGCCTGATGCCCGCGCCACGCCATTACGACACGCTGCTTGCGCCCGTGATCACGGAAAAATCCACGCTCTTGTCCGAGGACGGCAAGGTGGTGTTTCGGGTGCCGCTGGAGGCCACGAAGAAAGACATCGCCGAGGCGGTGGAAGAACTGCTGGGCGTGAAGGTCGAGCGGGTCAACACGCTGCGCGTCAAAGGCAAGATGAAGCGCTTCCGCGGCATCCAGGGACGGCGCGTGGACATCAAGAAAGCGGTGGTGACGCTGGCGGAAGGCCAATCGATCGACATCACCAACCCGGAAGTGAGGTGAGGCGGTCATGGCGCTGAAAACCTTCAACCCGACGTCTCCGGGTCGCCGCGCGCTGGTGCTGGTGGATCGCGCGGGCCTGCACAAGGGACGTCCCGAAAAAAGCTTGGTGGAAGGGCTCACCAAGTCTGGCGGCCGCAACAACACTGGCCGCGTCACGGCGCGGCGTATTGGCGGCGGCGCGAAGCGGCTTTATCGGCGGATTGATTTCAAGCGCCGCAAATGGGACCAGCCGGCGACGGTGGTGCGGTTGGAGTATGATCCGAACCGCACGGCGTTCATCGCGCTGTTGGAGTATGCCGACGGTGAGAAGGCTTACATCCTGGCGCCCCAGCGCTTGGCGGCCGGCGACACCGTGGTGGCGGGCGAACGGGTTGATGTGAAGCCTGGCAACGCCATGCCGCTGAAGTCGATGCCCGTGGGCACCATCGTGCACAATCTGGAGATCAAGCCCGAGAAGGGCGGCCAGATCGCGCGATCGGCGGGGGCCTATGTTCAGCTGGTGGGCCGCGATGGCGGTTACGCTCAGGTGCGTTTGATGTCCGGCGAGCTGCGCATGGTCCATGAGCGCTGCATGGCGACGGTCGGCGCGGTCTCGAACGCGGACCATTTGAACGAAAATCTCGGCAAGGCCGGGCGCAAGCGGCATATGGGCAAACGTCCCGCCGTGCGCGGCGTGGCCATGAACCCGGTCGATCACCCGCATGGCGGCGGCGAGGGTCGCACGTCGGGCGGTCGCCACCCGGTGACGCCGTGGGGCAAGCCGACCAAAGGCCGCCGCACGCGCTCGAACAAGGCGACGGACAAATTCATTGTTCGCTCGCGTCACCAGAAGAAGAATCGGTAGGAGGGCCGGATGCCGCGCGCTGTTTGGAAAGGCCCGTTTGTCGACGGCTATCTGTTGAAAAAGGCGGACGCCGCCCAATCGGCTGGCGCGCGCAAGAGCGCCATCAAGACCTGGTCGCGACGCTCAACCATTCTGCCGCAGTTTGTGGGCCTGACCTTCCAAGTCCACAACGGCCAGAAATTCGTGCCCGTGATGGTGACCGAAGACATGGTCGGCCACAAGCTGGGCGAGTTCGCGCCGACGCGCACCTATTACGGTCACGCGGCCGATAAAAAAGCGAAGCGGAGATAGGGATGGCGAGATCTTCATCGTCCGCGCCGGAAATCAGTCCGAAGTCGCCGCAATGGCCGCCGCGTCCCCAGCGGGGCGCCGACGGCAAGAACTTGCGGCGTGTGGCCGACAACGAAGCACGCGCGAAAGTGCGGATGCTGCGGATCAGCCCGCAGAAGCTCAATCTGGTCGCCGCCACGATCCGTGGAAAGAAAGTGGAGCAGGCGCTGAATGAGTTGACGTTTTCGCGCAAGCGTATCGCGAAAGATGTCAAGAAGTGCCTCGATTCCGCGATTGCGAACGCTGAGAACAACCACGATCTCGACATTGATGATTTGGTCGTGGCGGAAGCGTTTGTTGGCAAAAACTTGGTGATGAAGCGGTTCCGTCCCCGCGCGCGCGGACGGGTCGGACGCATCGAAAAATTGTTCTCCGAGCTCACCATTGTGGTGCGCGAGGTGGAGGAAGCCTGATGGGACAAAAGGTCAATCCGATCGGGCTGCGGCTCGGGATCAATCGCACCTGGCACTCGCGGTGGTACGCCAACACGGGTGAATACGCGCGGTTGCTCCACGAAGACTTGAAAATTCGGGAGCTGCTTCAGAAGCGTTTGAGCGGCGCCGGCATTTCCAAGATTGTGATCGAGCGGCCGCACAAGAAGTGTCGCGTCACGATTCACACCGCCCGTCCGGGCGTGGTGATCGGGAAAAAAGGCGCGGACATCGAAAAGCTGCGCAAGCAACTCGACGGCATGGTCGAGGGCGAAGTGTTTCTCAACCTTGTTGAAGTGCGCAAGCCGGAAGTCGACGCCAAATTGGTGGCGGAGTCGGTTGCCCAGCAGTTGGAGAAGCGCGTCGCGTTCCGCCGCGCCATGAAGCGGTCCCTGCAGTCGGCGATGCGCATGGGCGCGAAAGGCTGCAAGATCCAAGTCGGCGGTCGCCTGGGCGGGGCGGAGATCGCGCGTTCGGAGCGCTATCAAGAGGGGTCCGTGCCGCTGCACACGCTGCGCGCCGACGTCGACTACGGCACGGCGGAAGCGCTGACGGCCTATGGCATCATCGGCATTAAGGTGTGGATCTTCAAAGGCGAGATCATGGAGCACGACCCCATGGCCTCCGAACGGCGCGCGGAAAACGCCGGCGAGGCGCGGGGCCGTCAAGATCGTGACAATCGTCGCGGCGGCGCGGGCGGCGGCCAAGGCGCCGGTCAGGGCGCGCGGGCGACGGAAGGGGCCGCCTGATGCTGCAGCCCAAACGCACCAAATTCCGCAAAGCCCACAAGGGCCGCATCCATGGCGTCGCCAAGGGCGGCGCGGCGCTCAACTTTGGCTCCTTCGGTCTGAAGGCGATGGAGCCGGAGCGCATCACGTCGCGTCAGATCGAGGCGACCCGTCGCGCGATCACCCGTCACATGAAACGGGCCGGGCGGGTGTGGATCCGGATCTTCCCGGACCTGCCGGTCTCGAAGAAGCCCACAGAAGTGCGGATGGGTAAGGGTAAAGGTTCGCCCGAATACTGGGTGGCGAAAGTGAAGCCGGGACGCATCATGTTTGAGATCGACGGCGTGTCCGAAGAGCTCGCACGCGAGGCGTTGGCGCTCGGCGCGGCGAAGCTTCCGATCAAGACGAAGATCGTCAGTCGCGCCATGTATGGCGAGGGGGCGTGATCATGGCGAAGGCGAAGCACTGGTCGCAAACGGTGTCCGACACCAATCGGATGACGCCGGATCAATTGCAGGACGAGTTGGTCAAGTTGAAGAAAGAGCAGCTGAGCCTGCGCTTTCAAACGGCGACGGGGCAACTCGAGAAGACGCATCGCGTGGCGGAAGTGCGCCGAACCATCGCGCTGGTGAAGACGGTGATGCGCCAAAAGGCGCGCGCGGCCGTCGCCGCCGCTCAGGCGGATGCTGGCGGCGCGGAGGCGTAAGGAGAGGTCATGCCGAAGCGAATTCTCCAAGGCACGGTCGTCAGCGACAAAGGTGCGAAGACGATCGTCGTGAATGTCGAGCGGACATATCTGCACCCCTTGCTGCGCAAGACGGTGCGCCGGTCGAAGCGGTACCACGCCCATGATGAGGCGGGGACGTACAAAGTCGGTGATGTGGTGCAAATTCGGGAATGCGCGCCGCGCTCAAAGTTGAAGCGGTGGGAAGTGGTGGTGGAAGACGTCGCGCAGGTCTGAGGCTGCTCCCTTTGTGATGGAAGCGGCCCGGAAACCCCGGGGCGAAGGAGGATCCGATGATCCAGATGCAAACGAATCTGGAGGTCGCCGACAATTCGGGCGCCCGCCGGGTGCAGTGCATCAAGGTGCTGGGCGGGGCGAAGCGCCGCTACGCCCATGTGGGCGACATCATCGTGGTGTCCGTGAAAGAGGCGATCCCCCGCGGGCGGGTGAAGAAAGGCGACGTGCGCAAGGCCGTCGTCGTGCGCACCGCGAAGGACATCAAGCGTCGCGACGGGTCGCTGATTCGCTTTGACACCAACGCGGCCGTGCTCGTGAACAACAATGGCGAGCCGATCGGCACGCGGATCTTCGGGCCGGTGCCGCGGGAGCTGCGCGGCAAGAACCACATGAAGATCATTTCGCTCGCGCCGGAGGTGTTGTGATGGCCGCGCGGATCAAGAAGGACGACACGGTTGTCGTGTTGACCGGCAAAGATAAGGGCCGCGAAGGCAAAGTGCTGAAGGTGATGCCGGCGGCGAACCGGGCGGTGGTCTCGGGCGTCAACATGGTCAAGCGCCATCAGCGGCCGACCCAGACGGACGCCGGCGGCATCAAAGAAAAAGAAGCGCCGATTCACGTGTCGAATTTGGCGCTCAAGGACCCCGCGGACGGCAAGCCGACCCGGGTGGGCTTCAAGGTGGTGGGCGAGGGCGATGACGCGCGCAAGGTGCGCTACGCCAAACGCTCCGGCGAGGTGATTGATGGCTGAGGCGGATACGCAGACGGCCGCGCCGGAACGTCCGGTCCCGCGGCTGAAAACGCGCTATCAGGAGCGCGTGCGCGCGGCGATGCGCGAAAAATTCAAATACGCCAACGACATGCAGATCCCCAAACTCGACAAAGTCGTGATCAATATGGGGGTTGGCGCGGCGGTGCAGGACTCCAAAAAAGTCCAATCCGCGATCCGGGATCTGACCTTGATCGCGGGGCAGAAGCCGCTGCCGACGCGGGCGAAAAAGTCCATTGCGGGCTTTAAGCTGCGTGAGAACATGATCATCGGCGCTAAGGTCACGCTGCGGCGCGATCGCATGTATGAGTTCCTCGATCGGCTGATCACGATCGCGCTGCCGCGCGTGAAGGACTTTCGGGGGCTCAACGGGAAGAGCTTTGACGGGCGCGGCAACTTCGCCATGGGGCTGAAGGAGCACCTCGTCTTCCCCGAGATTGAGTACGACAAGATTGATCAAGCCTGGGGCATGGACATCATTGTGTGCACCACGGCGCGGTCGAATGAAGAGGCCAAAGCCCTGCTGGCTGAGTTCGATTTTCCGTTCCGGAATTGAACTGACGCAGGAGGGAGGCGCAATGGTCCGCTCCGGTGAGCGGGATCATGGGCGCAGGGAGAGACCCGCATGGCGAAAAAAAGCGCGGTGGAGCGCAACAAAAAACGACAGCGCATGGCGGAGCGGTACGCCGCAAAGCGCGCGGAGCTGAAAGAGATTGCGCGCAATCAGGATTTGCCGATCGAGGAGCGGTTCGCCGCGCAGCTTAAGCTGTCGAAGCTGCCGCGGAACTCCGCGCCGATCCGCTTCCGCAATCGCTGCGAAGTCACGGGCCGGCCCCGGGGCTTTTATCGGAAACTGCGTATGTCGCGGATCGCGCTGCGCGAGCTGGGCAGCGAGGGTCTCGTGCCTGGCATGGTCAAGTCGAGCTGGTGAGAGCCCATGGCGATCAATGATCCTGTCGGCGACATGCTGACCCGTATTCGCAACGCTTTGATGCGCGGGCGCACGAAGGTGAGCACGCCAGCCTCCAAGCTGCGCGGGCGGGTGCTGGATGTGTTGCAGACCGAAGGGTTCATCCGCGGGTACGCTGAAATCGAGCATACGAGCGGCATGAAAGAGTTTGAGATCGAGTTGAAGTACTATGACGGCGAGCCGGTGATTTCTGAAATCAAGCGGGTCTCGAAGCCGGGCCGCCGGGTGTATTCTTCGGTGCGTGACTTGCCCAACGTTCAAAACGGGTTGGGCATCTCGATCCTGTCGACGCCGAAGGGCGTGATGTCTGATCAAGCCGCGCGCGACAACAATGTCGGCGGGGAAGTTCTCTGCCAGGTGAGCTGACGGGTCTGCGATGTCGAGGATTGGCAAAAACCCCGTTCCCGTGCCCGCGGCGGTCACCGCCACGGTGGATGGGCGCACGGTCACGGTGAAGGGGCCCAAAGGCGAGCTGTCGCAGACCTTTGTGGACGATGTGGCTCTGGCGTTGGAAGACGGGCGCATCGCGGTGACGCCGCGCAATGAGAGCAAGCGTGCCCGGTCCATGTGGGGCATGTCGCGCACCATGATCGCCAACATGATCGAAGGCGTGACCAAGGGCTTTGAGAAGAATTTGGAGCTGGTCGGCGTCGGCTACCGGGCGCAGATGCAGGGCTCGAACCTGAAACTGTCCTTGGGCTTGAGCCATGATGTGGTGGTGGAGCCGCCGGAGGGGATCAAGTTCGAAGCCGGCAAGCCGACCGAAATCAAAATCACGGGCGTCGACAAACAAAAAGTCGGTCAAGCCGCGGCGGACATCCGCAAACACCGTCCGCCGGAGCCCTATAAGGGCAAAGGCATCAAGTACGCCGGCGAGTTTATTCGCCGCAAAGAAGGTAAGAAGAAGTGACCGCTATCAGCGCCAAACAGGTTCTGCGTCGTCGGGCGCGCCGGGTGCGCCGGCGCTTGCGCGTGCATGCGGGCGAGCGGCCGCGTCTGTCGGTGTTCCGCTCCTCGAAGTACATCTACGCTCAGGTTATTGACGACGCTCAGGGCGCGACCCTGGCGGCGGCGTCGTCACTCGAGGCGGATGTGCGTTCGGAGCATCCGCGCACGGGCGATCAGAAGGCGGCGGCGCTTGTGGGCGCGTTGGTGGCGCAACGGGCCAAGGAAAAGGGCGTCACCCAGGTCGTCTTCGACCGTGGCGGGTATCTCTATCATGGCCGGGTGAAGGCGCTTGCGGACGCCGCCCGCGAAGGCGGATTGGAATTCTAGGAGGCGTTATGGCGCGCGAAGACCGAGAGCGCGGCGGACGCCGCCGCGACCGCGATGAGGATCGCGACACTGAGTTCACGGACAAGCTTGTCCACATCAACCGGGTGGCGAAAGTGGTGAAGGGCGGCCGAAATTTCGGTTTCGCCGCTTTGGTGGTCGTGGGCGACCAAAAAGGCCGGGTCGGCTTTGGCCATGGCAAGGCCCGCGAAGTGCCGGAAGCGATCCGAAAAGCCACTGACGAAGCTAAGAAAACGCTGATCCGCGTGCCGCTGCGCGAGGGCCGGACGCTGCATCATGACGGACGCGGCCACCACGGCGCGGGGCGCGTGATCCTGCGCGCGGCGCCTCCGGGCACGGGCGTGATCGCGGGGTCGGCCGTGCGCGCGGTGCTGGAGACGTTGGGCGTGCAGGACGTCGTGGCGAAGTCGCTGGGGTCGTCCAATCCCTACAACATGGTGCGGGCGACGTTTGACGCGTTGAAAAACCAGCGGAGCCCCCGGCATGTCGCCAACAAACGCGGCATGAATTATCGCGACGTGGTGTCGCGTCGCCGCGACGGCGCGAGCGCGCAAGACAGCTTGGAGGGCTGAGATCATGGCCGAGAGCGCAGAGGGCGCGGCCAAGCCGGTGAAGGCGCGCCAACGCCGGGTGGAGGCGCGGCGTCGCGAGACCCCGTCGTCCCCGAACAAGACCGTCACGGTGCGTCAAACGGGAAGCCCGATCCGTCGTCCGCAAGAACAGCTGGCGACCCTCAAAGGTCTCGGGCTCGGGCGGATCGGTAAAGAGCGCGTCCTCGAAGACACGCCGGCGGTGCGCGGCATGATCCGCAAAGTGGCGCATTTGATCGACGTGGTGGAGGACTGAGCCCCGCGCGGGGGTGCGGCGGCGGGCCTTGGCGGCCTGAGAACACAGTGCAGGCGCGTTTGCGCGTGTTGGTTGGCGCTTCGGCCGGCCGCGCCCGCGAGGCCGACGCCGAGTCTGCGAGGATGACATGGTGAAACTGACGGATTTGACGGACAACCCCGGCGCCACCAGGGCGCGCAAGCGCGTGGGCCGCGGCGTTGGCTCGGGCGCGGGCAAGACGGCCGGCCGGGGCGTTAAGGGGCAGAAGTCGCGCTCGGGCGTGGCGATCAAGGGCTTTGAGGGCGGGCAGATGCCCATCCACATGCGCCTGCCGAAGCGCGGCTTTCGGAAGCCCAACCGGCTCGCGTTCGCCGAGGTCAATCTCGGCCGGCTGCAGGACTTCATTGATCGCGGCAAGCTGGACGCCAGTCAGCCGATCACCGAGGAGACGCTGGTCGCGTGCGGCCTGGTGCGACGCAAGCTGGACGGCGTGCGTTTGCTTGCGCAAGGAACGCTGACGACCAAAATAACCATCGAGGTGACGGGGGCGTCGCAGGCGGCGGTGACGGCGGTGGAAGCGGCCGGCGGCTCGGCGACCGTCTTGCGTCCAGGCAAAAGCGCGGGTGAGACGCCCGCCGACTCGTAAGCCGAGCTGGGGCGCGGCCTCGAGCCGGTGACGGGCGGGCGCGGCTCGCGATGAGGAGACACTATGGCGTCGGCGGCCGAGCAACTCGCGCGCAATTTTGATCTGTCCACGATCACCAAAGCGAAGGAGCTGCACAAGCGGCTGATCTTCACGGTTGTGGCGTTGGTGGTGTATCGGCTGGGCACGTACATCCCGATCCCGGGGGTGGACGCCGCGGCGTTCACCGCCGCGTTTCAGGACCAGGCCGCCGGGCTCTTAGGGATCTTCAACACCTTCTCCGGCGGGGCGGTGGAGCGCATGGCGATTTTCGCGCTCAACGTGATGCCCTACATCTCCGCCTCCATCATCATGCAGCTCATGACGGCCACGGTGCCGAGCTTGGAGCGCTTGAAGAAGGAAGGGGAGGCCGGGCGCAAGCAGATCAACCAATACACCCGGTATCTGACGGTGGGCGTCGCGGGCCTGCAGGCGTTTGGCGTGGCGGTCGGCTTGAACAACGCCGAAGGCATTGTGCAGCAGCCGGGCGTGCTGTTCATCGTGTCCACCGTGATCACCTTGGTCGGCGGCACGCTCTTTCTTATGTGGCTGGGCGAGCAAGTGACCGCTCGCGGCGTGGGCAACGGGATCTCGTTGATCATTTTCGCCGGGATCGTTGCGGTTCTTCCTCAAGGCTTCGCGCAAGTGTTGTCCATCGCCCAACGCGATCAGAGCGCGCTTCTGCCGCTGATGATTTTCGTGTTGATCGTGCTGGTGATTTTGTTCGTGGTCTTCATGGAACGGTCCCAGCGGCGCTTGCTTGTGCAGTACCCCAAGCGCCAGGTTGGCAATCAGATGATCGGCGGCCAGCGGTCTTTCCTGCCGCTGAAGCTGAACACTGCAGGCGTGATTCCGCCCATCTTCGCCTCGTCGCTCCTGTTCTTGCCGGCGACGATTGGCGGGTTCGCCGGCAATGACGGATCCGGACCCCTGGCGGCTATACAAGGGTATTTGGGGCCGGGGCAGCCGGCCTTTTTGGCGCTCTACGCGGCGGGGATCGTCTTCTTCTGCTTCTTCTACACGTCGATCGTGTTCAATCCCGAGGACACGGCGGACAATTTGCGCAAGCATGGCGGCTTCCTGCCCGGTATTCGCCCCGGTAAACGGACAGCCGAGCACATCGATTACGTGCTCACCCGCTTGACGGTGTTGGGCGCGGCCTACCTGACTTTGGTCTGTCTGTTGCCGGAGGTCCTTCGCGGCTATTTCGATTTTCCATTTTACATTGGCGGCACATCGCTTCTGATTGTGGTGTCGGTGACGATGGACACCGTGTCGCAGATTCAATCTCATCTGCTGGCGCATCAGTATGAGGGTC
>CAZGLY010000052.1:0-2192 GCA_964526675.1 uncultured Caulobacterales bacterium
TGGGACGGGTCGCACACGCCCACCCCCGATCGCACTGAGGACGAGGCCCGTAAGGTCATCGCCGCGACCCTGCCAGAAACGGCCGACTTGCACTGCTTCACCTTCACGCCAACGAACTTTCGCACGCTCATTGACCATGTGATCGCCCACTACACACCGAACCTGGAAGTCGCGCACATCGGCGAGACGCGCCCCTACACCAATGAGTTCTTGATCGAGATCCGCCGCGCCGGTTGAGACGGGCATGCGCGCCGGGTCGCGACTGTCCGTGCGGAGCGGAACGATCGGCGCGTTTAGAACCTATAGTCCCGATAGGTGGGTTCGCTGTTTTCACGCACGGTCGCCACTTGTCCGGGGCTGACGGTGACGGTTTGCGGCCCGCTTGCGAAGTGGATCGTCACGTCATGCGGCTCCGCCGACGGCGAGTTGAAGACGA
Source organism: uncultured Caulobacterales bacterium (assembly GCA_964526675.1). Classification (GTDB taxonomy): domain Bacteria; phylum Pseudomonadota; class Alphaproteobacteria; order Caulobacterales; family Maricaulaceae; genus CAZADA01. The sequence goes on from CAZGLY010000052.1 coordinate 437, forward strand.
CCGGATAGGGCGAGCTCGACATAAAGCCGCTGCCCGGATCCACCGCGCGCGTGAGCACGATCGCGTCGTCGTCCGCCGGCCGCGCGGTGATCCGGCGACCGTGTTGGTTGCGCCGCCCGGCCTCGTCCAGCGCGATGACTGCGAACGTGTTCGGATCGCCCGGGAAATCGTTCGTGAACACCGTCGGCGTGACGACGCGATAGAGCAGGTCGAGCTTTCCATCGCGGTTGAAGTCCGCGTTCGTCATCAGGTCGCCGCAATACGTCTTTGGAAATCCCGTGACGCGATAGAAGCCATCGGGTCCGTTCATGTAAACCAGGGTCTGACAACGATCGTCACGATCGGGGGCGATGATGTCCTGCCAGCCGTCGAAGTTGATATCGGCGATCGCGAGACCGTACCCCGCCGCGTCATTTAGAAAATCGGGGTCGACCGGATCCGCTTCTTCAAACGCGCCATCGCGGTTGTAGTAGATCGCTATGCCGCCGCCGGCCGCCGACCGGTTGATGACCAAATCAAACTGACCATCGTTGTCTAAATCCGCGAACCGCGCGCCCTCGTCAAACTGCGTGGGAAGACCAACAACCTCCGCGATGTCGGAGAACGTTCCGTCTTGGTTGTTGAGGAACAGGGCGCTGGCGGCGTAGAAATCCAACCAACCATCGCCGTTGTAGTCGACAACATCGACACCCTCGATCCGATATCGAAGCATCATATTCGGTTGATCAACACCGGCGGCCGGCGCAACATCAACAAAGTTGTTGTCGCCGTCATTGCGGAGAAAAACATTCCCATCCTGCGGCGCGGCGAGGTGATCGTCCAACTCCTGCAGCTCGGGATCCATCGTATAGTACGCAATAAAGATATCCAAGTCACCGTCATTGTCGAAATCGAAGACGGAGATGGTTTCTCCATGTCCGCCAAATGATTCACCGAGCACATCCGGGTCCGCTTCAAAATCAAACGGCGACGCCTGCTGTTGGCAGTACACCGCCACCGACTCCGCCTCCGTGACGTTGGAGTATGTGTTGGCGATCAGCTCCAACTGCCCGTCGTCGTCGAAGTCCCCAAGTTGGGTGTCGCGGTGCGCCCGCCCGGGCGCGAACAGCGCCTCTTCACAACCATCGGTCCCCTGCAGCGGCACCATCGTGCCGAACACATTTTCGAAGCCGAGCGCGTCGGGCCAATCATCGCCGTCAAGGTCGATCGCGTGAGGAGCGTGCTGCAGCACGGCGGCCGCTTCCTCCACAAAAAACACCGTTGATGGAGCAACCGTTTTCGGCGCATAGCCCGCGCCCTGCGGCGGGTCGAGACCGGCGTCGCCGTCGTCTGAATCAACGCCGGTCACCGGCTGCGCAGCAGGATCTGACGAACCGGAGGGGCTGCAGCCATAGGCGCCGATAATCCCCGCGGACGCCGTGATCCCGATCACCAGCGCCGGAAGGCGCAGACGCCGCCAATGGGCGTGAAACGGAGACCTTGGACCTGGATCGCGTTTGCGCTTCGGCCGCGAAGTCAACATGAGCACATCCCCAACTGGGGAAAACCCTAGAGTCCTCGAGGTATGAACGCCAGGCGCGACCGCAGTGCGGACACACAATGCCGCAGGCACGGCCGTGCGGCGCCGCGCAGGGCCGCGCGACGTCAGCCCGCGGCGATCCGCCAGGGCCGGCGGTCAGGCGGCAGGGCGACAGCGGCGCGGCGCGCGGTTCAACCCAGCGCGACGGGATTCTTCGCGCGTTGCGGACGCCGCAAC
>CAZGLY010000052.1:2292-18876 GCA_964526675.1 uncultured Caulobacterales bacterium
GCGGACGCCGCAACCGCCGGCTCAAGCGGGCTAGGAGAGTGCTGGGATGTCGTCGAGGTTATAGTGGCGCGTAAACACGCCGACCAAATCCTCAAATTCACCGCGACGGTCATGCCAGCATTCGACAAGACGGCAGTTCGCGTACTTTGCGAGCGCGGCGTAGGCGTCCGGGTAAAACCGATAACAATCCACGGGGTGACGATGGATGGGCCCCGTCGACGGCGCGATCAAAAACAAATACCCGTCGGGCTTCAGTATTCGAACCATCTCAACGAACGACAACCAAAAAAACTCGCAGTGCTCGAGCATCTGGCCGCTGATGACGTAGTCCGCAGCCCCATCGGGCAGCGGGATTTTATAGGGATCCGGCAACACGATATCGACGCCTGGAGCCGCTTCCATATCAACGGTCGCAAACCGCACGCGCTTCCCGACGAACAGCTGACGGTAGCTGCCGTTCACGTCCGCACCGCCGACATCCACAACGGACTTGGGCGGCGCCCCAACCGCGCTTTCGGTGAAGTACCGGTCGATGCAGAGTTGCATGTTCTCAAGCGATGTCTGGTGCATGCGGTGTCATTCTCTTTCAGGAAGCCGCGCCTGGCGCGGCGCAACACGTGATGGGGCCGGACCGGCGACGACGATGGCGCGCATCATTGCGACGAAGGCCAGGCAGCCGTACCGTTGCACGAAAGGCGATTCGTCAGGGTCTCACAAAGATCGACGCGGATTGCCGTCGCCAGCATCCGTTAAGTCGTGATTAGCAGGGAATGGTCTATCTCAACATCGTTAACGGCTGACACTCCGCCACAATGCGGCCGGTTCAGCCGGGCACAAGGCACATTGGCAGGCAAGGCCCGGTCCGTTAACCCGCTCCAGCGCGCGGCTCTGGCGTCCGCCAGACGCTCGGCGCCCGGGGGGCTGTGGAACAAAGAGCCGTCGTGTTGACGGGAGCACAGCATGCTTCACACAAGCGCTTCGCCATCGGGGACTCGTACTGGCGCGTCTTTGGATGACAGCCCGTTGGCGTTGGTCGCCGCGGTGCGACGCATCATCGACAACCGCAAGCTGATCGGTCGGTTGGCGGCGCGCGACATCCAAGCGAAGTATCGCGGCTCCGTGTTTGGCTTGGTGTGGGCGGTGTTCACGCCCCTGCTGATGCTGTTGATTTTTACCTTCGTGTTCGGCGTCGTGTTTAAGGGCCGCTGGGCGTCCGCCGCGCCGGACGCGCCGACGCAGGAATTCGCGCTGATCATCTTCTTCGGGCTGACGGTGTACAACTTCGCGGCCGAGGCTCTGTCGCGCGCGCCGACCGCGATTACGAGCAATGTCTCCTATGTGAAGAAGGTTGTCTTCCCGCTGGAGATCCTGACGATCGTCATTATCCTCAGCTCGTTGACGCAATTCGCGATCAGCTTCTCACTGTTCATGGGGTTTTACCTGTTTGTGTTTGGCGCGCCGCCGATCGAGATTCTGTTGTTCCCGATTGTGTTCGCCCCCCTGCTGATCGCGGTCGCTGGCGTCAGCTGGCTCCTCGCGTCGCTCGGCGTGTTCGTGCGGGACCTGGCTCAGTTCATCCCGTTGGTGTTGACGGCGCTTCTCTTCCTCAGCCCGATCTTCTTTCCCCTCGCGAACCTTCCCGACGCCACGCGCAGCTGGTTGGGGTTTGGACCGCTTGCGCCCATCCTGGAAAGCGCGCGGGCGGTCGTGATCTTTGGCGAGCAGCCGGACTGGGCCGCGCTGGGCGTGTACACGCTGGCGGCGCTGGCCGTCGGCACGTTTGGTTATTGGTGGTTTTACCGCACCCAAAAAGGGTTCGCTGATGTCCTCTGACATTGTGATCTCCGCGAAAGACGTCGCGAAGTCATTTTTGGTCTACAAGAAACCCGAAGACCGCCTGAAGCAGTTTTTGTTCCGCAATCGCCGTCGTTTCTACGACGAAGTGGAGGCGCTCAAGCCGGTCACGCTGGACATTCGGCGCGGTGAGACGGTCGGCATCATCGGGCGCAACGGCGCCGGCAAGTCGACGTTTCTTCATCTCGTTTGCGGCACGCTGCAACCCACGAGCGGGTCTCTGTCCGTGCAGGGTCGTGTGGCGGCTCTGTTGGAGTTGGGGGCCGGCTTCAACCCAGAGTTCACGGGCATGGAGAACATCTACATGTCCGCTTCGATCCTTGGTTTGGAAAAGTCGCAAATCGACGCGCGCTTAGACAAGATTATCGCGTTCGCTGATATTGGCGACTTCATCGAAAGACCGGTGAAAACGTATTCAAGCGGCATGTACGCTCGTCTGGCCTTCGCCGTCGCCGCGCATGTCGATGCCGACATCTTGATTGTGGATGAGATTCTGGCGGTCGGCGACGCCGCGTTCGGCCAGAAGTGCATGCGCTACATTCACGAGTTCAAAAAGAATGGCACGCTCTTGTTCGTGTCCCACGACACCGCGTCGGTGACCAATCTGTGCGATCGCGCGGTGTGGCTGGACGCTGGCGCGGTCCAGGCGGTCGGCCCGTCCAAGGACGTCACGCGCCGCTACCTCGCCTCGCTCTATGACGTGGAACACCAGCCGGCCGACGACGACGAGGCTCGGCCGGGCGAAACGCCGCGGCAGGACCCGGTCAGCGACGCCCGGATCGAGACCCTGAGCGCATCGCCCGTTCACAACAACATCGAGTTGTTCGCGTTCGATCCCGGGTGCGCGTCCTTTGGGGAGCGCGGCGCGGAAGTGATCAACGCCGAGTTCCTGATGGAGAATGGCCAGCCCGTGACGCTCGTCCAGGGCGGCGAGGCCGTGTCATTGCGCGTGTATTGCCGCGCGCTGCAGCCGCTCAGCCAGCCGATTGTCGGCTTCATTGTGAACGATCGGCTTGGGCAGGTCCTGTTCGGCGACAACACCTTCCTGACGACCTGCTTTGATCCTGTGTCGGTCCCCGCCGGGGCCACATTTCAGGCGCGGTTCGACTTCGCACTGCCCTATCTGGCGACGGGCGACTATTCCGTGACGCTCGCGATCGCGGACGGAACCCAAACCGCGCACCGCCAGCATCATTGGCTGCACGACGCGTTTATTCTGAAAGTCCACGCCAGTCATGTCGTCCAGGGCATGGTCGGCGTGCCGATGCGCGACGTCCGGCTCGAGCTTGCGACCGTCGCCGATCCAGCCTGAGACGTCCTGCGTGAATGATCGACGACGACGCCCCGGCGTTCAGTGGCTATTAAGCATCTTTTGTTGAAAAATCGCCCGTCAATGATGACGTTACTGAATTCTTGCGGCGGGCTCGTTGTTCCTACGGCATGATTGGGACCGCGATTCTCATGGACTCATAGAAGACTTGGTGGATGGACATGGGCACGGACGAACGCTTCGACCCTCCCGCCGACCCGACTGACGGCGTCGCCGATTTGGAGTCCGTCACACCGGACGCCGTGGTGTCCAATGGCGGCGACGCCACGGCCGTGATGGACGGCCCCGGCGAGCCCCACGAGACTCCGGCGCCGTCCGGACGCAACGGCCACGCAACGAATGGCGGGTCCGCGCCAACGGGCGCGTCGACACCGCAGCACACGGTCGATGCGGCGGCGATCCTCAATGGATCTGGCGACGGCGGGGCCGTCCACGACCCCGCGCAGGACGCGCCCGTTGACGGCCGCGACGGCGAGGGCGACGCCTCAGCCGCACCGCAGAACACTGCCGCTGCGCCTGCGGATCCTGCGTCGGCTGGCGCGACCGGCGCGGTGACGCGTGCGGAGGCGTCACGGCGCCAGATTGTCGAGTTCTTCGGAGCCGCGCCTCACGCATCGCCCTGGCGGGTCGCGGACGGCGCGTGGGCTGGGCACATCCCCTTCGCCTTTTGGTTGATGGACGCGCTACGCCCGTCGACGTTTGTCGAGCTGGGCGTGCACAAAGGGAATTCATACACGGCCTTTTGCCAGGCCGTTCTCGACCTCCACTTGGAGACGTCGTGTTACGGCGTGGACACCTGGAAAGGCGACGAACACGCGGGCCATTATGGCGACGCGATCTACGACGAATTCAAGCTGTTTCACGACGCGAAGTTCTCAGCTTTTTCGCGACTTCTCCGGGCGACCTTCGACGACTCCCTCGAATACTTTACCGACGGCTCGATCGACCTCCTCCACATTGACGGTCTGCACACCTATGACGCTGTGCGTCACGACTTTGAAACGTGGCGGCCCAAACTGTCGTCGCGCGCGATCGTTCTCTTTCACGACATCAATGTCCGTGAGCGGAATTTTGGCGTTCGGCGGTTGTGGGATGAGCTGACGGGGTCGCTCGAGCGTCCGAGCTTTGCGTTCGACCATTCCAACGGCCTTGGCGTGCTCGCCTATGGCGATCAGCTCGCGCCGCAGATCGACGCGTTCTTTGCGCTGACGCAGACACCGGACGGGCGCGCGGAAACGAAGAGGTTTTTCACAAACCTCGGTCAGTCGCTGATGACCGCCTGGCACTATGAGGACGTCCTCCAGCAAAATCGAAAACTGGCAGCCGCCCTGGAAGACTTCACCCAGCGCGTCCGCTCTCATGACGAGACCTCAGCGGCGCTGGAGCAGGCGAACGCCGAGTGCGCGCGCCTCGCACAGGAGAGCGCGGAGCGCCTCGCCCAAATCGAGGCGGCCGCCCAACGCCATGACGAAGCGCTTCAACACAATGCGCAACTCACCGCGGCGATGGCGGACCTGTCGGCGCGGGCCGAGGCTCATGACGCGGTCGCGGCCGCCCTCGCCGACATGAGGGCGGAGTTTCACCGGCTGGAGCAGCGCGACACCGAGCAGCGCAATCGGATCGACGCCGTGCTCATCGCGTTCGACAGCCTGCAACACTCGTCCGATCTCGAGCGCGAACGGATCGACACGCTGGAGTCCGAGGCGCGGGCGTTGCGCGGGGACGACGCGGGCGACTTTGGGCTGCGCGGCGCGTTGGCGTCGCCGGACGCCGTCCTCGCCGCGAAGGAAGAGGTGCTTGCGGCGAAGGAACGCCAGATCGTCGCTCAAAACCGCCGCATCCGCGACAAGGAAGTCGAGCTGGCTCGGGTGTCCAGAGAGTTCGCCGAAACGCGGGCTGAAGTGACGCGTCTGGCCGCCGCCTTCGGCGACGGCGCGCTCGCCGCGCCAACCGCCGAACCCGGCGGTCGCCAAACGGACTCAGAGGGCGACGAGCTTCGTTTGTCTCCCCGCGACGTGACCCGTGTTCGCGACACCCTGCTCCAATTCACGGATTTGGTCCGCGAGATGACGCGCCGGATCAACGACCTGGACCAAGAACTCGCCGCCACGCACACGGCCTACACAACCTCGGCGTCCTGGCGCCTGACCGCGCCGGTGCGCTTTTTCTCCTATACGAGCCGTCGGATCGTGGTGAACGCTCGACGCATCCACGGCGGTCTGCGCGCCCTGCCCGAGGCGCGCGCCCGCTGGGGCGGCTTTCGCGGCCTCGCGCGCCGCATCGTTATGCGGTTGCGCGAGGAAGGCGTTCGCGGCGTCTTGGCCCGCGCCGACGCCTTTCGCGCCGACCTCGACGCGCCGTCAGCGCCCGTCGCCGCGCCGATCGCCAACAACGCGCCCGCCGTTGAGGATCGCCCGCTGCGCGTCGTCTACGTGATCAACGCGCATGACAAAATGACGTTTGCGTACCGCGTGGAAAACTACGCCAAGGTGTTGGAGGCCGAGGGGTATGTCGTCACGCAGGTGATGGACTTCGACGTGGCGGGCGTCGACCTGGCGTCGACGGATGTCGTGGTGTTCTGCCGCACGCCATGGAGCCTGAAGGTCGACCGGTTCCTCAACGACTGCGCCGCTGCGGGCATTCCGACCATCTACGACATCGATGATCTGATCTTCGATCCGGACGCGATTGACTTCCTCCCCCACGTCCGTGACGCCGCGTCCAACGACATCGGCCAGATCCGACGCCTGCTGGAGTCCCAGCGCAAGACCATGGCGCGCTGCGACCACATGACAGTGTCGACCGCGGCGCTGTTGGCGGAAGCGGAGAAGCGCGGGAAATCCGGCTTTGTCATCCGCAACAACAACGGCCTCGCCCAACAAGAGCTCTGCGCCGGACTGCGGGAGGAGCGCCGCAAGCGGCTCGCCTCCAACGATCCCACCGTGCGGATCGGCTATTTCAGCGGCACCAACACGCACAATTTTGACTTCCTCCAGTGCGCCGACGCCGTGGCTGAAGCCCTGGACGAGCACCCGAACGCGGTGTTCCTCGCGGCGGGGGAAATCGAGTTGCCCGCGTCTCTTGACCGGCACAAGGCGCGCATCGAGCGGCTGCCGCTGACGCCGCACGCGGAGATGCTGCGCAACCTGTCGACGGTCGACATCAATCTTGCGCCGTTAGAACTCGACAACGCCTTCACGGGCTGCAAAAGCGAGCTCAAGATCTTTGAAGCGGCGTTGCTTGGCATTCCAACAGTGGCGAGCGCGACCAAGACCTTCGCGGCAACCATCAACCACGGCCGCACGGGCTATCTGGCGCGCACGGCCGATGACTGGCGCGCCGCGCTGCGCGCGTTGCTCGCGTCGCCGGACACGCGGGAGGCCGTTGGCGAGGCCGCCCGCGCGACCATCGCGCCGGCCTTTGACGTGCGCAACACATCCGAGAGCCTGAAGAGCGTTCTGGCCGCGACGGCGGCGGGGCGGCTGCGCACGCCCCTAGCGCCGCGGTTCGAACCGCCCGCGGACGCCGGCGTGGTGATCAGCATCGTCGCGGTGCTTTACCGCAAACACAACGAAGTGCGGTTCTTCTTGGAGTCGCTCAGGCGTCAAAACTTCGCCGGCGATTTCGAAGTCATCCTGGTCAATGACGCCTCTCCCGCCGACGACGTCGACGTGGTGCGGGAGGCGGAGCGGTTCGCCAACGCTTCCTGCGTCGGCGGCGGCGCGATGCGCGTGCGGATCCTGGAGAACGACTCCAACCTCGGCAATTGCGGCAGCCGCAACCGGGGGATCGCCGAGGCGCAAGGCGAGATCGTCATCGTTGTTGACGCCGACTGCATGTTCAATCGCGACTTCCTGGCCGCGCACTACACGTCCCACGCCTACGCCGACACCGACGTGTGTATTGGACCGCTGAACATTGAAGCGCACGCCACGCCGCCTTTGGTGGCTTTGGAGCGCCATGAAGCGGATCCGGCGATCGCCGCGCGCGAGATGATCCCTCAAGACCCGGTCAATCTTGAGAGCTTCGTGAACTGCATCACGCGCAACTTCTCGATCAAACGTCGGTTCATCGAAGACGTCCTGGACGAGCCCCTCTTCGACGAGGCCTTCGCGTATTCAGCCAGTCCGGAGTCCGGGTTTGGTTGGGAAGACGTGGAGATGGGCTACCGCCTCTACGCCAACGGGGCCACGATCAAGTACGTCGACACCGCGATCTCGATCCACTGCACCCACCCGTCCTCGGCGAACGAAGCGGACAAACCGCTGCGGTCTTTGAAGAATTATCGCCGGCTGTTTGAGAAACACCCCGAGCTGTTGACGACGTCCCGGCAATGGAGCCTCCAGACATATGAGGCGATCGTTGGTTGGGCGTCGCATGTGGGGGCGGACCTCGCCGCCAACGCGGACCACCACTACCTCGAAGGGCGGATGCAGCGGTATCGTGAAGCGCCGATCATCATCGACCGGTCACGGCCGCTGCGCATTCTGACCCACCGCTGGCACTGCCCCCATCAGTATGAGCTGATGAAGCTCGGTCACGACTTCACGATGGTGACGGGAACCGGGACCGCGCTGACGGAGCAATGGGAGCTCCACAAACGGCCGATGCCGCGCAACGCCCGCTTTGTCCACGCCGACGAGGTGGATCCGCGCGAGTACGACGTGGCCCTCGTGCAGTTCGACGAAAACGCCCTGCGGCCGGACCTGTGCAACGGCAGAGTTCCGCTGGATTGGGGCGAAACGCTGAAGTGGTTCATGGCGAACGTGGATCTGCCGAAAGTGGCGATCTGCCACGGGACCCCGCAATTCTATGGCCAGTACGACGCCGACTATGACGGGGCGGACGCGCTGCAGGTCATGGAGGACTCACGGCGCGAACTCGTCGAGCTCATGCGGCCGGTGTCCGCGCTTGTCTGCAATTCCCATCAAGCGATGGAGGAATGGGGCTTCGCAAACAGCCGCGTGATTTGGCATGGCTTTTCGCCCAGCGAGTACCCGCCCAACGCCGTTCGGGACGGCGGCTGTCTGGCGATGACCATGGGCGCGATGCAGAACCGCCCCTACTACAATGGGCTCTTTACGTTTGAGGATGTCGGCAAGCACCTGGGCGGCCGCGCGCTGATCTGGACCTTGAACATGCCCTATCCTGAAGCGCCCTATGCGGAGCATTCCCAGGAATGGGCGCGCGCGCTCTACCAAAACTACGCCCGCGAAATCAGCCGCTACAGCGTGTACTTCAACCCGACGCTCCGCTCGCCCATGCCGCGTTCACGCGGGGAAGCCATGATGGCCGGACTGGTGAGCGTCAGCCTGCGCAACCACGATGTCGATCTGTTCATCAAAAACGGCGTCAACGGTTTTTACGCCGACGCGCCGGCCGAGCTCGCCGAGCAACTTGCGTATCTCGAACACAACCCGGCCCAGCGCGACGCGATGGGCCGCGAATCCCGTCGTCTCGCCATGCAGGTGTTCAACCAGGATCGCTATCTCAGCGCTTGGTCTCAACTGCTGAACGACGTCCTCTCCTAGCCGTTCGGAAACACTATGTGCGGAATCGCCGGAGTTCTTTGGAAGCGCGACGCTCGTCCGTTCGACGACGCGTCCGTTCACCGTCATTTCAACGCGGCCATACGCCATCGCGGCCCTGACGCCGACGGCGTGTTCTTCGGCGACGGATTCACCACGGTGCACCGCCGCTTGTCGATCATCGACATCGCCCACGGCCAACAGCCCATGACGCTGCAAGACGGCGACTTGGGCGTTTGCTACAACGGCGAAATCTACAACTACCAAGACATTCGAGACGACCTGCAGCGCGAAGGCTGGCGGTTCGACACCAACTGCGACACCGAAGTGCTTCTCAAATTGTTCGCCGCGCACGGTCCGGCGGGGTTCGACAAACTCGAGGGGATGTTTTCGGCGTTTATTTGGGATCGACGCAACCCGGCGACGCCGCAGTACTATCTCGTGCGCGATCCGCTGGGCGTGAAACCGCTCTATCTCTACGAGGATGACGACTGCTTTCTGTTTTGCAGCGAGATCACGCCGATCATCACCTTCGGCGGTCTGGACTTATCGCCGGATCCGCAAGGTCTGGCGTCGTACTTGACGTTTCGGTATCCGCAAGCGCCCTACACCGCCTATGCCCGCATTCAACGGATCGAGGCGGGCACCTATCTGAAGGTCACCGGGGCGCCTGGCGCGCTCTCGGTGATGCGCCACCGCTATTGGGACGTGCCGAGCGTTGATGCGCCGCTGTCCATCTCCATGGCCGACGCGGCGGCGGAGTTGCGGCGTCTGCTGCGCGGGTCCGTGGCGCGTCAGCAGATGGCCGAGACGCCCGTGGGCGTGTTGTTGAGCGGCGGCCTCGATTCGAGCGTCATCGCCGCCTTGTGCGCTGACGTGGGCGCGCACCTGAAGTCGTTCAACATCGGCTTTCCCACGCTGAATGAGTTCGAGTTCTCCGACGACGTCGCGCACAAACACGACTTGCCACACTACAAGATCGAGACCACGCCCGAAGACATGGCGGAGAACTTCGGGACGGTCGTGCGCGCGATGGACGACCTGATCGCGGATCCTGCTTGTTTTCCGCTTTATCTTCTGTGTTCCTTTGTGCGCGAGCATGTGACGGTGCTTCTCTCGGGCGAAGGCAGCGATGAGATGCTCGGCGGTTACCCGCAATACACGCGCACGATCAATGACGGCCCCGCGCCATCAGGCGATCAGTTTGAGCGGTTCCTGGGGTACAGTTGGTACTTCAACAAGAACGCCCCGCCCGTCACGCAGACCTTTTCGCCATCGCGTCTGCGCATGTTCCGGAAGTACTTCACGGGCGCGCCGCTGCTCGAAGGCATGCTGGCGTATGACCAAAAAACCTGGCTGCCCGAAAACCTGATGATGAAGGCCGACAAGATTCTGATGGCGCACTCGCTGGAGGGGCGGTTTCCGTTTCTGGCGAAAGACGTCTTGAGTTTCGTCGCCCAACTTCCCCGCGAGCTGAAGCTCGGCTGCGCAAACGGCAAGACTGTGCTGCGCGAGGCGTTTGCGCCGGAACTGCCGGAGTCCGTTCTGACCCGGCCGAAGATGGGCTTTTCGGTGCCCGTCTCCGATCTCGTCAGCGTGATGCACGACCCCTTCTATGACGCGCTGAACGGCGCGGCGCAGGGCCCGTTCGCCGGCGTGCTCGACTTCAACGCGATCCGTCGCGACGCCGACGATCACTATGCGGGCCGCGCGGCCGACCCTCTGCGCATGTGGACGCTGCTCGTCATGACGCAGTGGATGACGCAAGCCCACTGATCCGCTGACGCCGCGCCGTCCGCACCGCGCCTCCGCCCCGCGGGGCGCGTGCGCGCGCCTCCCAACGCCCCGATCGGCATGCCGACGCGCGCGGTGCGCGCTTGGCGGCTGTGCGGGCCGATGGCCCACGTCCCACGCGAGCAGAGCCTCAGGATGAACCGTGGTTGCGGCATGCTGACGCGCTTGTGTCCAGAAAAATAGACGTGTCATATGTCAACAAAAGTTGACGTCGGGAGGTAATGCAGATGCGTATCGTTCTTGTTCATCCGAATTACCATTCCGGCGGCGCTGAGATCGCAGGCAACTGGCCCCCCGCGTGGGCCGCCTACCTCGCAGGGTCTCTCAAGGCGATCGGCTACAATGACGTCCACTTCGTCGACGCGATGACCAACCATCTCGACGACGTCGACCTGGCGGCGGAGATCGCCCGGCTCTCGCCCGACATTGTCGGCGTCACCGCCATCACGCCCTCGATTTATGCGGCGGAGCGGGTGCTGGAAATCGCTCAGGAGGTGCGCCCGCAAGCCGTGCGGGTGCTGGGCGGCGTCCACGCGACGTTCATGTACAAGCAAGTCCTCAGCGAAGCGCCGCAGGTGGACGTGATCGTCCGCGGCGAGGGCGAGGAGATCTTCCAAGAACTCGTCACCGCCATCGACCAGGGCCGTTGGCCGACCGACCGCCGCGCCATTAAAGGCCTGGCCTTCCGCGATGGCGACGACATCGTCGCGACGCCGGCCGCCCCCACGGTCAAAGACCTCGACTCCATTGACCCCGATTGGTCGTTGTTGGAGTGGCAGAAGTACACCTACGTGCCGCTGGGTGTTCGGGTCGCGATTCCGAACATGGCGCGCGGTTGTCCCTTCACGTGCTCTTTCTGCTCGCAATGGAAGTTCTGGCGGGACTACCGCATTCGCGACCCCAAGAAGGTTGTCGATGAGATCGAGCGGCTGGTCGTGGACCATGGCGTGGGCTTCTTCATCCTCGCCGATGAGGAGCCGACGATCAACCGCAAGAAATTTATCCAGTTCTGCGAAGAACTTATTGAACGCAATCTTCCCGATCGTGTGAAATGGGGCATCAACACACGCGTCACGGACATCTTGCGCGACGAAGAGTTGCTGCCGCTCTATCGCAAGGCGGGTCTCGTGCACGTGTCGTTAGGCACCGAAGCCGCCGCGCAGCTCAAGCTGGATCGGTTCAACAAAGAAACGAAGGTGGAGGACAACCGCCGCGCCATCGAATTGCTGCGCAACGCGGACATCTTCACTGAAGCCCAGTTCATCGTTGGTTTGGAGAACGAAACCGCGGAAACGCTGGAAGAAACCTATCAGATGGCGCGGGATTGGGATCCGGACTTGGCCAACTGGTCGATGTACACGCCCTGGCCCTTCACGCCCTTGTTCCAAGAACTGGGCGACAAGGTCGAGGTTTTTGACTTCTCCAAATACAATTTCGTGACGCCGATTATGCGCCCGGAGGCCATGGAGCGCGGCGAATTGCTTGACCGCGTGATGAGCAATTACCGCCGGTTTTATATGCGCAAAGCGTTCTTCCACTACCCATGGCGGGGAACTGGTTTCCGGCGGCGCTATTTGCTGGGCTGCCTTAAGGCGTTTTTGAAAGCCGGCTTCCAACGCACCTTCTACGATCTTGGGAAGGTGGGCTATTGGGGACCCCAGACCAAGAAAAAGGTCGATTTCCACTTCGACGAAACCAAACAGCTGTCGCAGGCGCAGCTTGCGGATTGGGAAGCCGCGGCCGATCGCGCCAAGTCCCACCGCGCGCGTCGCACGGAGGCGATCGCCGTCAAGGCGTGTGGCGGCGGCGATCAACAAATGGCGGAAACGCCCGATTCCCTCAGCGCGGCGGAGTAACCGATGGCGTCTTCAGCGTTCGCCGCGCCCGACGCTCAGCCGTCGGCGGCGCACCCCGCCTCGACGACGCCGGCGCGCATCGGCCCAAACGCGGTCATCCAACTCCGCCACGCGTTGCACGCCGAGGGGGGCGACGTCCTCGCGCGTGATGTCTTCCGCCGCGCCGGCGTGGAGGAATGGCTGACGACGCCGCCCGCGGAGATGGTGTCTGAAGCGGATGTCGCGCGGCTCTATGCCGTGCTGTACGCGCATTTGGAACGCCGTCAGGCGGCGCGGGTTGCGGCGGACGCCGGACAGCGCACGGCGGACTACATTCTCGCGCATCGCATCCCCTCGTTCGCCCAAGCGGTTTTGAAAGCGTTGCCGTCGCGGCTGGCCGCGCCGCTGCTGCTGAAAGCCATCGCCGCAAACGCGTGGACGTTCGTGGGCTCCGGCGCCGTTCGTGTCGCGGCGCGGCCACGCCCGACGATCGACATCACCGACAATCCCATACGCACGCCCGACTGCGTCTGGCACGCCAGCGTGTTTGCCCGGCTGTTCACAACGCTGGTTGCGCAACACGCGACGGTGGCGCACGCCCATCATCTCGACGACGCGGGCCGCGTTTGCCGATTCACGATCGATGTCGCGCGCCGCGCCGCGGGGGGAGGCGCCTGATGGATCCGGTTCTCGAACGCTACGCGGCGATGGCGGCGCCCCGCTACACGAGCTATCCGACCGCGCCGCATTTCATCAGCCCGTTCTCCTCGGAGGTCTATCGCGACTGGTTGGCGGCGCTGGACCTGAGCGAGCCGCTGTCGCTTTACCTGCATGTGCCGTTTTGTCGGCAGATGTGCTGGTACTGCGGCTGCAACATGAAACTCGTGCGGCGGTATGGCCCCGTCGCCGACTACGTGACGTCGTTGCTGGACGAGTTGTCGTTGGTGGCGGCGGCCGCCCCCGGTCGCCCGCGTGTGCGTCATCTGCATTTTGGCGGCGGCACGCCGACGGCGCTGGAGCCGGACGACCTCAGCCGCGTGATGGACGCCGTGCGCCGGCAGTTCGAGATCACGACGGACGCCGAGCTGGCTCTGGAGACGGATCCGCGCACCTTGACGCTTGAGATGGCGCGGCGGATCGGCGCCTTGGGCTTCACGCGAGCGAGCTTCGGCGTCCAGGAGTTCGATCCGCACGTGCAAGCCGCGATCAACCGAATCCAACCGCCGGACATGGTCGCGCGATCGGTTGACGCCCTGCGGGAAGCGGGCGTCCAGCGCATCAATTTTGACCTGATCTATGGTCTGCCGCATCAAACCACCACCACGATCGAGCGCACGGTCGCGGCCTGCGTCGCGCTGCGCCCGGATCGGCTGGCGCTGTTTGGGTACGCCCACGTGCCGTGGATGGCGAAGAACCAGCGCATGATTCCCGAGGAAGCCCTGCCCGGGCCCAAAGCGCGCGCTGAGCAGTCCACCGTCGCGGCTGAGGCGCTCACGGCCGCGGGCTATGTCCAGATCGGTCTGGACCATTTCGCGCGCCCCGATGATGCGCTGGCGGCGGCGGCGCGCGCGGGACGGCTGCGCCGCAACTTTCAGGGCTACACCACGGATCAAGCAGACGCGCTGATCGGCGTCGGCGCGACGGCGATCGGGCGCACGCCGCAGGGCTATGTCCAAAACATCAGCGAGACCAACGCGTGGGCGCGGTCCATTGCGGCGGGCGCGCTTCCCGTCGCTAAGGGACGGCCTCTGTCGCGCGACGACCGGCTCCGCGGTCACGTCATCGAACGGCTCATGTGCGACGGCGTTGTGGATTTGTCTGAGGCGGAGCGGCGTTTCGACGTGGCGGACTATTCGTGGTCCGACGCGTTGACCGCCCTCAGTCCCTTAGTGCGTGACGGTCTGGTGGCGCGTGAGGGCGCGCAGATTGCGGTCACGCCGCGCGGACGGCCTTATGTGCGCGTGGCCGCGGCCGCCTTCGACGCCTATCGCAACGCCGGTCCGATCCGCCATTCCGCCGCCGTTTGACCCATGATCAACGGACCGCGCGCCGATTTACAGCTGCGGGTCCACAGACCCCGTCGCGGGCCAGTCGGTTGATCCGGTTCGGGTGAGAGACATGGTGAACGTTTTGACCGGAGGCTGCCCCTCGGCGACGTACTCGCCAATCTCCGTCCAGCGATCGCCGTCAAACGTCGCCGTGTAGCGCATCTGCGCGTTGGGCCCCGCCGGCGTCGTCCACACGTAGCCGTTGTCATTAAGCGCGAACGGGAAGGTGCCGGCCAGGCCCTGGGCATAGCTGCGGATTTCCCAATTTTCTCCGTCGGGCGCTGGCGACACGACCGCGAAGGCGTTGAACGCGACGCCGCCCTCCGGCGTGTAGCCCTTCCCTTCGATGACGACGACATCGCCGCCAAGCATCGGCCCCACCCGCTCGGTCTGCGTCAGTTGGAACGGTTTGCGATCGGGACCGACGCCGGACGCTTCGCCAACCCATTCGCCAAACATGAACGCCAGGGCGTGGTCCGCGTCAGCCTCCGCCGCGGTGGGGTCGGCTGACGCCGATGTCCAAACGCCGAAAGCAAGAGCTGCGCTTGCAGCGGCCACGTTCTCTAGACGACCCATGCCGACGTCTCCTCCTCTTTTGCGTCAGCGTAGGGGTGGTGACCGCCGTCGTCTTGAATGTTTCGGCCATCACTCCGGCTAGTGCACGCCCACGTGTTGAATCTGGCGCAGATACTGCTCCACAAGCGACGCCGACGTCCCGAACACGTCTTGGAACACCCGGCTCATGTGCGACTGGTCGGCGAAGCCGGTTTGCAGCGCGGCCGCGGCGAAGTTCGCGGGGTCGTGCGACACGAGCTCGATGCAGGCCTGTCGGACCCGGCGCAGACGCGCGAGGGCTTTCGGCGACAGGCCGCACTGGCGTTTGAAGCGCCGTCTCAGCTGACGTTCACTGATGGCGGCGGCTGTTCCAACGAGCTCGCCGATGGGAACCGATCCGTGGGTGTCGACGATGGCGGCGGCCAAGTCCGACACGGGCGGATCAATGGGCTTGGAGCGCTCAGCGATCCACAGCGCGGCGGCCTGCAGCACGTCGGGCATGTCGTCGGGCGCCGCAGACGGCGGCAGCTTGGACTGAATCTGATCGAGCAGCGGCGGCCGCGGTTGGATGTCCGGTCCGAACGCGCCGAGATACGGCGCGATGTCGCAATCGAGGACCGACCCGGCGACGCCGGGTCGAAGCCTCACGCCGGCATAGACGGCGCCGGGTAGCAGATTGACGTTGTAGGCCGCCGTCGACGGCCCGCTGAAGCTGGCGACAAGCGGCCCGCCCGGCAACCGGATCACCGCGATCGAGACCGTGCCATCGGGCACGATCACATGTGTTGGCGCGTCCTCCGGCAGGTCTCGGACGTCGAACAACCACGTCATTTCAACATAGGCGGCCGCTGCTTCCGGAGCCTCGTTTTCTTCGTACCGCACCGCTTCGAACCCGCCGCCTCACCGCCGATTGAGGAATTTGCGGCCTGACCAATCGTCGTCGACGGCGCACACCTTCACGTCGACCCAACCGAGGAGCAAGACGGCACCCCGCAATAGCCAGCGGTTCGCCCTCGGGTGTCATCCCGCATTGTGGTCTAAGACCGCCGTTCTTCGCGCCCCCTGTGAAGGCCGTGCTCCGTATCCTCGTGCCGTTGTCTTCACGGGATGGGCCATGACGCCCCGGCGGGCGGCGTCGAAGAGCACGGCGTGCGCCGACAAACCAGTGCTCTCGCAAGGTTCGCCGACGCACAGGACGCTCAGGCGCGACTATGGCGCCGCGGGCAAGGGGGGCGCCGTCGCGAACGGCTCAACAATATCGTCCCAGACGTTCGCTTCCTTTTCGCGGATTGAGTCCCACAACTCGCTAAACGAGATTTTCCCCTTCTTGAATTTGACGTAATCGCGGAAGACGCGGCGTTCCTCTTCAATGGTGGTGACGAAATCATTCGTCCAGTCAGACAGCAAGGTGTCGTCCACGGTGAACCCGAAAAACGAGTTTGAACCCGGGCACAGCCCTTCGCCGAAGGGGCCCACCAGCGCCGTGTGGGTGTAGGCCGTCAGCGATGGTCCGCCTGGAAAGGCCGGCGGGCAGGACTCGTTGGCGCCGCTGATGAGAAACCGTTTGTAGCGCCGCGGAAATCTTGCGTTGATGCGGCCGTGAGCGGCGTCAAGGATTGCGCGGTATTCCGCTTGCGTGA
>CAZGLY010000053.1:0-18768 GCA_964526675.1 uncultured Caulobacterales bacterium
TCTCTCCTTGGTCCCATAGTTCAACATGGACCAATTCAGCGAGGGTGGCTCAAGCGCGCCGATGACGCCGCGTCCCTCGTTCGTCCAGCTGATGTTCAGGGCACGGAACACGTGGTAGACGGCGCGGCGGCCTATGGCGCGCCAGAGCGCGCCCGACAGCACCGCCGCAGCCACGGCGGCCGCGCCCGCCCCGAGCGGATGCCAGTGCGGAGTCGCCCCCAGAATCGCGGTGCTCAGGAGCCCGAACACGATCGTGTAGAACGCCACGTCGATCGTTTTCTTGTCGACGCTGCTGCCGAGATTGGCCGTGATGTAGCCCAGATAACCCGCAGCGAGGGTCACCTGAATCTGCCACGGCAAGTTCAAAAGATCTGGGCTCATGATGTCTCGTTCGCAATTGGCGACGCGGTCGCATTCGCCCCGGCGATAGCATTGGCGAGCGGCGCAAACCAGGCGTTGGCTGACCCCGCGTTTACGAGCGCGCGCCTGCCCTCGCGCGTCGCCGCAATCGAGAGTGACGGCGCAATCCCCGCCCCGTCGCGCGTGAACCGCGGGAACGGCATCGGACTCAAGCGCCATAGCGCGCCGCGTCAGCGCACGCCTACACTGACAGCACAACGACGCGCACGTGAGCGCTCTCGACCCAGGTCCAGAGCGCGCGGACGCGCCAACGCCGACGGAGCCCCATCATGAGCTATCGAGCCGTCTATGACGCCTGGCGCGCCGATCCGGAAGGCTTCTGGATGAAAGCCGCCACCGACATCGATTGGACGACCCCGCCGCGTCAGGCCCTCGACGCCAGCCACGCGCCGTTCTACCGGTGGTTCCCCGACGCTGAAGGCAACACCTGCTACAACTGCGTTGACCGCCATGTCGCGGCCGGACGCGGCGAACAGCCGGCGTTCATCCACGACAGCCCCATCACCGGCTCGATGCGCACGATCACCTACCGTGAGCTTCAGGACGCCGTTGCACGCCTCGCCGGCGCGCTCGCGGCGCGCGGCGTGGGAAAAGGCGATCGCGTGGTCATCTATATGCCGATGATCCCCGAAGCGCCGATCGCCATGCTGGCGTGCGCGCGCATCGGCGCGATTCACTCCGTCGTGTTTGGCGGCTTCGCCGCGAACGAGTTGGCGGTCCGCATCGACGACGCCCAACCGAAAGCCGTCATCGCCGCGTCATGCGGCCTCGAGCCCGGTCGGACCGTGGCGTACAAACCGCTGATCGACCGGGCCTTATCGCTGTGCCGGCATGAGCCGGAACTGTGCGTCATCCATCAACGTCCGCAGTGCGTCGCGGAACTCGGCAACGCGATCGACCTGGATTGGGAGGCGTTCCAAACGGACGCCGAACCGGCCCCATGCGCGCCGGTGGGCGGCGCGGATCCGGTGTACATCCTCTACACGTCCGGGACGACCGGCCAACCCAAAGGCGTCGTGCGCCACAGCGGCGGCCACATGGTCGCGCTCAAATGGTCTATGAAGGCGATCTACAACGTCGAGCCCGGCGACGTGTACTGGGCGGCCTCCGACGTCGGCTGGGTCGTTGGCCACTCCTACATCGTGTACGGGCCCCTGCTCCACGGATGCACGTCGGTTATCTTCGAAGGCAAACCGGTGGGCACGCCCGACGCCGGCGTCTTTTGGCGCGTCCTTCAGCAACACCGTGTCAAAGCGCTGTTTACCGCGCCGACGGCGCTGCGGGCGATCAAACGGGCGGATCCCGAGGGCGCGCTGCTTGGCCCCTATGATGTGAGCTCGCTAGAGACCCTGTTCTTAGCGGGTGAGAGGGCCGACCCTGACACCGTGCAATGGGCCGAGCGCCACCTTAACGTGCCAGTGATCGACCATTGGTGGCAGACCGAGACCGGTTGGACGATTTGCGGCAATCCCGTGGGGATCGAGCGGCTGCCGGTCAAACACGGGTCAGCCACCGTCCCGATGCCGGGGTGGGACATCCAGATCCTCGACGAAGAGGGCGATCCGGTTCCGCCGGGAACGCTCGGCGCGGTGTGCGCCAAACTGCCCTTGCCGCCGGGCGTCCTTCCCACGCTATGGAACGCGGACGAGCGCTTTAAGCGGGCCTATCTGGACCACTTTCCCGGATACTACGAAACCGGCGACGCCGGCGTCTTGGACGAGGACGGCTACCTCCACATCATGGCGCGCACGGACGACGTCATCAACGTGGCGGGGCACCGTTTGTCGACTGGCGCCATGGAGGAGGTGCTCACCTCGCACCCGGACATCGCGGAGGCGGCCGTGATCGGCGTCAACGACTCCCTGAAGGGCCAACTGCCTCTAGGATTCTTGTGTCTGAACACCGGGTGCGAAAAAGCGCCAGACGCCGTGCGCGATGAAGCCGTCGCCCTGATCCGCGAGCGCATCGGCCCGGTGGCGGCGTTTAAACTCGCCGTCGTCGTGGACCGGCTGCCCAAAACTCGGTCCGGGAAGATCCTCCGGGGCGTGATGGCGAAAATCGCGGACGGGGAGGCGATCAAGATCCCCGCCACCATTGACGATCCGGATATTCTGCAGGAGATCGCCGCTTCTCTGAAACCGATCGGCTACGCCCAAGGTCAGTAAGTTCGGTGGTAAGCGGCGGGCGCGCCGCCGCGCCCCTCAGCCCGTCACGACGGCATCCCGCACCATCGCGGCGATCGCCAAAGCGGCCGTCAGCCCAGGGCTTTCGATGCCGAACAGATGGATCAGTCCGGGCGCTCCGTAGGCGGCCCCGTCGATGATCATGAAATCCCCCGCCGGCGCGCCCGGCCCGACAACCTTTGGCCGCACGCCGGCATAGTCGGGGCTCAGCGCGCCGTCGGGCAGGTCCGGCCAGTAGGCGCGCACGGCCGCATAGAACCGGGCGGCGCGTGTCGGATCGAGATCGTAGGCGGGCGCGTCAACCCATTCCACATCGGGCCCGAACCGGCCCTGCCCCGCCAAATCGCGCGTGAAGTGGACCCCCAAGCCGCCAGGCTCCGGCGCCGGATAGACCAGGTGCTGAAAGGGCGCGCGTCCCCGCAACGCGAAGTAGCTGCCCTTGGCGTAGTGGGGGCGCGGCGTCGCCTCGACCGGCCAGCCCGCAACTGTCGCCGCCAGAGCTGGCGCGTCCAAGCCCGCACTGTTGACGAACACGCGACAACCAACCGTGGCGGCGTCGCCGACGCGAACGGCGAAGCCGGTGTCGCGCCGCGCCACCTCCACGACCGGAGCGTTCACAGCCACGATCCCCCCCGCGTGTTCGAAGTCGCCCTGGAGGCTGATCATCAACGCGTGGCTGTCCACGATTCCCGTCGAGGGCGACAGCAGCGCGGCGACACACGCCAGCGCCGGCTCCCGCGCACGCGCCTCCGCACCGCTGATCACCATCGTGTCATCCACGCCGTTGGCGCGCGCCCGGGCTTGCAGGGACTCGAGCGTCGCGATCTCCGCGTCAGAGGTGGCGACCACCAACTTACCGCAGCGGTCGTGGGGCAAGCCCCGCTCGCGGGCATAGGCGTAGAGCTGATGCTTGCCCGCGACGCACAGCCGAGCCTTCAGGGTGTCGCGAGGGTAATAGAGGCCCGCGTGTATCACCTCGCTGTTGCGAGAGGACACGCCCGCTCCAATGGTCGCTTCGCGCTCAAGGATCAGCGTCTCCAAGCCCGCCTGCGCAAGCGCGCGGCCCACAGCGAGCCCGACAACACCGGCCCCCGCGACGATGGCGTCCACCTGCTCCATCATACCGATCCTTTAACTCTATGGCGTGCACCCAGACCCCCGGAGACGCGGCGCGCGGCCACCGGGCTCTCATCGTCTCCGACGCTGCGAATCACCGTGCATCGAAACACGCGGCGCGAGCATTGAATTCTCGACCGAGGCGATCGACTTCCCTAGAACGGCCGTATGAGATTTGACGCTCCCGTAGCGGCATGGCGCGCGACCCGCAAACGCAGCGGCGAAGAGGATCCGAATGACGACGAATGAACTTCGCCAAGACCTCACAGTTCGTGAGATTTTTGGCTATTTTATAGAGATTTTGAGAGGTGAACGAGAATTCTATTTGATCGCCATTATCTATGGGATCGCCATCAGTCTGCTGTCGCTCGCGACGCCGGTTTCTGTTCAATTTCTCATCAACACTGTCAATACTGGCCTCACAACCCCTCTCGTCGTTTTGTCTCTTACGCTGTTCGGACTGCTGTTGGCGTCGGGTTTGTTCAACGCGCTGCGGGTCCATTTGATGGAGATTTTCGGGCGCAAATTCTATGCGCGCCAGATGGCCGACATCACGATGCGCGCCATCTATGCGCAAAACCCGTTTTTCAACGACGAAAGCCGCGGCGCGCTTTTCAATCGGTACTTCGACATCATCGTCGTGCAGAAGAACATTCCGGTGCTGCTGATCGGCGGTTTTACGGTGGTTCTCCAAGGCGCGGTGGGGTTCGTCTTGGTTTCGCTTTACCATCCCCTGTTCCTCGCGTTCAATTTGGTCACGGTCTTTATGATCTGGCTTGTCTGGGCGTTTTGGGGGAACAGCGCGATTCAGTCGGCCGTGGAGCTGTCGCACCGCAAACACGCCGCCGCAGCCTGGCTGCAGTCGCTTGGAGATTCCGATGGCTTCTTTAAATCGGAGCATCGGATCAGTTTCGCCTTAGAGCAAAGCGAACGGCGCACCGCCGACTATGTCCACGCGCACCGCACCCACTTTCGACGGCACTACGCCCAGACCCTGGCCTTTCTGGTGCTCTACGCCGCCGCAAGCGCAATCCTGCTCGGCCTCGGCGGCTGGCTCGTCATTCAGGGTCAGCTGACGCTGGGTCAGTTGGTGGCCGCGGAACTCGTGCTTTCAGCGGTGTTTTTCGGCGTGTCGCAGCTGGGCACCTACCTCAACTACTTTTACGACCTCGCCGCCTCGATCGAAGAGCTGTCGATGTTCTCGCGGATCGCCCTTGAGGCGCCGACCGGCGCGCTGCCGCCCGAGCGGAAGGACACCAGGCTCGAATTCGTCAAAGTGCGCGGCGACGCGCGAGGGCACGACGCGGTTTTTGATTTCACGATTCCGGCCGGGGCGAAGCTGATGGCGGGCTCGGCGAGCCATGGTCTGCAACGGTTGTTCAGCGCGCTGCTGAAACGTCACGTCACCCCGACCGGCGGTTACCTGGCGTTTGGCGGCGTGGACATCTTGGCGACCGAACTGCAAGCGCTGCGGCGTGAAGTGTATGTCTTTGATCGGCCGACCTTCATTGAAATGACCATTCGCGAATACCTGACGGTCAGCGCCAATGGCGGCAGCCCCCAGCGCTCCCTCGCCGCGATCGAAGCGGTGGGCCTCGGTCCCGCGATCGCGAAACTCGGCCAAGGCTTGGACACCCGCCTGGCGACCACAGGGTTTCCGCTGTCGACGGCCGAGACGATGCAGCTGCGTCTGGCGGCGGCCATCGTGTCTCAACCGCGCGTGCTCATCCTCAATCAGTTGTTCGACATGATC
This sequence comes from uncultured Caulobacterales bacterium, assembly GCA_964526675.1. Lineage (GTDB taxonomy): Bacteria > Pseudomonadota > Alphaproteobacteria > Caulobacterales > Maricaulaceae > CAZADA01. The sequence goes on from CAZGLY010000053.1 coordinate 5,473, forward strand.
GATGAGGATTGCCTCTCAAACGCCCTGGAGGCGCTGAGTCGCGACGAGGGCCTCACGTTGATCTATTTCTCCAATCGGCGGCGAAACCCTGGCTTCGGCCGCTTCTTGTATTTGGATTACGATCAGCAATTCAGCTACGACAACTTCGAAGCCTTCATGGAGAAGGCGTACGCCACGTGCGCACCGACGCGGGGACCGCTGCGTTTGCTCCCGGGCCCTGAAGGCAAGGACTGACGCCATCCATGTACAATCAAGAAAAGTACCGTGGGAAATTTGCGACCCTGGAGTCGATCCGCACGCCGCGCACGATTCGCATCCTGGCCTGGATGACGGTTGGGCTCATGGCCGCGGTCGCCTTGTTTTTCGCGTTTGTGCCGTGGGTTCAAACCACCGCCGGCAATGGGGTGGTGACGGCGCTTGATCCCGAAGATCGGCTGCAAAACATCAACGCCCTCGTTTCCGGACGCATCGAACGCTGGTACGTCCGCGATGGAAGCATGGTGGAAGCGGGCGATCCGATCGTGCGAATTGTCGACAACGACCCCCAATTGCTGGAGCGCTTGCAGGCGGAGCGAGCCCAGATCGACGCGCGCTTGCAGTCGACGCGCGCGAATGTCCGCACCGCCGAGATCGATCTGGAGCGGTCGCTTGAGCTCTTCAATCAAGGTCTCGCGGCGCGCCGCGAGTATGAGCAGGCCCAAATCCGCGTTGAGGAGCTGCGGGCCGTGGAGGCCGAAGCCGCCGCCGCGCTCAACCGCGCCGACGTGAACCTGTCCCGCCTGTCCGTGCAAACGGTGCGCGCGCCGCGCAACGGCGTCATCTTGAACGTCAACGCGGGGGACACGGCGACCTATGTCTCCGCTGGCGAGGTGTTGGCGACGTTTGTGCCCCAAGGCTCCGAGCGGATTGTGGAGGTGTTCATCGACGGACGCGACGTCGCGCTGATCGAGGCCGGCGCGCCGGCGCGGATCCAGTTTGAGGGCTGGCCGGCGGTTCAGTTCAGCGGGTGGCCCTCACAGGCGATCGGCACGTTTCCAGGTCGTGTCTACGCCGTGGACCCGTCCGCCCAGACGAACGGCCTCTTCCGCGTCTTGATCATTGAGGACAAAGACGTACCCGAGGAGGAACGGTGGCCCGACGAGCGGTTCGTGCGCTTCGGCTCGGCCGCGCGCGCGTGGGTGTTGTTGGAGACGGTGCGCGTGGGCTTTGAAGTGTGGCGTCAGCTCAACAGCTTCCCGCCCTCATTTCCACGCAGCACGTCGCCGGGCCCGAACGGGGACGGCCCGGCGAGCAACGGCGCCGCGGGAGAGGCGTTCGGCCGATGACCCACGCCGCGGGGGCTTGGACTCTGAGCAGATGGCTGCTCGCGTTGGCGGCGCTGTGCGTCGCCATCGGCGAAGCGAACGCGCGCGCCGAAACCCCGCCGACTTATCTGTTCCCCGAGGCGGTGCTGGAGAGCGCCGCGACGCACTTCCCCCAGATCCTGGAAGGTTTGGCGCAGGTGGACGCCGCGCGCGGCGACGTTGTGGCCGCCGAAGGCGCGTTCGACCTGGTGTTCACCGTCGACGGCTTCAGCCGATCCACCGGATTCTGGGACGGCTCCATCGTGAATTCGGACGTGCGCCGCCGGCTGCGCGGCGTGGGCGCGACGGTCTATGGCGGCTATCGCCTGTCGGACGGCAACTTTCCGATCTACGAAGACGTCAACTTCACGAACACCGGGGGCGAGTTCAAAATCGGCGCGTTGTTTTCGCTGCTCAGAGACCGGAGCATTGACGACCAGCGCTTCGCCGCCACCGACACCCGTCTGGCGGCGAACCAGGCCGAGCTCGAACTGCTGCTCACCCGCATCGGCGTGCAACGCCGCGCGTTGAACGCCTATTGGCTGTGGGTGGCGACGCTGCGGCAATTGTCCGTCTACGAGGACCTGCTCGATATTGCCGAAGCCCGTCAAAGCGGCCTTGAGACCCAAGTGCGGCGCGGCGCTTTGGCGGCCATCTCCCTGACGGAAAACCGCCAGAACATCACCCGACGGCGGATCTTGGTGGTCCAGGCCGAACGCGACGTCGTCAACGCGGCGAACGTCCTGTCTCTTTACTACCGCAATGCGGACGGCGACCCGGTGACGCCCGGCGTGGACGAAGCGCCGCCTCTGACGGCCATGCCCCTCATCCCGAACGCGCCACAGCTGCCGGTGACGGACATCGTCGCGCAACGGCCGGAGTTGGAACTGTTGCGGGTGGCGATCCAACGCGCCAACAACCGCATCGCCCTTGGCGAAAACGCGTTGCAACCGAGATTTGACTTCAACCTCGAGGTCTCGCGCGACTTGGGGGCCATCGCCGAAGGCGGGCCGTCGCGGGAATCCACCGACACGATTTTGGGCGTGGAGTTCTCCGTTCCGCTCCAGCGGCGCTTGGCGAAGGGGCAGTTGCAGCGCGCGGCGGCCGAACGGGAAGCCGCCCGCCAACAAAGGCGACAGACGCAGGATCAAATCGAGATCGAAATCCGCAACATTTTGATCGAGTTGGAAACCGCCCGCGAGCTCGCCGACTTGGCGCAGCTGGAGGTCGATCAGTCTGATCGCATGACCGAGGCGGAGCGCAGCCGGTTCGCCAGCGGCGCCAGCGATTTCTTCCTCGTCAACGTGCGCGAGGAAACCGCCGCAGACGCGCGTGTGCGCGAGGCGCAGGCGGTCTTGCGCGCGCGGGTGGCCCAGGCCGACTTCGACGCAGCGGTCATGAACTTGGATCGTCTGGGCCTGTCCGACTATCGCTGAGGCCAACGCGCGGCGGGGGAGACCACGGCATGTCGACAGCGCCGGACGCCGCGAAGGACGCCAACACCCCGAAACTCATCGTGCGCAACGCGCAGTTTTCCGACGTCGCAGCGGTGACGGCGCTCTCAGAAAGGGTTTACGGACGCGACGAGGCGTATCTCACCAGCCAAATCCGCGGTCACATCAGCGCGTTTCCCGAAGGGCAATTCGTAGCGGAGTTTGAGGGCGACATCGTCGGCTATTGCGCGACCTTCATCGTCTCAGAGGAACTCGCCATCGCGCCCCACAGCTGGATGGAGATCACCGGCGGCGGCTTCGCCTCGCGGCACAATCCCGACGGCGACGTGCTTTATGGTCTCGAAGTCTTGGTCGATCCCAACTTCCGGCGCCTCAGGATCGGTCAGCGCTTTTATCAGACACGGCAGGATTTGTGCGAGTATCTGGAGCTGAAAGCGATCATCTTCGGCGGACGCATGCCTGGATACGCCGAACACGCGGCTGAGTATCCCGACCCCCTCGCCTACCTGACCGCGGTGAAAAATCAAACGCACCAAGACCCAGTCGTGAACTTCCAGCTCAAACAAGGGTTCGAACCCTTGGGCGTGCTGCGGAATTACATGCCGAGCGACAAAGCGTCGGGCGGCGCGGCGGCGCACATGTCCTGGCGCAACCCCCTCGCCCCGGAAGCGCGCGAGGCGGTCAAATCCAGCCGCCCCGACAGCCGTTTGCCGCAGAATGTCCGCGTCGCAACGGTGCAGTTCCAGATGCGCAAACTCGCCGCCGTCGAAGAATTCGAGAACCAGGTGGAGTACTTCGTCGACGTCGCGTCCGACTACAAGTGCGACTTCGTGATGTTTCCGGAGCTGTTCACGCTTCAGCTTCTGTCCTTGGAAGAAAAACCGCCCGCGCCGGCCGAATCCATCATCAAGGTGTCCGCTTACGCCGACCGGTTTCGCGCCTTCATGGAAAAGCTGGCGGTGTCCTACAACATCAACATCATCGGCGGCTCCCACCCGACCCAGTACGCCGACGGCGACGTGCGGAACACGGCTTACGTGTTTTTGCGCGACGGCGCCGTGCACACCCAAGACAAGTTGCATCCCACCCCGGCGGAGCGGGAATGGTGGAACATCAAAGGCGGCGACACCGTCTCCGTCATTCCCACCGACTGCGGGCCTGTGGGCGTGATGGTCTGCTACGACGCGGAGTTTCCGGAGGTTGCGCGCCACCTCGCGGATCAAGGCGCGGTGATCCTGTTCGTTCCCTTCTGCACGGATGAGCGTCGGGGATATATGCGCGTGCGCTATTGCTGCCATGCGCGCGCCGTGGAGAACCAGTGCTACGTCGCGATGGCGGGCGTCGTCGGCAATCTCCCCAATGTGGAGAGTATGGACATTCATTACGCAGAGAGCTGCATCCTCACGCCATCGGACTTTCCGTTCGCTCGCGACGGCGTCGCGGCCGACACCGCGCCCAACACCGAAACGATTGCGATCGCCGACTTGTCGATGCCTGACCTGATCGTCAACCGCCAGTCCGGCACGGTGCGCAACTTCAAGGACCGGCGCTTTGATCTCTACCGCGTGTCCTGGCGTAAGAGCTGACGCCCAAGCGTCAGATCGGCATGGTGCGCATGACGGAAAACGCCTCGCGCAGCAACCCCGACCACCGCTCGGAGATCGCGCGAAACGCCGGGTCGTCGGCTTCGATGCGCCGCTGTTGATCGAATTGCAGCGTGTCCGTTTGCAAAACCGCCAAATCAAGCGGCATGCCCACAGTGAGATTCGAGCCCAATGTGGAATCCATCGACAGAAGCGCACAAATAATGCCATCCTGCATCGGGGTTTCAGCATTGACCACACGATCAATGATCGGCTTGCCATATTTATGCTCGCCGATCTGAAAGTAGGGCGTATCCTCAAGCGCTTCGATGAAGTTCCCCTCGGAATACACCAGGAACAACCGAGGCTGCCCGCCGGCCCGTTGCCCGCCAACAATGATGGACGCGCCGGAGTCAGCGCCCCGCGCCGCGATGCCCGGGCCATAGCGCTGTTGCACTTGGCGCATTTCGTCGCCCACGAGTTCGGCGACTTCGAACATCGTCCCGACGTTCAGCAGCGTGCTCACATTGGGGTCGTTCAGGTCGATCTTTTCATTCAGGCCCGAGACCACCGCTTGGGTGACGCCGAGATTGCCGGCGGTCATCATCGCGATGGCGCGATCGCCGGGGACGTGCCAGGTGAACAGCTTGCGCACTTTGAGAATGTTGTCCACGCCCGCGTTGGAGAGAGTGTCCGCGAGAAACACCAAACCTTCGTTCAACTTCAAAGCGACGCAATAAGTCATGGGCGAGTCCTGAAAGACGCTGAGATCGTCGGGATCCGATGAGGGCGACGGATCGGGAATGCGCGCAAAGACGTTATTGCTCGTCGTCTGCATGACCCGCCCCGCCCTCAGTCACAATGGGTGCAAAGCCATACGATTGGGCCAACGCCTCGGCAACGGCATAATTGCGTTCGATCACCTCGGTGAGGAATTCGTGCAACCCGAACGCGAGAATCTGGTCGATGGTCTGCTGCTCCATCGCCGCCAGGTGAGCGTGCACGACGCCATGACAGTCGGCCACCCGGCCGTAATAGTCCGCCAGCGCCGACACCGCCAAACCGACGCGCCGAAGGTTGTAGAGGATGGCGCGTGGGAAGCGGGAGTGCAGAATTAAGAAATCCGCGACGCCGCGGCCGGTAATGTCCACCTTGTTCACCATCACATAGGCGCGCTGCGCCGCCGCGGCTTGAAGCAACGACTGCCATTGATAGTGGTCGAAGGCTGAGCCGATCTCCTGCACCGACGGCAGCAGCACGTGATACTTCACGTCCAGGATCCGGGCGGTGGAATCGATGCGGTCGATCGCTGCGCCCATCCGCAGAAACTCGTAGCCGTCATCGCGAATGGCGGTGGCCTGGACGGCGCCCCAGAACAACGCGGACTGGGCTTTAACCCAGTCGATGACTTCCGACAGGCCCGAGCCCGTGGTGTCGCTGCTGTCCAACCGCCGCATCGCCGACCACGCTGCGTTCAACGCCTCCCAGCACTCCCGCGTGATCGCAAAACGCACAGACCGGGCGTTTTCGCGCGCTGTCATGAAGCAGGACCGCACGCTGGACGGATTGTTGGGATCGAACAGCAAATGATCGATCGCGGCGCCCTGATCCGTTCGCTCAATCCCCTCGCCGAACACCTCGCGCGCGCCAGCCGCGATCAAGACCGACGACCACTCGTTCGACAGGGGCCGGCCGGTCTCGCGAGGCAACGCCGACATACGGCGCGCGACGTCCACCAGCCGCGCCACGTTTTCCGCGCGCTCCATGTAGCGGCCCATCCAAAACAGGTTTTCCGCCACGCTGCTCAGCACGGTTCGTTCTCCCTGAAGCGCGCCGCGCAGGGCGCGCGCACGCTCACCCGCGCAGCACCCACGTGTCCTTGACCCCCCCGCCTTGGCTTGAGTTCACCACCAGCGACCCCTCCGTCATGGCCACACGCGTCAGTCCGCCCGGCGTCAGGCGGACCTGGCGACCCATCAGCGCGAACGGACGGAAATCGACATGCCGCGGGGCCACGCCGCTCTCAACCAAGGTCGGGCACGTCGACAGCGACAAGGTGGGTTGCGCGATGAACGCCTTGGGGTCCGCGCGCACCCGCGTGGCGTAAGCGTCGATCTCCGCCGCGCTGGCCATCGGCCCGATCAGCATGCCGTAGCCGCCCGACCCGTGCACTTCCTTGAACACAAGCTCGTCGATGTGCGCGAGCGCGTGCTCCAAATCGTTGGGATCGCCGCACCGCCACGTCGGCACGTTGGGCAGGATGGGCTCCTCGCCCAGGAAGAACCGGATGAGCTCCGGCAAATAAATGTAGATCGCCTTGTCGTCCGCGACGCCGGCCCCGGGCGCGTTCACCAGCGTCACCCCGCCTTTGAGATACGCGTCCATCAAGCCCGGCACGCCCAACGTGGAATCCGGGCGAAACGCGTCAGGGTCCAAGAAGGCGTCGTCAATGCGCCGGTAAATGACGTCCACCCGCTCAGGCCCGAGCGTCGTGCGCATGAACACCAGCCCGTCTTCGACGAACAAATCCGCGCCGCGGACCAAGGGCACGCCCATCTGGTCGGCGATAAAGCAATGCTCGTAATAGGCGCTGTTGTAGTGGCCCGGCGTCAGCACCGCGATGTTCGGCGCGCCCACGCACGCGGGCGGCGCGACCTCGCCCAACGTGCGGCGCAGCAGGTCGGGATAATCGTCCACCGGCCGCACATCCCCCGAGGCGAAGAGATGCGGAAACAGCCGCGTCATCACCTCGCGGTTTTCAAGAACATAGGACACGCCCGACGGCGTCCGGCAATTGTCCTCCAGGACGTAAAACTGATCCGGTCCCGTGCGCACCAAATCCACGCCGACGACATGCGCGTGCACGCCCAACGGCGGCGTGAAGTCCTTCATTTGCGAGAGATAGGCCGCGTTGGCGGTGACCAGCTCCTGTGGTGCGATGCCAGCCTTCAGCGCTTCGCCGGGGCCGTAGGCGTCCGCGATAAAGAGGTTGAGCGCCCGAGCGCGCTGCTTGACGCCGCGCTCGATGCGATCCCATTCCGCAGCCGTGAACACGCGCGGGACAAGGTCAAACGGGATCAGCCGCTCCGGATCGCCGCCTTCGCCATAGACGGCGAACGTGATGCCCATGCGGCGAAAGATCGCTTCGGCTTCGCCGCGCTTGCGCTTCAGCTCACCCAAATCGACGTCGGCCAACCACTGCGCGACGGTCTCATAGCCGAGACGGACCTGACCCTCATGGGTCATCTCATCAAACATGGGCCCTCATGCGATGTTGCGCGTGCTCAATAGATCGCGTTCGCGCGCGCGCGTCCACCGTGCGTCCGCCGTGCGGGCGGAGAATTCGGAAGTTGGGGCTTGTGCGCGGGCGTGAGCGTGGACATGGTCCCCGTCGATGACCATTCGCATCGGGCTCACCCATCGAACGTCGTATCGCTATGACCGGCGTGTCGCGTTGGGACCGCAGACCATCCGCCTGCGGCCGGCGCCGCACACGCGCACGCCGATCGTGTCCTACAGCCAGACCATCAAACCGGCCGGGCATTTCCTGAACTGGCAACAAGATCCGTTTGGGAACTACCAGGCGCGCGCGGTGTTCCCGGAGAAGACCGATCACTTTGAGGTCGTGATTGATCTCGTCGCCGACATGATCGCGATCAATCCGTTTGATTTTTTCCTCGACGAAGACGCGTTCCACGCCCCGTTCACCTATGGCGCGGAACTGAAGAAGGATCTCGCGCCGTACTTGGAGGTCGACGCGGCCGGCGATCGGTTCGACGCCATGGCTGCGGACGCCAAAGCGGCGTGGACCCGCGGGGAACGGGGCGCTGATCAGCGTACGGTCGACCTGCTGGTGGAGCTGAACCAGACGATCCAGCACGCCGTCTCCTACATCGTGCGGATGGAGCCAGGTGTTCAGAGCCCGGAGGAAACGCTCAAGCTTGGACGCGGCTCATGCCGCGATTCCGCATGGCTTTTGGTGAATGTGCTGCGTCATGTCGGCGTCGCGGCGCGGTTTGTGTCCGGCTATCTCGTGCAGTTGGCGCCCGACGAGAAGAGTCTTGAGGGGCCGTCCGGCCCGGCGACCGACTTCACGGACCTGCACGCCTGGGCCGAGGCGTTCGTCCCTGGCGCCGGTTGGATCGGCCTTGATCCAACATCAGGATTGTTCGCGGGCGAAGGCCACATCCCCCTCGCCGCGACGCCCACGCCCCAATCCGCCGCGCCGATCGCCGGCGGGTTGGACGAGTGCGAGGTCACCTTTGATTTCGCGATGGACGTCAAACGCTTGGAGGAGCCGGCGCGGATCACCAAGCCGTTCACCGAGAGCGATTGGGCGGCGCTCGACGCCGCGGGCGCGACGGTGGATTCCCACCTCACAGCCATGGACGTGCGCCTCACCCAGGGCGGCGAGCCCACCTTCATCGCCGCCACAGACCGCGACGCGCCGGAGTGGACGATCGAGGCCGTGGGCCCCACCAAGCGTGATTACGCGGACCGGTTGGCCCGACGGCTGATGGTCCGGTTCGCGCCCGGCGGGCTCCTCACCCACGGCCAGGGCAAATGGTATCCCGGCGAGCCTCTGCCCCGCTGGGCCTTCGGCGTGACATGGCGCGCCGACGGCGCGCCGCTCTGGAACAACCCGACGCTGATCAGCGGCGAGCAGGGAACCGAGGCGGACGCCGTGGACGCGCATCGCTTCGCCGAAGCCCTGGCCCGCACGCTCGATCTTCACCCCGCCTACGCCCAACCTCTCTACGAAGATCCGGCGGAGTATCTGCTCGCGGAAGCGCAATTGCCGACCAATCTCACGGCGGAGACCAACCAGCTTGATGACCCGGTCGAGCGCGCGCGGCTGGCCCGGGTGTTCGACCGAGGGCTGTCGGCGCCGTCGGCGTTTGTGCTGCCCCTCCAACCCGCCCAGGCCGACGCGACCCAGGGGCGCACGACCGCCTGGCTGTCTGAGATTTGGCGGACCCGCCGAGGGCGTTTGTACCTCATGCCGGGGGACAGCCCCGCCGGTTTCCGCCTGCCGATCGCGGCGCTGCCTTACGTGCCGCCGGACGCGTATCCGCATGTGATGGAGGTGGATCCGTTCGCGCCGCGCGGACCGCTCCCCGCGCCGCGCATTCGTCGCCAGACCCCCGCGCGGGCGGCGGAAACCGTCGAGGAGGCGGACACGCCCGAGCCGAAGCCGGCCGCCCGCGACCATCGTGGTCCATCCCGCTCTGACGGCCCGTCCCGAGGGCCGGCCGTCGTCTCGCCGCAAGCCGACGGGCCGCCGCCTCGCAACGGAGGGCCGCCCGTGCGCACGGCGCTGGTGGTCGAGCCGCGGGACGGCCACGTGCAGGTGTTTCTTCCGCCGGTCGGCTCTGCCGAAGCGTTTGTCGAGCTGTTGGCCGCGATCGAAGACGTCGCGGAGACGCTGGACCAGCCGGTGCGGGTGGAGGGGTATTCCCCGCCGCGGGATCCCCGCTTCGAGACCTTCCAAGTCACGCCGGATCCCGGCGTCGTCGAGGTGAACATCCAACCGTCCGCCAGTTGGGACGCGTTGCGCGACAAAACCCAAGCGCTCTACGAGGAAGCGCGCGCCTGCGGCTTGGACGCCTCAGGCTTTATGGTCGACGGCCGCCCCACGGGCTCCGGCGGGGGCGCCCACGTGACCCTGGGGGGCGCGAGCGCGGCCGACAGTCCGTTCCTGCGCCGGCCAGACGTGCTTGGGTCGCTCATTCGGTTTTGGCAGAACCACCCAGCGATGAGCTACTTCTTCGCGGGCCTGTTCCTCGGCCCGACAAGCCAAGCGCCGCGGGTCGATGAGGCGCGTGACGACAGCCTCTATGAGCTTGAGATCGCGCTCAATCAGTTGCCAGGACCGGAGCAACGCGATTTCCCGCCATGGCTGGTGGACCGGGTGCTGCGGCATCTCCTGGTGGACGTCACAGGCAACACCCACCGCGCGGAGATTTGCATCGACAAGCTCTACTCCCCCGACGGCCCGAACGGCCGCTTGGGGCTGGTGGAGTTCCGCGCCTTCGAAATGCCGCCGCATTGGCGGATGAACGTTGCTCAACAGCTGGTTCTCCGCGCGCTCATCGCGTGGTTCTGGAAAACGCCTTACACCGCGCCGCTCACCCCGTTCGGAACGGCGCTGCACGACCGCTTTATGCTGCCGGACGTTCTGTGGGCGGACTTTGGCGCGGCCTTGCGCAAGATCGAAGCCGGCCTTGGCGTGCGCATCGAACGGGAATGGTTCCGAGCGCAGTATGATTTTCGCTTTCCGCTCGCCGGGCGGATCGAGCATGACGGCGTCGTGCTCGCGTTGCGCAGCGCGTTGGAGCCTTGGCCGGTTTTGGGGGAAGAGGGCACCGCCGCCGGGGTGGCGCGCTTTGTCGATTCCTCGCTCGAGCGGGTGCAAGTCAGCGTGGAGGGCGCGTTTGACGGGGTCAGCCTCCAAGCCGCCTGCAACGGGCGGCTTCTCCCTCTCCAGCCCGGCGAACGCGCGGACCAGCGCCTCTGCGGCGTGCGCTTCCGCACATGGCTGCCGGCGTCAGCGCTGCACCCAACCATCTATCCCCATGGGCCGTTGATCTTTGATCTGGTTGATCCGAGAGCCGGGCGCGCGCTCGCGGGCTGCACCTATCACGCCACCCACCCTGGGGGACGCAACTTCGAAACGCGCCCGGTGAACGCGCTCGAAGCCGAGGGCCGTCGGCTGGCGCGGTTCCAGCCGTTCGGCCACACGCCGGGCCCGATCAGCACCGTTCCCGCCGGCGTCGATCCACGGTTTCCCTGGACACTGGACTTGCGACGCACGGGCCCCGCCTAACCGCCGCTCTTCAGCGGGGAACGCCGCAACGCCCCAAGCCGCCGGTCACCGCACGCCGAAATTGTACTTGATGCCAAAGCGCGCCGCGACCTCTTCGAAGTCGGCCGTGCGATCCAAGCGCCCCTGAGCCGCGAACGACAGATAAGGCGTCACCCGATACTCGAAGTCCATGTCCGCCGACAAAGCCAAATTGGTTTCGCTGGTCGCGTCGTAGGTGAGGTCAGGGATCTCCGCGAGATCGAACTCCACGGCGTCCTCGATCGCGACTTCGAGCAAGGCTGCGTTGAGGTCCGGGCGATCCGGGAAGAAGTCTTCCTCATCTTCGGAGAAGAACTGGATGCCGAACGAGGCCCCCGCATCCACCCGGATGCGTCCATCGTCACGTCCATACCGCACCGGGATCTGGGCGGTGATGAAGGTTTGCGGACTGAAGTAGCCGCCATGGCCGAACGTGAAGAACCGGCGGTTGTCTTCATACCCCAGATACGTCAGCGCCACGCCCGTGCGCACCGACTGCTCGTCCTGTCGCAGGACCTCGAACAAGCCCCCGGCGTCCAGTTGGTAGCCGGTGTTCGTCTCGAGATTCTCGCCATCGACAACGGAAATCGCGCCCGTGGCGTAGATGAGGCTCACCGGCGAGGCGATGGAGAGCCCCAGGCTCGCGCGATTGTCCACGGCCGCGCCAAACACTTCGCCCGTCACGGGGTCTTCAAGACCCGCGTAGGACAACACGCTGTCAATCTTCGCCCGACGGCTGCCAGAGGCGGTAAAGCCGAAGCCGTTCTCGAAGGTGTGGGAGAAGGACACCCCGCCGACCGCGTTCACAAACTCAAAGCCCAATGGGGTGAGGCCGACGTCCGCCTTCAGGCCGCCGATCTGATACGCGCCGCTGAACGCCACGCCGCCGGCGTCGGAGATGTCGTCGGGGGCTTCGCGCTCAGCCGCTTCAACCAGGCCCAGAAACCCAAAGAAACGGGTCGTTAGCGGATCATCGCCCAGCTCGCCGGACGTCAGGAACACCGGTGTGGCGCCGACGGACAAACGCCCCCCGGCCGGGACCGTGAGGATCGCCGGCGCGTTGAACTCCGTGACTTGGCTCAACCCCTCATCACCGCTCCGGAAGCGGAAACCGAGGTTGGACCCGCTGGTGGGGAACTTTTGCGCCTGAAGCTCCGCCAACTCCCAATCGTAGTCGGAGTAATCCGCGGCCGCGGCGGCGCGCGGCGCGCGGGCGGCAGCGGATGTCGGGCGAGAGTCATCCACCGACCGCAGCCGGCGGCGGAAACTGTCCGCCGACAGATCCCGCGACCCCGTGGGCGATTGCAGATCCTGAGGCTCGCCGACCTGGTAGCGGGTCGGCCGCGGTCGCGGCGGATCCTGCAGGAACACGCTCGGCCGCACGGCCCCCGTCATCGCGTCTTGGCGAACCATGAACGCAATGGGCTGCACCCCATCGAGGGCAGGATCTTGGACCGCATCACCGCCGAGCCGCGGAACAGGGCCGCGCCCCGCCGCGTCGGGACCCAAGCCCCAGGAACTTGTTAAGCCGTCCTCCGTCAAAGGCGCACCCTGGATCTGCGACGTTTGCCCGTTGCGGAAAGGATTGCTGACCCGCGGCGGACCGCTGCTCGCAAAGGCGCCGTCGAGCGGGTTGGAGGGCTGGAGACCCAGCTCCGCCTCAAGCATGCGCGCCTTCTCGGTGGCGTCGATGGCGGTGCGGATGTCGCCCGCCGCCTTCGCCACGTCGGCCACGAGTTGGTAAAGCCCCGGGTCATCCGGCGACAGCATCAGCGCGGAGTCCAAAAGGTCCGCCGCCACGCGCAGCCGGCCGGCCTGGATCGCCGCGCCCACGGCGCCGCGCAACGCGTCGCGGTCGGCAGGATCGACGTCCAGCGCGAAACGATAGCCTTCCAGCCCGCCATCGAAATCGCCAGCCCGAACACGGATTTCCGCAACCGTGCGCAGCGCGGGGGAATGCACAGGGTTGGAGCCCAACACCGCGTCGACATAATCGTTCGCGCGCCCAAAATCGCCCGACGCCATCGTCTCGCGCGCCAGCGCAACGAGATAATCGTCATAGACGCGCGCCA
>CAZGLY010000054.1:0-18250 GCA_964526675.1 uncultured Caulobacterales bacterium
CCGGCGCCGTGTCTGCGCGGAGCCCGGACTTTCCTCCCGCGCGCCCTTTCGGGCCCTGCGCGAGCGATCGCCCGACCGCCTGACCAAGAGAAGGCATAGCACACCTCCGCCGCTTCCGCGTCGGCTCTCACCGTTGACGCGCTGTTTTCCCCAGAACGGTCTCGCCGCGCCCTTGCGCCTGCGCATGCCAGCCCTGCGTGGTCGCCGCGGTCGTCGTCCGTTTACCACGGTAGACCGATGGACAGCGGGGGAGCTGGGCATGGACGTAAAACGCAGCGTGGTGTTGGCGGCGTTGCTGGGCGCGACGGTCGTCGGCCTGGCTGGCATTGATCTGGTCTTGCCCGGCGTGCCGGCGTTCACGCAACGCTTTGGCGTCTCGGTGGAGACCGGCCAGGCGGTCATCGCGGCGTATGTGGCCGGCTACGCGCTGGGACTGTTGGCGTTTGGCGCGGCGACGGATCGCGTCTCGCGCAGCACGCTCTTGATCGCGGCTGCGTGTGGTTTCGCCGGCGCCTCCGCGGTTCTGGCGGTGATCACGAGCCCGGAGCTGATCATCGCGATGCGCGGGCTCCAAGGCGTGTGCGCGGCGGCGCCGGCGGTGTTCACGCCGGCGATCGTCAAAGCCTTGTATGATGAAGCGGGGGCGACACGCGCGCTGGGCGCGCTGGCCAGCGCAGAGTCGCTGGCGCCGGCCCTCGCGCCGATTTTGGGCGTGGCGCTGCTGGCCTGGGGCGGCTGGCCCGCGCCCTTCCTGACCCTCGCCGTCGCCGGCGGCGCCGGCGCGCTGGCGTTCATTCTCTTGCGCCGCCGCCTTCCGGAGCGCGCGCGCCACTCCCGCAAGGCCAGCTACCGCGCCCTCTTGGGCAGTCCCGTGTTCCTGCGGTACGCGCTCAGCCAAGCGGCCTGTTTGGGCGGCCTGCTGACGTTCGTGTTCGCGGCGCCGGCGGTGATTGTGGGCGCTCTGGGCGGCGCGCCCCGCGACTTCATCGTGATGCAAATCGTGGGGATCACGGGGTTCATCCTCGCGGCGAATGGCGCGGAGGCGCTCACACGGCGCTTCGGGGCGGAACGCGTCATCACCGGCGGCACGGCGCTGATGGGCGTCGCGGCCGTGGGCCTGACACTTTACGGGCTAAGCGGCGGGACAGCGCTGTGGGCGCTTTACGCGCTCGCGATCCCGTTCAATGCGGGGTTGGGGTTCCGTGGACCGCCAGGGTTTCTCAGGGCGATCATGGCGAGCGGAGGGGCCGACGATCGCGCGTCGTCCCTCGTGATCGTGTTGTCGATGGGCGCGGCCGCCGGGGCCACGGCGGCGGTCGCGCCCCTGCTCAACATCGGCCTGGCCGCCGCCGCCGCGGCAAGCGCCGCGTTTACCGTGGCCGCCATGGCGCTTCTGTACGGTCTGCCGCCCTTGCCCGCTCAAACCACGTCCGCCGACGCGCACGAAGGCTGAGCCGCGCACGGCTCAGCCACGCGGGCGGACAGGCGCGGCCCAGCGGGGCCGGGCTGTTGTTCTACTTCAGCGCAACCGCGAAGGTCAGGCTCTGGCCCGCAGCGATCACCGTGCGGCACTGCTCCTCGCCGTTGAAGGGGCACACAAAGGCGCCGCGGTCGTCTTCAAACACGAGCTCCAGCGGGCCGCGGTTTCCGGCCTCAGCGGTGCATGATCCGCCCACCACGTCGCGGCCGACCAGCACGCCCGACGAGGACAACCCGCGGCCGCGCGCCTGGGGACGCGCTTGGCGTCCACGATCGGTGTCTAGCGCGCAGTTGGCGTTCCAACCCCGGGCGCCACGCGCCCGCACGACCATCGTTTCGCCGGCGACGCTGTCATCCTGCGCCACGGCCGGGACGCTTAGCCCCACCGACGCCGCCACCAAAGCCATCGCCGCGACGCCGGAGCAGCCCCAAGCGACGCCACGCGTGAGTTCTTTCGCCATGCCCATTCTCCATCTCGCCCTGCGACACGTCACGGCTTCGCGGACGCGCGCCCTCCTGGCGACCATTCATAAAGCATAAACAAACACAACGATATCGCAGCGCCGCCACATTGGGTCGTGCGATCGTCGGGGGTGACGCCGCCCGCGCGCCCGGGCGGGGCGGCTCACCCACATGTCTGGCTAGGTGTCGTCGTCGTCCAAAACGACGACGCTGTCGCCCGTCGCTTCAACTTCGATGTCGATGGACAGACCGTCGGCGTCCACGCCTTCGAACTCGTAGATCGTGGCCTCGCCGCGCTCGCTACGTTCCACGGACGTCGGCACAAAGTCGCCCATCGCGATGGCGAGCGCCTCACGCACAGGCTCCGGGACCGTGTCAAAGGGGATCACCACTTCGACCTCGAGGACGTCCCATTTCACCTCAACGTCGGGCGACACCGCGACGTCCACTTCGACCATTTCACCGTTGTCGCGCGAGCCGGCGAACTCCAGCGTCACCACGCCGTCTTCCACTTCGACATCCACCGTTTGGAACAGCACGCCCGGCGCAGCGGCCAGCGCCGCGTCCAACGCGGCCGCCGGCGCTTCGTCCAACGGAAACACGAGTTCGTCCTGCGCGACCGCCGCGCTCGCCGCCAACGCCGCGGCCACGGCCGTCATCACACCCCACGCCTGTCGCATGATCGCTCTCCCCAACGGTGGTCCCTGGCCGCCGGCCGCATGGCGCGCGGCGGCTTCATCCCTGCACCTCCGAGATAACATGACGTCAGGTGAAGCGCGACACAATTTCAAAAGCCAGGGCGCCGCGTTCCGCGCGGCGACTTTCACGACGACGCATGCTAGACTTGATAGGCTCCGCGATGAGGAGGAGGCGACCACCCATGCGAACCCAGCGTCACGACTTCGACACGCTGATTGTGGAGGACCATCCGTGGTTGTTTGTCGCCGCCATGTCCGCGGTGGGCGCGGCCCTATGGCTGACGGTTGACCTCGCCGCGCCAGGACCGGACTGGCTTTTGCCGTTGTGGACGACGCTGGCCGCGCTCGCCCTTGCGGGCTTCACCCGCGTCACGATCGACCGCGATGAGGGCCAGGCGATCTGGACCCAGCGGCGCCTGGGCGTGTGGGTGCGCAGACGGCGCGCGCCCATCGCCGAAATCGAGGAGGTGCTGGAGGGGGCCGCGCCGCTGCTGCGCTTCACCGCCGAAAGCGGACGGGCCAGTTGGCCCTTGTCCACGGTCCGAGCCTCGCTTGGGCTGAACGCCAACGCGGTGGCGAACATTCGCGCGTTCCTGCACCACACCCGCGCGCGCGTCGACGGTGACGACACCGCCAACGCGTGACGAACGTCGGCCACGGGCTTACGCCGGATCGGGATCGATGGGCGGCCCCAACGCCCGCCATTCCGCCACGGTGGCGGCCAGGTCTCGGGCGCGCTGAAACGCGATGGTCAAAGCGGCGTCATTGCCCGCCGTCCAGACACGCCCCTCCAGAGGCTGCGCGTCGCCGACGGAGAAGCGGCGTTGAAAGGCCGACGCCACCGCTTGCGTGCGCTCGTCGAAACCGCCGGATTCCGCCAAGCCATAGCCAAACGCGGCCAAACGGCGCTGCAGCCGGCGCACCGTCGGTCCCGCGTCGCCCGCCCGCGCCGCAACCGTCCGATCGGCCTCGCCCAACCAAAGACCCGCGCTGATCGCCAGGCCGCGCCGATCCAAGATGAGCCACGGAAAACGCTCGCCGGGATCCGTCTTCCGCCCCGGGGCGACATCGCTGTGGCCAACCACGCGCCAGGGCGGCACGCCATGACGTCCCGCCACCTCCGCGACCAAGTCCGAGACTGCGGCGATCTGGTCGTCCGGATAGGGCGGAGGACGCCCCTCAGGATCCGGGAAATCATGCCCGCCATTGACGATCTCAACGCCGATCGAGCGCGCGTTGATGTTGGCCGCCCCCGCCCAAAACGCGACGCCGGCGTGCCAGGCGCGCTTGTCTTCATCCACGAGGTGGAGAATCCGGCCGTCGGTCTCCACGACGTAGTGCGCGCTGACGCGCGGCAACTCCTGATCAAAGGTCCCGCTCCGGTGCGCCGGCGCGAGCGCATCGACGTAGGCGCCGAAACGGGGCGCGGGATCGCGCAGGCGGCGCACAGCTGCTGGGCCATCGGCCATGCCGGTGTAATGGAGGACGATGAGATCCACCGCGGCGCCCCCGCGCTCATCCCAGTTGGGCGAGGGCGCGGCCTCCACCGTGAGGCGGCTCATGGCGCGCGTTCCGGCGCTTGATCCGCCACGGCCAGCGGCTGCTCCGCCTTCGACGGCGGCGCCCCGCGCGTGGCCATCACCGCAACGCCCCCAAGCGTCAGGAGGGCGCCAAGCAACAAACGCGGCGTCAGCGGGTCATGAAACACGGTGACGCCAAAAACCATCGCCCACAGCGGCGCGGTCAGGCCCAACGGCGCGACCAACGACGCGTCATACCGGCGGAGCAGATAGTAGTACGCGCCGTGGCCAAACATCGCGGCCGCGAGGGTGACGTACGCGATCGCGGCCCACAGGCCCCAACCACCGGTGGCCAACGCCGCGCCTTGTCCCGTCTCCGTCAACGCGGAGGCGGCCATCATCGGGCCGGCCGACCACACCGCCACCCACGCTTGCATGCGTATGGGACCCGGCGGGTCCTCCAGCTGCTTCACCAGAATGGAGCCAACCGCGATCGCCAGCGCCGCGCCGGCCACCAGGATAAGACCGAAGGACACCGAAAAAGCGTCCGGCTGATACGCGATCGCCGCCACGCCCACAAACGCCATCGCGATCCCGATTCCACGCCGCAGGCTCACCCGCTCGTTCAACGCGACCACCGAGAGCATCACCGTCAGCGGCGCGGCCAGCTGAATCGCAACGGCCGCGGCGGACGGCGTGGCGCGCTGCAGCCCCCAATACATCAAGCCGAAATGGACGATCCCAAACGCGGCCGAGATTAACGCCACCCGCCCCCACTCCCGCGGGAGCGGGCGTAAGAACGGGGCGAACAAGACCGCCACAATCACAAATCGGATCGCCGCAAAAAACAAAGGGGGCGCGCCGGCGAACGCGTCGGGTCCGGCGCCGTTCGGGCCCCAGCCGGCCAGGACCCACTTCGTCACCACGAAGTTGAAGCCCCAGATCAACCCGACAACGTTAATCAAGAGAAGGTCGCGCGCGTTCATGGCGCGCGGTGTAGCACAGACTTGCCTAACGCCGAGACGTTAGCCGTCGCCGGTCAGTTGGCGCCGAGGTCGCCGCGCAGATCCACGGTCCACCCTTGCGGGCCGCGGCGCGCATCCAACACCGCGGGGCCATCTTTTTGGCCGCGCGCGCCGGAGCGGAGCGTCTTCGACACCAGCCATACGATCGCGACGACAAGTCCGAGAACGGCTGCGACGGCAAGCGCGGAGACCGCGATAATCACGCCCACGGCCCCGATCAGGACCACGAAAGCGACCGCCGCGCCTGCGAGAACCGTACGCCGCAGGGCCAGCCCCGCCCTCCGCGCGCGGCGCGTCCACGGGGCTTCTCGATGGTGTTCGTGCGTCTGCGACGTCATGTGTCCTCCACCATTCAAGGCCTCTTGGGGCCCAACCCGCGCCGTTTGGCGGCGCAGACACTAAGACTTGGCCCTTCCTCCAGCGCCGTCAATCATTTCAGGCCTAAAGAGTAGACGGCTCAGGCCTTTCTGCGGTTAATCCGCGAGCGCGCCTCACTGCGTCATAGGCGGCGTTCACGGCGGCCATCTTTTCATGCGCCAGCGCAACCGCGCTGAGCGGCATGCCGCGGCCGGTAAAGTGGTCGGGGTGATTGGCGGCGGCCATGCGCCGATACGCGCGCCGCAGATCGTCGTCGCTGATGTCAGGATCCACGCCCAACACCAAATAGGGATCGTCCGCGGGGCGCCCCAGCCAGCTCGCTTTGATCCGAGCGAACTCACGCTCCGAAAACCCGAACAGTTCAGCGACCCGCGCGATGTAGGCGACCTCGGCCTCCGTCACGCGGCCGTCCGCAGCGGCGATGTGGAACAACCCGTCGAGCACATCCTCCATCAGGCAGGGGTAGGCCCGCCAACGCCGCGCCAACCGCGTGGCGTAGCCCTCGAAGCCCAATGTGGTCTGGCCGGCCCTCGCGAAGGCTTTCTCCGCGCGGGCCGCGTCGGCGCCCTCGGTTTGGAAGACGTCGTGAAAAGCGCGCTCCTCCTCAACGGTCACGAAGCCGTCGGCCTTGGCGAGTTTTGCGCCCAGCGCGATGACGGCGAGCGTAAACTCTGTGTCGCGGCCCGCGCGGTCCCGCGGGCAATCGCCGTCGTCCGGCGCAAAACTGGCCGGGTCTGGAAGGTCGGGGTCGACGCGACGGGCGCGCTCGACGAAACCCGAGAGCTGACGCCAAAGTCCCATACGCCCATGGTACCCGTATCGAAGTGTCTGAAAAGCGGCGAAATCGCCTCAACGGCCGCCGATCGCCGCACATCCCCGGAGCCCCGCTATGATCCCCGACGATTCTTGGCGATTTTGGATCGATCGCGGCGGCACGTTCACCGACATCATCGCCCGCGACCCCAACGGATCGGTGCGCACGGCCAAGCTCCTGTCGGAACACCCCGAGCAGTATGACGACGCAGTGGTGGCCGGAGTGCGCCGTCTGATGGGACTGGCGGCGGACGCCGCGATCCCCGCACGATCGATCGCGTCGGTGAAGCTCGGCACCACCGTCGCGACCAACGCGCTTTTGGAGCGCCGTGGCGCGCCAACGGCGTTCGTCACGACCGCGGGCTTCGGGGACAGCCTGATCATCGGGGATCAAAGCCGTCCGGACATTTTCGCCTTGGAAATCGTGCGCCCGGCGCCGCTCTACACCCAGGTCATCGAAATCGCCGGGCGTCTGGACGCCGAGGGACGTGAAGTGACGCCGCTCGATCGCGACGCCGCCGCCCGCGCCTTCGACGACGCGCGGAACGCCGGCTGCGAGGCGGCGGCGATCTGCTTGATGCACGCATGTCAGAACCCCGCGCATGAAGAGGCCCTGGCCGCGATCGCCGACGCGGCGGGGTTCGCGTATGTGGCGGTGAGTTCGCGCGTCGATCCTCTGATCAAATTGGCGCCGCGCGCGCGCACCACGCTGGCGGACGCGTATCTCACGCCGATCCTGCGCCACTATGTGGCGGGCTTGAGCGCGGCGCTCGGCGGGGCGCCGCTTTACCTCATGACGTCCGCAGGCGGGCTTATGGCGGCCAACGCGGCCACCGGCCGCGATGTGCTGTTGTCGGGGCCCGCCGCCGGCGTTGTGGGGATGGCGAAAACCGCCGCGCGCGCCGGCGTGCGCCGGGTGCTCGGGTTCGACATGGGCGGCACCTCCACAGACGTGTCGCGCTTTGACGGAGACCACTACGAACGCAGCGCCCACAGCGTGGTCGGCGGGTGGCGGGTGCGCGCGCCGATGTTGGCGGTCCACACCGTGGCCGCCGGCGGGGGATCCATCCTGCATGTCGATGGCGAGCGCGCGCAGGTGGGGCCGCGCAGCGCCGGGGCGGATCCGGGGCCCGCGGCGTATGGACTTGGCGGACCGGTCACGGTGACGGACGCCAACCTGGTCCTGGGCCGGTTGGACGCGCGGTTCTTCCCGGCCGTGTTCGGCCCGGATGGCGATCGGCCGCTGAACCCCGAGGCGTCTCGCCGAAAGCTGGCGCAGCTGGCGTTTCGGATGGGCGCGGGCGGGTTGGAAGCCGCCGCGGAAGGCTTCATCGCGGTGGCGATCGAGAACATGGCGCAGGCGGTGAAACGCATCTCGACCGCCCAGGGCTACGACCCCTCGGATTATGCGCTGGCGAGTTTCGGCGGCGCGGGCGGCCAGCTGGCGTGCCGCGTCGCGGACGCGTTGGACATCCGCGCGGTCCTGATCCACCCCATGGCGAGCGTGCAATCGGCCTTGGGCGTGGCGCTGGCGGATTTGCGCATGGTCCGAGAAAGCACGCTCGCCGGGACGCTGGATGCGGCGGGCGCGGCCCGCGCGCGCGCGCGCGCCGACGCGTTGGAGGGCGAGTTGCGCGACGCCCTGGTGGATCAGGGGGCCGACCACGCGGCCGTTCGCCGCCAATCCCGAGCGCGGTTGCGTTACGAAGGAACGGACGCGGCGTTGACCGTCCCGCTCGCGGCGCCGGAGGCGATGCGTCAAGCCTTTGAGAACGCGCACCGACGGCTGTTCGGCTTTGTGGAGGACAGCCGCATCGCGATCGACTCCATCGTGGTGGAGGTCGACGCCCCCTCTCCGGGCGCCGACGAATTGCGGTTCGACGCGCCCAAGCGCCGCGGCGGGCCCGCGCCGTTCGACCTGTCTCAGCGCTATGAAGATGGCGCGCTCACGCCCTGCCCCGTCTACCGCCTGCAGGATGTCGCCGCTGGCGGCGTGGTCCACGGTCCGGCGCTGATCGTGGAGCCGCACTCGCAAATCGTCGTCGACCGCGGCTGGCGCGCCGCCCGCCAGGAGGACGGCATGCTGGTCCTGCGCCGGCTGGAGACCAAGACCGCGCCCGCGGGAGACGGTGCGGTCGACCCGGTGCGGTTGGAGTTGTTCAACCGACGCTTCATGGCCGTCGCGGAGGACATGGGCGCCGCGCTGGAGCGCACGGCGAAATCGGTCAACATGAAGGAGCGGCTCGACTTTTCGTGCGCCGTGTTCGATCGCGAGGGCGGGCTGGTCGCGAACGCGCCGCACATGCCGGTGCATCTGGGCTCCATGGGCGCGAGCGTGCGCGCGGCGCTCGACGCCTTCCCGGATCTGCGCGGCGGGGAAGCGGTCGTGGTGAACGCGCCGGCCGCCGGCGGCACCCATCTGCCAGACGTCACCGTGGTCGCCCCGGTGACCGAGCCCGGCGGCGAACGGCTGTTCTTCACCGCCGCGCGCGGCCATCACGCCGACATTGGCGGCGCAGAACCCGGCTCCATGCCTCCATTTTCGCGCCAACTCAGCGAGGAAGGCGTGGTGATTGCACCGATGAAGCTGTTGGAGGGCGGTGTTTTTCAGGAAGCCGCCGTGCGCGCCGCGCTCGCCTCAGGCCCTTATCCGGCCCGCAATCCCAATCAGAACATCGCGGATCTCAAGGCGCAGCTGGCGGCGTGCACCCGCGGCGCTCAAGGGTTGCTGCGCTTGGTCGCCGACCATGGGCGCGAGGTGGTGGTTCAGTATCTCGGTCATGTGCAAGACAACGCCGAAGAGGCCGTGCGCCGCGCCATCGCGCGTCTGACGGACGGCGCAGCGTGTGTGGCGATGGACGGCGGCGCGGAGATTCGGGTTTCGGTGCGCGTGGACCACGCCCGCCGTTCCGCGGTGATCGACTTCGCCGGCACGTCCGCGCAACAAGACACCAATTTCAACGCGCCGGCCGCGATCGCGCGCGCGGCGGCGCTTTATGTGTTCCGTGTGCTGACGGGCGACGACATCCCGCTGAACGACGGGGGTCTGAAGCCGCTGGAGATTCGCACGCCGGCCGGCTCCCTGCTCGACCCCGGCCCGGAGGCGGCGGTGGTCGCAGGCAATGTGGAGACGAGCCAGCACGTGGTCGACGCCCTTTTCCTAGCCACAGGCGCGTTGGCGGCCGCCCAAGGAACGATGAACAATCTGACGTTCGGCGATGCGGCGCGCCAATACTACGAGACGATCGCCGGCGGCGCGCCGGCGGGGCCCGCAGCTTCGGGCGCGGACGCCGTGCACACGCACATGACGAACTCCCGCTTGACCGATCCTGAGGTCCTCGAAGCGCGGTTTCCGGTGCGGGTGGAGGCGTTTGGCGTGCGCCAGGGCTCGGGCGGGGCCGGCGCGCGGCCCGGCGGCGACGGCGTGCGGCGACGCCTTCGATTTCTCGCCCCGATGTCGGTCGCGCTTCTCTCAACGCGTCGCGACGCGGGCGCGCCGGGTCTCGCGGGCGGACAGCCTGGCGCGCCCGGGGCTCAGACGCTCGAGCGCGCTGACGGCGGCCGGGAGGCCCTGGCGGGCCGGTTCCGCGTCACGGTGGAGGCTGGTGATGTGATCGAGATCCTCACCCCCGGCGCGGGCGGCTGGGGCGCGGAGGGCGAGCCGGCGACGCCCAGCCCGGCGCGCGGGCCTCACATGCGGTAGCGCGCCACGAACTGAACGCGCTCATCGCGCTCCAACGTCCGTGGATCCTCCCCTTCTTCGAACTGGAGTCCCAGGGAGAAGCGATCACCCGGCAACAGCACGTTCAGCTCGCTTTGGAACAACGCCGCGTCCGCCAGAGCGTCTTGGGTCAGGTCTTCGCGCAGTCGATACGATGTCAGCCAACGCAGGCGACTGCCGGTGCTGGCGAAGACCCCGTTGAAGTGCATGTTCAGTTCAAAGTCGCCGCCGACACGGACATACCGGTCGATGTCTTGAAGCGGCAACGTGTCGCCGGGTTCGAACACCTCCGCGTAGTCGACCGCGGGCGAGGTGATGACCTGCATGTAGGGCGAAATCGCTCGACGGATGAGCGGCAACTGCTGAAAGCCCGGCACCGGAAACGTCGTGCGCGGATCGCCGATCAGGCCGACGCTCGGGGTCAGCTGCACTTGCGCCCGCGCAAAAGACGACTCGAAGCTGGTGTCGGTCACCCACTCCAAGGACACCGGCGCTTGGATGCGGAACCGACTGGCCTTGTAGGTGCGCTCTTCGTGATGAATGTCGTCGTCGAGAGCGATGATGGCGCACTCCCGATTTCCCCGCATCTCCGGCGTGCGGCAGACCTCGCGGCTGCGGGCGCGCCCACGCTCGATGAAGGACGACACTTCGAAGCCCGCGGTGACAAAGTCGACGTCCACGTCCGTCGTGTCGTCTTCCTCATCAATGATGGCGCGCCGCTTCACCGCCAGATACGGACGGACTTCCGTGCCCGACAAACGGTAGGTGAAGTCCCGCTCCGGCATCGTCGAGAAATGCTCAAAGAAGTCGCGATTGATTTTCTCCGGCGTGTTGGCCGACCACGGCGTCGGCAAGGACCACGGGTCCACCGACAGAGCAAACTCCCAATCCCAGATTTGGGTCTGACTTTCGTTGTTCAGGTTCACCGCGACGCCGGCCCCACGGCGTTGGGAGAGCGGGCGACTGACGTCCCGCTCGGTGGCGCCGACCCGCAAGCTGCGGCGCACCCAAGTGATCGGCCCGTCTATGCGGCGCGCGCGTTCGGCGCTGAGAAACTCGTCCCGCTGTTCAGGACAGCTCGCGATGATCCGAAACCGTTGATGACGGTCGGCGATGAGGTTCTCCGCCCAACTGTCCGGCGCGTTGAGCACCTGGGACAGGAGCGTGTCTTCGTATTGTTTGTGGCGCGCGAAGATCAGTTGTTCGGTGTGCCGCAACTCCACACGGCGACCGTCCTCGACCATCCACGACAGAATGGAGTCGCCCTTATCCTCGCCGTTCTCCAGCGTCAGCATGCGCGCGAGCGCCCGCGCCATGCGGCTGATGGCGTCGGCTTCAAGTTCTGGATCAGTTTCGCCACGTTGGTCCGCTGCGCGCAGGGTGCGCATGCGCGCGCCAACCGCGGCGCCAAGCCACCGACGAAACTCGCTCTGGCCGTAGATGCGGTCGCGGGAGGCGTCCGCCGGCACGAGGTAGGCCCTCACCAGAGCTTGCACCAGACGGCGGCTTGGGTAGGTGCGGACGGCCTCGCCCTCAGCGCCGGCGTCAGCGGCGCAGGTCGGGCGGCTGTCCTCCGAAAGATCCCGCCACAGCGTCTCAAGAGGGTGAACAATCTCCGGCGTCGCCGCGGCGTCCAGCGGTTGGGCGGAGCGCTCCATCAACGGCTCGTCATCGCCGACGGCGGTGTCGGATTGGGCGGACGCGCCGGGTTGCACGGCGACCAGCATCAGGATCGCCGCCAGAGCGATGCCGCCATGAGACGTGCGCTGCACCAGGATCACACTCCGCATTCGCCCAGGCGCGCCGTCGGTCCCGGCGCATGTCAGGACGCGGCGTCGCAAGCCGCTCAACCTCCGCGCCCCCGACGCCCCGGCGCGGAGCCGAGAGACCGCGCAAAGGAGACGCTTTCATGGCTCGATTCGCCCTAACAGCGGGCTGCGCGCGTCCATAAGGATTGTCGCAAGTTTGACGTGAACGTAAGCGTTAGCTATGGCTCACGGATGTCTGACGTGGCCTCTTCCCCGCCGTCATCTGATGATGCAACGCCGCAGCGCGACGAGCGGACGTTTCCTCTCGCGCATTTGAAGGGCGAGCCCGCGCCGGCCCCGACGTGGTTTCACAGCGCCGTCGCCACCCCTCACACGGACGGCGACGTGACCGTCGAGGACGCCCGCATCGTCTGGCGACGGTGGGAGACGTCGGATCCATCTTCGGCGCCGGCAAAGCGCGGCCTGGTGTTTGTGCATGGCGGCCTTGCCCATTTGGGATGGTGGGATTTCATCGCGCCTTTTTTTGCGGACGCCTGGACGCCGGTGGCCCTGTCGCTGTCGGGCATGGGCGGGTCTGACCATCGGAGCGTGTACCGCTCCGGCTGTTACGTGGCGGAGGTGGTCGCGGCCGCCCGATCCGCGGGCGTTTTGGCGGACGGCATGACCGACGCCGAGAAGCCCGTGCTGATTGGCCACTCCTTCGGGGCGATCGTCTCCATGGCGGTGGCGGCGACCGCCGGCGAGCTCTTTGGCGGCGCGGTGTTGATGGACATTCCCGTGACCCCGCCCAAGGTGGAGGGCGCGGGCGAGCCGCGCCGCCGCGGCGGGCGGGTCTACGCGACCTTGGCTGACGCCCTGGCGCGCTTTCGGCTCATGCCCGACCAAGAGTGCGAGAACATTTATCTCGTCGATCACGTGGCGCGCGGCGCGTTACAGCACGTCGACGGACCAGACGGGACCGGCTGGACGTGGCGGCATGACCCCGGTCTGTGGGTGAAACGGGATCGGAGCGAACGGTTCGATCCGGTGGCCCTGATTGCGGGCGCCCAATGCCCTCTCGCCTTCGTGCGCGGCGCGCTGTCTGACTTGGTCACCGACGACGCCTGGGCCTTTATGGCCGCGAACCTGCCGGCGGGCGCGCCCATGGTGACCGTGCGCGAGGCGCGCCATCATTTGCTGCTGGATCAGCCGATCGCCACGGTGGGCGCGTTGGAGGGGATGTTGGCGGCCTGGTCGCCCACGGGACGATGAGCCCAACACCGGCCCGCGACGGGGCTCGGAAACCGTGCGTCAAGGCCCTCCGGTCTCTTGATGGCGTTCCAGGCGCGTGCTAGCGCGCTCGGCAATCATGGATGGGAGACCTCATGACAGCCCCTGAAAACTACGCCCACGGCAGTATGGACGTGTCGGAACAAACCCGCACCTTCAATGGTTTCATGCGGGTGACGGTCTGGTCGTCGGCGTTGACGTCCGTCGCCGTGTTGTATTTGACCTTAATCTTCGCCGCGGGAACGCCCGCGTTCGGCGCGTTGGCGATAGCGGTGATCGCCGCGCTCGCGGCCGGCCTCGGCTTGCGGTTGTCGCTGGCGTGGTATGCGACGGTGGCGGTGTTGACCGTCGCGGCGATCGCGATGACGGGCTTCGTGGTGTTGCTGCGCACCGCCATGGGCTGACGAGGGCGCGCACGCGCCACGCAGGAAGCGGGAGTGACACGATGAAACTGGGCGTGGCGAAGGAAACCCGTGATGGGGAGGCGCGCGTCGCGGCGTCGCCGGAGTCGATCAAGAAACTCACCGCCGCGGGCCATGACGTGCTGATCGAAGCGGGCGCGGGCGCCGGCTCGTCGTTCACCGACGGGGACTTCCAAAGCGCGGGCGCGACGGTGGGCTCCGCCGCCGACGCCTGGGGGGCGGACGTCGTGCTGTGCGTGCGCGGGCCGACGCGCGAGCAGCTGGGCCAGATGAAGCCCGGCGCCGGGCTGGTGGGGCTGCTGGAGCCCTACGACGACCGCACGATGCTGGACGCCTATGCGTCTGCGCGCGTTGACGCGTTCGCCATGGAGTTCACGCCGCGGATCACGCGCGCGCAGTCCATGGACGCCCTCTCGTCTCAAGCCAACTTGGCCGGCTACCGCGCGGTGATCGAGGCGTCTCAAGTGTATGGCCGGGCGCTGCCGATGATGATGACGGCCGCCGGCACGGTCGCGGCGGCGAAATGCTTCGTCATGGGCGCGGGCGTCGCGGGGCTGCAGGCCATCGCCACCGCCAAGCGCTTGGGCGCCATTGTCTCCGCCACCGATGTGCGTCCCGCCGCGAAGGAGCAGGTGGAGAGCCTCGCGGCCAAATTCGTCGCGGTGGAGGACGAAGAGTTCCAAGCCGCCCAGGACGCCGGCGGCTACGCCAAGGAAATGTCCGACGAATACAAGCAAAAGCAGGCGGAGCTGACGGCCAGCCACATCGCCAAGCAGGACATCGTCATCACCACCGCGTTGATCCCCGGCCGCCCCGCGCCGCGGCTGATCACGGCGGCGATGGTGGCCTCCATGCGGCCCGGCTCCGTGATCGTGGACATCGCGACGGCCCGTGGCGGCAATGTCGAAGGCGCGGTGAAGGATCAGATCGTCACGACGGACGGCGGGGCGACCATCATCGGCTGGTCGAACTTGCCCGGCCGCTTAGCCTCCGACGCTTCCGCGCTCTACGCGAAGAACCTGCTCAATCTCTCGCCGCTGCTCACCGCGGACGAAGGCGCGGGCTACGCCCCCAAATGGGATGACGAGATTATCCAGGGCATGGCGCTGACCCGCGACGGCGCGGTGGTGCATCCCAACTTCGCGAAAGAGACGGCCTAAGCGGCCCATCCGTCACGCCGGCCGCAAGCCTAAAAGTCGATCCCGCGCTGGGCTTTAATGCCCGCTTTGAAGGGGTGTTTGACCTCCCGCATCTCACTGACGAGGTCGGCGTAGTCCACGATCGCGTCCTTCGCGCCGCGGCCCGTGAGGATCACGCTCGTGCGGTCGGACCGCGCCTCCAGTACGTCGAGCAGCGCCTCCGGCGTGAGATAATCCAACATCAGCGCGATGTTAATCTCATCCAGCACAACCAGGTCGTAGTCGCCGGAGGTCATAAAGTCCCGCGCTTGGCCAAGCGCCGCTTCCGCCGCAGCGACATCTCGCGAACGGTCCTGGGTGTCCCAGGTGAACCCCTCGCCCATCGTCCGCCAGGCGAGCTGGTTGGGAAAGCGATCGAAGAACTGGCGCTCGCCGGTCACCCAATCGCCCTTGATGAACTGCACGACCGCCACTTGGTGGCCCCAACCCAACGCGCGCGCAATCACGCCGAAGGCCGAGCTCGACTTGCCCTTGCCGTCGCCTGTGTGCACGAGCACGAGCCCGCGACCGGGATCGCCGGCTTCGGCGACTTTCCGTTTCTGCTCCTCTTGGAGCGCCTTCATCTCTTGGGCGTGGGCGTCGTTGTCGGCGGTCATGGCGGCCTTTCACAGGGGAGACTTGGGGCGAGTCGCGAGCGACGCGTCTGTTGGAAACCATATGTCCTTAAGAGCGAAAGGCCAGAGTGGCGGCGACCACCGCTTGCCAGCCCTCAGCTTCCGACCCACGGTGCGCCGATGACCGACGCCTCCGCTCCGCCGCCGGAACCCTCCGCTCCGCAGACGCCGCGCGCGCCAGGTTCGGGCGCGCCAGGTCCGGGCGCGCGCCCGGCCGCCGCCGTGTTCATTGTGGCGACCGTTTTGATCGACGCTTTGGGCTTCGGGATCGTTCTGCCGGTGCTCCCGTTTTTGATCCAAGACCTCACCGGCGAGGGCGTGGCGGCGGCCGCGCGTTGGGGCGGGCTGGCGACCTTCGTCTACGCCATTATGCAGTTCCTGTGTTCGCCGGTGATCGGCGGGCTCTCGGACCGGTTCGGCCGGCGGCCGGTGTTGCTGATGTCGCTGGCGGCGCTGGCGGTCGACTTCGTGCTCATGGGCTTGGCCCACGCGTTGTGGGTGTTCTTCATCGCGCGCGTGTTGTCCGGGATCTTCGCGGCGACCTACTCGACGGCCAACGCCTACATCGCCGACATCACGCCCGCCGAACAGCGCGCGGCGCGGTTTGGCTGGCTCGGGGCGGCCATGGGGGTCGGCTTCATCATCGGGCCGGCGCTGGGCGGGGTTTTGGGGGAGCTCAGCCCCCGCGCGCCCTTCTTCGCGGCCGCGGCGCTCGCCGCGCTCAACGCGGCGTACGGCTTCTTTGTGGTGCCGGAATCCCTCGCGCCGGAACACCGCCGCCCGTTCTCTTGGGCGCGCGCGCACGTGTTCGGCTCGCTGGGCCAGCTCGCCAAGACCGAAGGCCTGAGCACGCTCGTGGTCGTGTATTTTCTCGCAAGCTTGTCGGAGTTCGTGTACCCGGCCGTTTGGTCTTATGTGGCGATCGGCAAGTTCGGCTGGTCCTCCCAGGAGATCGGGGCGTCGGTGGCTTACTTCGGCGCGGTGTTTGCGGTGTCGCAGGCGGCGGTGATTCCCCTGGTCATGCCGCGGCTCGGCGCGCGGCGCGCGATCTGGATCTCCACGGCGGTGGAGGTGGTCTCGCTAATCGGCTTGGCGACCGCGCCGAACGCGGCGTGGGTCTATGTGTGGCTGACCACAGCGCTGATCAGCGGCTTGCAAGGCCCGGCCCTACAGAAAGTCATCACCGAACGTGTCGGCCCGGACGCTCAGGGCGAGCTGCAAGGCGGGCTCTCCGCGTTGACAGGCGTGGTGCTGATCATCGCGCCGCTCATGTACACGCAGGTGTTCGCCGCCTTCGACGAAGGCGTGGCGGGCGTGCGCCTTCCGGGGGCGCCTTTTCTGGTCGCCGCGGCGATCTCGGCGGCGGCGCTTGGGTTGTTTCTCACGCGCAAGCGACGAACCCCGGACGCTGACGCCGACAAAGAGCCACATGCGGCGGAATAACGCCTCCCCGACACCCGCACCAACGCTTATGACATCGCGAACGCAACACAGGTGCAAAACGCATGACCGACATCGCTCCGTCTCCCAAGGCGTCGGACGTCAGTGCTCGCGCGACCGTCACCTCTGATCAGCCGATCGCGAGTGGAAAGGTCGGCGCTCCGCAATCGGATGACGCGCCCGCCACCGCCAACGACACCGCGGACACGCTCGACCGTACGTTTCGCGCCGCTTTGGCCCAAGCCACGTCCGGGGTGTCGCCCTTCGCGCTCGCGGCCACGTGGATGGATTGGGCCGTGCATCTGGCCGTCGCGCCCGGGCGACGGTGGGCGCTCGCCGCGCAAGCCGTCAACGACGCCCAACGCGTCGCGCGGTACAGCGCCGCGACCGCGGTTGGCGCTCCAGCCGAGCCCCCCTTTCCCGAGGCGTTCGCCGACAAACGCTGCCAGGGGAAAGCGTGGCGCGCATCCCCTTATGCGACGTGGGTCCAGACCTGGGCGGCGGCGGCCGATTGGTGGCGAGCCGCAACCACGGACGTGCGGGGCGTCAGCGCCCGCAACACCGAGCGCGCGCTCTTCATGGTCGAAAGCGCGCTGGCGGCGACGCATCCCTCCAACTTCCTCGCCACAAACCCCACCGTGCAACAGCGAGCGCTGGCCAGCGGCGGCGCCACTCTCGCGAAAGGCGCGGCGCTTCTCTTGGAGGACATGGCGCGCAACGCGAACGGCCAGCCGCCCGTCGGCGTGGACGCCTTTCGCCCTGGGGAGGCGGTCGCAGCGACGCCCGGACGCGTGGTGTTCCGCAACGAGCTGATCGAGCTCATCCAATACGAACCGACAACGGACAAAGTCCGCGCCGAGCCGGTTCTCATCGTGCCGGCGTGGATCATGAAGTACTACATCCTTGATCTGTCGCCGCACAATTCGTTGGTCCGCTGGCTGACGGCTCAAGGCTTTACGGTGTTCATGATCTCCTGGCGCAATCCGACGCCGGAGCATCGCGATTTCGGTTGGGATGACTACCGCACGCAGGGCGTGATGGCGGCTATGGACGTGGTGAGCGCCGTGCGCCCGAACGCGCGCATGCACGCGGCCGGCTATTGTCTTGGCGGCACCATGCTCACCATCGCCGCAGCGCAAATGGCCCGCGACGGCGACGACCGCATCGCGTCGCTGACCTTATTGGCGGCGCAAGTGGACTTCGAGGAAGCGGGCGAGCTTCTGCTGTTTATTGACGAACCCCAGGTCGCCTATCTCGAAGATTTGATGTGGGAACAAGGGGTGTTGGAAGGCGATCAAATGTCCGGCGCGTTCACCATGCTGCGCGCGGAAGACTTGGTCTGGTCGAACGCTATGCGGACGTATCTCCTTGGCGAACGCACGCCGATGATCGACCTGATGGCGTGGAGCCAGGACAAGACCCGCATGCCCTACCGCATGCA
>CAZGLY010000055.1:0-18053 GCA_964526675.1 uncultured Caulobacterales bacterium
GCAGTCCTGAAAGCAAAAGGGCTCCACCAGAGCCGGCCTGAGAACCGGCAACTGATCGCGGGGGCGGGTTTGCGCCACAGCCTGGGTCGCGTTGATGAACGCCAGTTCCGCCGGTTGGCCCGGCCGCCGGATCTCTTCAGCGAGCGCAATGGCGTAGGCGCCGTCGTCGGGCGTGGTCGCGTCCGCCATGGTCGAAAGAGCTAGGAGCAAGCCGGGGCGTTCCGGCACCACCTCGAAGCCGCGCCCGCCGCGGGAGAAACTGTTGCGGCAGGCGTCATACACCACGAACAAGGCGCCCGCGCCGGCGTTCTCCAACACATCAACCACACGGTCCAGCCGCACGCCGCGCAGCGCCACTTCCCGCGCGTTGGCGATCGACGTGCGCGCCGGGAGCATGAAGTTGCGCCGCCGCGCCTCGGAGACCGCCACGGCGCCATGGCCCGCGTAATAGAAGAAGCCGACGGCGGTCGGGCCCGCATCCTCAAGGGCGTCCGCGAACGCCACGACAGCGCCTTCGATCGCCGCCGCATCCGCGTCGAGAACGCGCGTGACGGCAAAGTCAGCGTCCTCCAGCGCGCGCTGCAAGTCGCGCACATCGCCATGAGGGCGGCGCAAGCGGCCCGGATCGGATGGATAGGCTTCGTTGCCGATCAGCAGCGCCAAACGCGGCTCGCTTTGAGCGGAGGCCCGATCGCCCTGGAGCACGGCCATGATCACCATGGCGAGCATCCAACTAAGAACACCAACGCGCATCGCTCAATCTCCAGCCCGTTCGTCTGTCTTGCCACAACAATCGCGGGGGTTGCACGCGCCTTTGTGAGGCTGCGCGAGATCGTTTCACCGCAGGCGTGCATCCCATGGCGCAGAGCCAGCCTGGGCGTCGTTTGAGGTCGGCGTGACTCATCGGGACGGGGAGGGCGCACGGTGTCCGGTGCGCCGACCGAAAACACTGCTGACGCTGCACTTCGTCGCGGTTGTGCCGATTGCAGTTGCACCGCAAATGGTTAACGCTGCCGTTGGGCTGGAGGGGGTGATGGCGGCGGATCCGCAGGACACGGACGACGATGCGCGTGCTGACGCGCGTGCAAACGTCGTGCATCTACCGCCGCGGCAAGTCCCGCCACGGGCGCCGCGGCGTCGTGACGTGAGCGCCCATCCCATCGGGGGGCTCGCCGCCGTGTTGCTCATTCTGGCTGTCGCCGGCGTGTGGTTCTTGGCTCATTTCGTTGGCGGGTCGCGTTCCGGCGCGGCGGGGGCCAATCTTATTCATGGCCAATACGGTCTTGTCGCGATGGGCCTGATCGGAACTCTGTTCGTCGCCTCTGCGTGGCATGGCAAGTGTGGGGACAGTCCGATCGACCCCCCGCCGCCCTGGCGCGGCGCTTTCCATGTCGTGTTCGGATGGCTCGGTCACGTTCTGTCGGTGATCGACCGCGAGCTGGTGCTCAGTGTTGCGGCGCTGTGCGGAGGTCATGCAACGCGCTTGGTCTGGCGCGCGATCCATTTCATCGCCTTCTTTGGGGCGGCGTTGGCGGTCACATGGCTCGCGCCGCCGGCTTGGGGCTTGGTTGGCGCGGGTGTCGCGCTGGTCGGGGTCGTCGCCTTGTTTCGGCGTTGGGCTTGGGTGGAAGAGGATCGTCGGCGCTATGTGATCACCGGTCGATACGACGTAGCCAAGGACTCCGCCATCAGCCTTGGCTTTGAGCTCGAATACCGTGTCGTCGCCCTCACAGCGCTTATCGTCCTTATGGCGATCATGCCGCTGGCGCTGCGGCAGGCCAGCGGGCCAGGCTGGTTCACCACCGCTACGGGCGACCCGGCGACGACCATCTCGATTTCCGAATGGATGTTGTTTTTCGGGGGCGAGGTGGCGAAAGCGGCCCCGTTTCTTGACTGGTCGGAGGTGTACGGCGCTGAAACCGCCACCGTTATTCGGGTCACGCCCGGTTGGGGACAGCACGCGGTGTTCGCAGTGCGCGCGTTGATTGACCTTTTGGTGCTCGCCGGGTTGATCCAGGCGCTCGACTTGGCCGGCCGGTGGGCGCGTCAAAAGGAGGCGTTCAACAACCCAAACATCCCAGACAACATCGTTGACCCTTTTATGGAGCGCGCGATGTTCGCTGATATCGTCGCGAAGACGATGCCCCGCGGACGGCCCGCCGTGAACCCACGCATCGTCGCGGGCATTCGGGACGCACTTCAAGGACCGATTCTGACTTATAAGGGCCGTCAAATCCAACGGATCCTCGGCGAGGGGGAAGCGCCCAAGACCTGGTGGCCGACTCACGCCACCGCCGCCGCCATCATCCGCCCGCACAGCAGCGCGCTGAAACCATTGCCCAATTACGTCACGCGTCTTTACAGAGAGAGTATCGATGTCGCGATGTCCGCCTCTGACGACGCGTCCGCGCCCCTCCACTGGCGCACGCGCGTGGCCGGCATCCTGTCGGTGATGGCGACGACCGCGCCGGGCTATGCGGAAGAGCGACGGGCCGCGCTCGACGCGCTCCCAAACTTCCTGGTGGCTGATGATCCGGTGGTGTGGAGCGCCGTTTCGTCGGGGTTGGTTGAGTTTGCGGCGCACCCGGACTTTCCGGCGACACGGACGCTGCGCGAGTTTGAGGCGCGCTTGGCCCCCACGCCGGCGATCCAGTCGCCCCATCGGACCATGTTTTACCACACGGTGCTCGTCGAACTCGCTCACGCTGAAGGGCCCAACGGCGTCCAACCGCATGGCGAGGCCGCCGCCACCCTGTTGATTGGCCACGTCAACAGTCTCGCCACCGTTGTCACCACGCTGGCCGATGCGCGCCATGGCGACGACAGCACGGGCGAGCGCATTTCTGATGCACGACCGCGGACGGTTGAGGTTCTGCGACTGCTGCGATCGGCGATCGCCGCGATTGAACGCCTGCAATTCCAGGCTGGCTCCCAACGCGAAGCCGCCGCCGATGCGTGTGCGCACGTTGCTGACGCGCTTGAGCCGGGGCCTCGTGACGTTCGGCGGTTTGCGCCGTGGGTTCTGAGCCAACGGGTGCGCAGGGCGGCCGTCCGGTTTCGCGATGCGTCCCGCCGCGCCGAGGAGCAAACCATCCCATGAGCGTCGCCCATTGCGACCGACGCGACGGGGTCTAAGGCCCCCGTCGCGCGTGTCGCAGGCCGCCCATGCGACCAACCCCTCGTCACAAGCCCTGATCACAAGCTCCGGGTCAGAAGCCGCGGCCACACGCTTGGGTCTGGGGCGGCGACACGCGCCGTTGTCGCCCCCCTTGCCGCGGGGTATCGGATACCGTGGGTCGGCATGGGGGTGTGCATGGACGGGGACGCAACCGGGTTCTGGGGCGTGCTGGGCGAAGACCTGGCGGAGGGCGCCGAAGCGTTCGCGCTCATGCTGGGCGCCGGGCTGGCGTGGCTCGACCAGACGCTGCCCGGCGGGCTCTCGATCCCGGTCGTCGCTGGATGGGTCCTTAGCTTCATGGGCGCCATTTGGTTCTGGCTCATCGCGCCCCAAGACGACGGCACGCAGGCGCTGGGGCGTTTCCTCCAGCGTGATCGCCTCCCGCAACGCTACTCCGCCGCGGTCAATCGCCTTTTATGGTGGACGGCCAAATGGATCGGCGATGACGCGGGGCTGGGGCGCGATGGGTCTGACCCGGCGATCTCCGGGCGGCTGTTCAACCGGCTGCTGCTCTACGCCTTCCTCTATCCCGTGCTCACCGCGCTGGCGATGTGGATCGCGGTCGGGGACGCCGGACCCGCCGGCGCGGCGTTGGGGCTGGAGGCGGACGCGGCCCTTTGGCGACGGATCGCCGCGGCGACGTTGGGCGGTCTTGCGGTGGGGTGGGTGTTCTTCGCACGCTGGGTCAGCACCCGCCCGGCCAAAGGAATGGCCGGGCGGGTGCTGCGTCCTGTCGCTGGCGCTGGCGCTTTCGCTGGCGCTGTCGCTGGCGCTGGCGCTGTCGCTGGCGCTGGCGCTTTCGCTGGCGCTTTCGCTGGCGCTGTCGCTGGCGCTGGCGCTTTCGCTGGCGCTTTCGCTGTCGTTGGCGCTGGCGCTTTCGCTGGCGCTGGCGCTTTCGCTGTCGCTGGCGCTGGCGCTTTCGCTGGCGCTTTCGCTGTCGTTGGCGCTGTCGCTGGCGCTGGCGCTTTCGCTGTCGCTGTCGCTGGCGCTGGCGCTGTCACTTTCGCTGGCGCTGTCGTCTGGGCTCATTCGCGCCGCCAGCTCGCTTGGGTGTGGCCGGCCTACGCCGCGACCATGCTCGCTGCGGCGGCGTGGGTCGCCGCCACGGCGCGGCCCGACTCTGCGGCCAACGCAGAAACGATCGCGGGCCTTCTCGTTTTCCTGGTCGCCCTGCCGCTGGTGAACGCGGTGTTCGACGGCGTTTCCGTGGGCCTCACCCGCGCGCTCTTGCGCCTCAGCGTCGGCGCGCGCGCCATCGCGGCGAAGCTGGCGTTGTCGCTGGCGGACCTGGTCGCCGCGATCGCGTTCCTGACCGCCTTGGTGTTCACCGTCGGCTTCGCCATCGCCGCGCTCAACCAACTGCATCTGGGGAGCCCGGCCGCGCGCCTAATGCTTGACCTCGACGCCGTGCACGCCGCCATCCGCGCGGAGCCCGGCCACCCGCGCAATTACTGGGTCTACGTCACCCTGCTGTCGACGCTGATCCCAACCTTCGTGCACGCGGCCGTCGCCGCCGCGGCGCTGGGCCTGGTTCCCATGCCTTTCCTGCCCTCGCCGAAGCGGATTGGCGCGGCGCTTGTAGCCCGCGAGGTGGAGGAAAACCGCGCGCGCCAGGGCTGGTTCGCGTTCAGCCTTGCGGTGCATTGGAGCGTGAACGCCGGCCTCGCGCTCGCGGCCTTGGCGGGGATCGCCTTCCTTGGTTTCATCACGTTCCATGGCGCCCAGGCGCTGGTGAGCGTCTCTGAAGCGGGCCAGGCGCTGGCCCAGTCCCTCATTTCCCCCGACATGGCGGGGCTGTTCCCGTTCGCGCCGGCGGGGGACTAACACCGGGCGCGTGGGGACGTCGCTGTCCCGCCCGCTTGCCCGAGGCGGATGGCCCGAAGATGAGGCCGAAGCCAGCGTCGCTTTGCGCCCAAAATGCGGGACCGGCTTCTCAACCGCGCCGTCACCTTGCACACTTGTGCGGCACAGACGCTCTCGGAGGACACGCGTGCCCCTCGCCGCGCCCGACGCCATGGCCGACACCGCCTGCGCGCGCCTTGGCGAGATCCGCTTTTTGGAGACGCTGCTCGCCAAGGCCGGGCTCGACAGCGCGCGCGTGCTGCGCGATGTGGGCGTCCCGGACGATTTGTTTCGGCGCGATGACGACGCGACCTTGCCGCTTCCGGCGTACTTCCGTGTCCTCGAACGGTTGAGCGACGCGCTGGGCGACGAAACCGTCACGGCGTCCGCGCGGCCGCTGCGCCCGGGGACGGCCCGGCTGGTCATTGGCGGGGTGGCGCGCGGCATGACGCTGGTCGCGGCGATGGAGCACATCGCGGAGGCGTACAATGTGGTGCACGCCGGCGACTACAATCGGGTCGTCCAGCGGGACGATCGGCTCATCTACACCATCGATGATCGCGATTTTCCGTTTGCGGTTGAAGCGCTCGGCCCGACGCGCCACGCCTTTATGGAGAGCGTGCTGGTCTTTCTGCACGCGATCGTGTGCGAGCTCGCCGCGGCGTCGATCCACGACGCGGTGTTGGAGGTGGAGACGCGGCGCCCCGCCGCTACGCCCGGCGGCGCCTTTCTGGCGCTGTGGCGCGCGCCGATCCGCTATGGATCCGACACTTACGCCATTCACTACAGCCCCGGCGCGGCTCATGTGCCGGCGCGCGCGGCCGCCGACACCGCGTTCGCCGACGCGCCGGTCTATCGGGTGATCGCTGAGCGGGTCGCGGCCGCCTACGCCGACCGCGGCGCGCGCGGGTCGTGGCGTGAGGAGGTCGAGGCGGTGCTGCGCGCCGGCCGCTATGACCAGGGGCAGGTGGCCCGCGCGTTGGGCGTCAGCGCGTCGTCTTTGCGCCGGCGTCTGACCGACGAAGGCGTCACCTTTCGCGCTCTGAAGGCCGCGGCGCGCGACGAGCAGGCCAAGGCCTTGCTTGCGCGGGGCCATTCGATCCATGAGGTCGCCGAACGCCTGGCGTACTCCGACGCCCGCAGCTTTGCGCGTGCGTTCTTCGCCCACAATCGGCTGACGCCGTCGGCTTATCAGGTGGGCTTGGGCGCCAGCGCCGGCCCCGCGACCGCATCCGGCGCGTAGCGGGCGCCGCGACGGCGCGTGAGCGAAAATGTCCTCACCGCTCGCGCGCTAGTGTCATCGCCGCCGCATCGCGCGGGGCGTACCCTCGAATTTGAGAAAATCGCATCAAGCGATTGGGGATCTGGGGAGACACACCATGGCCTGCACATCCACACGCCTGTTTTGGCTGGCGGGCGTCGCCGCCGCGGCGGTCGCGGCGCCAAGCGCTTACGGTCAAACAGAGGCGGAGGAGGGCGCTGAGGACGCTGGCGGCGTCGAGCGCCTCGTGGTCACGGCGCGCCGGCGTGAGGAGACGCTGCAGGACGTGCCGGTGGCGGTCTCGGCGTTTTCTGAAAACCGGATTGCGGAGCTGCAGGCCGACGATCTCTCGGGACTGCAGTACTCCGTGCCCAACTTCTATTTCGACGAGGGCGACGCTTCCAACGCCGTCATCTACATCCGCGGCAGCGGCCAGAACGACTCTCTGGCCTTCGCGGACCCCGGCGTCGGCGTCTATGTGGACGACGTGTTCATCGCGCGCTCCCAAGCCGCGTTCTTAGAGCTGTTCGACGTCGATCGCGTGGAGGTTCTGCGGGGCCCGCAGGGCACGCTCTATGGTCGGAACACCATTGGCGGGGCGGTGAAGTTCGTCTCGCGCAAACCCACCGATGAGTTTGAGGCGTATGTTGAGGCCGGCGCGGGCAATTTCGACTTCGTCACCGCGAGAGGTCGCGTGAGCGGTCCTCTGGTGGAGGGCGTGCTGCGCGCCAAAGCTGCCGTCGCCTACACCCGTCGCGACGGGTTCAACACCAATCTGTTCGATGGCCAAGACAATGGCGATCAGAATTCGCTCTCCGGCCGTGTCGGTCTTTATTGGGATCCCCGCGACGACGTGTCGGTCGCCCTCACCCTCGATGGCCGGCGCGAACGCCCCGACAGCGCGCGCAGCCCGGCCCTTGTCACGGACGCGTTCGGCTTCCCCGATCCGGTGAACGACCCGTTCAACGTCGCGACGTTCCAACCGTCAGACGACCCCTTCGACGTCAACACCAACGCCAGCACCCGCTCCGACACCGACAGCTTCGGCGTCACCTTGCGCTCAACCTGGGACGCGACGGACACATTGACCGTGGAGTCCATCACCGCGTACCGGGAGTTCGAATTCGATGTGGCGCTCGATACCGACGCCACGCCGCTGCCCTTGCTTGACGTGTTCGTCGATCAGGACCAACAGCAATTCTCTCAAGAGTTGCGGGTCGTCTACGACGACGGCGACCGGATCAACGCGACCGCTGGCCTCTATTACTTCTACGACGATGATCTGAGTTTCAGCGGCGTCGACAACGTCTCCGCAGGCTTTGATTTGAGCGCCTTCGGTCTCGGGCCGGTGAACCTGTTCCAGTTCACCGAGATTTTGGGGCTGCCGCCGTTCGCCACCTCGTCCATCGCCGACACGGACCAAACCACCAATTCCTACGCCGCCTTTGCGCACGGCAGCTACCAGGCCACGGATCGGCTGAGCCTCAGCGCCGGCCTCCGCTACACGTTTGAAGAGAAGGAATCCGCGCGGCGGTTCGAGAACTTCTTCGACCCCGAACTGCGCGTCGTGCCGAACCCGCCGCCGTTTCTGCAAGGCTTGGGGACGCCCGGCGTCACGATTGAGGGCGAGGACGACTTCGACGCCTTCACGCCGAAATTCGAGGTCGCTTACGACGTCAGCGAGGACATCTTGGCGTACGCCTCGGTCGGGCGCGGGTTTAAGTCCGGCGGTTTTGACGGGCGCGCGAACAACGACGCGGCGTTTGAGCCCTTTGATCCGGAGTTTGTCTGGTCCTACGAAGCGGGCCTGAAGACCGCCTGGCTCGACAACCGTTTGGTGGTCAACGCCACGTACTTCTTCAACGACTTCACGGACCTGCAGGTGACGTCCTTCGCGGCGGATCCGGACACGGGCGTGTTCGTCAGTCAGTTCACCAACGCTGCGGAAGCCACCGTCCAGGGCGTCGAGCTCGAGATGTTCGCGACCCCCTACGACGGTCTGACCCTCAATGGCTCGTTTGGCTATGTCGATGCGGAGTATCAAGAGTTCGACATTTTGGTGGGCGGCGTTCCCACCGACGTGAGCGACCGTCCGCTGGTGAACACGCCGGAGTTCAACGGCAGCATCGCCGCGACCTACGTCCACCCGCTGGGGCAGCTCCTTGAAGGCACCGTTCATGTGGACGCCAACTATCGCGGGGAGACCGCCACGGAGATCTCCGCCACGCCGGAGCTGACGCAGGACGCGTATTGGCTCACCAACGCCTTCGCGGCCGTCGGGACCCAAGACGGGCGCTGGCAGCTGCGGGGCGGCGTGCGCAACATCGGCAATGAGGAGATCCAGGTTCAGGGCTTCAACCTGACCGAGTTTCCGGGGCTGCAGTCAGCCTTCTTCGCCGCGCCGCGCACTTACGACGTGCGGGTGATATTCCGCTACTAAGTCTCGGGCGGTCGGGCGTTTTTGCGCCCGACCGCGCCACGCGCGAGAACACCCATGGCTTCGACTGTGCGTCGGCGTGATCTGGGCGCTGACTTGGTGGCGGAGAGCGGGCCGCGCCGCCGGGAGGGCGCTGACGACCTCCTCACGGCCGGGCTCGGCCTTGCCGGGGTCCGCCAACCCACGCCGCCGGCTGGGGCGAGCGTCCGCCAAATGGCGCATCACCGCGACATCCGCGAGTTGATGGACGTCACGGAGGAGGGGGGCTTTGGTCGCCTCTATGGCCCGGCGTCGCCCGACGCGCTCGCGGTGGCGGGGGAGGAGACCACGGCCTTGCTGCGCCTGCCCGGGCGGCGCTTTCCGTTCACCGTTCGGGTGTTGATCCCGGATGCGTTTGATGCGGACGCGCCATGCTTGATCGTCGCCCCGTCGTCCGGATCGCGCGGCGTCACGGGGGCGATCGGCGACGTCGGCGCCTGGGCCTTGACCCATGGCTGCGCGGTGGCGCTGACCGACAAGGGAACCGGCGTCGGCGCGCAGATCCTGGCGACCGGCGAGGTCTATGACCTTGACGGGGACCTCACCACGCCGGACGCCGCGCCGTCGAGTTTCGCCGTTAAGCGGACGCGGCGGCTCAGGCGCTTCCTCGACGACGCGCCGCACGCCATCGCGTTCAAACACGCCCACAGCGGCGAGCATGTGGAGGCGGATTGGCCGCAGTTTGTGCTGGCGGCGGCGCGCTACGGCTTGGCGCGCTTAGCTGCGTCCGACAGCGCGCGGGCCAAGAGGCCCGTGTCCGTCATCGCCGTCGGCGTCTCCAACGGGGGTGGGGCGGTGTTGCGCGCGGCGGAGGCCGATCGCGCCGGCGTGCTCGATGCCGTCGTGGCGGCCGAACCCCAGATCACTCCGCGCCCCCGCGGCCGGCTGACGGTGATTGACGGCGGCGTGGAACGCGCCGGCGCGGGCGCGCCGCTCTATGACATTGCTTCGCAGATGAGCCTTTTCGCGCCGGCGGCGGCGCTGGCGCCCGCCTTCGCGGCCTTCCCGCTGGCCGAACTGCTCGCGCCCCTGCGGCCGCGCCAAGAGGCGTTCGCCGCGGATCTGGCGAGCGCGGGCGTTCTGGACGGCGACACCACCGAGGCGCAGGCGGAGGCTGCGGTGGCGCGCATGCGGGCGCTGCATTTTGGGCCGGAGAGCGACGGGGCGCTCAACGCGATGGTGGCGTTGCACATCTGGCCGGCGGTGACGGCGACGTTCGCCAACGCGCTCGGCCGCTTTGGCGTGGAGGACGCTTTGGCGGGCGTCACCTTCGCGTTTGCCGATCCCGGCGGGTCGGAAGCCCGCGCGCCCACGCCGGAGGAAAAAGCTCTGTTGGCCGGGCGCAGCGGCGGGTTGGCGCCGTCCGGCGGCGTTGCGCTCGTCGATCATGGCGACGCCGCGTGGATGAGCGCGAAAACGGCGCTCGCCTTCCGGCGCTTGTGGACGGGCCACGACGGCCAAGCGAAGCGGGTTCAGCGCGGCGCGCGGCACGTGCTGGCGCATGCGCGGCCGCGTGGGCGTCCCACTATCATCGTTCATGGCCGCGGCGACAGCCTGATCAACCCAACGCACACATCACGCGCCTATGTCGCGGCGGCCGCGCGCGCCGGACGCGGGGCGCGCCATCTGCGCTACTACGAGATTGAACGCGCCCAGCACTTCGACACCTTGCTCAACCTGCCCGGGTTTTCCGCGTACTACACGCCGTTGAACGCGTCTCTGTGCGCGGCGCTGCAGCTGATGCGGCAGACGCTGCTCGCGGGGACGGCTCTGCCCCCAAGTCAGCGGGTGCGGACCCTGCCGCCGCCGATGGCCGACGGCGCGCGCACGCGTTTGGAGCGCGCGCACCTGGGGGCCATCGCCGTGGAGCCCCACTCGGATGATCGGATCGTGGCGGACCCCGGCCGCATCGTCATTCCCGCCGCGTTGGGCGATGTCTGAAGGGGCGCGCGGCGCTCCAAGACAGCATTCGTGTCCCTGCCGCTCGCGGGCGGTTTCGCGTTGGCGCGTGTCCGTCGCGTGTGTCATCCAGTCGTTGAGCCTGGTCGGCGAACCGATGGCGTGAACGGGGATGGCGTATGGCATGGCGAGCGATCGCGTTGGCGGTTTTAAGCGGCTTGGCGTCGGGCTCAGCGCACGCGCAAGACAATGGCCCGACAGACGACGAACTCATCGCGCGGTTGGAGGCGGCCTTGCCGGCGCCGAGCCGGGCTCAACGCGTGTTGGCGGAGCTCCGCCGGGCCGACGCCGCGGCGAGTTCGGCGACCCGCGTGTCGGCTCTGCGCGCAGCGCTCTCCGCCGAGGCGCGGATCCGCGACGCCGTTCGTCCGGCCGAGCTTCCGAGCCGCGCGGCCATGCTTGAGCGTTTGGCGGCGGCGCACGTAACCGCCGAAGACATGCGAGCGGCCGTGCGCGCCATACGCGACGCTCAGAAGGCGTGGGAGGAGATCTACGGCCAACCGGATGACGACGGCGCGCCCGCCCCGTTGGCGGCCGCCTACGCCCGGCTCGCCGATCTGGCCGAGCGCGCGGGAGAGGACGCCTATGCAGGGCGTCTGCGCACGCTTGGGGCGCGGACCAAAAGCTTGGCGGTGCGCCGTGTGGGGGACGGCGCGGCCTATTCCCTGGTCACGGTCTTCTACGCCACCAGCCGCACGACGAAGAACCGGCGGGGCGACGCCCGCTTTCGCGCGAGCGACTTTACCGGCGACCGCGTTGCGGATGACGCGCCGCTCGCCTACGGCCGGCTGCAGGTCTCCGTGCCCCATGGTCTGGGCGCGGGCAAGGTCCGCACGCCGCTGGTCGGCAGACCCGATCCGAAGCGACACATCATCATCACCGACATCGAACCCAGCCAAAACGCGACGGGGTTT
This sequence comes from uncultured Caulobacterales bacterium, assembly GCA_964526675.1. Classification (GTDB taxonomy): domain Bacteria; phylum Pseudomonadota; class Alphaproteobacteria; order Caulobacterales; family Maricaulaceae; genus CAZADA01. The sequence goes on from CAZGLY010000055.1 coordinate 11,631, forward strand.
TTCGCGTCCATCCGCCGGTTCATGGATGACAATCGCAGCGCCACGCAAGCGCGACGGCTGCGCGAGGCGGTGGTCTATGTCCACGGCTACGCCAACACCTTCGAGACGGCGGCCCGCCGCGCGGCCAAGCTCGCCTATGATCTCCGCGTTGAAGGCGCGCCGATCCTCTACAGCTGGGCGTCCCGCGGGGATGTCGCGAGTTATGTCGTGGACCGCTTTCGCTGCGATGCGCGCGCGAAGGAGCTGTTCGCCGGCTTTCTCGACCGCGTCGTGCGCGAGACGGGGGCCGAGCGCGTTCACGTGATCGCGCATTCCATGGGCAATTGCCTTGTGGTCCGCGCGCTTGATGAGCTCGCGTCGGGCCGGGCCGGCGACAGCGATGTTTGGCGCGGGGCCCAGGCCCGCACCGCCCCGCCGCTCGATCAGGTTGTGCTGGCGGCCCCGGATCTGACGCGCGGCGAGTTCACTCCGGAGGTCGCAAGCGGTCTGACGTCGGTGGCGCGGGGCGTGACGGTCTATGCGTCCGACCAAGACTTGGCGCTCAAGGCCGCGGCGCTCGTCAGCAGCGCCGTGCGCGTCGGCCAAGTGCGCCCCCTCCTGGAGCTCGACGGCATCGACGTGGTCGACGCCACGCAAGCGCCCTCGGACGTGTTCAACCACCTTCATTTCGCGAAGGGCGCTCTTGATGATCTGCGCGCGCTGTTGTGGGCGGGATCGCGCACCCCGGGGCGGTGCGTCCTCGACCATGACGTGCGCCCGGCGCGGTTTGAGGAAGGGCGATGCGAACCGATCGACATGCGCGCGGCGGCGTTTGAGATCCGCCAGTATGGCGGCCAGCGCACGGTCGACTTCTATTGTGATCCTTTCGAAATTGGCCCGCCCCCTTTTGGGACGCGAGACGGTGTGTGTGCAAACGCACAGAAGCTTAAACAGAACGCGTGGCCGCTTCCGTGAGCCGGCGCGGTGCGTATACTCCCGGTGCAGGCGAACGGCTAGGCGTGGGATTGGAGATCATGGGACGGCGTCTGCTGACCGCGATCATTGTGGCGTTGGCTTTTCTTGCGCCGGCGGCGGCTCAAGATCGAGTCGCGCTGTTGATCGGCAATGGCGATTATGAACGCAGCGACTGGGACTTGGACGCCCAAGTCGGCGGCGGCTACGTGCCCGTCAACAATGTCGAGCGCCTGGCGGCCGTGTTGCGCCGTTTCGACTACGACGTGGAGGTCGTCACGAACGCCACAAAGCCGGAGATTGACGCCGCGGTCACGGCGTTTGGCGACCGCATCGCCGCCGCGGGTCCCGGGGACGTCCAGTCGATGTTCTTCTACTCCGGCCACGCGTTCCGCTTCGGCGACAACAACTATCTCGCCCCCCGCGATCTCGACGCCAGCTACATCGAACAAGCGGTGGGCCGCAGTTTCGCCCTCTACGACGTCGCCGCGGAGCTGCGGCGCCGTGGCGCGTCCCGGGATGGCCGCGTGATCGCGCATGTCATGTTGGTGGACGCGTGCCAGGACGATTTCCGGCTGCCGTCGCGGGACAACCGTCTCATGAGCACCAACACCACGACCGGCGTGGCGCGGGAGGAGTATGGCGGGCCGGGCGACGCCGCGCTGCGGGTGCTTGTGGGGTTTTCAACGCAAGCCGGCGAGCCGGCGTCGGCCGGAACCGGGCCGTTGAGCCCCTACACCGAGGTTCTGGCGGAAGCGCTTGCGGATCATGACGGGCGGCCCATCGACGACATCTTGTCCTCGGTCGCGGACCGCGTGCGTCGCAACACCCGCCGGTCGCCCTTTCCGCAGCGGCCCTACCACATCGACAACCTGAACATTGAAGGCGGCCTCTATCTCGGCGAACACCCGCGCGTGAAAGCTCGCCGTTTGTTTCAGCACGCCGGCATGCCCATGGCCGACGCCGCGGATTTTGACCGCGCCGTCGCCCAATTCCGCGAGCATGCGGATTTGACCGGCCCCATTGATCGTACGTTCGTCATTGCGTTGCGTTTGGAGGTGAACAGCAATCGTTTTCCTCCAGGCGCGCCACCGGCGACGCCGACGCCGACGCCGACGCCGACGGCGACACCGACCCCAACCCCAACCCCGGCGCCCCCGCCATCGTCGTTGCCGGATGCGCGGGAATTGGCCGCCACAGAGCGCGCGCCTGTGCTGGAGGAGGGCGAACGCCTTGATGACTTCAGCGCCTTTCGGGACTGCGCTGAGTGTCCCGACATGGTGGTGTTGCCGTCGGGCGCGTTCGTGATGGGCTCGCCGTCCGGCGAGAGCGGGCGCTTCGACAACGAAGGGCCCCGGCGCACGGTGACGATCGGGTACCGCCTGGCCGTGGGCCGGTTTGAGGTCACGTGGGAGGAATGGGACGCCTGCGTGCGCGCCGGCGGGTGTGACCAGGGGCCGGTCGATGACGCCGGCGGCGATCATGACTGGGGCCGCGGCCGTCAACCGGCCATCGAGATGAGCTGGAACGACGCGCGGGACTATGCCCGTTGGCTGTCCAGCACGACGAACGTTGGGTACCGGCTCCTTTCGGAAGCCGAATGGGAGTACGCGGCGCGGGCGGGACGTGAGGGGCGCTTCTCCTGGGGCGACGCGGATCCGACGTGTTCAGAGACCGCGGCCAACGGCGCCAACTTCCGCGCGTGTTCGGATGATCGCACACGCCCGGTCGGCTCTTTTGCGGCGAACCGGTGGGGTCTTTACGACGTCCACGGCAACGCCCGCGAATGGGTTCAGGATTGCTGGAACGAGAGCTATCGTGGCGCGCCGAGCGACGGCGCGGTGTGGAGCCGCGGCGACTGCGACTACCGCGTCCTGCGCGGCGGGTCGTGGCTCTACATCCCGGGGTGGCTGCGCGCGGCGAAACGCGATCGGAACGTGCCCACGGAACGGGATGTGAGCTTCGGCTTCCGCCTTGCGCGTCCAGTGTCCCCGTAGACGCCCCATTGCGCGTTTCGCGGACGCCGCGGCGGCGGCTTAGGCGGCGAAATTGGCCGTCAGCTGATTGCCGCAGGGCAGGTCATAGGCGTTGTAAAAGCCCGAATAAATCAGCTCGACGCCGTCGCGGTGGGCGATATAGGCGTTGGTCGACATCAGGAACGACCGGATGACGGATTCCTCCAAGGCGGTGTCGATGCCTTCCGCGAGCCCAACGCCGGCGAGGCCGTAGTCGGCATAAACGTCGACCACTTCAGCGGCCACATGGGCGAGCGCGCTAGGCTCGCCCTCCACGCCGCCAAGACGGTTGTTCATCCGATCGGGGGTCAGCGCGTGATAAGCGACCATGAACTCCCTGGCCGCGTCGCTCGCGGCGATGGTCTCGCCAAAATGGCGACGGATCAGCGACAGTCCGTGGTCGATCACGCCGGAGCGGGCGATGGGCGCGAGCGCCGCCACCGTCACGGCGGATCCCACGCCGAGCAGCGCTGTGCGTCGTGATATCGTCATGGGTTCACCCTCGCTGGATCGGCGGTTCGTCAGATCGCTCTCGCCGCGTGAATGGAGAGCGCGCTCAACGTCAATGTTGGGTTCGCCGGCGAGCACGAGCGGAAGGCGCCCGCGCCGAGGCACCAGACGTTCGGGGCGGCGAACAGCTTCAGGTTCGCGTCGACCACGCCGTCCGCCTCCGTCACGCCCATACGCGTCGCGCCTTGTATGTGAGCTTCGGTGACGCGCTCGGGTTGCCGCATGATCCGTTCGATGTTGAACGGCAAGACATCCGGGAGGAGCTCCACCGCCCGGTCCAGGCCCCGGCGAGCGTAGGCGTCGTGACCGCTCCACAAGACAAGCGGTTCATCATCAACAAGCGTGACGCGGTTTTCCTTCTTCGGCAGGTCTTCCGCGAGCAGGAGCAGCACAAGCCTCTGCGTCCACCGGCCGGGCTCGAGGCGCACTTCCGGCGGCGCGTTGTGGTTTTCGATGAGCACCGCCGCGGCGTCGCGGCGGTGATCCCCGGCGTAGAACGGATAGCCGTGGCCGCTGACCGAGGTGCCGCCGAAGTAATTGTCTTGATCGATGTCGAGCCACACGACCTGACCCAGCTGCTCGTGCAGATGGGTGCCGAGCCATTCGTTCTGGACGCCGGAGCGCATCAGAATCGCGGTGTTGCTGATCGGGTTGGCGCCGAGGCCGAACGCATCTGCGCGCAACTCCGTCTCAACGCCGTCGCGGCCGCGCACGAGGGCTGACACGGCCGTTCGCCCTTCGATGGAAAGCGCGCGGACCTCCGTGTCGAGGAGAAGGTGGAACCCGTCCTGCTCAAACTCCTGCAGAGAGTTGAGGATCGTGAACTTGGAATCGATCGGGCAGAGCGAGCACACGCCGTTGGCGCAGCAGGGCGGGCGTTTGGTCGAGTTGCTGCGCGCGTTTGGTTGGGGAAACCAGTCGCGGCTGTGGGCCCGCAACGCGCGGTCCGTCAGGGACGGCGTGTGACCGGGCGCCGGGAAGGGCCGACTGCGCGGCAAGATGTGTTCGCTGCCGCCGCCGGCGACATCCATGACCTCTTCAGCGTCGCAATAGGCCTCTTCTAAGTCGTCATAGGAGAGGGGCCAGTCCTCGCCGACGCCGTGGAGGGTGCGCAGGCGGAAGTCGTCCGGATGGGCGCGAGGGGTGCCGCCCCACCAGCAATTGGATCCCCCGCCGAACCCGGACTGGCCGACCCACCATTTGGGATGCTCGCTGGTGTTCTCGATGGCGATGGGCGGCGGCTCGAGGCCGTTGGCGCTGATCTGGTCGGCGTGGGACACCCAGGGGCCCCGCTCAATAAACAAAACGGAGCGAAACTGGGATTGGTAGCGCGCGAAGAAAAACGCCGCGAAGCTTGTGCCGACAACGATGCAGTCCCACTGCCGCGCGCGCGCGGCGTCGATGTCGATGGTCTTCATGTGGCTACCCCCTGTTCGCGGTGTTGTCCCCCAGGGCGCCCGCCAGCGCAACGCCTGCGTTCATTGTTGATTCAGACCGTTGGCGGGCGCGCGCGACCCGAGGCCTTCGCGTGTCTTCGGCCAAAAACGCTAACGAACCCCCGTTGTGGCGGGCCGTCGGGCGCCCCGCGAACGCATGCCAACGCAGCTGGATCGCGACGGACGCCCGTCAAGGGGGATGGGTCAGCGCGGCGCAGGGAGGAGGGCGGCGGTCGTCGGCCACGCCGTCGACCGGAGGGGCGCGCGCCGAGCGCCGTCCAGCGACAGACGTGCGTTAAGGCTGAGCGCCCACCACGTCCATGATCACGATCACGGCGCGGCTGTCGCCCGCGTTCGCCAGGTCCGCCGTGTGTTCGTGCTCTAATCGCGCCAGCGTGCCCGCGGGCAGTTCGTCGCCGTCCAGCATCACCACGCCTTGGACGACGTAGATCAGCGCGACATCGCCTTCTGCGTTGCGCACGTTGGTGACCGCATCGGGGTTCAGGGTCGCTCGGCTGGCGCGAAAATCGCCGCCCGACACGCCGATCTCCTCCTTGGCGAGGTCCAAGCGGCCCAGGGGCTCGATCGTCACGCCGCGCGCGGCCGCGACGTCAGCGGCCAGCGCCGCCGCGCTCATCGTCACGGACGCCGCAAGCGCCGTCGTCATCTTGATCATCATTGTGGGTCGTCCTTTTTCGCTCACGGGACGTTTGCGCCATCGAATTCATCACGCGGATTGGAGACGTGGTCACTCGGCTTCCAAGCGTGCGGTCCAGCACATGGTTTGAACGACCACTGACGCGCACCACGCCGAACGCCGGGCGTCCTCACATGTCTTCCTTGTCGAAGATGGCGCCTTCCGGCATCGCGTCTTTGAATGATCGCGATGTGTCTTGGTACAGATCCACGGCGTAGAGATGCGCCGGCACGTCGCCGTCATTGCGCCAGTAATGCACCACGCCGAGGCCTTCGGCGGACAATTCGCCCGCGTTCACGCGATGGGGCTCCGCGAGCGTGTTGCGATACTCCAGGACCGAGCCCGACAGGACGTACACAAAAGCGGGGCGGTTGCGGTGGGTGTGGATGGGGACCACGCCGCCGGGGTCAATGGTCCACAGCCGCGCGCGCATGACGCGGTCGTCAAGACCGTTGGCGCGGCCCGCCAACGAAAACGCGGTCAGGGGGTCGAAGCCGATGCTCTTGGAGCGCGCCGGGCCTTCAAAGCCCTCAATGGTTTTGGCGTTCGTCACATAGCCGCCCACCGTCGAGCAGCCCGCGGCCGCGACCGCCATCACGCTGGCGCAAGCGATGGTGAAGCGTCTCATCCGATTGACCCCCGACATGTCTCGTCCGGCCTTTGATGCCGCGAGGCCGGGCGCGTTACAAGCGCTTGTCGGCGAATTCCGGGCCGCGTCGAGACGAGCGCCGTCATCAAACGGTCGGCTAACGTAACATGTGGTTTTCAATGGCAGGGGCGGAGGGACTCGAACCCCCGGCCCTCGGTTTTGGAG
>CAZGLY010000056.1:0-16655 GCA_964526675.1 uncultured Caulobacterales bacterium
TGATGTGCGTGGAGGCCGGCGGGCCGCCCGCGGGCACGGGCTGCGGCGGCTATGTTGTCGGGCAGACCGTGAAGCTGCTCAAAGAGCATCACCTCCTGGAAGACACCGACGTCGTGATCTTTGACGTGCTGGGCGATGTGGTGTGCGGGGGCTTCGCCTCGCCGCTTCAGCACGCCGAGCGCGCGGTGATCGTCACCGCCAACGATTTCGACAGCATCTTTGCGATGAACCGCATCATCGCGGCGATCCGCGCGAAGTCCAAAAACTACGACGTGCGCGTGGCGGGCTGCATCGCCAACCGCTCCGCGGCGACCGACGAGGTGGATCGTTTCGGCGACGCCGTGGGCCTCAACCGCTTGGCGCACTTCCCGGATCTCGACGTGATCCGCCGCTCGCGCCTGAAGAAATCGACTCTGTTTGAGATGGAATCTTCGCCCGAGCTCGAAGCTGTGCAGCAGGAGTATCTGCGCTTGGCCGCAACGCTCTGGGCGGGCGTGGAGCCGTGCGACGCCACGCCGATGAAAGACCGTGAGATCTTCGATTTCCTGGGGTTTGATTGATGACGGCGGCCGCCCCCTCGACGACGTACACCACGCGCCGCGACGCGCTTGAGGACTATTTCGACCGCACCGCGGCGGACACGTGGGCCCAGCTCACCTCCGACGCGCCGGTCAGCAAGATCCGCGCGACCGTGCGCGCGGGCCGGGACCGCATGCGCGCAACGCTGTTGGGTTGGCTGCCTGAGGATCTCTCCGAACGCCGGCTGTTGGACGCGGGGTGCGGCACGGGCGCGCTGGCTGTCGCGGCCGCGCGTCGCGGCGCGGATGTGCTCGCGGTCGATGTCGCCGCCAGCTTGCTCGACGTGGCGCGGCAGCGCGCGCCGCAAGACCTTGCGCCGGGACAAATCACCTTCACCCCCGGCGACATGCTCGACCCCGCGTTCGGACGCATCGACTACGTCGTGGCGATGGACAGCCTGATCCATTACAGCCCCGCGGACATGACCGATGCGCTGGCGCGGCTGGCGGAGCGCACCGAACGCGCGGTCTTGTTCACGGTCGCGCCGTGGAGCCCAATGCTGGCGACGATGCACTTCGTCGGCCGGGCGTTCCCGCGCTCGGACCGGGCGCCGGCCATCGTGCCCGTGCGCCACGCCGATCTGGCGCGGCGGATCGCGGCCGAACCGCGGCTGGCCGGATGGCGGCTCGCGCGTTCGGAACGGATCGTGAGCGGCTTCTACACTTCCGAGGCCATGGAGCTGACCGCGGAGGGCTCGCGCCCATGATCACTCCGGCCGGCGCTCCCACCAAGGCGGATCACGGTCCCCGCGCGGAGGCGGCGGCGCGGATGCGCGCGCGCATGGCTCAGAACGCCCAAGCCTGGATGAAGCTCCTGCCGTTCGCGGATGTGGCCACGAAGGACCTGCCGCTGCGTCGGTTGCTGAGGCTGTCGCTGTTTCAAATCTCCGTGGGCATGACGGCGGTGCTGCTGACGGGCGCGCTGAACCGCGTGTTGATCATCGAGATGGGCGTGCCGGCGTGGCTGGTGGCGGTGATGGTCTCGCTGCCGCTGGTGTTTGCCCCGCTTCGCGCGCTCATCGGGTTTAAGTCCGACACCCATCGTTCGGCGTTGGGCTGGCGGCGCGGCCCGTACATCTGGTTCGGCTCGCTGATGATGTTCGGCGGCTTCTCGTTCATGCCGTTTGCGCTGATCCTCCTCTCCGGCGACACGACGGGGCCTCTGTGGGTCGGTCATCTTTTGGCGGCCGCGTCGTTCTTGTTTGTGGGCGCGGGGCTGCACACGACGCAGACGGCCGGCCTCGCCCTGGCGACGGATCTCGCGCCGGCGGAAGCGCGCCCGCGCGTGGTGGCGTTGCTTTACGTCACGCTGCTCGTTGGCATGTGGTTGAGCGCCGTCGTGTTCGGGCTCTTGCTCGCGGATTTCTCCAACGTTCGCCTGATCAAAGTGCTTCAGAGCGTCGCGGTGGTGACCATCGTGCTGAACATGATCGCCCTGTGGAAGCAGGAGGCGCGCGACACCCGCCTGACCGCCAAGGACCGCGAAACGCCAGCCTTCCGCGAGGCCTGGACGGCCTTCGTCGCGGGCGGTCGGGTGCGCCGCCTCCTCCTCGCTATCGGGTTGGGTTCTGCGGCGTTCGCCATGCAAGACGTGCTGCTTGAGCCTTATGGCGGCGAAGTGCTCGGCCTCTCGGTGTCCGCGACGACGCTTCTGACCGCGTTGTGGGCCGGCGGCGCGATCGCAGGGTTCGCTTTGGCTGCGCGTCAACTCTCCAAAGGCGCGGACGCGCATCGGCTGGCGGCCTATGGCGCGCTGGTGGGCGTTGCGGCCTTTTCCTGCGTGATCCTGTCGGACCCCTTGGGGTCGCCTCTGCTCTTCCGGATCGGTTCGATCCTCATCGGTTTCGGCGGCGGTCTCTTTTCCGTGGGCGTTTTGACCGCCGCGATGGACTTGGCGCGCCCGGACGCCGGCGGCGGCCTCACCGCCAGCGGCATTGCGTTGGGCGCGTGGGGCGCGGTGCAAGCCTCCGCAGCCGGTCTGGCCATTGGCGTAGGCGGGGCGTTACGCGACGGCGTCGGCGCGCTCGCTGAAGCCGGGCACTTCGGGCCGGCGCTGACGAACCCGGCGACGGGCTACAGCGCCGTCTACCACGTGGAAATCGCCCTCTTGTTCGCGACGTTGGCCGTGATCGGCCCGCTGGCGCGCCACAAAGGGTCAACAGACGGCGCGCGCAAAAAGTTTGGCCTGGCGGAGTTTCCAGGATGAGGCGAACAGCGCGCGGCGGCGTGAGAGGACATGAGACCACAGGCGGCGTTGGTTTTGGCGAGTGTGAAGCGCGACAGCGGGAGGCGCAGGTATAATGGAAACGACCTTTTTTCTTGATGTGGACTTAGCGGAGATCGCCCTCTGGGCGTTCACACTCTTCTTTGTCGGCTTAGTTTTCTATATCCGACGGGAAGACCGGCGTGAGGGTTATCCGCTTGAGGAGGACACCACCGGACGGCTCGAATCGAGCGGCTCCATGTGGGTGCCCTCCTCCAAGACGTTCAACATGCGCGACGGCAAGACGGTCACGGCGCCAAACGACGTCCGCGACGGGCGCGCGCTGGCGGCGAAACGCGTCGCCGTGTGGCCGGGCGCGCCGCTCGAGCCGACGGGCGATCCGATGAAAGACGGTGTCGGGCCCGCCGCGTATGCCGAGCGCGCCGATGAGCCGGATTTCACCTGGGAGGGCGAACCCAAGATCGCGCCGCTGCGCGTTTTGGACGGCTTCGATATTGAGGAGAGTTCCGCCGACCCCCGCGGCATGGCCGTCGTGGGCGCGGACGGAAAGGTCGCGGGCGTGGTCAGCGACGTCTGGGTCGACCGGGCCGAAATGCTGGCGCGCTACTACGAGGTCGAGTTGCCGGCGGTCGCCGCAGCGGCGCCTCCGCCCCCCGCGCCGATGGCGGATGGAACGCCTGCGCCCGCGCCGATGGCGGCCGCGCCGACGTCCAAGCGCGTGCTGTTGCCCGCGCCCTTTGCGGACGTGCGCGGCGGGCTCAAGCGGATCGAAGTGAACGCCGTCTTGGCGCGGCATTTCGCCGACGTGCCCACGCTGAAAAACCCTGATCAAGTGACGTTGTTGGAAGAAGACAAGATCACGGGCTTTTATGCGGGCGGTTTGCTTTACGCGACGCCCAACCGCGCGGAGGCGCTAATCTGATGCACCACCATCACGGTCACGAATATGCCGTCGAAGAGATCCCCGGCTTGCCGGAACGGCTTCCCGCCGGGGAGACCATTCTCTGGCGCGGCGCGCCGCGCTGGAGCGTGTTGGCGCTTCACGTCTTCCATGTGCGTGCGGTGGCGGTCTACTTCGCCATTCTCGCGGCGTGGCGCGGCTTCGTGACCGTGTGGGAGGGCGGCGGCGTGGGCCAAGCGGCCTTCGCCATCGCCATCCTGATCGCCGTCGGGGCCGTCGCGCTCGGCGTGCTCACCTTGCTGGCCGTGTTGGTCGCCCGAACCACGATCTACACCATCACCACCAAGCGGGTGGTCATGCGCTATGGCGTGGCGCTGCCAAAGGCGATCAACATCCCCTTCACGATCGTGGGCGAAGCCGCGCTGCGACTGAACCCGGATGGGACGGGCGACATCCCGCTGACGCTGACGGGGTCTGACCACATCGCCTACGTCCACCTGTGGCCGCACACCAAGCCCTGGTCGTTCAACCCCGCCACGCCGATGCTTCGCGGCGTTCCTCAGGCGGAGACGGTCGCAAGCGTGTTGGCCGGAGCGCTGAAGGCGGCGGTCGCGCCGGCTGTGACGGTTCGCGCAGAAGCCACCAACGAAAACGCTCAGCAGCCGACGGCCGTCGCTGGCGGCTTCGCGGCGGCCGAGTAAGCGCGGCCGGGGAGGATCGTCATGGCTCACACAACCACGCCACGCCACGACAGCCCCGCCGGCTTGCCCCGCGGCGCGCTTGTGGGAGCCGTCGCGTTTGTCGCCTTCGCGGTGATCGCCGTCGCCGTCGCGCGTCTGTCCGGCGTGACGCCCAGCGCCGCGCCGCAAGCCACCGCGGCGGCGGAACGCGTGTTGATCGTGCGCTTCGCGGACCGTGAGGACGGGGCGGTGGTCGTGCGCGACGCCGCGACGGACTCCGTGATCACGGTGCTGGACGACGGTCCCAACGCGTTCGTCCGCGGCGTCCTGCGCAGCCTCGTCCGCCAGCGGCGCCTGCACGGCATCGACGCCACGCCCCCCTTTCGCCTGACCCGGTTCGCCGATGGGCGCATCTGGCTGGAAGACCCCGCGACAGCGGAGCGCATCGACTTGGGCGCCTTCGGCTCGGACAACATCGCCGTGTTCGCCGCGCTTTTGGCGCGCAAGGGCGACGAGCCGAGCGCCGATGGCGTGGCCGCTCTTGAACCATCCGTCCCCGTCAACGAGCAGGAGGCGTCATGACCACGCTTGCTGAAACGCCGCCGGCGGCGCACGCCGCCGCCAGTCGCCGCTTCACCATCGGCTGCACCATCGACGTGGAGCAGAGCCCCGACAGCCTTCACGCCCATGTCCGTCTTGATGGGGACATCCCCATCGGTCCTGGCGATCGCGTCCGCGTCCACGGCGAGCCGATTGTGGTGGCGTTTGGCGAAAGCATCAGCATCCGCCGCACGGCGGATGTGATCCGCGCCACATGGCTCGAGCGCGCCTGGACCCGCCTGACCGCGCATCTCGAGCTGAGTGAACTCTACGAAGTCAGCTTCAGCGGCGAGACTCTGTCGAACCGCCCCCCCGCACGCCTGATTGGGAGAGGACTATGACCACCGCCACGCCCAACGCCACCACCCAAGCCGCGACCGAAGACACGATCCTGAGCCCGCGCTTCTACACCACGGACTTCGAGGCGATGGACAAGATGGACGTCTCCTCCGTGCGCCGCGAGTGGGACGAGCTCATCGCGGAAATGAAAAGCGACCCGAACAAGGGGCATTTCAAACGCACTGAGGAGTTTGACAACGCCCTGAAGGATCTGCCGGAAGACCTTCGCAAAGAATTCATTGATTTCCTTGTCAGCTCCCTCACCGCGGAGTTCTCCGGGTGCGTGCTGTACAAAGAAATCGTCAAACACACGGACAACCCGGACATCAAAGAGCTGTTCCGGTGCATGAGTCGTGACGAAGCCCGTCATGCCGGCTTCATCAACGACAGCCTGAAAGACTTCGGCATCGGTGTGGATATGGGGTTCCTCACCCAAACCAAGAAATACACATACTTCAACCCGAAGTTCATCTTCTATGCGGTCTATCTGTCGGAGAAGATCGGCTACGCCCGTTACATTACGATTTACCGCCAGTTGGAACGTCATCCGGAATTGCGGTTTCACCCGATCTTCAAGTGGTTCAAAGAGTGGTGCAATGACGAGTTCCGCCACGGCGAAGCCTTTGCTCTGTTGATGCACGCGAACCCGCACATGTTGCGTGGTCTCAACAAACTCTGGGTGCGGTTCTTCATCCTCTCGGTCTTCGCGACGATGTACATCCGCGACCACAACCGCCCAGTGTTCCACGAGGCGCTGGGCCTCGACCCCACCGCCTATGATTTCCAGGTGTTCCGCACCACGAACGAAATCATGAAACAGGTGTTCCCGCTGACGCTAGATCTCGACAACCCGAAGTTCCGCGAGGGTATGGATCGCTTGTTGGCCGTGTCCCGGAAACTCGACGCCGCGAAAGCGCGCGGCGGCGTGGTCGGACGGATCCAACAACTGGGCTACGCCTTGGCGGCCGCGGCGACGCTCGGCCGCATCTTCCTGCTCCCAACCACGCCGAACAGCGCGCCGGAACCGGTGCGGCTGAGCCCGGCCTGGTAAGCCCCGCACGCGAGAGGATCCATCTGGATGCTAGCCGTCGTCACCCCCCTCGCCGCGGCGCTTTTCGTCTGGTGGTTCGGCACCGGACTGGTGTTCGCCGCCGCCCGGTTGACGCCGCGCGGCCGGCGGGTCGCCTTCGCCGCGTTGACCGTGGCGGCGCTCGCCGCGCTGTGGGTGGCCGGCGCGGTGGCCGACGCCCGCACGCCGACGGCGGCCTACATCGCGTTCGCGGCCGGGGTGATGTTGTGGGCCTGGCATGAAGCCAGCTTCGTGTTCGGGTACATCACGGGGTCTCGGCGCACGCCCTGCCCGCGAGACCTGACCGGATGGCGGCGGTTCGCCGCCGCCGCCGAGACCCTCATCCATCATGAGATCGCGATCTTCGCGACGGCGGTGGTTCTTGTGGCGCTGACATGGAACGCGCCGAACACGATCGCGGCCGCCACCTTTGTGCTGCTGTGGATCATGCGGTTGAGCACAAAGTTCAACCTCTATCTGGGCGTGTCGAATTTTACAGACAACTTCATGCCGGCGCGTCTTGCTTATCTGAAAACCTATTTCGGCCCCGCTTCAACCAACGCCCTGTTTCCCGCGTCCGCCACGCTGTGCGCGGGGGTGACGTTGATTGCGTTCACGCTCGCCTGGCGGGAGGGGGCTGACGCCTTTCAGAATGTCGGCTGGACGCTGCTGGGCGCGATGGCCGCCTTGGCGACCTTGGAACACGTGTTTCTCATCGCGCCTTGGCGGGAGGAGGCGCTGTGGCGATTTCTGGTCGACGCAACCCCGAAGACGCCCGCGCTCGCGCCGGCGACCGCCCGGCGACGACGGCGCCACATCCGAGATCTCAACCCATGAACACGCAGCGCGCGCCGGCTCCGGCGGCCACGACAGGAACGCAGACAAAAAGACTGGGAGGCGGTGATGGACTATGAAAATTTCTTCCAAGGCGAATTGGATTGCCTGAGACGCGAAGGCCGCTACCGGGTTTTCGCCGACATCAAACGCCACGCCGGCCAGTTCCCGCGGGCCACGCGTCACCACGACGACCAGGCGAGCGAGGTCACGGTCTGGTGCTCCAACGACTATCTGGGCATGGGCCAGCACCCCAAGGTGCTCGCGGCCATGCATCAAGCGTTGGACGAATGTGGCGCCGGCGCCGGGGGCACGCGCAACATCTCCGGCACCAACCACTATCATGTCTTGTTGGAGCAGGAGCTCGCCGACCTTCACGGCAAGGAGGCCGCGCTCATCTTCACCTCGGGCTATGTGTCCAACTGGGCGTCGCTCACGACGCTTGCGTCACGGCTGCCCGACTGCGTCGTGCTGTCGGACGCGCTCAACCACGCCTCCATGATTGAGGGCATCCGTCACAGCCGTGCGGAGAAGAAGATCTGGCGTCACAACGACGTTGAGCATCTCGATGAGCTGCTGAGCGGCATCGAGCCCGGCCGGCCGAAGCTTGTGGCGTTTGAATCCGTCTACTCCATGGATGGCGACATCGCGCCCATCGCGGAGATTTGCGACGTCGCGGAAGCCCACGGCGCCATGACCTATCTCGATGAAGTCCACGCGGTCGGCCTCTACGGCCCGCGCGGGGGCGGCATCGCGGAACGCGAGGGTCAGATGCACCGTTTGACCCTGATCGAAGGCACGCTGGGCAAGGCTTATGGCGTTATGGGCGGGTACATCGCGGCCTCCGCGGCGCTGTGCGACTTCGTGCGCAGCTTTGCGTCGGGCTTCATCTTCACAACGGCGCTCCCCCCCGCGGTCGCCGCGGGAGCCCGCGCCAGCATCCAGCACCTCAAGTCGAGCGAACTCGAGCGCGCGGCGAAGCACCGCAATGTGCAGAAGGTCCGCGCGAAGCTGAAAGCCATCGGCATCCCCTACATCGAAAACCCGAGCCACATCGTTCCGGTGATGGTGGGCGACCCGGTCAAATGCAAATGGATCAGCGACTGGCTGATGGACATGCACGGCATTTACGTCCAGCCGATCAACTACCCCACCGTCCCGCGCGGTACCGAGCGGCTGCGCATCACGCCCTCGCCGGTTCACACCGATGAGGACATTGATCGGTTGATCACCGCGCTGTCGGAGATCTGGTCTCAGTGCGCCTTGGCGCGGGCTGTCGCGTAGCCCGCACACCACGAACAAGCTCGTCGGCGGCGGCTCGCTCCGGGTCGCCGCTGATGAGCACGCAGCGGTGACCACGCCGGACGATCATGATTGTATCGGCGCATGACCGCGATCATGATCCCCGGCGTGGCGGCCGACGGCGGCCTCTACCCCATTGAGAAACTCGAGGCGCACCGCCGCGGCGTCCTGCACCTGGCGGTGTCGGTGTTTGTGTTTGACGGCGGCGACCTGTTGATCCAGCAGCGGGCCGCGGCGAAGTACCACTGCGCGCATCAGTGGGCGAACACGTGCTGCACCCACCCCCATTGGGGCGAGAGCCTGGACGCCAGCGCCCACCGCCGGCTTCGCGAAGAACTGGGCGTCGACGCGGCGCTGACCCCGCGCGCGACCATCGACTATGACGCCGATGTCGGCGGCGGCCTGCGAGAGCATGAGCGGGTGACCATCTTCATCGGCCGGGTTGACCGCGCGGACCTCTCGCTGGCGCCCGACCCTGACGAAGTCGCGGCCACACGATGGGCGGCCCCGGCGGACCTCGTTGGAGAGGCGCGCGCAGCGCCGGAGGGCTTCGCCCCGTGGTTTCGCATCTACCTTCAGCGTTGGGCGGAGCTGGGGCTGCCGCCCCTCGAGGACGCCAAAGTCTGACGCGCCGAAAAGAAAACCCCCAGGGCGAACCCTGGGGGCGCAGCTGGATCAACGTGACGCGCATGGTCTGCGCGCAGCGGTCACCCCGCTTCGGACGTCGCGGCGCGCAAGCGTTCCGCCGGTGTCAGCGAGGCTTCGTCACTGCCCCGCGCTGGCCAGTAGGCGCTCGGCGGGCTCTGCAGATAGGGCCAATCCTGGGCCATGGGCGCGCCGTAGAGCGGCTTGTTCACGCCGTTGTGGCACGTGGCGCAGTTCACCGAGAAGGGCTGGCCGGTGGGTCCTTTGCGATGCTCAGGAAGCCAATCGGCCGTCGGCAGGATGTAGGACGCGTTGATGTCCGGCACCATCTGCAGCGCGTACCAGGACGTGGCCCGCATCGGCGTGCTCGCCTCCCACACCGCCACGGAGCGGCTGTTGTGGCAGTGGGTGCAGTTCACGCCCAAGCTCGTCGACATGTGCATCATCAGCGCGTAGGTCTGCTCCGTCTCCTGGATCGAGGCGCCTTTTTCAGCCGTGATCATCACCTCGTCGAGGACGCGGATGCGCTGAGGATCCTCGAGCAGATAAGGCGTGAACGGATCATAGGGCAGAGAGGCGTAGCCATTGGCCTCGACCCCGCCGCGGTTTTGCCCCGGGCCGTCGGTGCCGATGAAACCACCCATGCCGCCGGCGTCCGGATCTTCGTACCAAATGTTCGCCGGAACCGCCGCGCCGCGGTGACAGGTGTAGCAGGTCACGCCCGTGCCGCCGACGTGATCTTGCCAATTGGCGTTGATGTGACGCGTCATCACCAGCATCGTGCGGGCCACATTCTTCGTGTAGACCTCGTCCGACGCCAGGTTCGCCGGATTGTGGCAGTAGTTGCACCCGCCCGCGTTCTCCGGGTTGTTGCGGTACTCTTCCGGCACGATCCACTCGGTGATCGCCAACATCATGCGGTTGAACTCCGCCGTTGGCACGTCGCCCAACACTTGGACGTTTTCATAGAAGTCGCCCGACAACGGATCCGTCGCGTCCGGGTCGTAGGGATAGGGCGGCGCTGGAGCGACATTGACCTCTTGCAGGGCCTCATTGACCTCGCGGTCGCCGATATACGCCATCGCGGTGCCGCGATAGCCGGTTTGCTCCGCCTCGATCGGCGGCGCTGACCATTGCGGAATAACCAACGCCGCAATGGTCAACAGCCCGCCAATCACCAGAAAGAGCGCGCCAAAGGGTCCGATTTTCATTGGGCTGCTCCTGCCGCTTGCGCCGGATCAACGACGCCGGTGTCGGGATAGGCCGGGGCGAAACCATGCTCCACGCCCCACAGATACCAGTTATCCACGACCGTGCCGGTGAGCAGGATGCCGATGCCGCCCGTGAGCGTCGTCAGCACCGCGAACCACCAAGCCCAACGGTGGATGGACTCCATGCTGGCGTTGAAACCCATGGTCCAGCGCCAGAACAACGCCCCCCGCTCCGCGGCGGTGCCGCGGTCGGTGATCTGGTCGATTTCCCGGTCCGCGCCGAAGCGGCTGGTGGCCATGATGGTTGCGCCATGCATGGCGAACAGGAGCACCGATCCATACAGGAACACGATCGAGAGCATGTGGAAGGGGTTGTAGAACAGATTGCCGTAGCGGATGGAGAACGCCGCGGTCCAATCCAGGTGCGGGAAAATGCCGTAGGGCACGCCCTCGGACCAGCTGCCCATCAAAAGCGGGCGGATGAAGCCGAGCACCAAGAACAGGAAGATCGCCGAGGCGAAGGCCCACGCCACATGGGTTCCCACGCCCAACGCCCGCGCCCGGCTGTAGGTGCGCCACCACCAGAGCAAGACTGAGACCGTGAAGAAGAAGCCGGCGATCAGCCACCAGCCGCCCTCATGGAGCGGCGGCAGGACGCTGAGACCGTATTCAGGCCCCGGGGGCTCCAACGACAACCAGAACAGTTGCCGGACGAACTCGACCGGGTCCCACCCCACCGACGCCCACATGTTCAAGCCGATGATCTCAAAGGCGATTAAGCCGAAGATCAAAGAGAGCGTGCCGGAGAAACCCAGATAGATCGGCCCAATCTGGGCGTTTCCGATCTTGCCGAGCCAATACGAAAAGAACGGTGTGCCATCGCGGGGGCCGTCCCCGCGGGGCAGAGGGATTCCCGTCTCCGCCGGCCCGCGCACCTGAACTTGCGTAAAGAGATTTTGATACGCCGCCATGGTCGTCCTCCCAGCTCAAGGCCAAATCGGCAGCTCAAGCCACCAGTTCCACCATTCCGGCCAGCCGCGCGTCCAAAACGGCCCGCTGATGATGATGCACACCGCGCTCCAGAACCCAGCGTTTAGCGCGAGGAACAAGCCCACGCGATGGATGCCCAAAGTCCCAACGGAATAACCGAGGATGTCGCGGAAGAAAGTGTCTTCATGCTCTGGGGATTTGACCACCTTCCCCTTGCCGGGATTGGTGGCGGACAGGACCAGAGAACCATGAAGCGATAACGCCAAGGTCGTGGTGAAGAAAAACGTCACCGCGATCATGTGCGCCGGGTTATAATGGAAGTGCAGGTATTGATAGCCCGTGTTCGACACCCAATCGAGATGGCTGAGGATGCCGTAGGGGAAGCCGTGTCCCCAGGCGCCCATCAACACCGGGCGGATCACCACCAAGCTGACATAGGCGAAAATCGCCACGCCGAAGGCGAAGGGCACGTGATAGCCCATGCCCAACTTTCGGCAGATTTCGATCTCGCGCAGCATCCACGAGACAAAAGCCCCGATGGCGCAGATCGTGATGATCTGCCACAGCCCGCCTTCCAGCATCGGCGCCATAGAAAGCCCGTAACTGATGTCCGGCGGCGCAATGTTGATGCGCCAGAGGTTCCAGGTGTCGCCTTGGCTAGCGCCATAAAGGATAAGCGCTGTGCCCAACACCGCGAAGAATGCGGTCGTAACCCCGAAAAACCCCACATAGTAGGGTCCGACCCAAAAGTCGAAGAGGTCGCCGCCGATGAGCGTTCCACCACGAACGCGGTATTTTCGCTCAAAACTTAACAGAGCCATGGTCACGTCCTCGTTGCGTTACGTCCCGCATGTCAGAAGCCGGCGTGGGCGCACGCCCGATACGACGTGCGCCCGGTACGCTCCAATCGGGGCGCTAGTCAGCAACCCCGGCTTCAATCGAGCTGGACCATTTCCTTTCGCCTTCAAACCAGTTGTACCGGTCCGTCGACAAAAGAATGAAATGGATCAAGATCGCCAGTGTGAACAAAAACACCGACAGCCCGATGACCACGCGACGCGGGTCAAATAACAGCCAAATCTTCCACATGTCTTATGCTCCTTTAGACAGCCTGGCGATCAGAGCCAAGGTTTATAGAACCACAGCGAAATGTGCGCCAGGAAGGGAAACAGCGACATCAAGAAGGCGCCCTTGGAGAACAGTCGGTGAAACTCCCGGGCCTCTTCAGCGGTCAACCCCGAAAGGCTGCCCGTCGCTTCGTCTCGTACACTCATCGTTTTTCACTCCTTTCAGAGATTGATGACACGCGTCACGCCGCTTGGGGCGCATCCGCCGGTTCGCCGACCAGGAGCGCACCTGGCCGACATCTCGCACCCCGCACCGAAGGCGCGGAGAGCCCCATCGCCGGTCCCAAGCGGCCAGCGTCGAGTGAGGAGGCGGGCGACCGGACCGGTCATCCGACCGCCTCACGTTCACGCCCCAGATGGTCCACGGTGACCATTGGGGCCCCGCACGCCCGGGCGCGCGCCTCGGCGGCGTCGCGCAACCGCTTCGCAGCGGAGATCCGGGTGAGGACAGGCTCAGCCTCGACAAGGGCGTCCAGCGCGGCTTGCGCGTCGTCGTCCCAAGGCAATTCACGATGCAGCCGCGAGGGCGTCGCCTCCGCGGCGTCCAACTGGGTGCTCAACGGCAAAATGTGGAAGAGCGCGTCAAAGAGCCCATTGCAGGTCTCTTGGACCAAGTACGTGGCGCCGGCGTAGCCCATGAACGGCGTGCCGGTGTGCCGGCGAATGATCGCGCCCGGGAAGGAGGCGGGTATGTAAATCGCCCGCCCGCCCGATTCCGCGAGATACATGCGCTCGTTATAGGAGCCGAAGAGCACAAGCGGCGGGTTGTCACGGATCGCTTGACGGACCGCCGCGTTGTCGGGCTTCACCCCGGCCGAACGCGCGAACGCGAACGTGCACGGCAGGCCCAGATCCTGCTCGAGGAAATGACGCAAACCCCGCGCGTAGGTCTCGTTGGCGACAACGCCGAAGCTCGCGGTGGCGAAGAAGTCTTGGGTGACCGACCGCCAAAGATCCCACAGCGGTTTGATGGTTGTGTGTTTCTCACGTTCGATGAACGGCTCGGGATCGAGGTCCAGAAGCTCGCCCAAGGTCCGCAAGAACGCGGTGGTGGACTCCAGGCCGATCGGCGCTTGGAGGTAAGGCCGCTCCAACGCCTCGCAGAGCATGCGGCCGTATTCGCGGTACATGCAGACATTCGCCTGCGCGTCGGCCAACTGGCGGATGTCGGCCAGGTGGGTCCCCAGCGGGAACGTGAGGTTCACTTCCGCCCCAATGCCCTCGATCAACCGCCGGATCTCCGCCAGGTCTGACGGCTGATTGAACATGCCGTAGGCCGGGCCGATGACGTTGACCTTGGGTTTTTCGCCCTCCTTGCGCGGACGCGGCGAGGGCATTTTCTTCGGCCCGTACTCCGACCACAGCCAGGCCATCGCGCGGTCGGCGCTTTGCCACTGGTCCTCGTCAATGGTGCGCGGCAGGAAGCGCTGAATCGTCGTGCCTTCGGGCGTCACGCCGCCGCCGATCATCTCCGCGATGGAGCCGGTCACCACCACCGACGGCAAGTCTGGATCAAGCGCCTCCCAGGCGCGCTTCATCGCCTGTTCCGTCCCCGTTTGGCCGAGCTCCTCCTCGGCCAACCCGGTGACCACGATCGGCAGCTCATGCGGCGGCAAGGCGTCGGTGTAATGCAGAACCGACGTGACCGGCAGGTTCTCACACCCCACCGGCCCGTCGATGATGACTTGGAGGCCCTTGACCGCGGTGAACACGTAGACCGCGCCCCAGTAACCGCCTGCGCGGTCGTGATCGAGGATCAGCATCGCGTCCTCCTCACGGCTGTGTCGAAGACGTTGTGTGCGCTCATGTGCCCACAGCCTCCCCACCAGCGATTTGATCTTTGGCGGAGGCCGCTTGGGCGGCGCGCCGCTTGGCGAACTTGGCTTTGAAGGCCGGACGATCTTCCGGCATGTCTTCCCACACGCCCGTCGCGTGATCGGTCCCCACCCCGTCGAAGAAATCCGTCATCCGGTCGAAGCGGGCCTTGTTGGCCATCGCCGCGTTGATCACCGTCGCGAGCGAACCGGCGCCGGCGGGTCCCATGAGGGGACGCGCTGAAATCAGGTTCGTGAAATAGAGCGAGGGGATCGCCTTCTGCTTGGCGTGCTGCACCACGGGCGTCGTGCCGATGGCCAGGTCCGGCTTGAACGCTTCGACCGCGGCGGTGTCTTGCTCGAGCGACGCGCGGAACTGAACCGTGACGCCTTTCGCCTCCAGCCAGTCGCGATCCGCCGCGGACCACGGCGTGCGCGGACACGCGGTGCCCACATAATGCACCTCCGCGCCGCTTTCGATGAGCAAGCGCGCAACCAGGAGCTCCGAGCCCTCATAGCCGGTCAGAGTCACCCGGCCATTGATCCGCGATCCCTCAAGCGCGCCACGGATGGCGGGAAGGAACGCGTTTTGCGCCGCCGCGACGGCGTCCGCGGACACGCCGCACGCCGCGCCCACAGCCGCCAACCAATCCGCCGTGCCATCGACGCCGACCGGCGCGGAGCCGACGACCGTGCGCCCAGCCGTTTGGAACTCCCGCACGCTGGCAGTGTAGAACGGGTGGATCGCCGCCACCGCCGCGCAATCGAGCGCGGCGTAAAGCTCGCGCCACTCCCGCGTGGGAACAACCGGTCCCGCCGCCAGACCCAACGGCTCCAGCATGCGCCCGATCCCGACGGGGTCCGCGGGAAACATCTCGCCCAACAGCGTGACCGTGGGCCGCTCGCTGACCCCGGTCTTCGGCGCGGCCACGGGACCGGACTCCGCTTCCAGGCGCGCGTACTGCAGCATCGCGCCCGCGAGGACGTCCTTCGCCTCAGCGTGCGTGGGCACCCCGAAGCCCGGCACATCAATGCCGATGATGCGCACGCCATTGATCTCTTTGGGCAGCAATTGGAGCGGCACGCCCGAGGCCGTCGGCACGCACAGATTGGTCACGACGACCGCGTCGTACTTCTCCGGATCGGCGAGCGCGTAGACCGCCTCGCGAATGTCCTCAAAGAGCTTGCCGGTGACCAACGTCTCCGAGTTGAAGGGCACATAGCCCACAGTGCGTCGCGCGCCGTAGAAATGGCTGGTGAAGGTGAGCCCGTACACGCAGCACGCTGAGCCGGACAGGACAGTCGCCGTGCGGCGCATGCGCAGGCCCACGCGCAAGGACCCGAAGGCGGGACACATGCTCTGCGGTTGATCGTGGGGGCCGCGATCCGGCTCCATGGGATAGTCCGCGGCGTAGCGCGCCAAGACCTCGGACTTGCCAGCGGCCTCCGCGGCGGCCTTCAGCGTCGCGGCGCCAGCGTGGCACCCCAGTCCGTCTTCACCTGACGTCGCGGGAGCGGCGGGCATCGCGTCTGTCGCCGACGCGTCTGTTGCCGAGACGGTCGAGGATGGCGCATTCGACAACGGGGCGTCGCCCGCGCCGTCATAGACGGCCTCGCCGCGGTTCCTCTGGGTCGTATCGTGACGATCATCCATAGCCGTCACACCTGATCGTAGATGACTTCGAGGGAGGCTTTTTCGACGTAGTCGACGCCGCGCATGTCCGACTGGCTCGCCGGCTGCAGGGTCACGCCCGCGCCGGTGTCCTCCGGCGCGAAGAGGCCAAGCAGCGCCTCTTGACTGAGCGGCACCGGATGGGCCGGCGGCGCATCGGCCACGTTCGTCGCGAGGGCTTCAAACATGGGCGCCCATGGCGAGCCGGGCTTGCCGATGATCTGATAGTTCGCGGATTTCCGCCGGATGTCCTCATCCGCCGGGATGGCCGAGAGCACAGGAATGCCCACGGCGTCGGCGAAGGCTTGGGCTTCGCCCGTGCCGTCGTCTTTGTTCACGACGAGGCCCGCGACGCCGACATTGCCGCCGAGCTTGCGGAAATACTCCACCGCCGAGCAGACATTGTTCGCCACATAGAGCGATTGCAGGTCGTTGGAGCCGACGACGATGACCTTCTGGCACATGTCGCGCGCGATCGGCAGACCGAAGCCGCCGCACACCACGTCGCCCAGAAAATCGAGCAAGACGTAGTCAAAATCCCAATCGTGGAAGCCCAGCTTCTCGAGAAGCTCAAAGCCGTGGATGATGCCGCGGCCGCCGCAGCCGCGGCCGACTTCCGGCCCGCCGCGCTCCATGGCGAACACGCCGTCGCGCTTGAAGCACAGGTCT
>CAZGLY010000057.1:0-16594 GCA_964526675.1 uncultured Caulobacterales bacterium
TCCAGCGTGTTCGCGTCCAGCCTCGAGAGCGCGTCGCCACAGACCACGACGCTCGCGCTGCCAAGCAGCGCCGTCCAGCGCGTTCACGTCTAACCGCGAGAGCGCGTCGCCACGAGCGGCGTGGTGCTCCGCCGCCGCGCGGCGGCGGCCAACGTCGGGAGAAGCGCCCCACATGTACGCCGCGTCCCGGGCCGGTTCGGTCTCCAGCGCTGGAGGTGACGCCCCCTCCCCCGCGTGCGCCGCCTCCCGTGTGCGGAGCGTCCGAGAGCGGAGCCGCGACGCCGAACCGCCATGCCCGTGAGAACGCGGCGCAGACCGAACCGGCGCGATGGTGCGGACGACCACGCGCCTCCGGCGATCCGCCGCCGGCCGCGGCGTCGCGGCGCCTTATCTCGATCGACTCGATCGTATAGTGCTGCGCAGCACAGTCGGAGGCGTGCATGAAACAATGGATCACGGGCGCGCTGGCTCTGGCCGTCGCCACCACGGCGCTGTGCCTGCCGGCCATGTACAACGGCCAGCCCTTCATTTTTCCGGACACGGCCGGATATGTGCGCACGGTGGACTTCGTGGTCACCAAAGTCCTGTCGCCGACGTTCGCAACGGAATGGGGCCGCGGCGCCAGCTTCAGCGCGACGCCGGAGGCTAACCCCGACGTGGCGGAGACCGACGGCGCCGCGGCTGACGACCAAGACCGCAATCTCTGGCGTGGGCGCTCGCCCTATTACGGGCTGATTGCGTATCTCGGCTTTGTGCTGGGCGACTTTTGGCCGACCGTGTTCCTCCACGGCCTGCTGCTGGCGTTCGCGACGTCGCTGTTTCTGCGCCACAGCCTCAGTCTCAATCCCGCTCAACGCGCGGGGGTGATTGCGGCGGCGGCCGTCCTGACCCCGGCGGGGGCTTATGTCTGTTATTTGACGCCGGACATCTTGGGCGGCGTGGGCTTGATGGCCGCCGCGACCGTGTTCGCCTTTCACCGACGTATGAGCCGGTTGGAGCTGGTGAGCGCGGGTTTGGTGATCGCGCTGAGCGCCGTGACGCACATGGCGACGTTGTTGGTCCTGCTGCTCGTGGCGGTCACCGGGGCGATTGTCGTGAGCGTGCGCGCGGCGGGCGGGTCGGTGCTCCAGCGACAAGCGCCCACCCTGATCGTCGGCGTGGCGTTGGCGGCGGCGGTGGCGGGGGAGGCCGCCTCCGGATTTGCGGCGAAGACGCTGCTTGGGCGCGCGCCCCTCACCTTGCCCTTCCCCATGGCGCAGCTGGTGGAGGACGGGCCGGGAGCGCGGCTGATGCTGGAGCGTTGTGACGAGCTGGACTTCGCGGTGTGCGCGTTCACGCACGCGCTGCCGCTGAACCACTCCAACGACTTTTTGTTCAACCCGAGTCCGGAGGCGGGCGTCCTTGGCGCCGCGGATCCCGCCACGCAGCGCGAGATCGTCGCCGAACAAGGCGCCTTCGTCACGGAAACCATCAAAACATACCCAGTCTACACACTAAGGACCGTGCTCAACAATTGGTGGGTGCAGTTCAATATGTTTGAAATCAATGAGTTTAACTATGTCCCTGTTCAAATTCGTTTCTTCGAACGGGAGCAATTGCCGGACGCGTTCTTCGCCCGCCTCGTGGCCACGCCGGCGTACAACGGCGACGTGCCCATCGATCTCGCGTCGGTCGTGTTCACTATAGTGTTTTGGGTGAGCCTCGCAGCGCTGCTGGCGGCGCTTGTGATGACGGCGGGGCGTCGCGTGTTGGCGCTGCGGAGCTTTGATGTTGGGCTGATCCTTGTGATCGCCGGCGTGGTGATCAACGCCGCGGTGTGCGGGATCATCGCGGGGCCCTACGACCGATTTGGGGGCCGTGTCGCGTGGGCGATCCCGATACTCGCGATGGCCGGCGCTGTCGCCCTGTGGCGCGACGGCTGGGGCGTCCGCGTGCGCAAAACACTGGGTCTCGCGCCGGGGGACAGCCGAACGCTGGCGGCCGCCGCCGAGAGCTAGCGCGACAGCACGCGCCGCCGCGGCGGATGGCCGGGCGGTCGCGGCCGGACGCGCCGCTCTTGAATCAGCGCGATTGATTCCGCCGCGCTGGCGCCCGATGGTCCCGTCATACTTCGTCGCCCGCGTCTTGCGCGGGCGTTTGTGCGCACACGATTGTCATGGCCCGAATCCTCATCACGTCCGCTCTGCCGTACATCAACGGCGTCAAACACCTCGGCAACCTTGCGGGATCCATGCTGCCGGCGGACGTCTACGCCCGTTTTCAGCGCCTCCGGGGCCATGAGGTGCTCTACATCTGCGCCACCGACGAACACGGGACGCCGGCGGAGCTCGCCGCGGCGGCGGCGGGCCAGGACGTGGCGGCGTATTGTGCGGAGCAACATGACGTTCAACGCGCCGCCGGGGAGGGCTTCGCGCTCTCCTACGACTGGTTCGGCCGCTCGTCGAACCCGCCCAACCACGCGCTGACGCAGCATTTCGCCCACCGGCTCGAGCACGCGGGTCTGATCGATGAGCGGACGTCGCGCCAGGTCTACTCCATCGACGACGCGCGCTTTCTGCCCGACCGCTACGTGGAGGGGACATGCCCCCATTGCGGCTATGACAAAGCCCGCGGCGACCAGTGCGACAATTGCGGCCGCCTGTTGGACCCCGTCGATCTGATTGAACCCTACTCCGCGGTGTCTGGCTCCCGGCGCTTGGAAGTGCGTGAGACGGCGCACCTCTTTCTCCTGCAAGAGCGGATGCAGGAGCGCGTGCGCGACTGGGTCGACGCCGCGGACGACTGGCCGCCCTTGGCTCGCTCCATCGCCTACAAATGGTTGGACGAGGGGCTGAAGGACCGCGCCATCACCCGCGATCTCTCGTGGGGCGTGCCAGTGGCCGCGCCCGAGGGGGACGTCCGCGCCGGCTTCGAGGACAAGGTGTTCTACGTCTGGTTCGACGCGCCGATTGAGTACATCGGCGCCACGGTCGAATGGGCCGAAGCGACCGGCCAAGACGACGCGGCCTGGGAACGCTGGTGGCGCACCGACAAGGGCGCGGAGGACGTGCGGTACGTCCAGTTTATGGGCAAGGACAACGTCGCCTTCCACACCGTGAGCTTTCCGATCACCATCTTGGGATCGCAAGAGCCATGGAAGCTCGTTGACCAATTGAAGGCGTTCAATTGGGTGACCTGGTATGGCGGGAAATTCTCCACCAGCCAGAAGCGCGGCGTCTTCATGGACCAAGCCTTGGAGGTGCTGCCTGGCGACTATTGGCGCTGGTATCTCACCGCCAACGCGCCGGAGGGCGCGGACGCGGCCTTCACCTGGGAGCATTTCCAGGCGACCGTGAACGCCGACTTGGCCAATGTGCTCGGCAACTTCGTGAACCGCATCACGAAGTTCACCGCCTCCAAATTCGACGGGCGTGTTCCGGACGCCCCCGAGGCCGGGCCCGACGAAGCGTGGATCGCCGCGGAGCTCGCCACGCGGCTTGCCGAACTGATCGCGCACTACGAAGCGATGGAGTTCCGCAAGGCCGCCGCCGAGACACGCGCGATCTGGGCGGCTGGCAACGAATACCTGACCCGGGCGGAACCCTGGTCGAAGTTCAAGACAGATCCCGACGCCGCGGCCGTGGGCGTGCGGGTCGGGCTCAATCTCGTGGCGCTGTTTGGGATTATCGCCCAGCCTCTCATCCCAGAAGCGGCGGCGACCATTCTCGACGCGCTTGGCGTCCCAGAGGCCAATCGGCGTTGGCCGCAACCGGACGACCCCGGTCTGCTGGATGCGCTGCCTGCGGGCCTGACGATTGCGCCGCCTCCGGTTCTGTTCAAGAAAGTCGAGGACGACGATGTGAACGCGTGGACGGCCCGCTTCGGTGGGGAGGAGCAGCTGGCGTGAGTGATGAGGTGTTGGAACCCGCGGCTGACGCCGCGCGGGAACGTGCGTTCTCCCGCACGCCGTGGGAGTCTCAAGTCGGGTACGCCCGGGCGGTGCGGGCGGGCCGGCATGTGTGGGTGTCAGGCTGCGCGCCGGTGCGCGCCGACGGCACGGTGTACGCGCCGCGCGATCCGGAATCCCAAGCGCGACGTTGTCTGGATGTCGTGGGCGACGCGCTGGCGGCTGTGGGGGCGGATCTGTCGCATGTGGTCCGCACACGCATGTTTGTGACGGACATCACGCTGTGGGAGGCGTTTGGCCGGGCTCACCAAGCCTGTTTCGACGGCCATCCGCCGGCCACCTCCATGGTCGAGGTGGCGCAGCTGATCGACCCCGCGATGATGATCGAAATCGAGGCCGACGCTTACGTCGACTGAACCTTGCTGAGGCAGGCGACGCGTTGCACGCCTTGCATGCACCGGGGTTGGTCGTCGGCGACGGCGCGCGAACGCCTCGACCCGACGCGCGTGGCGCGGCATGATCGACCACGACACAACGCGCGGCGTCCACCATCGAAGACGCCCGTTTGGAAGGAGAAAGCGCCCCGATGGCCATCACCGACGCCCCCGACTCCGCCACCGTTTCGCCAATCTCGTCGTCAGCGGTCACGCCGGACGCGTCCGACGCCTCCGTGAGGGACCAGGTCTCCCCCGAAGAATGGACGCTGCGCCAGGAACTCGCCGCGGCGTACCGGGCGTTTGCTCACTATGGTTGGGACGACCTCATCTTCACGCACCTCTCCGCGCGCATTCCGGGGCCGGAGCATCATTTTTTGCTGAACCCCTACGATCTCACCTTCGATGAAATCACCGCCTCCAACCTCGTGAAGGTGGACACGGAGGGCAATCCGGTGATGGCGACCCGCCACCCGACCAACCCGGCCGGCTTCGTGATCCACTCCGCGCTGCATATGGCGCGCGAGGACGCCAAATGCGTCATGCATTTGCACACGATCGCGGGCCAAGCGGTCTCCGCCCAATCAGGCGGGCTGTTGGCGACCTGCCAAACCGCCATCGTCGCGATGGCCAAGGGCGTCGCGTATCACGACTATGAAGGCGTGGCCGTCGATCTCGACGAGCGCCAACGGCTCGTGGCGGATCTGGGCGACAACGCTGTGATGATCCTGCGCAACCACGGCCACCTCACCGTCGGCGAGACGATCGCGGACACGTTCATGCTGATGTATTTCCTCGAGCGCGCGTGCCAGATCCAAATCGCGGCGCAAGCCGGCGGGACGGCCCTGAACACGCCCCCGCAGGCCGCGGTCGAGACTGTGGGGGCGCAAGTCTCCGCCGGGTTCTCCTTGCTGAGCCAAGCGCTGTCGTGGCCGGCTGTGTATCGCAAGATGACGCGGCTTTATCCGGACCTTTTATCCTGATTGTTAGGGTACGGATCTGGCGGCGTGGCGACGCCCGGCCCAGCGCGGAGGCGTCCCATGCGGATGACGACAGTGTTGATTGCGGCGTCCGCGACGCTCGTCTTGGGATGCTCGCGCAGTGAGCCGCAGCCCAAGGACGAACCAAGCGCCGCCGAAGCCTCAACGCCCGAGCCCGCGGCGGACCCGCGGCTGGCCCGCCTCGCCGCGCTTCCGGAGCCCTACAAAGACGCGAACCTCGACAACGGCGCGCGCCGTTATCGGCGATGCAGCAATTGCCACATGATCGCGCCCGAGGGCCGGGCGCTCGTGGGGCCGAACCTTTATGGCGTGTTCGGCCGCCGCGTGGGCGACGGCGCCGGCTTCACCTACTCCCCGGCGCTGGAAAACGCGACGTTTCAATGGACGCCGGAGCAACTTGACGCGTGGCTTGCCAACCCGCGGGACTTTTTGCCCGGCAACCGCATGGCGTTCGCTGGCGAGCCCGACGTCGACGATCGGCGCGACGTCATCGCCCACATCATGATCGAGGGCGGGTATGACGTTGCGGCCGGCGCGGCCGGCATGGAGGACGCCGCGATGGAAGCGCCAGCGTCCGAGGACCGGGCTGGCGACGACGGCTACACCGTCGTCACGCCGCAACCGACGGAGTGACCAGCGCGCGCCGCGCCAGCCCCGGCGGCGGCGCGCAGCCCGCTGCGGTCATGAAGACCGCGGCGCCGCCGTCTGCGCGCCCGCAGGCTCAGCCGCATACGCGTCGATCTGCTTCGCCACCCAGCCCGGCGGCCGCGTGAACCGCCCGACCGCGTCGTAGAACGCCGGCACGATAATCAGCGTAAAGAGCGTCGCCACCAGGACGCCCGCGAAGATGACGACGCCGATGGTGATGCGGCTCTCCGCGCCAGCGCCGCTGGCCAAAACCAGGGGCAGCGATCCAATCGCCGTCGAAAGCCCGGTCATGACGATCGGCCGAAAACGCGTGTCGGCCGCCTCAAGCACCGCATCCCGCACGGACCATCCGTCAGCGCGCAGCTGGTTGGCGAACTCGACAATCAAGATGCCGTTCTTCGCGGCCAAACCGATCAGCACAACAAGCCCGATTTGGCTGTAGATGTTGAGACTTGAGCCGACCACATAGAGGCCGAACAACCCGCCCGCGACCGCCAACGGCACCGTGAGCATAATCACCAACGGATTGATCAAGCTCTCAAACTGCGCCGCGAGCACCAGGAACACGATCGCCAGCGCCATGATCAACGCGAAGCGAAGGGCCTGGTTCGCCTCATCCAAGTCTTTCGCCGCGCCAAGAAACTCGCTGCTGACGCCGGGGGGCAGGTTCATGCGTCCCGCGTCTTCAAACCAGGCGACCGCTTCGCCCAGGCTGTAGCCTTCCGCGAGGGTGGCCGTGATGGTGATCGACCGCAACCGATTGACGCGGGTGCGAATGGGCGCTTCGCCAACCTCTTTGAGGCTCACCAAACTCGACAGCGGCACCAAGGCGTCGGTGCCGACCGACCGCACGAAATTGTTCTCCAGATCCGTCGGGGACCGCCGATCCTCCAAACGGTTCTGGATCTTCACATTGTACTCCTCGCCGCCGCGCGGAAAGGTCCCCACAACGCGCGACCCCAGCTGGGCCTCGAGCGACCGTCCAATCGTCTCATTGGTGACGCCGAGCGCCGCGGCCCGTTCGCGGTCCACCGTCACCACCAATCGCGGCGACGTCGGCTCATAATTCTTTCGCGGGCGCTGGAGCGCGGGGTTCTGACGCGTGAGGGCGATGAGGTCTTCCGCGGCGGCGTCCAGCGTCTCATAGTCGGGGCCTTGGAGGACGAATTCGATGTCGTCCCCATCGCCGCCGCCGCCCAACGCGGACCGCATGCCCGCGAACACCCGAACGCCCGTCAGCTCGCCCAAACGGCGGTTCAGTTCGCCAACAATCGCATGGCCATCGCGCTCGCGGTCGTTCCAGTGGGTGAGCACCAGAAACGCAAAACCGCTGCTGAAGCCCGTCGCGCCAAAACCGGGCACGCGCACGATCGCCAAATCAGCCTCGCCGGACTCGACATAGTCGAGGAGGATCTCCTCCACCGCGGCCGCTTGTTGGGTGGTGTAGTCGAAGCCCGCGCCCGGAGGGGCTGTGAAGCCCACAAACATGGCGCCGCGGTCCTCGCGAGGAACCACCTCCCGATCAAGCCGCTCAAAGAGCCACCAGGAGGCGCCGGCCGCCGCCAGCAACACCAACGAGAGCGCCGCCGGCCGCCCCAGCGTCAGCCGCAGCGCGCCGACATAACTGCGTTGGCAGGCGCCCACCACCGCGTCCATCACCCGCGCCGGCAGCGCCCGCTCCGTCGCGGGTTGGAGAAGCTTGGAGCACATCATGGGTGACAGCGTCAGCGCCACGAAGCTGGAGATCACCACCGCCCCCGCGACGGTCAGCGCCAGCTCCACAAACACGCGTCCGACATAGCCGGGCAAGAAGGTCAACGGCGCGAACACGGCGACAATCACCGCCGTTGTGGCCACCACGGCGAAAAAGACTTGGTTCGCCCCCCGATCGGCCGCCACCAGAGGCGGCTCGCCCAGATCCACGCGACGCTGAATGTTCTCCAGGACAACGATGGAGTCGTCCACAACCAAACCGATGGCCAGGATCATCGCCAGCAGCGTCAGAATGTTGATCGAAAACCCAAAGATCGACAGGACGACGAACACGCCCACAATCGACACGGGCGCGACCACCGCCGGCACCAGCGCGGCGCGCAGAGAGCCCAAAAACAGATAGATCACCACGACCACGAGCCCAAAGGCGACGGCCAAGGTGCGCCACACCTCTTTGATGGCTTCGTCAATGAACACGGTGCCGTCAAACGACTTGTCGATGGTGATCCCGTCCGGCAGCGTCTCTGAAATCCGCGCCACTTCCGCGCGAACCAACCGCCCCACCTCGAGCGTGTTTGCTTTCGACTGCCGCACCACGCCAAGACCCACCCGCGTGACGCCGTTGCCGCGAAAGAGCGCCCGCCGCTCGTCCGGTCCGAGGAAAACCGTCGCCACCTCGCCCAAACGGATGACATGCCCGTCTTGGGTGGAGCCGACCGGCAGACGCCGAAAGCTGTCGGCGTCCACATAGCCGCGATCGACGCGGACGCCGAGATCGGCGGTGTCGGATTCCAGTTCGCCGGCGGGCAGCTCAACATTCTGCGCCCGCAGCGCCGCCTCAATGTCATCAACGGTCAGGCCGCGCGCGGCCATAGCGCGACGATCAAGCTCCACGCGCATGGCGTAGTCCTGGCCCCCGCCGACGCGCACAAAGCTGACGCCATCAATCACTGAGAGACGGTCCGTCACGAACCGCCGCGCGTAATCCGACAGCTCCGTGACGCTCAGCTCGTCGCTGGACAGGCTGAACCACATCACCGGACGCGCATCAGGGTCCTGTTTGCGCACTTCCGGGGCTTCGGCCTCCTCCGGCAAACGGTCCGCGACGCGCGCGACCGAGTCGCGCACGTCGTTGGCGGCCGCATCGAGATCGCGGTTCAGGCGGAAGGTGATGTTGATGCTCGAGCGTCCGTCCCGGGATTCCGAGGTGATCGTGTCCACCCCGTCGACGCTTGAGAGCTGATCCTCAATCAGTTGCGTGACCCGGTTCTCCACCACTTCCGCATTCGCACCCACATAGACGGTGTCCACGGAGACGACCGGCGGATCGACGTCGGGCAATTCGCGCAACGGCAAGTTCGCGCCGGCAATCAAGCCGAACACGATGATCAGCGCGCTCGCGACCGCCGCCAGCACCGGGCGGCGAACGGCGACCCCCGCGAGGGTCACGCTTTGGGCTCCGTGGCGCCGGTGAGGCGTTGGCGCTCACCCGCCGCCCCCGCGTCGCCCACCAACCGCACGGGCGCGCCGGGCCGCACGCGGTGCACGCCGTCCGCGACAATGCGCTCGCCCTCGGTCAGGCCCTCGACGATCTCCACCACGCCGTCGCGACGCAGGCCCGTCGCGACCGGCCTCATCTCCACCGCCGCCGCGCCGTCCTCACCGTCGGTCACCACATAGACAAACGCGTTGGAGCCGCGCCGCACGAGCGACACTTCCGGCGCGGCGGGGTTCACCCGCACATTGCGCCGCATCTCCACCAGCATCAGCATGCCCGGCCGCAAACGCCCATCAGCGTTGTCGATCTCCGCGCGCACCACCGCCGAACGGGTCACGGGATCGACGCGCGTGTCGACCTGCGCGATGACGCCGTCAAACGTCACGCCTTCATAGGCGGCCGCGCGCACCGACAACGGCGCGCCGGGGTCCGCTTGCGTGAGGAATCGTTCCGGCAGCGTGAAATCCACCTTGATCACGGAGATGTCATCAAGGGTCGCGATCGCGTCTCCCGGCTGGACCAGCATGCCGGGGCTCGCGTTGCGCAACCCGATCACGCCGTCAAACGGCGCGCGGATGATGAGGTCCGACCGCTCCGCCTCCAGCGCCGCCACCCGCGCCTCAGCGCGCTCCAGCGCCGCGCGGGCTTGATCGACCAGCGACTGCGTGCTCGCGCCGCGGGCCAAGAGCGCCTGGACTCGCGTCAACTCCGAGCGGGTTTCGTCCTGGGTGGCGCGCGCCTCCATCAGGTCCGCGTCCTCCGCGGCTGACGCGAGCTCCGCCAACACTTGCCCCGCGGCGACCACATCCCCGCTTTCGAAGACGACGCGGGTGATGATGTCCGTCGACAACGACGTGATCGAGACGGACTCGTTCGCCCTTGCGTCGCCCAGCGCCTCCACGACATCGGAGAACTCCACCGCCTCCACGGCCATCACCGTGACCGGCGACGGCCGAAAGACGCGCGCGCTTTGCGCGCCGTCGGCTTGGCGCTCACGCCACGCCACTGTGGCGGCCATTCCGCCGACGACCAGGAAGAGAAAGAGAAAAAAGATGACCCGGCCCACGGCGACGGCTCCTGTCTCGACAACCCGCCTGCAACGTAAATCATACGCCGTAACGATCAACGTCCTCGGCGATCACGCCCCGTTCAGAACCGCCGCCACAGCGCCACCATCGCGCCGCGCTCTTCGATGATGTTGCGGCCGGCCACCGTGGCGGTGACCCCGCCCTGAACGGCCCACGAACGGTTAAGCCGACGCACGCCCGACAAGCGGACTTTATGGCTGGTCACGTCTTGGGGCCCGGCCCCCACCGTCGTCTCCGCGGATTCTTCGCCCACCAAAGTAAAGGACTGGCCAAGCCACATCCAGTTCGGCGACGGGCGCAGGCCCAGCGTGACGTCGATGCGTCCCTCAATCCCAGCCACATCGCCGCGGGCGCGTCCGGCCACTTGGGCGTCCGCGAACCCGCCCCGCCCGCGCCAGCCCCAGGACGTCCCCGCCAGCAGCCGCAGCTCCCCGCCGAAACCACCCTCGCCCAAGGGTTCGTCCACCGCGTTCTCGCCGTCGCCGGGGATCAGCGCGAGCCCCTGGAACGAGACGACGCCGCCAAACGGGCGCCCCAGCAGCAGCCGCGCCCCCGCTTCCGTGCCGCCCAAGCCCGTCGCTTCGTCCGTCGGCGGGATAACCAACTCATCAAGCGAGGGGCCTTTGGAGCGCACGCTTTGGACCACCGGCCGGCCGACCAGCGTGACCCGCGACGTCAGACCATACTCGAGATAGGCCGACAGCTCTTGCTTGGTGAACGACACGTCGAAGCTGGGGTCGCCGTCGTCGTCGAAGCGGCGGTCGGCGCTATCGAAGCTGTAGGTGAAGATCGCCAGGCCGTCGCCCTTGCGTTGCGGCCAAGCCCCCGCCTCAGCCGCGGTGGCGGCCAACGCCGCAGCCGCGGCGCCGAGGCAAAACCGCCCCGCGGCGTCGACTACGCGTCGCGCGCGAGCCGCACGCCAGAGAACTGCCAGCGGGCGTGTGGCGGAAAGAAATTCCGATAGCTGACCCGAACGTGACCCCCCGGCGTCGCGCACGATCCCCCCCTGAGCACATACTGACCGCACATGAACTTGCCGTTGTATTCGCCCACAGCGCCGCTCGGTTGTCGATAGCCTGGATACGCGTCATAGGATGACGCCGTCCATTCCCACACATCGCCAAAGAGCTGACGCAGCGCGCCATCAGCCGCGGGCGCGGCTGGACGGGGATGGGGGGACACGCCCGGTTCGAGCAGCGCGCCCGACGCGCCGGCGGGATCTTCCGCCTGCGCGCGCCGCGCGGCGTGCTCCCACTCTTGCTCCCGCGGAAGGCGCGCCTCCATCCAGCGCGCGAGCGCATCCGCCTCGTAGTACGACAGATGCGCCACCGGCTCATTCGGATCGAGGCGTGCTTCCCCGTGCAACGTGAAGAGGGACCACGCGCCCGGACCGCCGCGCCAATAGTCGGGCGCCGTGCGATCCGTCGCTTCCCGTTCGGCCCAGCCGTCCGACAGCCAGAGACTGGGCGTGCGATACCCCCCGTCTTCAATGAAGGCGGCCATTTCGCCATTCGTGACCAATCGATCCGCCAACGCAAACGGGTGCAAGAGCGCCCGATGCCGGGGCGTTTCGTGATCGTACGCCCACGCGTCCCGCTCAGCGCCGATCCACACGACGCCGCCGGGAAACGACCGCCAATCGAGCGCAGCCGCCGGCGCAGACGGCGCGCCCGCCGGCTGCGGATAAGCCGCCGGCGATAAGGGGTTGAGGCTCAAAAGATGTTTGATGTCGGTGAGAATGAGCTCCTGATGCTGCTCCTCGTGAGCAAGGCCGAGCCGGACCAAATTCCGGGCCTCGTCATCCAGCGCCCCGGTTTCGAGCCAGGCCGCCATCGCCGCATCCACATGGGCCCGGTAACCCCGCACCGCCGCGGCGGACGGTCGCGAAATCATCCCGCGCTCCGGACGCGGATGCCGGGGACCAACGGCGTTGTAATAGGAGTTGAACAGATAGTCGTAGATGGGATCGTAGAGGACGTAGCCCGCGACATAACGACGAAGGACAAAACACTCCCAAAACCACGTGGTGTGCGCCAAATGCCATTTGGTGGGGCTGGCGTCGGGCATCGACTGAAGCGCTTGATCTTCGTCATCCAACGGCGCGGCCAGCGCTTCGGTGGCGGCGCGCACGGCGAGAAACTTCTGGGTGACGTCATCGACAGACAGAGCGGCAGGAGCTGGTTGCGCCACGAGGGCCTCACATGACAGGGAAGAAGAGAAGTTCGAAAGAAGACCGGGGGGAGTTGGACAGGGCCGCGCTGCGGACATCGCCGGAGGCGCCGGTGCGTTTCAGCGCGGTACATGACGTTCTCGAGGGAATTTGACCAGATCTTGACCCCGCAATGAAGACACTTTTCGACCGCGCCGTGATGTCGCGCGGCGCCCGCGCGCTTGTGACGGCCTCAATCCGATGACCACCGCCTTTCGCCCCACGCCGGGCGGCGCCCCGGTGCAAATCCATTTCACAGCAAGCCCAGCGCGGGCCGCACAGACGGCTATGCGGGGGCTTCGCCAACGGTACGGCGAAGCCGGGGCCGCCGGCGCGGACGTCGTGGTCGCGCTTGGCGGGGATGGGTTCATGCTGGAGACTCTGCACGCCCACATGGGCCGCGGCGTGCCGATTTTCGGCATGAACTACGGCTCGGTGGGGTTCTTGATGAACCCCTTTTCTGAAGACGATCTGCACAATCGATTGGGGCGCGCGGAACGCGCCGACATCCGCCCGCTGCGGGCGCGCGGCCGCGATGTCCGTGGACGTCCGTTCACCGCGCTGGCGATCAACGAAGTGTCCTTGCTGCGCGAGACCCGCCAGACGGCGAAACTGCGCATCATGATTGATGAGCAGGAGCGTTTGGCGGAGCTGATCGCGGATGGCGTGATGGTGGCGACGCCTGCGGGCTCGACCGCCTACAATTCCTCAGCCTACGGGCCGATCCTTCCGATCACGGCGCGCCTGTTGGCGCTGACCCCGATCAGCGCGTTTCGCCCCCGCCGCTGGCGCGGCGCGCTCCTGCCCAACAACGCGCGCGTCCGCTTCGAGGTTCTGGAGGCCCAAAAGCGCCCCGTCAGCGCGGTGGCCGACAATCAGGAGTTTCGCGACATCGTGGCGATTGATGTCGAAGAGCATCCCGATTTGACCCTCACCATGCTGTTCGATGCGGGCCACACCCTGGAGGAGCGCATGCTGTTGGAGCAATTCGCCCATTAGGGCGTCGCCCCAGCCCATCCGCCCCAGTCTGCCGGCCTGCAGAAACCCCAGCGGATTGCCGTATCGCTTTCAAGATCGTTTAAACCCACGCCGCCTATGCCTGTTAGCGAGTGTTCCAAGCGTGAGGCGTCCGATCCGTTATGGCGAAATCCAAACCCGCCCGTATCATCCGGCCGCCAAACCGCTTGAAGGCGAAGCTCGGGGGACCGCTGCCGCCGCCGGACGAAGCTCTGATCAAGCGGGCCGAAGCCTCGCTGGCCGCGCTCGCGCCCCAGTTCGGCGAATGGATCGCGGACAACG
This sequence comes from uncultured Caulobacterales bacterium, assembly GCA_964526675.1. Lineage (GTDB taxonomy): Bacteria > Pseudomonadota > Alphaproteobacteria > Caulobacterales > Maricaulaceae > CAZADA01. Next base: position 13,777 of record CAZGLY010000057.1, read on the forward strand.
TCGCCGACTTGGAGGCGGCGTTCGCAGCGGCGTTGGACAGCCAATTTGACGACCCCGCCGGAGCTGCGTTTTACCGCAGCGCGCACGACCTGAAGGGCCTCGGCACGACCTACGGCTTTCCGATTGTGACCCGCTTGAGCGCCTCGCTGTCGCGTCTGATCGGAACAGAAGAACTCCGCGCCGCCGCGCCCGCCGCGTTGGTGAAAGCCCATGTCGACGCGATCCGGGCGGCTGTGCGCGAACAAGTCACCGGCGACAGCCGCGGCATCGCCGCAGCGCTGGCGGAAGAACTCGCCAACCAAGTCTCCGCGGCCCTCGACGCCTAGCGGCGTCTCGCCGCCGTTTCCCTGACCAACCGTCCTGGCTGCGTTCGACGTCCGATCGCGGCGTCGCGGCCCTGCGCCCTTCTCCCCAGCCCCGCCATTTGTCCAGTGGACCCATGGGAGGCTGACTGTTAGAAGCGTTCTAAGTTGAAGCGCGGCCAGGATGGGAGATCACATGGACGGCGACAGCAAGTGCCCCGTGATGGGCGGCCAACGCAGGCACACCGCGGCGGGGGCGTGGTCGAACGCCGATTGGTGGCCGAACCAACTCAATGTGCAAATGCTGCATCTGCATTCGACGGCCTCGAACCCGATGGGCGGCGCGTTCAGCTACGCTGAGGCGTTTAAGAGCCTCGATCTCGCCGCCGTGAAGCGCGATCTCCACGCGCTGATGACCGACTCCCAAGACTGGTGGCCGGCCGACTACGGCCACTATGGCGGCTTGTTCATCCGCATGGCCTGGCACAGCGCCGGCACCTACCGCATCACCGACGGCCGCGGCGGCGCGAGCGCCGGCACGCAGCGCTTCGCGCCGCTCAACAGCTGGCCCGACAACGCCAACCTCGACAAAGCGCGCCGCCTGCTGTGGCCCATCAAGCAGAAGTACGGCCAGAAACTCTCCTGGGCGGATCTCATGATCCTGGCCGGCAACGTCGCGATTGAGTCCATGGGCGGCAAAGTCTTTGGCTTCGGCGGCGGCCGCGCGGACGTCTATGAGGCCGAGGGCGACATCTATTGGGGTCCAGAGACCGAATGGCTCGGCGATGAGCGCTACAGCGGCGATCGCCTGCTGGCGGACCCCCTGGGCGCCGTGCAGATGGGCCTGATCTACGTGAACCCGGAAGGCCCGAACAGCGACCCCGATCCCGTCGCGTCCGGCCGCGACATTCGCGAAACATTCGCGCGCATGGCCATGAACGACTACGAGACCGTGGCGCTCACGGCCGGCGGCCACACCTTCGGCAAGACCCATGGCGCGGCGGATCCCGGCCAGTATGTCGCGGCGGAGCCGGAAGGCGCCCCGATGGAGGCCATGGGCCTCGGCTGGATCTCCAGCTACGGCGCGGGCCACGGCGCCGACACCATCACGAGCGGCATCGAAGGCGCCTGGACGCCCAATCCCATCCGCTGGGACAACGGCTATTTCGACGTCCTGTTCGGCTATGAGTGGGAGCTGGTGAAGAGCCCCGCCGGCGCGTGGCAGTGGACGCCGAAAGACCTCGCCGAAAAGGACATGGCGCCCCACCCGTCGGATCCGTCCAAGCGCACGCCGATCATCATGACCACCGCCGACATGGCGATGCGCATGGACCCGATCTACGAGCCGATCTCGCGCCACTTCCACCAAAACCCGGACGAGTTCGCCGACGCGTTCGCGCGCGCCTGGTTCAAGCTCACCCACCGGGATATGGGCCCGATCGCCCGCTATCTCGGGCCGGACGTCCCCAGCGAGGAGCTGATCTGGCAAGACCCGGTGCCGGCGGTCGATCATGAGCTCGTCAACGACCAAGACATCGCGGACCTGAAGGCCAAGATCCTCGGCGCGGGTCTGTCCGTGGCGCAACTGGCGTCGACGGCGTGGGCGTCCGCGGCCACCTTCCGCAACTCCGACAAGCGCGGCGGCGCCAACGGCGCGCGGATCCGGCTGGCCCCGCAAAAAGACTGGGACATCAACCAGCAGGCGGGCGTGGCCAGCGTCATCAGCGCGCTGGAAACGATCCAGGCGGACTTCAATGGCGCGCAAGCCGGCGGCAAAAAGGTCTCCCTGGCGGATCTGATCGTGCTCGGCGGCTGCGCCGCGGTGGAGCAGGCCGCTCGGGCTGCGGGCCACGCCGTGACGGTTCCGTTCACGCCGGGCCGCACCGACGCGACGGCCGAACAAACGGACGTGGACTCCTTTGCGGTGCTCGAGCCGGTCGCGGACGGCTTCCGCAACTACCTGAAGCCGGGTGTGGAACGTCCGGCGGAAGAGCTGCTGATCGACCGGGCGCAGCTCATGACGCTGTCCGCGCCGGAAATGGCGGTGCTGGTGGGCGGCATGCGCGCCCTCAACACCAATGTCGGCGGCGGCGCCCACGGTGTCCTCACGGACCGTCCCGGCGCGTTGACGAACGACTTCTTCGTCAACCTGCTCGACATGGCCGTGACCTGGACGCCGGTGTCAGAGGATCAGCATCGGTTCGAAGGCCGCGATCGCGCGACGGGCGCGGTGAAGTGGACCGGCACGCGGGTGGACCTCGTGTTCGGCTCCAACTCGCAACTGCGCGCGGTGGCGGAAGTCTACGGTTCAAGCGACGCGGAAGCGAAGTTCGTCAGCGACTTCGTGGCGGCGTGGGCGAAAGTCATGGACTTGGATCGGTTCGACATCAGCTGACGCACCAGAGTGCAAGGTCCCTAGGGCCCTTCCCGCGGACCGGCGGGGGGGGGGGGCGCCCCCCACCCCCCCCAAACCGCGCGCACCCCAAACACATAACACCCAGCACCTCAAACCCCGC
>CAZGLY010000058.1:0-16408 GCA_964526675.1 uncultured Caulobacterales bacterium
GGACCGTGCGCGAGATGGAGCGCCGCTACGCGCTGATGTCCAAGCTCGGCGTGCGGAACATCGCCAGCTACAACCGCCGCGCGGAAGAGGCGCTGGCGGCGGGCTACGACCACCTGGAAGCGACGCAACAGCAATCCTACGATCAGGAAACCGGCCAGCCGAAGCTCGATCTCGAGCCGATCCCCGCGGACGTGATGCCGTACATCGTGGTCGTCATCGACGAGATGGCCGACCTGATGCTTGTGGCCGGCAAAGACATTGAAAGTCTGGTGCAGCGTTTGGCTCAGATGGCGCGGGCCGCCGGCATCCACCTGATTACAGCGACCCAACGGCCGTCGGTGGATGTGATCACGGGTACGATCAAGGCGAACTTCCCGACACGCATCAGCTACATGGTCACCTCGAAGGTCGACAGCCGCACGATCTTGGGCGAGCAAGGCGCGGAACAACTCCTGGGCATGGGCGACCTCCTGTTCATGGCCGGCGGCGGCCGGATCCGGCGGTTGCACGGGCCGTTCGTCGCCGACGAAGAGGTGGAGACCATCGCCCAGTACTTCCGGGCGCAGGGCGCGCCGGAGTACATTGAAGGCATTGACGACGATCCGGATGAGGCGGCTGCTGATCCCGTCGGCCCCGCGACCGGGCCCCAGGGCAACGATCTTTACGATCAGGCCGTTTACGTGGTTACGACCCAAAGGCGGGCGTCCACGTCCTACCTGCAGCGGCAGCTCTCAATCGGCTACAACCGCGCCGCCAATCTGATGGACCGGCTGGAGTCCGAGGGCGTGGTGTCGGCGCCCAACCACGCGGGCAAACGCGAGGTCCTCGCCCCGCCCCCGCCGCAAGTGGCCAACGGCGACATGTGACGCGCACGTGTCGGCCGCCGCCACGGCCGCCGACACGCGCTTCCGGTCTACGGTTGCTCCAACGACCAGGACGGCACGCCCCGACCGGGGGTGTAGGGGGCGCCCAGCCGCTCAAGCTCATCCTCGAGCTCCGCTAAGCGCGCTTCGACATCCCGAAGCTGAACCAGCGCCGTGTCGAACTCGCTCTTGGCGAGGGCCAGCGCCTCCACGCTGGAACCCGTGGGCGCTGACTGCGTCCACCACCCCCAGCCGCGCACTTCACCGACGCGCGCGGTGATCGACCACGGGGTCGGCTCGTTGCGACTGCCGACGGTGACGTCGCCGGCCAAAGCCACATCCGCGTCATCCAAAACGCTTTCGAGTTCTTGGATCAGGGCCCGCTGCGCCTCATTGGGGGACGTGACGGCCTCCACAGCGACTTTGAGATGCGCAAGGCGGTCGCGCAGTTCAGCCGACGCCGCGTTCGCGCTCGACACGGCGCGCGCCAGATCCGCCGTGTCTTGCTGGAACGCCAACACAGCCGACGGATTGTCGGCCGCTTCCGGGCTGAGGTTGAGCGGCTTCACCGTGAAGGTCTGGGGGTTGGACACCGGCGTCACGACGCCGTTCACGCGCGTGGCGATCGACACCGTGTAGTCGCCTGGCGCCGCGAGCGGTCCGACCGGCGCGTCGCTGAATGGCGAGGCCTCCGCCTCCCCAAGCTGTGCGGGATCCGGCGCGTCATAGCGAAGATCCCACGCGACGCGATGCAGCCCCTTGTCGTGCGGGCCGGTGAACCGGCGCACCACGTCGCCTGCGCTGTCGGTGATCGTGATCACAACGGCCGGCTCGTCTTCCCGGTCCTCGGCCCGCAACGCGTCCCAAGACGGGTACGGCGTGTCTCCGCCCTCGTCGGCGATCTCCCCTTCCGCCTCCCGCCGCAGGGCCGCTTGAGTCTTGAGACCATCGCGCAGCGTGTAGGTGAACACGGCGCCGTAGGGCGGGTTCTCCGCGTACCAAAAGCCGTCGCCGTTGGAGCCTTGGGGACCGCCCCACGGGCCCCACAGATCGCCTTCGACATAAAGCCAGGCGTCCCGCACCGGAAAGAGCATCGCCTCCGCGTCCGCAACGTCATCGGCCGCCACACGCAGCGGCGAATAATCGTCGAGGACATAGATCCCGCGTCCGAACGTTCCGACGACGAGGTCGTTTTCGCGGCGCTGGATCTCGAGGTCGCGCACATCGATCGTGGGAAAGTTCGTCTTGAGTTGACGCCAGTTCTCGCCGCCGTTTTGGCTGTAGAACAGCCCGAATTCGGTCCCCACAAACAACAGATTGGGGTCGACGTGGTCTTCCGCGATCGTGTGCACCGCGCCCATGTCCGGGAGGTCGCCGGAGATCGCCCGCCACGTCCGGCCGCGGTCATCGGTGCGGTAGGCGTAGGGCGCGTGGTCGCCACGCTTGTGATTGTCGAACACCGCGTACGCGACGTCGGCGTCATGGACGGAGGCGATGATGTCTTCCACCAACGTCATCTCCGGGACGCCGCTGACGGTCTCCAACCGCCGCCAGGCGCCGCCATTGTCCTCGGTGATGGAGATCACGCCGTCGTCCGAGCCGACATAGATGAGGCCCTCCGCGAGGGGACTTTCGCTCAGGGCGATCGCGGCGCCGTAGATGGAGGTGGAGTCGTTCTTCGCGATGGCGTCCACGCTCCACACGCGGCCCATCACCTCAAGCGCGTTGCGGTCGATTTGCCGGGTCAGGTCCGGGCTGATGATCTCCCAATTGTCGCCGCGATCATTGGAGGCGAACAGGTATTCCGCCGCATAGTAGATGCGGTCGGGATTGTGCGGGCTGATGAGCAGCGGCGTGTTCCAGTTCCATTTGTAGGCCGGCTCGCCCGTCGGGGGTTGAGGCGGCAGGAACACCCGCTCTTGGGTGCGACGGTCATAACGGACCAGGCCGCCATATTGGTATTGGGCGTAGACAATGTTCGGATCACGCGGGTCGATTTGGGGCTTATAGCCGTCCCCGCCCAAGACAATATGCCAGTCTGAATTGGTGATCCCGTGCACGACACTGGTGCGCGACGGACCGCACAGGGAGTTGTTGTCCTGGGTGCCGCCGCACACATTGTAAAACGGCTCGGCGTTGTCCGGCTGTATGCGATAGAATTGGACGATCGGCAGATTGTCGATATGCCGCCACAGGTCGCCGCCGTCCCAACTTTCGTAAACGCCGCCATCGCCGCCGATAATCAAATGGTTTGTGTTGGTTTCGTCGATCCACAGAGCGTGATCATCGACATGGCGGTTGTCGTTGCCGAGGTCGGTGAATGTCACGCCCCCGTCGATCGACCGCTTGGAAAACGTGTCGAGTGAATAGACGACATGCTCATTGTGCGGGTCCACCACGAGTTCATTGTAGTATTGTGGACTGGTGGTCATATGATCTGAGCGTTTTTCCCAGTTCTGACCAAAATCCGTGGAGCGATAGACGCCCTTTTCGTCGTCGCTCGCCTCGATAATCGCGTAGACGGTGTCGGGATTGGACGGCGCCATGGCGAGGCCGATCCGCCCCATATCGTCGCTGGGCAACGCGCCCTCGATTTCGGTCCACGTCTCGCCGCCGTCGGTCGTGCGGTGGATCCCAGATCCGGGGCCGCCGTTGATCAGCACCCAGACATGCCGGCGACGCTGATAGCTTGAGGCCAGGACGACGTCGAAGTTCGCCGGATGGACCACGAATTCGTTGACGCCCGTGTGTTCATCGATCTCGAGGATCTTGGTCCAGGTCGCGCCGCCGTCCGTGGTCTTGTAGAGTCCGCGGTCGCCGCCGTCCGACCACAGCGGGCCCTGTGCGGCGACCAGGACGGTGTCGGGCTCGGCGGGATGGATCCAAATCTGGCTGATGTGGCCGGAGTCCTTTAGCCCCATATGGCTCCAGGTCGCCCCGCCGTCGGTGGATTTGTAAACGCCGTCGCCAAAGGCCACCGACCGTTGCGCGTTGTTCTCGCCCGTGCCGACCCAGATGATCTTGTCGTCTGACGGCGCGATCTCCACCACGCCGATGGCGTAGACGCCCTGGTCGTCAAAAATGGGCGTCCACGTGGTTCCGTTGTTGGTCGTGCGCCACAGGCCTCCGGACGCCGTCGCCGCCAGATAGTGCTGATGCCCGCCGGAGAAGAACGCGAAGTCCGATATCCGACCGGATGGATAGGCCGGACCGATCAGCCGCAGCGGCAAGGACGTCAGAGGGCTCGCCTCCGCCTCGTCGTCAGACTGCGAGCACGCCGAGGACGCTAAGGCGACGCTCACCGCCAGCGCGCTGAAAATCCCCGTCACAAGTGCGTTTCCGCGCAACCGCTTCATCCTGCCCCTCCCTCAGCGCTGAGACGGCGATCACCTTAAGCGCCGCGGCGCGAGTGCGAAACGCCCAGAGCGCGGGGATGCTGCGATTGTCCGCCCACGCGAGCATCCCAGATCCCAAACGCGCCATGCGGCGTTGGCGGTCGCCCAAGCCGCCGCCGTGGGCTCAAAACGCGCCGCTCACCTCCACGAACACCTCGCGCGCCGACGAGCGGTCGCGCCGCTCAATGAAGGCTAAGTCCGCGACATTGCGCGCGCCGGCGAAGACTTGGCGATCGCGTTCCTGCCCCGCCTCAAGGACGTTCTCCACGCCCAGCCTGATGCGCAGCCCCCGCAGCGCTCGCGTTTCGGCGAACGCGTCCAGGTCGACGCCCTCCTGCGTGACGTCGATCTCGTCGAGGCCGAACTGCGGCGCGTCATCGAAAAACGAGACGTCGCCGCCCCAGGCGAACTTCCACGCCGTCAAGTCCTGGCGAAAGGCGACATTCCCCTCCCACCGCCGCTCGTTGGAGAGGCGGCGGCCCTGGCCGGTCAACGGGTCCGCCACGGACGATGTTTGCCAAGACCCTGTGACGTCGAGCCGGGCGCTGGCGAAGCCCAGCGGCTCAAGCGGCAAGGTCGCCTCTGCGCGCAGCCCCGAGCGCCGGCCATCGCCGATGTTGCCGGGCACCTCAAGCACGCCTTCAAGCGGCAGAAGGTCCTGCACATCGCTGATCTCATCGTGGAAACCCGTGACCGTGACGACGCCCAGATCGCCAAAGCGCCGCTCGAGGCTCGTCTCAAACGCCAGCGTGGTTTCAGGGGCCAAGTCCGGGTTGCCCAACGCGAGCTCGTTGTCGCCAAGATCCGCAGCGCTGACGAAATCAAAGAAGTTCAATTGGCCGACTTCGCGACGCGCCAGCGCCCGCAGCTGGGTCTTGCGGGTCGGCGAGTAAGTCAGCGTGAGGCTCGGCTTAAAAAAGGTGAAGGAGCGTTCGTCGGCGAAGCCGCCCGTTTGCGTGATGGTGGATGCTTCACCGGCGAGAATGGCGTCGATCGCGATCGGTCCGATGGCGAAGGAATCGGAGAGGGACGCATCGACCCGCTGCTCCTCGACTTCCGTGTTGGCCCCGGGAACATCCTGCGGCGTCAACACGCCGTCTTCGTTCACACGCAGGCTGAACGCGCTTTCAAGGCGGTTGACCGCGCCTTCGATCGACGCCTCCAACACATGGCCCGTGATGCCGTTGTAGTCGAGCTCGAGGCGCGCGATCGCTTCCGTGTCGAGGGAGTTGAACGTGGTGCGGCTGTCGACCACGTCGTCGTCACGCAATTCAAGCGACCCGGTTTCAAAGAAATCCGCTTGGCGAAAGAGCCCGATCAGCTTGCCGCTCAGCGCGCCGATGATGCGCCGTTCAACGTCCACGCCGACTTCGAACGCTTCTTCGGTGTCGGTGTCGCCTTGGAACAAAACGAAAGGAACGCCGCCGTCCGGCGTGCGCAGCGAGGATTCTCCGCCCGCTTCGTCGAACCACTCAAAGCTGGCGTTGAGGCGGAACGCCGTCTCGCCAACAGTCGCTTGGGCCTGCAACGACGCCAGCGCCTCCTGGCCATCCTCGCGAAAGACCTCGTCGCGGACCTCCAACACCTCGCCATTGGGCCCGATCACAAACTCGTCGGCCTCGATGCGGCGCAGATAACGCGCCGCCTCAACGCCCAGCGTGGCGCTCACCTTCCCACGCCGCGCGGCCACGGAGGCGCTGCCGAACGGATAAAGCGCGTCTTCCGGCGGAAAGGCGCTGGCGCCGGCCGTCCACGCGCCGGACACGCCGCCGGGGGTGCGCACGACGTTCGCGATCACAGACTGGCCGCGCAGATCCGTCCCGCCGGTTTGACCACGGATCACCTCAATGTGGGCGACTTGCGCGGCCGGGATGCGGCTGAGGACCTCCGACGGCGTCTCGCTTTTTGAGGAAATCCGTTCGCCGTCGATGAGGATGTTGCCGGCGCTGCCGGCGAAGCCGCGGCTCTGGTCGCCATCGTCCAGAATGAACCCCGGAAGGTTCTCCACCATGTCGAGGGCCGTCACCGGCGCGTAGCGCCCGAAGAACGTCGCCTCATAAGCGACGACGCAGCGGCCGTCTTGGCACGCAGGCGTCGGCTGCGCGGCGGCCGCATTGCCGACGAGCACGGTCAACGCGATCGCACACAGAGGCGCTTTGCCCCGCTGGATCATCGCGCACCCCCGCCCCGCCACATCGAAACATCTTAGGCTCGAACGCCGGCGACGCCAGAGATCACGCCGCGCAAAAGGTCGAACGGTTGTCGCGTCGCAGCCGACTCGCCGCCCCACCACGCCGCGGCGCGCCGATCCCCACCCGCCGCGGCGCATTAGACCCACGGCTCATTTCGGACTAGTCTCCGTCGCCAAGGTTCGCGATGGTCGCAACAGGCCCGACTTGACATGCTGGTAAAGAAATCCCTCACGCTTCGACGACACAAAACAAGCCTCGCGCTCGAGGCCGAGTTTTGGCGTGCTTTGGAATGTCAAGCGAAGGAGCAGCGCGTGTCGGTGGCGCACCTCATCGCGCGCATTGACGAGTCGCGAAAAAGCGCCGCTGGACCGCGCTCTCTCGCCAGTGCCGTCCGGGTGTGGCTTCTTCAGTCTGGAGAGAAGGTCGAATAACGCGTGCGTGCTGAGCGTTACTGGCCCAACCGATCCAAGTATTCACGCCGCCCCGCCAGCGCGACCCGCTCTTCAATCAGCGTCAGAACGGATGCGCCGTATGTACGCAACGTCTCGTGCATCGCCTTGGTGAAGAAGGTCGGCCGATCGTAAAAGACGCACAATGTGCCGATCGCCAAACGCGGCCGCACCGCGAGGCAAACCCCCGCGTACGACCGCACATATGGCGCGCCCTGCGCCAATGGGTTGGTTCGCAGGACGTCGTCCTGCAGCACGTCATAGACGGTATACACATCGCCACGCCGTATCGTTTCATTGCAAAACGACTCATCGCGGGACTGTTCTGAGGCCTCTATATTGACCTTCGACTTAAACCAAACCCGGGAATAATCGACAAATGATATGAGCGCGAAGGGCGCATCTAAAGACCAACACGCTTGCTGCGCCACGTGGTCGAATTGTTCTTCCGGTTCGCTGTCCAGAATGTCGAGGTGCCCAAGGGCGCAGAGCCTTTTCAATTCAGACTCACCGTACACGGACGTGTGTCCGCCGCTCTGCGCCCCCCGCTTATTCGTTTCATAAACCGTATTCGGCACCACACACACACCTTTCTTTATTCATGTTATTATTCTTTATTATTGGCTATACTCATAAAGCAACACGATCGATCACGCCGCGTTCGTATGAACACCTCGGGCCAGGTTGTACTCAGCCAATTGTTCCGCTTGTTCTGGCAGCAACTCGTCAATTGCGCCCAGGTGCTCGTCGGTCTCACCCTTCAGCAAAACCGATGGGCATTGACCTTCATAGTTGCCAAGATTGGGCCGATGCTGCCGATACCCCACCAACGCCGCGAGTTCGGGTGAAAATTCACTGGCCACCTCGGGCGGGTATGCGAGCCATTGATTTTCGTAAGGCTTCAACCAGCCCAAGCAATAGCTGATGATGACCCCCGTGCGCGGCGCGTTTGTGTGGTTCGCCCCGGCGCCATGTAACGTTGACCCCAGGAAAATCAGAGCATCGCCGGGAACCATTTCAGCGGGAACCGCCGCCTCAAGGTCGATGTCTTCGTCGTTGAACGACGTATGACTACCAGGCCAAACCAGAGTCGCCCCGTTTTGGGCCGAGTACGGCACCAGCGGCCACATCACGTTCACCAGATACTCGCAGGCTCCAGGCGCGCCGCGCCACATATCTTGGTCACGATGCGGCACTTGAGTGTCTTGTCCGGAATGGACCTCAACCGCCTGGGTCAAATTCAACTGTATATTGTCGCAATACGGCAGCAACACGCGTTCGGCCATCTTCACAATGAGGTCGTGCATCACCAAAGCTTGCGCATGCTGCGACCGCCTTAGGAGACTTCCAAAACGCTTGGTCTTGTATCCGTAGAAATCGCCAATGCAGAATGGCGTGTTCTGAAAACGATCCTCGAGGTCCCCATAGAGGCGTCTCATTTTCCAATCGGGAAGCGCTCCGCGCAGAATGCAGTAGCCGTCGTCCAACAATCGTTGAGACCAATATTCATCATCATGAGCCGTTGATGCTTGGTCACTCTTCGTCGTCGATGTCGCGAGGTTCATTGGACTTCTCCAACAGACGTAAATTGACAGAATTCGAGGTTGAGACGCGGCTACGCGGCGTTCGCGGCGTAAGCGCCCTCAAGGGCGATGTCGGTGCGGTGAGGGCCCCAGCGCGACCAGAAGAGCCGAAGGGTTTCCGGCGATATCTTGATGGTCAGCGCACCGATCTGCGTGTTTTGATGGTGCAGCGGCGGCCCAAGGGGTTCGCATTCCCAGCCGGCGGCCAGTATTTGCGACAGCCAGCCAAGCTCCGCGACGCATGTGTAGCGCGTCAGACCAATGAGGAGCCCAAACTCAACAAGAGAAATGGCGATGCGTATGCGAATTTCGCGTCGAATTTTTGCGTTCAGTTTTGGCGCGCAACAAAAGCGAGTCACTTCCCAGGTGGACCGATCCGCCGGCACGCCGTCCGCGCACAGCTCCGGAAACAGTGCGCCGAGGATGTGAGGCTCGGTGGTTGGCAGCAGCCGCACCGACCCGACGTGACGCCCGTTTGGCTTGTCCAATATGAGAAGATAGGTCGTGTCGCTCTGGTCAAATCGGTCCTTTTCGTACACGCCATCGGAAATGGGCAAAGACCAATTCAGAGTGTCGACAAAGATCGACTTGCGATGCCGAAACATCTCGTCGATTTGCGCTTCATACTGCGCCGAATTTGCTTGTGTTACGACCGCGTGCATTTTGCGCCCCCGTGGGTTGTTCGGGCGCAGTGTGCGAACGATGAGGCGACGGCGCCATTCCCCTGATCAGGGGATGGACGCCGAGGTCGGTCCGGGTTTCGGTGGCGTGTTGTTCGGATGCGCGGGATGCGTGTAGGGCACGATGCGTCCCGCCCCCGGCCGCACGATATCTTTAAAGGTGAGCTGTTGATCGAAGAGCGCGCGCACGACGAGCTGCGTGCGGCTGGTGACGTCGTAGCGTTTCTTGGCGTCCTCGATGTGTTGATGCACGGTGTTCTCGCTGATGCCCAGTATACGCGACGCCTCCCAGTTGCTCTTCCCCTGGCCGACGAGCGCCACGCAATCGAGCTGGCGGTTCGTTAAGCGAATCTTTTCCCACAAGGCCGTGTCGGCGCTCCGCGTTCTCATAATGCGTCGCGCCGCTTCAAAGGCGAAACATCCAAAGTAATTGAGGTTGGGAAGGCACTCTTGGCTGTAGGGACGCCCATACTTGGTGCCGAACGAGCACGAACCAAAGTACTCGCCTGGAACGTGAATCGGGATGGTGAAGCCGTCGCCCAGTCCTTCCACTTTTGCTTGATTGAGGATCTGTTTCTGGCGCGAGGACATGTTGATCAGAGACGCGACATCCGACCACAAGAAGGCGGACGCCACTTTTTGGGACGCGGCGTGGATCGGATCATCGACGTAGTACTGCCTCTCAAGGAAGACTTCGATCCACGAGTCCGGGTAATTGCTCAACCCAACCGCAGTGCTTTGGGGGAGCGAAAAGTCGACATGATGAACGAGCGCAAAATAATGAAAGCCTGATGCGCGAGCGGCGTCATCGATGATCGATTCGAGTTCTTTGAAATCAGATGCTCGATTGAGTCCTTGGACAAAATATTGGACATCAGCAAACGATTGCATAGCGCAAACCTATTGAGCGTGTTGTCATGACATGCAACTCGGCGCGTAAGCCAAAACACCAGCCGACACCGTCCGTAAGGCCGCGTTCGCGCCTTGACGCTCATCTGTGAACGGGGGCCCCCCCGGGTGTTTCCCGGGGATTATCCACCGGATCGGCGCTGACTCAAGGCCTGGGATCGGACCAGCGGGGACACGGCCGGGGAGAACACAGCCCGTGTCCGGCGTTACGCGGCCTGGCGGACCAAATGCGTCAGCCAACGGACGGAATTGTTCCCAAGCCCGGACGCCGTTGCGGGATACGACCTCGCGTCGCGGCGGTTTCGCCGGTGAGCGCGTCGGCGGTCGGTCGCGACGGCCTATATCTTGGTCGTCCGTCGCGCGTCACTCGAGGACAAAGCACGTTCGCTGTCGCGCGCACGACACAGAAGCAGGAGCCTCCGACCTTTGCTCTGGACATGACTCACGCCCGTGACGCACGACTCACGCGTGGCGCTTCAGCATAGGGTGCGCTTGGCATGACGAGGGACGAAACAGCCTCCAAACTGCGGTCTTTGTCCATTGATCGCTCAAAGCCGGCGAACGCGGGCGGCGGCGTGTCCGGACCGGCCGCCGCCGGATTGGCGTTGGCTGCAGCGGCCGCCGGCGGTTTGGCCGTGTGGTTCGTGCTGCCGCGTACTCAGGCGGATGCGCCACGGTCGCCCGCTGCGGAAGCGTCGGTGCAAACGCCGGCGCCTCCAAGCGCCAGCGATGCGAGCCCTCAAACGCCGCCGCCAAGCGCGCGCCCCGCGGGACGTCTCGTCGCGTCGGGGTACGTCATCGCCCGGCGACGCGCGACGGTGTCCTCCGACATCACGGGCCGGCTGGAAGAAATCCTCGTGGAGGAAGGCGACGCTGTCGAGGAAGGGCAGATCCTGGCGCGCCTCGACGACGCCCGCGCCCGGATTGATCTCAATCTGGCGATCGCGCGTCTTGAGTCCGAGCGCGCCACCATCGCCCGCACGAAGGCCGATCTGGGGGAAGCCCGTCGCGTGTTGCGACGCGCGGCGGCGCTGCGGGAGACGAATGCGTCGACGGAAGCGCGCGTGACGGAGGCGGCCACGCGGGTGGAGATCCTGGAGGCCGACTTGCGGCGGGCGGAAGCCGGCTTGGCGGCGGCGGAGTTCGATGTGGAGAGCCGCGCGGATTTGGTCGATCGCCATCTGGTGCGGGCCCCCTTCTCCGGGGTTGTGATCGACAAGAACGCCCAAGCGGGCGAGATCGTCTCCCCCACCTCGGCCGGCGGCGGCTTCACCCGCACCGGCGTGTATACGCTCGTGGATATGAATTCCTTGGAGATCGAGGTGGACGTGAACGAGGGCTCCATCGACCTCATCCGCCCCGGCCTCAAAGCCGAAGCCGTATTGGACGCTTACGCCGATTGGCGCATAGCGGCCACGGTTATTGCGATCATCCCAACCGCTGATCGCAGCCGCGGCACGATTCAAGTCCGCGTCGGCTTCGCCGAGAGCGACCCGCGCATCTTGCCCGACATGGCGGCTAAGGTAACCTTCCTCAACACCCAGCAGAACAAAGGCTAAGTGATGAGCGACGCGCCTCTGTATCGATTGACCAACGTCGCCAAGGGCTACACGCGCGGCGGCGACACCGTGAAGATCTTCGACGATCTGACGATGGACATCTTGTCCGGTGACTTCATCTCGATCATGGGGCCGTCCGGATCCGGCAAATCCACGCTGCTGAACTTGTTGGGCGGCATTGACACGCCCAGCGCGGGCGACATCCTCTTTAACGGCGAGCAGCGTATCGACTCGATGGGCCAGGGGGCGCTGGCGCGATGGCGCGCCGACAATGTCGGCTTCGTCTTCCAATTCTACAACCTCATGCCGAGTTTGACCGCGGCGTCGAATGTCGAGCTTCCGCTTCTGTTGACCAAACTGTCGGGCAAGGAGCGCCGCACCCGTGTCGAGACCGCGCTCGACATCGTCAACCTCTCCGATCGGTCCAAGCACAAACCGCGTGAACTCTCCGGCGGACAGCAACAGCGGGTGGCGATCGCGCGCGCCATCGTCGCCGACCCCCACGTGCTGTTGTGTGACGAACCGACGGGCGATCTTGATCGCGACACCGCGGATGAAATCCTCAGGACCTTGCAACTGCTCAACACCGAGCTGGGCAAGACCTTGATCATGGTGACCCACGATCCGGCCGCGGCCCGTTTCGCCAAAACTGAGTTGCACCTGGACAAAGGGCGTTTCGTCGCCCGGGAGGCGGCGGCATGAGCGATCTGGGCCTCATTCGTCACAATCTGTTCCGCAAAGCCCTGCGCACCACGCTGATGATCGTGTCGATCCTCGTGGCTTTTTTGGTGTTTGGTCTGCTTTCCAGCGTTGAAAAGGTGTTCAACGCCGGCGTCGATCTGTCCAAGGCCGACCGGTTGGTGACCGTGAACAAGATCAACTTCACGGTCTCGATGCCCTACGCCTACGTGAACCGCGTGCGTGGCGTCGATGGCGTGCGCAATGTCAGCTACGCGAACTGGTTCGGCGGTTATTTTCAAGAAACGCGCAACTTCGTTCAGTCGTTCGCGGTGGATGTTCCGACCTACCTCGAAGCCTATCCCGAACTCCTCATGCCGGAGGATCAGAGGCAAGCCGCCATCGCAAACCGTACGGGCTTCGTGATCGGCCGCGCGCTGGCGGACCAGTACGGCTGGAACGTGGGCGACACCGTGCCCCTCAGCACCAACATCTGGCAGAACGCGGACGGCAACTACGTGTATGAGTTGGAGGTTGTCGCGATTTTTGATGGTGAAGATCAGCAGACGCCAACGAACTATGGGTTTCTTCACTATGATTATTTCGATGAATACCGCGTGATCGACAACGATAACATCGGCTGGATGATCATCAACACGGACAGCGTGGACGTGAACGAACGCGTCATCGAGCAGATCGACGCGCAGTTCGCAAACTCTCCCGCCGAGACGGAAACCACCACCGAGGCCGCTTTCAACGCCGCGTTCGTTCAGCAAATCGGCAATATCCGCCTCATCATCACCGCGGTGGTCGGCTCCGCGTTCTTCACGATTCTCGCGATTGTGGGCACCACGATGGTCATGGCCATTCGCGAGCGCACGAAGGAAATCGCGGTGATGAAAACCATCGGCTTTCCGTCGCCGCGCATTTTCCGCATCGTGTTGGGGGAGTCGTTGCTGCTGAGCGTGTTGGGCGGCGGGCTCGGACTGGGCTTGGCCGCGCTGATCCTTGCAGCGGCCGCCCCGGCGGCGGCCAGCGTCTTGCCGGGACTGGCGCTGACCGGCGACATCGCCCTGACAGCGCTGGCGGTCATGGTTGCGTTGGGTCTCGCCACGGGGCTGCTGCCGGCGGTGAACGCCATCCGAACCGACATCGTCTCCGCGCTGGGCAAAGAGTGACGTCATGAAGCAAATCATCGCCGTGACCGGGCTCACGCTGGGCACCCTCTCTCAACGGGCGTGGATGTCCTTGGCCGCCGTGGTCTCGGTGGCGTTGGCGGTTGGCGTGCTCCTCGGGTTTCTGGCGATGAGCGCCGGCTTCGCCAGCACCTTCGCCAGCAGCGGATCGGACGAGGTTGCGGTGGTGCTGCGTTCCGGCGCGGGCGGCGAGTTCAACTCCAACGTCACGCGCGATCAAATACGCCTGCTCGAGGAAGGCCCCGGCGTCGCGCGCGGTGCGGCCGGGAGGCCCCTGGTGTCCGGCGAGGTGTACGTCATCGTCGACGGCACAAAGCGCTCCAGCGGCACGGAAGCGAACCTGCCGTTGCGCGGCGTAAGCGAACTGGCCGCGGATGTCCGGCTCAACATCGACGTCGTCGAGGGACGGATTTTCACGCCGGGCACCAACGAACTCGTTGTCGGCGAAGCGGTGCTGAAGGAGTTCGCCGGCTTCGAACTGGGCGAGGAGGTTCGCCTTGGCGCGACCTCTTGGACGGTGGTGGGCGTGTTTGCGATGGGCGGCAGCGTGTTTGAGTCTGAGGTGTGGGCCGACGGCGACGTCATCCGCAATCTCTATCAGCGCGGCACCGGCTCGCAGAGCGCGCGCGTGCGGCTGACGGACGCCAACGCCTTTGACGCGTATGCCGCTTACGTCGCGGACGAGCCGCGCTTGCAGCTGGACGTGCAGCGCGAGAGCGACTTCTTCGCGTCTCAGGGCGATCAACTGCGCTATCTGGCGCTTGTCGGCTGGGCCCTTGGCGTGGTGATGGCGATCGGCGCCTTCGCGGGCGCGTGGAACACCATGTATTTTTCGGTCGACTCGCGCACCCGCGAGATTGCGACCCTGCGCACCATCGGGTTTTCCGGTTTCGCCGCCTTTGTGGCGTCGATGTCGGAAGCGATGCTGTTGGCGTTGTTGGGCGGCCTGGTTGGCTCCATCGGGGCGTATCTGCTCCTCGACGGCATCACCGCCTCCACGCTGGGCAGCGGATTTACGCAAGTCGTGTTTACCTTGTCGTTGGGGCCCCAGCTGATCGCGAACGGCGTCGTTCTGGCCCTGATCGTCGGCGCGCTGGGCGGCTTTTTCCCGGCCTTGCGCGCCGCTCGCACACCGCTTGCGGCCGTGCACACGGGATAACCCCGGTCGGTTCACGGCGCTCAACGCCGGCTAAACGCGGTCGCGTGCGGCGGCGTCTGTCAGGCTCGCAGCGGGAGCTGGCTGGATCCGATCGGCGTCGCGACCGTACTACCCGCCGCGTGGACCCTGCCCGCCGTCATGAAAGATGCGGAAGCGCCCCCTTCTCGACCTGCGTGCTCATGGCGTCGCCCCGTGGCGGGTTTTCGCCGCTGCGCGCACGGCGTTGTTCCGCTCGTGCTCGATCAGCCATGCCTTCCGCCACCGGCCGCCGCCGTACCCCGCCAGCGATCCGTCGGACGCCACGATGCGGTGGCACGGCACAACCAGCGCGAGGCGGTTCGCCCCATTGGCGCGCGCCACCGCGCGGGCTCCCGACGGCCGCTCCACGGCCTCAGCGAGCTCTTTGTAGCTGCGCGTCTGCCGGTACGGCACACGCCTCAGCGCGTCCCACACGCGTCGTGCGAAGGGCGAGCCATACGTCGCGCACGGCGTGTCGAAGGTGGTCGCCTCGCCCGCGAAGTAGGCGGTTAGCTCGTCGCTGATCTGTTCCGTCGGCGGCCACCGCCCGAGGCCGACCGGCGCGTGCGCCTCACGTTGGACCGCCCGCAACTCGCCCGGCAAGGCGCGGCGATCCATGAACTCCAGGAGCCAAAGCTGCGCGTGATCGGCGACGGCCACCATCGGGCCCAGCGGCGTGTCGATCCAATCGGCACGGAGTCTCTCGCGACCGGAAAGGCTGCCCGGCGACGATCCCAGCAGGCGCGCGAAGGCGGCTCTGAACCCGCTTGCGCTCTCGTAGCCAGCCAGGAGTTGCGCCTCGACCACGCTGGCCCCCGACGACCGCAACGTCGCCGCGGACCGCAAGCGCGCAAGCCGTGCAATCTCAAGGAAGGTGGCGCCGAAGGCGCGTCTGAAGGCGCGCCTCGCGGTCGACGGATCAACGCCCATCCCGACGAGGTCCGCTTCGGACCATCGGCGCTCCGGCTCGGCCTCCAACGCGGCGAGAAGCGTCGCCACGGTCGGGTCGTGTTCCGTTGTGGGCGACAGCGGTCGACAGCGTTTGCAGGGACGAAAGCCCGCCTCCAGGCATTCAGCAACCGAGCCGTAGAAGACGGAGTTCTCGCGCTTCGGCTTGCGGGCTGGACACGTCAGGCGACAGAACACGCCCGTCGTGAGAACGCACGCCCAGGCGCGGCCTTCGTACGACGCGTCGCGCGCCAACAGGGCTTCATAGAGATCGGCGTGCGCTAGGTCGCTGTCCATGCATGCACGCTAGCATCGCCGATCGGACGCCGCCGCCGCGGATCGGGCGCCGATTTTTGGGCGCGCGAAGGCCGCGGGCACGCGCGTGCGGTGAGCGCGGCGGGCGTTGCACAGCACCGCGGCGGCGGGTCGGCTAAGCGCCGGGCACACGGCCCTCCGGCCGCGCTCTACGTCTTTACCCGAAGCGCTCGAGACCGCCGCGAACGACCGTAAGCCGACTTAGTATCGCACGGCAAAGTTCGCCAAGAAGGTCCGCGCCTCCCCTCGGTTGCCCAGCAATTTCTGGGTTTCCGGCGTCAACGGATCAAAATCAGAGAACGGACAAATGTCCGTGTAATGATCCGTATCGAACGCGTTGTCGAGGTTGAACGTCAACTCCCACCGCTGATCCTCCGCCTCAATGCCCGCCGCCAAATTGACGAGGGTGTTTGAGCTGCCGCCGGTTTGATGGACGGCTGATTAGGCTCTCATAGCTCGTTTTT
>CAZGLY010000059.1:0-16338 GCA_964526675.1 uncultured Caulobacterales bacterium
ACACGCCGCCGGTGTCGCGCCAGGAGATCGCCGCGCCCACCGCGTCGCCGGCGGCTTTCGTCCAGGCGAACATCTGCGCGTTCTGCGGGCTCATCGGCTTCGGCGGGCGCGTGATCCCGCCGTGGAGCGCGGCGCTCAGCCCGTCGCGCGTGTCGACCTCCGCGGCCAGCCGGGCGATTTCGGCCTCAATCCACTGTTGCTCGGCCTCATCGCGGATGCGGATGTTGAACCGCGCGATCGCGAGGTCGGGCGCCATGTTCAACGGCCCGCCGCCAGACACCGCGCCGACATTGATCGTCACCCCCTCGCGCACGCCGTTGAGCGCCTGGATGGCGACGATAAAGCGCGCGGCGGCCTCGATCGCGTTACGGCCCTTTTCCGGCTCGCGTCCGACATGGGCGGCGCGGCCGCGCACGACCAGCGCATAGTTGCCCGAGCCCTTGCGCGCGCCCGCCAAGGCGCCGTCCGCCAGGGCCGGCTCATACGTCATGCCCACATGGGCGCGCGCGCCGATCTCTGCAATCAGCGGCGCGCTGGCGGGATTGCCGATCTCTTCGTCAGGCGAAATGAGAACCGTGTAGCCCAGCTGGTCCCGCTTCGGATGGCGCTCCAACGCGCCCAAGGCCGCCGCCAGCACGCGGAGGCCGCCCTTCATGTCGGCGGTCCCGGGGCCGTTGATGGTGTCCTCGTCGAGCATCCGCCACGTTTGGAAGGGGCTGTCGGCGGCGAACACCGTGTCGTAGTGGCCGGTCATCGCGATTTGGATTGGCGCCTGTGGCCTCTGGGTCACTTTGAGCGCGGGCGGATGCGTGCGCTCGACCGGCGCGCCGTCGGCGCCGATGTGCGTCGAGGGCGGCAGTTCCACCCATTCGACATGGGCCTCAAGCGGTTCAAACGCCTCGGCCAACGGCGCGCGCATCGCCTCGAGGCCCGCGTCATGGTGACTGCCGCTGTTGATGAGCGACCACGCTTTCACGGTCGCCGTCATGGCGTCCGCCTCGTAATCTAAGGCGCTGAGCGCCTGGTTCTCGTCATTGCTGAGGTCGAGCATCTGCGATTTAAACCCCGTTAACCAAATGCGTGCGTTGTGAGTCATAAACCGTTTACCCATGGTGTCGACATGTACGCTTTCCGTTCTGCTCTTGCATCCTTCGTGACCGCTTTGGTGGGGCTTGGGGCCGCCGCGTCTGCGCAGGACGGCTGCGCGCCCTGCGTTCCGGACGAACCTGAACCGGACGCGCCAAAGATTTGGTCCGGTCAGGCGGCCTTGAGCGGCGCGGCCCGCACAGGCAACACCGAGACCCAAGAAATCGGGTTTGAGGGGCGCCTGCAGCGTGAAGTCAAACGCACCCGCCATCTCGCCGAGCTGTTGTTTGATCTGGGTCAAACCGAGGTCGAGCAAGATGACGGGACGACACAGACTGAGGAAACCACCAATCGGTTCTTCGGGTCATACGAACAAAATCGACTTCTGACCGAACGGATCTTCCTCTTTGGCGATGTCGACCACGAGATTGATCGGTTCAGCGGCTTCAACTACCGCACCGTCGTGGCCCTCGGCGTGGGCTATGACGTCCTGAAGCGCGAGGGTCTGACCTGGTCGGTCTCCGGCGGGCCAGGTTACCGGTTCGAACGCACCGATGAGCGAATCACCGGTGAGCCGGAAGTGACGAACGAGGAGCTCGCCGCGCGTTTCGCCAGTCGGTACACCCAGCAGCTGAACGACAACGTCACGCTCAGCAATGACACGGACATTCTGTGGACTGATATTTCGACCACGAGCTTCAACCGCACCGCGATCACAGCGGATTTGGTTGGCGGGTTGGCCGCGCGCGGCTCCTTCGAGCTCACCCACGAATCAAATCCGCCCTTAGGCGCGGTGGAGACGGACACCGTCACGCGTGTCGCGCTCGTCTACGCGTTTGGGGAATAGCGCCGCGCACGGATCGTTGGCCGCCCCACCCGGACCCGCTGGCGAACAGGCGGATCCGGGCAGCGTGACGCGCAAGGCGTCCTAAGCGTGTCCTAAGCCTGGGCGAGCGCTTGATCGAGGTCGGCGATCAGGTCGTCCGGGTCTTCAATGCCCACCGAAAACCGCAGCAGGCCCGGCGTGAAGCCCAGCCGTTGTTGAAGCTCCGGCGCAACCCCGGAGTGGGTTGTCGAGCCCGGATGGCACATCAGGCTCTCCGTGCCGCCGAGGCTCACCGCCAGTTTGATCAAACGCAGGCTGTCGAGCACCCGGTATGCGCCGTCCATACCGCCCACGACGTCGAAGCTGAACGTGGAGCCGGGGCCCGTGCACTGGCGCTCATAGACGGCGCGTTGGGGATCGTCCGGCGCGATGAAATCCAAGAAGCGCACCGTCTCCACCTTCGGGTGATCGCGCAAAAACGACGCGCACCGTTTGGCGTTTTCAAACGCGCGCTCCATGCGCAGTTTGACCGTTTCCAGGCTCCGCATCAGCAGCCAGCAGGTGTGGGGATCGGGATTGGTGCCGAGCGCCGTGCGCAGGCTGCGCACGCGCGCCATGAGGTCGGCGTCGCCCAACGCCGCGCCGGCGACGAGATCCGAGTGGCCGCCGACATATTTCGTGAGCGAATACAACACGATGTCCACGCCATTGGCGATGGGTGTCTGGCCGATCGGGCCAAGGAAGGTGTTGTCCGTCATCACGACCGGCTTGAGGTCTTGGTTCTCGGCCAACTCGTCACGCACCCGCGCGCAGAGCTCCAAGTCCACCAGGGCGTTCGTCGGGTTGGCCGGCGTCTCGGTGTAGATGACGCTCACCGGACCGCGGGCTTGGGCGGCTTTGGCTGCGGCGCGCACCTCCGCTTCGCCGGCGGTGGCGAAGAACTCCTCCGTGTGGACGCCGTATTTGGGCAATGTGTTGCGGACGAACGTTTCCGTCGCGCCGTAGATCGGCGTGGAGTGCAAGACCACCGAGCCGGCCTCGACAAACGCCAGAAGGCTGGTGGTGATCGCGCCCATGCCGCTGGCGAACGCCACCGCGTCCTCCGCCCCGTCATAGAGGGTCAAACGGTCTTCCAACACTTCAAGATTGGGATTGTTGATCCGCGTGTAGGCGAGGCCGGGATCGTCGCTGTCGGTGGCGAGGGCCTGCCCACGGGATTTGCGGAAGTACGCGGCGCCTTCTTCCGCGGAGCGAAACGCGAAGGTGGACGTCTGGAAGATGGGGGGCTTCAGCGACCCTTCTGACAAATGCGGGTCGAAGCCGTAACTCATCACGAGGGATTCCGGGCTCAACTCTCGCCCATTGATTTCCCGGCGGCGATAAGGCCGATCAGGCTTCTTCATGGCGCGTCCTCCGAGTGGGTGTCACGATGTCACGCGCGGAGCCAAGGCCGGTCAAGCGCATTCGCCCGCCGCACGCGCAAGGCCAAACGCAAAGAGCCCGGCCTGCCGGCCGGGCTCTTCCAATGGATCTGAAAAACATTGACGTCCGGCGCTACTGAACGACGGTGATCGTCGCCTCCGCCCGACGGTTGAGCGGTTCGCGCACGCCGTCTCCCGTGGCGACGGCCGGCTGCTGCTCGCCCAGGCCTTCCACCATGATCAAGCTGCCGGCGATGCCTTGGCGCACCAGCTCCTCGCGCACCATGCCCGCGCGACGCGCCGACAAGCCCAGATTGTAGCCCGCGTCGCCGGAGGTGTCGGCGTGGCCCACAACGGTGATGCGGGTGATCTCGCACGCGCGCGCCTGATCGGCCGCGCGCTCGATCACACGTTGCGCTTGCGGGGTGATGGCCGCGTTGTCCCAGCCGAAATAGACCACGAACGGCATGTCATCGCACACCGGCTCAAGCGCGGCGGCGGTGACGTCGTCACCCTCCGGCGGCGGCGCCGGGCGCGTCGCCGCGCGGGTCGGTTCGTTGAAGCTGAAGCGCAAGCCGAAGAACACGTCATGGGAGTCCGTTTCGCGGAACTCGTGCTCCACGCCGCCCACCAGGAACTCGATGTCCTCGGCGGTGCGGAAATAACGGTACTCCACGTCCGCGCGCAGCCGGCGCGAGAGTTTGAGGCCGAGACCGACCAGCGCCTCGCCGGCGACGGAGGTTTCGTCGCCCGATCCCGAGCCGATCACGCTGTCGACGTCGATTTCCGTGAACGAGACGCCCGTGCCGATGCCGACATAGGGGTTGATGACGCCGCCGCGGTTGAAGTCGCGGATGGCGTGGACCATCGCGGCGACGTTGTCGATTTCAACGGCGCTGTCGTTGAGATTGCCGATCGAACCGAGGTCGTTGGGCCGGTAGACCAAGTCGCCGTCCAGGCGCCACTTGTCCAAAAAGCCGTCCGAAAAGGCGTAGCCGCCGCCGATCAGGCCGCGCACGCGTCCCTCGGATTGGATGTCGAATTCTTCTTCGCCACGGCGCACATCCAAATCTGATGTGGAGCCGACGCCGATCATGCCTTTGACGTACGGGCCTTCATCGGCTCCGGCGCTCGTCGCCGCCACCAGCGCCGCCGCCGCAACCCCCAACAATGTGCGTGTCATGGTCATCCCCTTGATAGCCACGCCCGAGCGCGTCCCTTCGCTTCTGCGAGCGCGCGAGCCAGCGCGAATCAACGCGGTTATACTCTGCGTTTAAGACTTTGCGTAACCTTAATGCCAGTTGTGGCCGCCGCATGGCGGACATGTGCGTTCTTGGCGCTACGCCGCTTGGCGCACCGCCCCCGCAATCTCATCGACGACCTGACGCACGAGCGCGGCGTCCTCGCCTTCGGCCATAATCCGCACCACCGGCTCGGTGCCGGATTTCCGGATCACCAAGCGGCCGCGATTGCCCAGCCGACGTTTCGCGTCGTCAATCGCCGCTTTCACGTCCGCGGCATCCAGCGGAGGCGCGTCATGATAGCGCACGCTCTCCAAAATCTGCGGCACGGGCTCAAAGAGCCGAAGCCGTTCGCTGGCGGGGCGGCCGCTGGCGACCAAGTCCGCGAGCACTTGCAGGGCCGCGACAAGGCCGTCGCCGGTGGTGGAGAAGTCCGAGAGCACCACATGCCCGGAGGGCTCGCCGCCCACATTGTAGCCGTGGGCCCGCATGTGTTCGGTCACGTAGCGGTCGCCGACTTGCGTGCGCGCCAGCGTCAGGCTGCGCTCGCGCAAATACGTTTCCAGGCCAAAGTTCGACATCACGGTCGACACCACGCCGTCGCGCGCGAGACGTCCGTCCGCGCGCCAGCTGGTGGCGATCAGCGCTAAGATTTGGTCGCCGTCGACCAGAGCCCCCGTTTCGTCGCAGAGGATCACCCGGTCGGCGTCGCCGTCGAACGCGATCCCCAGATCGGCTCGGTACTCGCGGACTTTCGCCGCCATGGCCTGAGGCGCCGTGGATCCGCATTCCGCGTTGATGTTGAAGCCGTCCGGTTCGACGCCGATCGGGATGACGTCCGCGCCAAGTTCATAGAGCGCCGCCGGCGCGACTTTGTACGCGGCGCCGTGGGCGCAGTCCGCGACCACCCGCAAGCCGTTCAAGGTGAGCGCCTTCGGGAAGGTCGCCTTCACAATCTCAACATAGCGCGCTTGGGCGTCGTCGATCCGTTTGACACGCCCGAGATCCGCCGGTCCGGCCAGCTCGTCCTCAAGGCCCGCATCCATCATCGCCTCGAGTTCGAGCTCCGTGGCGTCGTCGAGCTTCAACCCGTCCGGTCCGAACAACTTGATGCCGTTGTCATGGTAGGCGTTGTGCGACGCCGAGATCATCACGCCGAGATCCGCCCGCAGCGACCGGGTCATCATCGCCACGCCCGGCGTCGGCAGCGGCCCAAACAACCGCACGTCCATGCCCGCGGAGGCAAAGCCCGCCACCAGCGCCGGCTCCACCATGTAGCCCGACAGGCGCGTGTCCTTGCCGACCACGACCAAATGCCGCCGATCGTCGGCCTGGCGAAAGTAACGCCCCGCGGCGAGACCGAGGCGCAGCGCCGTCTCCGCCGTCATCGGGTGCTTGTTGGCCAGCCCGCGCACGCCATCGGTGCCGAAATAGCGTTTGGTCATCGGTCTCCGCCTCCTCCCGGACGCGCGAGGCCCCGCCGCGTCCGACAACTGGTGTGCGCCTAGCGACATCTTGGGGCGTGCGCAAGCGCTCGGCGTGCGCCGCCCTGCGTATGCGAGCTTGGCGCCGCAGTGCGAAATACCCCGTTGTGGTTCGTTATTTGCTTGAGGTTTAGCGCCGAGGTTATCTCCGCGTCTCCGAGACGTTTCGAAGTGGCGCACCACCCGCGCCGCGCTCCAAGGGGAAGCGATATGTGTGGCATTGTCGGCATTGTGGGGCGCACTCCGGTGACCCAACGGCTGGTGCGCGGGCTCAAGCGGCTCGAGTACCGCGGTTATGATTCCGCCGGCGTCGCCGTGCTCAACGGCGCAGGCCTTGAGCGTCGACGCGCCGCGGGCAAGATCGTTGCGCTGGAGTCGACCTTGGCGGACCGGCCGGTCGACGGCGTCATCGGCGTCGGCCACACGCGCTGGGCGACCCATGGCGCCCCGACGCAAACCAACGCCCATCCCCATGCGGCGGGGCGCGTGGCCGTGGTGCACAATGGGATTATCGAAAACCATCGGGCGTTGCGCGCCGCCTTGGAGGCCCAGGGCCGCATCTTCGAGACGGACACCGACACGGAAGTCGCCGCGCATTTGATCGACGTGAACCTCGCGAACGGGCGTGATGTGGACGCCGCGGTGTTTGACGCCTTCGACGCTCTTGAGGGCGCTTACGCCATCGCGGCGATGATCGAAGGCGAGGAGGGCGCGCTCTTCGCGGCTCGCCAAGGCTCGCCCTTGGCTGCGGGCGTCGAAGGGGGCGAGGGGTTCCTGGGCTCAGACGGGGTTGCGCTGGCGCCGTTCGCGGACTCGATTGTGTACCTGGAGGATGGCGACCGCGCGATCGTGCGACACGACGCGGTCGAGACGTTCGCGGCTGGCCGGCGGGTCGCCCGGCCGATCCATAAGGTCTCCGGCGCTGTGGCGCTCGCGGAAAAGGGCGCCTATCGCCACTTCATGCTCAAGGAGATTCACGAGCAGCCCGAGTCGGCGACACACACCCTGTCGGCCTATCTCAACTCGGTCGCGGAAACGGTGACCCCGCCTGAAGGGCTCGATTTCAGCGCCATCGATCGGGTCACCCTGGTCGCCTGTGGCACGGCGTCATACGCCAGCATGATCGCCAAATACTGGTTCGAAGGGATCGCGGGGCTCCCCGCGGACGTCGACATTGGCTCGGAGTTTCGCTATCGCCAGCCCGCCTTGAGCCCCAAAGGCCTGGCGATCGCCATCACGCAATCCGGAGAGACGGCGGACACCCGCGCCGCGTTCGAGCTGTGCCGGGATCAGGGCCTGGCGACGGCCGCGATCGTCAACGTCCCAGAATCCACGATCGCCCGGATGGCCGACGCTGCGTTGCTCACCCACGCCGGTCCGGAGATCGGCGTGGCCTCCACCAAAGCCTTCACCGCGCAGCTGTGCGCGTTGGCGAGCCTTGCGATCAGCGCGGGACGCGCCCGCGGCGCGATCGACGCCGACCAGGAACGCGCGCGCGTGCGGGCGCTCTTGGAGACGCCGCGTCGTTTGCAGGAGGCGCTCGACACCGAGTCCGAGCTGCGCGCGCTGGCGAGCCGCCTCGCAAAGGCGCGCGATGTGCTCTATCTCGGTCGCGGCGCGCTTTATCCGCTGGCCCTGGAGGCGGCGTTGAAGCTCAAGGAGATTTCCTACATCCACGCTGAGGGCTACGCGGCCGGCGAACTCAAGCACGGCCCCATCGCCCTGGTGGATGAGACGACCCCGATTGTGGTTGTCGCGCCGACCGATCCGCTCTTCGACAAAACCATGTCGTCGATGGAGGAGGTGTCGGCCCGCGGCGGCCGCGTGATTTTGGTCACCGACGCGCTCGGCGCGGAGCGCGCTGGGACGCGCGCGGACACGGTGATTGTGGGGCCGACGGTCGATCCGTTCATCGCCCCGATCGTCTACGCCGTGCCGTTGCAGCTGATGGCCTACTACACCGCCGTCGAGAAGGGGACGGATGTTGATCAGCCGCGGAACTTGGCGAAGTCGGTGACTGTGGAATAACGAATCCGTCGCGAGCAGGAGGGATTGATGCGCGTTCGTAAAGCAGTTTTGCCCGTGGCGGGATTGGGCACCCGCGTTTTGCCCGCGACCCGGGCGATCCCGAAAGAAATGCTGACGGTGTTTGACCGGCCGGCGATCCATCATGTGGTGGACGAGGCGCGTGAAGCCGGGATCGAACACTTCGTTTTTGTCACCGGGCGGAACAAAGGCGCGATCGAGGATTATTTCGACCGCGCGTACGAACTGGAGGACACGCTGGAGCGCAAGGGCAAGACCGCGCTGCTGGAGAGCCTTCAGTCCGACACGCCGACGCCCGGCTCCATGAGTTTTGTGCGCCAGCAGGCGCCGCTGGGCCTCGGCCACGCCATCTGGTGCGCCCGCGACGTGATCGGCCCGGAGCCGTTCGCGATCCTGCTTCCCGACATGCTGATGATGGCGCGCCCGGCGTGCTTGAAGCAGATGGTCGACGCGCACGCGCAGACGGGCGGCAACATGGTCTGCGTCCAGGAGGTGCCCAAAGAGGACGTCTCCAAGTACGGCGTCATTGATCCGGAATCCCGTGACGGCCGCCTTATCCGCATGCGCGGCATGGTGGAGAAGCCGGCCATCGAGGACGCGCCGTCCAATCTGATGATCAGCGGCCGTTACATCCTCCAGCCGGAAGTCTTCGAGCTGCTGGCCACGCAAGGTCCGGGCGCCGGCAACGAGATCCAGCTGACGGACTCCATGCACCGCCTCATGGAGAGCCAGCCCTTCCACGCCTACGCGTTTGACGGGCGCACCTACGACACTGGCGACAAGATCGGCTATCTGGAGGCGACGCTGGCCTACGCGGCGGCGGATCATGCCTTTGGCGATCGCGCGCGCGCGGTCGCTCGCGCGGTGCTGGAGCGCTATGAGCCGGTGACGGCTTAGCGCTGCTCGGGCGGTGGTTCCGCCGCGTGGTCGTCCCGCGTCGTCGGGGCGGCCTCCCGGATGTCCGGCGCGCGGCGGAGCAGCGTCCACGGGTTCCAACAAAACGCGCGCGCCAGGCGCCACCAGGGCGTGGCGCGCGCCCCAGCCGCGTTGCGTCGCGCCCGCCAGATCTGAGGCAAGCCGGCGAGGCCGTCGCGAAGGCCCGCCGCCGTGGCGCGCGCCGCCGCGGGGTCGCGCACCGCGTCGCGAAGCCACAAGCCCGCCGTCATCGCCACATGCGCCGGGGCCATCGCGATCAACAGCGGCGCCGGCATGTTCTTCACAAAGGTCCACAGGCGGTTGCGCACGCCGTGGCGCACGGCGAAGGCCGATCGCAAGCCGGCGCTCGCAGAACCCACATGCCGAACCACCGCGCGCGGCTCCAAGCGGCACCGCCAGCCCGCCGCGCGGAGCCGAAACGCGAGGTCCACGTCCTCGCAATAGCAAAAGAAGCTCTCGTCGAAACCGCCCAAGGCGTCGAACGCCTCGCGACGGTAAATCGCCGCCGCAGCGCATGGACCAAAGATCTCGCCCGCGGGAATGCGCGCCGGTCGTGACGCCCCATAGCCGCCGCGGAAGGGAATGCCGAAGGCGTGATAAACGTCCCCCGCGCCGTCCAAGCGGCTGGGGTCGGCGTCGTCGAGCTGCACCGATCCGACCGCGCCGGCTTGGGAGTCCGCGTTGAGGGCGGCGACCAAGCGCTCCAACCAGTCCGGCTCCGGGAACGCGTCTGGGTTCAGCAGCGCGATGGCCGGCGCGCGCGTCAGCGCCACGGCCCGGTTGTTCGCGGCCGCAAAGCCAATGTTGTCGCTGCGGCGCAGGATCGCGTGGGCGGGGGCGCGCAACGCGTCAAGCGCGCCGTCAGTGGAGCCGTTGTCCCACACCACCAACTCGAAACCGCTGAAGGTTTGTGCGGCCAGGGCGTCCATGCAGCGCTGAAGGTGGGCGCGGGATTGGTACGCCACGACGATGACCGCCACCTGGGGCCCAAGTGGTTGAGCCGCGACGTCGGTCGCGCGGTCGGGGGTCATCACCGGCCCCGCCGGCGCGCCCCAAGGGCGGCCCTAGGGCGGCGTGGTTCACGCGTTGTGATAGCGACGGTACCAGTCCACAAAGCGCGGCAGACCCTCTTCGATCGGCGTTTGGGGAGAGAAGCCATAGTCGGTGTTGAGTTTGTCCACATCCGCGTACGTTTCATAGACGTCGCCGGGCTGCATCGGCTCAAACTGCGTTTCCGCTTTCTTTCCCAGAGCGCTTTCCAAAATCTGAATCATCGCCATCAATTCTGTCGGACGATGCGCGCCAATGTTATAGATCGTATGCGGATGGTCATCTTCGGCGAATGTCGGCGCGCGCCCCGCGATCGCCGCCACGCCATCGACAATGTCGTCGACATAGGTGAAGTCGCGGCGCATGTCGCCATGGTTGAACACGCGAATGGGCTGACCCGCCAAGATGCGTTCGGTAAACATCCAATACGCCATGTCGGGCCGGCCCCATTCCCCGTAGACGGTGAAGAACCGAAGGCCGATTTGTTTTAACCCATACAAATGCGCGTAGGTGGAGCTCATCAATTCATCGGCGCGCTTGGTCGCCGCATAGAGCGAGACGGGCTGCTCGACCGCGTGGGATTCCTTGAACGGCGCGTCTTTGTTTCCGCCGTAAACCGAACTCGACGACGCGTAAATCAAGTGGGAGAGGCTGTCGCAATGACGGCACGCTTCCAACACCGACACGTGTCCAAGCAAGTTCGAATGGGCGTATGCGAACGGGTTCTCAAGCGAATACCGCACGCCGGCTTGAGCCGCCAAATGGATCACAACCTCCGGCCGCCAGCTTTTCACCAGCGCCCGGAAGGATTCGTGATTGGCGATGTCCATGTATTCGATGCGCGCGCTGGTGTTCAGTTCATGCACGCGCGCGCGTTTGAGCTCCACCGGGTAGTAGGGCGTGTAGTTGTCCACCCCCAACACGTCCCAGCCCTGGGCGACCAGGCGACGGCAGGTGTGAAACCCGATGAAACCGGCCGCGCCGGTGATCAAAGCGCGCATGCTGTCCCCCTGTCGGCGCGACGTCGGCGGCGCGCCCGCGCTCTCTGTGTCGGTTTAACCCGGGCGTGGCGTCGCCGCCGCGGGAGTCATTGCGAACGGGCCGCCCGAGACCGCGTCAGGCCGCCGCCCGTCACGTGGCGTCGGCGCGCGGCGGCGCCCAGCTAGCGGCCCCGTCGGCATGGCCGTCGGCGGACGTTTGGCCTGGGGTCGGGGCGTGGCCATTGCCGAGGGCCGGCCGCACCGGCGCCGGGCGGCCCACGCTTTGGTAGGCGAAGCCGCGCGCGGCCATGTCGGCAGGTTGATACACGTTGCGCAAATCGAGCACCAAATCGCCGCGCATGATTTGGCGCACGCGATCGAGGTCAAGGGCGCGGAACTGATCCCATTCCGTCAGCAACACCATCGCGTCGGCCCCCTCGACGGCGTGGTAGGGCCCGTCGCAGAACAGCACGTCGGTCAAGTGATGCGCCGCCTCGCCCATGCCTTCAGGGTCGTAGGCGCGCACGCTCGCGCCGGCTTCTTGCAGCAGCGGCACGATGGCGAGGCTGGGGCTCTCCCGCATGTCATCGGTGTTGGGCTTGAAGGTCAGGCCGAGGATCGCAATCGACTTGTCCCGCAGATCACCGCCAAAGGCCTCGATGATCTTTTCCGCCATCGCCCGTTTGCGTTCGTCGTTCACGCGCACGACTGTTTCGACAATGCGCAACGGCGACTCAGCCTCCTGGGCCGTGCGCGTCAGCGCCAGCGTGTCCTTGGGGAAGCAGGAGCCGCCATAGCCCGGCCCTGCATGCAGGAACTTCGAGCCGATCCGGTTGTCTAAGCCGATGCCGCGCGCGACGGCTTGCACGTCCGCGCCGACCTTTTCGCACAAGTCGGCGATCTCGTTGATGAAGGTGATCTTCATCGCGAGGAACGCGTTGGCGGCGTATTTGATGAGCTCCGACGTCCGGCGCGCCGTGAAGACGATCGGCGTTTCATTGAGAAACAACGGCCGATAGAGCTCGCGCATGACGTCGCGCGCGCGGTCGTCCTCCACCCCCACAACAACGCGGTCTGGGCGCTTAAAGTCGGCGATCGCCGCGCCTTCGCGCAAGAATTCCGGGTTGGACGCGACGGCGAAATCAGCCTCCGCGCGGCGATCACGGATGATCCGCTCCACCTCATCGCCGGTGCCGACGGGCACGGTGGATTTGTTCACCACCACGGTGAAGCCGTCCATCACGTCCGCGATTTCTTCGGCCGCGGCGTAGACATAGCTCAGGTCGGCAAAGCCATCGCCCCGGCGCGACGGGGTTCCCACGGCGATGAAGACGGCGTCCGCCCCGCGAACGGCCTCGGTCAAATCCACCGCGAAATCGAGACGCCCTTCGCGGACGTTTTGCGCGACCAAACTCTCCAAACCCGGTTCATAGATCGGGATGCCGCCGGCGCGCAGGGTGTCGATCTTCCGCTCGTCTTTGTCGACACAGGTGACGCGGTGGCCGAAATCGGCGAAACACGCGCCCGAAACGAGCCCGACATAGCCCGTGCCGATCATTGCAACGCGCATGGCATTCACTCCTTGGCGGCGGGCGCGCCGTTGGGGCCTGCCGCTCTGCTGTGTCTGGGGTGTAATTCGCTTTCGGTGCAGCGCCAAGGGCTGCATATCCTAGCGCTGCGTTAAGAGCGGGTTCAGGACCATGGAAATGCGATCGTCGCTTGCAGACGCCTCAAGGCGCGCGCGCGCGTGGTTGTGGGAGGCGTTTTTCCCCCTCTGGGCGGAGGCGGGGCCCGATCCGCGCGGCGGGTTTCGCGAACGTTTGGCGCTCGATGGCGCGCCGATCGAGGATGACGCGTCGCGGGTGCGGGTCCAGGCGCGGCAGACCTATGTGTTCGCCCAAGCGCTCGCCCTCGGCTGGTCGCCCGACGATGCCCGGCCCTTGGTGGAGCGGGGAGTCGAGACGTTGCTGGGCCCGTGTCGACGCCCTGACGGCGTGTTCGGCAAAATCGTCGCGCCGGGCGAAGGCCTCCGCGATGATGCGGTCGATCTCTACGACAACGCATTTTGCCTGTTCGCCTTGTCCTGGGCCGCGAAGGCCCTGCAGAGCGACGACGTGCTGGAGGCGGCGCGTCACGCCTTGGCCGCGATCGAAGAGGCCCTAGGCCATCCCGACAGCGGGTTTCACAACGGCCTCCCGCCGGCTCTTCCGCGGTTGCAGAATCCGCACATGCACATGTTTGAGGCGTTGTTGGCCCTGCACGCGGCGTCCGGCGACGCGGAGCATCTGCACAAGGCCACAGCGATCGCCGACCTGTGCGCAACGCGGTTTGTGGTTCCCGGCGAAAGCCGCCTCCGCGAACGTTTCAACGAAGACTGGTCGCCGTGGGAGAGCGCGCAAGACGCCGCGATCGAGCCCGGGCACGAACTCGAATGGTGCTGGCTTTGGGACCGGTATGCGGCGCGGCGCGGCGTCGGGCTCCCGCCGATGGCGGCGACGCTCTACGCGGCGGGCGGCTCCGCCTTGGATGCTCGGGGCCTTGCGCCGCAGACCGTGGCGCTCAACGGCGCGCCCCGGGACGCTTCGCGCCGCACCTGGCCCCAGACGGAGGCGCTGAAAGCCCATCTCGTTATGGCGGAGCGGGGGCCGGAGGCGGGCCGCGGCGCCGCGGCGGCTGCGGCGGTGCGCACCCTCGACGCGCTGTTTGCGGATTATCTCGATCCCGCGCCCGTCGGCGGCTGGATCGATCACTACGACGCGGGCGGACGCGCCTGCGCGCGCGACATCCCCGCCAGCACCGGCTATCACGTGTTGTGCGCGTTCGCGGAGGTCATGCGTGTGGCCGCGGCGATCTGAGACGCCGCCCCGCCGCGCGTGATGATTGCCTCGCCCGGCCGCGGACGGCGATAAGGAGATCGTCGTGGCCCCGCGGGCTCCGCACTCAGGTTTCAACGCACGTTCTCAAGACCACGGCATCAGGACACAGACGATGGAGCGCTTGCGCGTACACCCGGTTATCCTTTCCGGCGGTTCCGGCACACGGCTCTGGCCGGCGTCGCGCCGGGCCGCGCCGAAGCAGTTCCTCGCCCTCGTGGGCGCGGAGACGATGCTGCAAGCGACGGCGCGTCGTGTGGCGCCGGGACCGGACGGGCCAGACTTCGCGCCGTTAAGCGTTGTCGGCGCAGCCCGCCATGAAGAGGCGACGCGCGCGCAATTGGCGGCGATGGGCGTCGCGCCGGCGGCGCTGATCCTGGAGCCTGTGGCCCGAAACACGGCTCCGGCGGCGGCGGCGGCGGCGGCCGTGGTGGCGCGCAGCGAGCCGGAGGCGTTGGTGCTGTTGGCGCCGGCGGATCACCACATGCCCGAGCCCGCGGCGTTCCGGGCCGCCGTGGCCGCCGCCGCGCCGGCGGCGCGTGACGGCGCGATCGTGACCTTCGGCGTGACGCCCACCAGCCCCCACACCGGCTATGGCTACATCCGCGCGGAAGCTGGGGAGGACGTGGTGAAGCCCGTGGGCGAGTTCCGCGAGAAGCCCGATCGCGACACCGCTCTTCGCTATCTCGAAAGCGGAGACTACGTGTGGAACGCCGGCGTGTTTTTGTTCCGCGCCGATCGTCTGCTCGAGGAGATGCGCCTCCACGAGCCGGCCGCGGCCGCGGCTGCTGAAGCGGCGGTCGCGCGCGCGGTGATGGAGCCGCCGGTCGTGCGCCTGGACGAAGGCGCGTTCTCCGAGGCTCCCGACATTTCCATCGATTACGCCGTGATGGAGCGCACGAGCCGCGCGGGGGTCGCGCGTCTCGACACGCCGTGGAACGATCTCGGCGCGTGGTCGGCGGTGTGGGAGCATTCGCCGAAAGACGACGCCGGCAACGCCGTGGTGGGCGAGGCGGAACTGATCGACGCGCGCGGCGTGCTGGCGTTCAGCCCCGGCGCGGACGGTCCGGTGATCAGCGCCATCGGCGTCGAGGACGTGGTTATTATCGCCACCAAAGACGCGGTGTTGGTGTCGCGCCGCGACAGCTGCGAGCATGTCAAAGGCGTGGTCGGGGCGCTGAAGCGCGCGCGCCGCGACGACCTGTTGTAGCGCTGACGCGGATTGGCGGTCGCACGGTGGCGTCTTTTCCCTTTCACATCCACGCGACCGACGGCGCCGCGCGCACCGGCGTTCTGCGCACGCCCCGCGGCGACATCCGCACGCCGGCTTTCATGCCGGTGGGCACGGCCGGCACGGTCAAAGCGCTGATGATGGATCAAGTGCGCGCCGCCGGCGCCGACATCGTTCTGGGCAACACCTATCATCTGATGCTCAGACCTGGGGCGGAGCGGGTGGCGCGCCTTGGCGGCCTGCACGCCTTTTGTGGGTGGGATGGGCCGATCCTGACGGACTCCGGCGGCTACCAAATCTGGTCCTTAAAGGAGCTGCGGCGTCTCGACGACGACGGCGTGACGTTCAAAAGCCACCTCGACGGATCGGAGCATCGGCTGACGCCCGAGCGCGCCGTTGCGATTCAAGCCGATCTCCTTGGCGCGGACATCGTCATGCAGCTCGATGAGTGCACGGATTTCCCCGCCACACGCGACGCCGCGCGCGATTCCCTCATCCTGTCCGCGCGGTGGGGCGTCCGCTGCAAAGCCGCGTTTGGCGAACGGAGCGCGCAAAACCTCTTTGGGATCGTCCAAGGCTCGACCTTTGCGGATCTGCGCCGCGACAGCGCGGCGCGGCTCCTCGACATCGGTTTTGACGGCTACGCCGTGGGCGGCCTGTCGGTGGGCGAGGGCCACGCCGCCATGATCGACACGCTGGAGGCGGTGGTTCCGGTCTTGCCGCCGGAGCGGCCGCGCTACCTCATGGGGGTGGGCAAGCCCGTGGATCTGGTGGAGGCGATCGCCCGCGGGATCGACATGTTCGATTGCGTGTTGCCGACGCGCGCGGGCCGCCACGGGCAGGCGTGGACCGACGCGGGGCCGATCAACGTGAAGAACGCGCGGTTCGCGGAGGATCAGACGCCGCTGGATCCGAGTCTCGACTGCCCCGCCAGCCGCGACTACACGCGGGCCTATCTGCACCATCTGGTCCGCGCCGGCGAGATGCTGGGCGCGATCCTGTTGTCGTGGCACAACATCGCCTACTTCGAAGCGCTCATGGCCCGCGCCCGCGCCGCGATCGTGCGGGGCGAGCTGCACACGCTGCGCGCCGCGATGGCGGCGGCAAGCGCGGTGTCGCCCGTCGACGGTTCGCCGTGAGGGTGGGCTGACGCCCAGCGGTGCG
>CAZGLY010000060.1:0-15291 GCA_964526675.1 uncultured Caulobacterales bacterium
CCGCCGGAGAGCGTGGCGCCGGGCGCGAAGCCCCCACCTAAGCGTCCGGCGCCGATCCCTCCGCAGCAAAATCCGCACTGGCGCTTAGCGTATCGCTCAGCCGGCGGCGCCCTCGGGCGTCTTCGCTTTGGCGGCCTTGGGCTTGACGACACGAATGTGCAGGTCTTTGAGCTGCGCCGCCGAGGCCTCCGCGGGCGCGCCCATGAGCAGATCCTGCCCCTGCTGATTGGCAGGGAACATCGTCACCTCGCGGAGGTTCACATTGTCCGTGAGCAGCATGACGATGCGATCGAGGCCGAGCGCGCAGCCGCCATGGGGCGGAGCGCCGTATTTGAAGGCGCTCAACATGCCGCCAAACTCCCGCTCCACCGTGGCTTTGGAATGCCCCGCGACGGCGAACGCCTTGTACATGATCTCGGGCTGGTGGTTGCGGATCGCGCCGGAACCGAGCTCGTAGCCATTGCAAACCAGATCATACTGGTACGCCTTGATGGCCAGATAATCGGCGTCCGTCTTGGCGTTGTTCAGCGCCTGCAAGCCGCCCTGCGGCATTGAAAACGGGTTGTGCCCGAACTCGACCTTTTGGTTCTCTTCATCCCATTCATAGAGCGGGAAATCGACGATCCAGGCGAATTCGAAGCGGCTTTTGTCACTCAACTCCAGCTCATCGGCGATAACATTGCGGGCCTTCGCGGCGACATCGATAAAGTCAGCGGCTTTGCCGGCGACAAAGAACGCGGCGTCCCCGGCTTTCAGACCCAACTGCTCAGCGAGAGCGGCGACACGGTCAGCGCCGATGTTCTTCGCGATCGGGCCCTTGCCGGCGCCGTCGTCGAAGATGATGTAGCCCATGCCGGGCAATCCTTGGCGTTGCGCCCAGCTGTTCATCCGATCACAGAAGGCGCGGCTGCCGCCGGTCGGCGCCGGGATGGCGCGGATCTCCGCGCCTTCCTTTTCGACGATCTGCGCGAAGATCTTAAAGCCCGAACCGCGGAAATGCTCCGAGACCGTGTGCATCTCGATTGGATTGCGCAGATCCGGCTTGTCGGTGCCGTACTTCAGCATCGCGTCGTCAAACGGAATCTCTCGGAACGGATACTCTGAGACCGGACGACCTTGGGCAAATTCCGCAAAGATCTCGCGGGTGACCGGGCCGATGGCGTCGAACACGTCCTGGCGGGTGACGAAGCTCATCTCCAAGTCAACTTGGTAGAAGTCCGTCGCCGAGCGGTCAGCGCGGGCGTCCTCATCGCGAAAACACGGCGCGATTTGATAATAGCGGTCAAAGCCCGCCACCATCGCCAGCTGTTTGAATTGCTGAGGCGCTTGAGGCAGCGCGTAGAACTTGCCCGGGTGCAGCCGGCTCGGCACCAAGAAATCGCGCGCGCCTTCCGGGCTCGAGGCCGTGAGGATCGGCGTTTGGAAATCGGTGAAGCCGATCTCCTCCATCCGTCGGCGGAAGCTGCGAATGATGGCGGAGCGCGTCATGATCGTTTGGTGGAGCGTCTCGCGCCGCAGATCGAGGTAGCGGTGGGTCAGCCGCGTCTCTTCCGGGTAGTCCGGCTCGCCGAACACGGGCAGCGGCAGCTCCGCCGCTTCCGACTGCACCGCGGCGTCGGTCACCTTCAGCTCAATCTCGCCCGTCGAGAGGTTGGGGTTCACGAGGTCGGCCGCACGCGCCAACACCTCGCCCGCCACCGTGATGACGCTCTCCGCGCGCAAGTGTTCAAGCGTCTTGAAGTGCGGATTGTCCGGCTCCAACACGCATTGGGTGACGCCGTAATGGTCCCGCAAATCCACAAACAGCACGCCGCCATGGTCGCGGGTCCGGTGAACCCACCCGGACAGTTTCACGGATTGGCCGACATGGGCGGCGCGCAATTCGCCGCAAGTGTGGGTGCGATAGGCGTGCATAGAGATCTCTCGCGTGGAACAGTGAGCGGTCGTCGTGCGCGTCGGCGACGACGAGGTCAAGGGGCGGCGTTTCGCCACCTCTACGCGAAGCGCTCCAGCGCCGGGTCCAGCATCAGGTCCCGGGGGCTCAAGGGGCGCGCGAGCGACAGCCCCTCCAGCGTGCGGCAGCGGGAGAGCGCCACATAGGCTTGGCCCGAAGCGAAGGCGCCGCGACCCAAGTCGATGCGCACGTCTTCAAGCGTCAGGCCTTGGGACTTATGGATGGTGATCGCCCACGCCGGGACGAGCGGGATCTGCTTGTAGGACCCGACGACGGAGGCCGCGACCCCCTTCTCCGTCACGTCATACTTGATGCTCTCCCAGACCGCCGGCTCGACGGGGACCGGCTCCGCCCGGCCGTCGAACACGACATGGGCGCGGGTGTCGTCGCAGCCGGCCACGGTCCCAAGCGAGCCGTTGACGAAGCGCCCGCCGGGATCGTTCCGCACAGCCATCACCCGCATGCGCGGCTTCAGCACCAGCGTTTGGGGCGCCGGGAAGCGGTCGCGTTGAAAGGTGTCGGCGACTGTGCCGTCAAAGACCGTCTCCGGCCCTTCGAGGCCGTTGACGCCACGCTCGTTGTAGGCGTCGGCGAGGCGGTTGGTGGAACACAGCATCACGGGCATCGCGCCCAGTCGATGCTTGCGGTGGCATAAGGTGTTGAGGTCCTCCACCGCTTCGGGGTCGCCGGCGCGCAACCGCCCCAACAGACGCACGAAGTCCTCGTCGGTTTGGCGGTGGACGATCTGCATCTCCGCAAACACCGGATCGATCTCCCGCAGCACCTGGGCGTCAAAGGCGTAGGGGCTGCGGTAGCCGAGCTCCGCGAGGATCTGGCCGTCCGCCTGGGTGACGACGGGCGGCAGCTGCAGGAAATCGCCAAAGAACACGATCTGCACGCCGCCGAAGGGCGCGCGCGATCCCCGCGCGGCGCGCAGAGCGGCGTCCATCGCGTCGATGAGGTCGGCGCGCGCCATGGACACCTCATCCACCAACACGCGGTCCAGCGACCGCAAGAGCTTGCGTTTGAGGCGGCGCGGGTCGATCTGCGGCCCGGCCTGGGGCGGCAACCCGAACAAAGCATGGATCGTTTGGCCGCCGGCGTTCAGGGCCGCCAGCCCGGTCGGCGCCACGACGGCGGTCTGACCGTCGCTGTCCGCGGCGATGCGGCGCAAGAGGCGGGTTTTGCCGGTTCCCGCGCGTCCAATCACGAACACGGCCGGCGCGCCGGACTCCACTGCGGCGAGGGCCTCCGTCTCGTCCGACGAGGGGGCCAGGTCCGCCCCCGCGGGCGGGTTCGGGCGCGGGGCGACGGGCGGCGTCGGATCGGTCTCTGGGCGGGCGGCCATACGGCGAGTGAACGCCGACTCCGCGCTCAGACGAAGCGATTTGTGCGCGACGCCGCGATTGCCGCGGCCGCCGGCGTCTGGCGCATTTGTCGCACAAAGGGCGATCGTCAGACGGGCCGTCCGACGATCGCCCTCATCGGGGTCATCCTTGACCGTCCTTTACGCCAGAAGGTCGACGAGGTCCTCGTTCACAACGCGCTCGCGCACGCTGTCCAGATCCGCGCAGGCGCCGGACGGCGGCCGAAGCCCCTGGGGACTTGGGGACCCACTCGTCGACGGCGGCTTGCGCCGGCGTCGCCTCGGTGGAGGGGCCGGGTACCTGTGGTTGTGCATGAAATACTCGAGATAAACGTCGAAGTTGCGCTTGCCCCGCTGGCGCGGGCGCATTTCACCCCGATATTGACCTGGAAACATCGGGCTCATAATCGGTGCTTGGGGGCTGCTCACAGTCATCACACTTCTCCATCCACGCTTTTGGGCGACGGCCTTAAACAGTCGTCTTATCGATGCATGCTTTTATTTATCTTGAAGCGTTAACCGCCGCGGTCTCTCGGCCAACGCTAAGAACAGCGCGACCACACGGCCGACGATTCCGGTTCGGTTTGCGTGGGTGGACGGGCGAGCCGTCCCCCGCCATAGACCCGAAAGAGTCCATGACGACTCCGTGACTCGACTCTGGGAACTCGGCATAATCTATCGTTTTGTATGAAATATAATACCTGTGACGCTCGATCCGTTTTTTGTTTTGCGTTTGGAACCAATGCCGACACGTCCGTTCGTATGGCGTTTTTGTTATAGGTCATGCCAAACTCCCTTATGCAACACTGCTACCGAGTGGCGTCGTTGTTATCGAAGCCGCGAGAAGACTGCGCTCCACCTGGTTGCGAGTGTCTTGAGGAAGAAGGTAAACGGGCGAAACATCCGTAAACGCGGACAGTGTCCACCTTAACGGGTCTCACGGTTCTTGACGGCACGAAGGCGCTGGGAAGATCAGTAGAGGTCTGGTAGAGACGCTGCGTCACTTATGCATGGACAGGCGTCGTCATGCGTGCGGGTGCGGACGCCTCGAGGCGAGCCGCCATTGGAAGAGTCGCCACGCCATCTTGCACGCCAGCAGTCGATATCGCGCCAACACACGCAAAAGCTGTGATCGACGCTTGAATCGCGCCCCGCCCTGCCGCGTAGCCGAGGGGAACAACGCCGCGTGACCGGCCCGAGTTCGCCTCAGACTTCGCGCGGCGGCGCCAGCTGCGTGGCGTTCTCCGCCAACGCCGCCTCCGCCGGCGGCGGTCCGCTGGCCGGCAAAACCATCGAGAAGGTCGCGCCGGCGCCGGGCGTCGAATCGGCCCAAATGCGTCCGCCATGGCGACGGACAATGCGGTCACAGATCGCCAGGCCGATGCCGGTGCCTGAATACTCCTCTTTGCGATGGAGCCGCTCAAACACCTGAAAAATCCGCCGCGCGTGGCGCTGGTCAAAGCCGATGCCGTTGTCCGTCACCGTCACGACCCACCCCTCCGTCGCGCCGGAGCGCTCGATGGCCTCATGATCGGCGATCCGGGCGCGGATGGTCACGGCCGGCGGGGCGTCGCTGCGGTACTTCAACGCGTTGCTGACGAGGTTTTGGAACAGTTGCCACATGAGCGTGCGGTCCGCGCGCAGGGACGGCAGCGCGCCGATGTCGATGGTCCCGCCCGTCTCGTCAAGCGTCTCGGAGAAGGTCGCGGCGACTTCGCGGACGAGGGACCCCAAATCAACGGTGTCGACTTGCAGCTCGTTCATGCCGGTGCGGGAGTACGTCAACAGATCCTGAATGAGGAATTGCATCCGCTTGACGCCATCGACCATAAAATTGATGTACTGAACGGCGTCTTCGTCCAGTTCATTCTTATAATCCATCTCGATAAGCTGTGCGAACGACGCGATTTTTCTCAGCGGCTCTTGCAAATCGTGAGACGCCACGAAGGCGAAGCGGTTGAGCTCTTCGTTTGTTCGTTCCAGCTCTTGGGTGTGCCGGGCGAGATCAAGCTCCACATGCTTACGCTCGGTGATGTTGCGTTGGACGGCGACCCAGAAGTGACACCACCCGCTGTCGTCCAAGACGGGGTGGATGCTCAGCTCCACCCAAAACGGCGTCCCGTCCTTGCGGTAGTTCAAGATCTCCTGGCGCACCGACCGCCATTCGCGCAGGGCTTCGCGGATGCGGTTTCGGGCCTCCGGGTTTGTGCCCGGGCCCTGGAGGATGCGTGGGTTGCGGCCGATCATCTCCGCGCGGGAGTAGCCCGTCATGCGCTCAAAGGCGGCGTTGCACCACACCACGCGCGGGCCCGGCTCGTCCTGGGGTTCGGCTTCAGCGATGATGAACGCGTCGTCTGCGTAGTCCGCGACACGCGCGATGACACCGGCGAGATCCATGGACGCCCCTCCTCACGACGCCATTCGCGTGCTTGCGGGAACGCGCGCGGACGCGCGTTCGCGGATCCTCACGTGCGTGGCGGCCGCTTCACAACCGCGACCCAGAAGTTGCCGACCGCTTTGATCACGTCATGGAACTGCGTGAGGTCGATCGGCTTCTGGACATAGCAATTGGCGTTCAGTTCGTAACTCTCAACAATATCGCGGTCCGCCGCGGACGTCGTGAGCACCACCACGGGCGTCAACCGGAACTCGTCGCGCGAACGCACCTCTCTCAGAAACTCCTGACCCGACATCACCGGCAGGTTGAGATCCAAAAGGATAATGTCGGGCTTATAAGACTCGTCAGTCAGCAGCTTGAGCGCTTCGTGTCCGTCACGCGCCCGGGTGATGTTGTTGGCCAAGCGCTCGCGCCGCAAAGCGCTGGTCGTCAGATATGCGTCACCGTCGTCGTCTTCCACCAAAAGGATTTCAACAAGATCCATGGCGCCGCCTCCTTGGCCGCCATACCGCGGCCGCGGCCCGCTTCGAGGATACGACGCGGACGCACTCAATTCGCTAACGCCGGATGGGCCGCGGGCCCGCGGCGCTGAGCGAGCGTGGCGCGCCAAACGCACGCACACACGCATCGGCACATACTCCGACCCATGCCTAAACGCTAGAAAAAAGGGCCAATCGTCATCATGAGACCGCGCCGACACGCGGCCCGCCGCTGTTGCGCGTTGGCGGATCAATCATAGGCCGCGTAAGACTTTTGCTCAGCGATACGCGAGTTTAGCAGGCTGTTGATTTGATTTTTCAGGGCCGCACGGCGGTCGTTGGTCCGGTAGACTTGCCGAGCGAGCTCCACAAACCGCGCGCTGAAATCCTGGGCGTGCTCGCACGCGCGGATATCGTCTTCAATCCGCCAGAGGGCGCCGTTCACGACGCGCAGGTCTTCGACCAAACGATCGAGCGCCTCGGACGCCGGCAGGTTGTCCGTGCGAACGCCGTTCAGCAACGCCAGTTCGCGCGTGATGTGGGCTTGCTTGTCCGCGTCCGTGATGTTGGCCTGCTTCAGCTCCAAGATGGTGATCTTGTCCAAGAGCTCGCCCGGCGAGACCGGCACCATCACGTCGGCCATGTCAGCCCCGCTCCATCGATCCGACGGCGAGCCCCGGCGACGCGACACGCGCGCGCTGTTCGGGCCGGGCCATCGCCAACACAAACGGGTCGTGCGCTTGCAGCTCCACAAAGTGCTCGCGCGACCGCAGCCCCCGCCAGCCGAGCGCGATCAGCGTCTGCGCAATCGGCGGCCCCAACGTCACGCCGGGCCCGGTGACGATCAAGCGGTCCGGGGCGAAGGTGGTCAGCGCCACCGTCAGCGCGCGCGTGAAGTCGTACGTGTCCACGACCTGCGTGTTGAGCGTGTAGTCGAAGAGGGCGTCTAAGTCGCAGCCGAGGGGCCGCCACACGACGCCGCGTCCATCGATCAGCGGCGTGGTCGGCGGGCGGACAACGTCGCGCCGCACCATGGCCCGGGCTTTCAGACCAATGGGCTCCATCAGCGGCGTGTGGAACGCCGCGTGGCGGGCCAGCCGGAACGGGTAGCGCTCATCGACCGCCGGCAGGAGGTCCTCAAGAACCGCCAAACCGTCCGTGTCCCCCGCCAACACAGCCATCCCACC
The DNA here is from genome assembly GCA_964526675.1 of uncultured Caulobacterales bacterium. Taxonomy (GTDB): domain Bacteria; phylum Pseudomonadota; class Alphaproteobacteria; order Caulobacterales; family Maricaulaceae; genus CAZADA01. Next base: position 7,385 of record CAZGLY010000060.1, read on the forward strand.
CAGGCGGATGGACCAATACGCATGGCCGCCCGTCGCGTTCGCGGCTTCCAACGCCACGGCGACGGCCTCTTCGCGCGACGGGTCGCGACGCCAGTCGGCGTCCACGAGGGGATAGACCAGCTGTCCGCCCTCGCCCTCGGCGGCCATCAACGCACCCATGGTGTCGACCACGCCGATCGCGCCGCCATCGTCGACCGCGCCGCCGGCGGCCAGCGCGAGGTACCAGCCCAAGGAGTTGCCCGTGACCGCGACGATGTCGAACCGGTCCCGATCGATGTCCAGGACGTCGGCGATCGCGCAGGCGTAGATCAGCGCAGACGCGTTGTCGCCGACGGCGTGGGTCGCGGCGGAATAGCGGTCGGCCGCGTCGAGTTCGCTGATCGACACGCGCCCGTGGGCGCGGCGAAACGAGTCGATCGTGGCGAGAAACGACGCTTTATCGCGGTGATGACGCGCCAGATAGCCAAGCTCATCGCGGCCATAGTCGCCCCGACCTGGGCAGACGATCACGGCCGTCTCGCGGGCGGCGGCGGAGGTCACGGGGTCCACCGCGCCCGCGTGTCCGCGCGCGTGCCCCACACCGGGTCGTACTCCTCCGTCAAACGCTCCTCCACCTGGCGCACCGGGATTTTACAATCCGACGACGCGGCAAAGCGCACCGTCAGCGACTTGCCCGCTTTCGCGGATTTCAGGATCAGCGTGTTGATGCGGCACAAGCCGACGGGTCCATCCGGCCAGCACATTTGCGCGGTGATCGCGCGGTATCCTGGGCGACGGCCGTAGCCGAAACGCTCATCCAGGTTCTTCGTGCGGTCGACAAAAACCACGACGTCGTCTTCGAGGATCACAAACACGCCGCCGCGCCGATCGCGCCGACGCATCTCAAATCGGCAGAACGGGCCCTCCCCATAGTCATGAAGGGCCCGCCCAGCGTTTTCGGGAAACCGCACCTCGACAATCGCGCCGTCGCCGTCGTGCTCCACCGCCAACTCGCCGATGTCTTTGAAACGGTAGGCGCCGTCGGGCGCATCCACGAGCGGGCGATGCGGTCGGCCAGCCAACGGCGACGCCGGTTCCGGCGGTTGCGTTACGGGCGCGCTGATCTCGGGCGGTTCGCTTTCGGACGCCTCACGGTCCAGCGGCGCCACCGCGTCCGTCCCGGCGTCCGTATCAGCGTCCGTATCAGCGTCCTCTGGGGCTTCGGGCGTCAAACCGTCCGCGCTGATCTCTTCGGCGCGCGCCGGCTCCGAAACCGCCTCTTCCGGCGCGACGGCGTGAACGATCGGAGCCGCATCATCCCCGTCCGGCGCCGGCGGAGGCGCGACGGACGTCTCGCGCGCGGCGGACCAAATCGGCGTCTCGTCCTCAAGCGCTGCGGGCGCCGGCGCGTCGTCCGTCTCGATCGCGGCGGCGTCGATGGGCGCCTCCAGAGCTGCCGGCGAAGCGGCGCCATTGTCGCCGCGGCGGGGGGCGTCGCCCCAAGCCGGGCCCGGATCGCTCACGGCCGCGTCGAACGGCGAGACCGAGTCGCGCATGGATATCGCCGGCGGCGACGCGTCGTCCTCGGACGCGTCGCGCGCCATCAACGCCGCGGGCGCCGGCACGGCCGGGAGGGCACGCGGCGCCGCCGGCCCATCATCAGGCTCGTCGTCCGGCGTGTCATCGAGGGCGTCGTCGAGAGCGTCGTCCGATGGGGCCACCGGTTCGTCGTGCGCCTCAGGTTCGTCGTACGCCTCAGATTCGTCGTCGGCGTGGATCGCCGGCGGCGGGATCGCGGGACGCAGCGCGGGGATCGCGGGCGCGTCGACACGATCGTCGGCGGCCGGCTCAACCGCGTCGTGCTCGTGTTGCGCAAGACCCTCCGGCGCCGCTTCGCCCCGCGCCTGGGCCGCGACCCGCCGCACCGCGACCGCGAGCTCATCCTCGCTCGGCAACACAGCCATGGCCGCCGGCCCGAGAGGAATGAAGCTGTCAGCGGCGGTCACGCGCGCGAACGGACGCCGGTCCGCCGCCTCCGCGAGGGCCGTCACCACCGCTTCACTCCAGGAGCCGGAGCGGCGGCACTCGTCCAGAATCACCAGCCCGCCGGCGTCCGCCGCCGCTTGCAGGAGGGGCTCGCTCACGAACGGGCTGAGCCAGCGCGCATCCACCACCCGCACGGCCAGGCCCTCGTCACGAGCCAAACGGCGCGCGACCCGCCGCGCCATGCGAACGCCGTTTCCGTAGGTCAGCACCGCCACGTCCGCAGCGCCCGACGCCTCGTCGTCATGCACGCCGGGTTCGCCAAAGGCGATGTCGGCGTCCCGCGGCCGGGCGGACAGCATCAGACCGTCGCCGTCGTCGTGAAGATCCTTGACCGGGTAAAGCGCGATCGGCTCGAGGAACACCACCACGCGCCCCTCGTCCCGCGCTAAGCGGACGCATTCGCGCAGCATCAGCGCCGCCTCCCCCGCACTCGAGGGGCAGGCCAAGATCAGCCCAGGAATATCGCGGAAGACGCCCAGCGCGTTGTCGTTGTGGAAATGCCCGCCAAAGCCGCGTTGATAGCCGAGCCCCGCCACGCGAATGACCATCGGATTGGCGAACTGGCTTTGGGAGAAGAACGAGAGCGTCGCCGCCTCGCCGCGGATTTGATCCTCCGCGTTGTGCACATAGGCCAAGAATTGGATCTCGGGGATCGGCAAAAAGCCATTGTGCGCCAGCCCCAGCGCCGCGCCGAGCACGCTCTGCTCATCCAACGGCGTATCAAAGACACGCGAGGGGCCAAACGCCTTCAGGAGCCCCATGGTCGCGCCATAGACGCCGCCTTTGGCCGCCACGTCCTCGCCAAAGACCACGATGGACTCGTCTTCGCTCATCAGATCAGACAGCGTCTGCGCGATCATCCGCGACAAGTGCACGGGCTCGCCGCGCTCGCGAGCACGTTGTGCGGACTGCGGCCCGCCGGCCAAGCCCAAGCCGCCGCGCCCTTCGCGCCAACGCCCAGCGACGGACGGCGCGATCGGCTCCGCGATGCGTGCGGCGTCGGTCAACTTGGCGCGCGCGGCGGCTTCGGTCATCACGCGATCCACACGGGCGGCGGCCTCCGCGTCCCACGCCAGCAGCGCGTCGCGGGACGCCACCCCGGCCTCCATCAGGACCCGGGCCGAATGCAGCAGCGGATCATCCGCCTCGTCGGCCTCGATTGCGGCGCGATCGCGATAGGCGCTCTCCACATCCGAGCCGGCATGGCCCATCAACCGGCGGGTGCGCACGTGCAGAAACGCGGGCGTTCGACGCTGCCGGGCGTGGCCCGCGGCTTCGCGCGCGGCGCCGTAAACGTCGCGCAAATCGCGCCCGTCCGCGGCGACATAGTGCAAGTGCGGCCGCCCCGAGAACGCGTCGGCGATCCAGTCCTCCGGCGTCGGCACCGAAATGCCCAAACCGTTGTCTTCGCACACGAACAGGATCGGCATTTTCAGGCCGCGGCGGACCATCAGCTGCGCCGTGTTGAACGCGCCAAGCGCGGTCGAATGGTTCGCGGACGCATCGCCAAAGGAACACACCACGACGCTGTCCCACGGCAAGGGCGCGTCTTGCCTCTTGAGCGTCCGCGCCAGCGAGATCGCGAACGCCGTCCCGACCGCCTTGGGCAGATGCGACGCAATGGTCGAGGTCTGCGGCGGCACGAACAGATCCTTGGAGCCCAGCACCTTGTGCCGGCCGCCGGAGCACGGGTCTTCCGCGGACGCCGCAAACGACAGCGCCATATCCCACAGCGTCGTGGAGCCCGGCTTCTGGCGCGCGCGCTCCAGCAGGAACGCGCCGGAGCGATAATGCAAAAACGCCATATCCGTCAGCCGCAGAGCGCGCGCGATGGCGGCGTTGCCCTCGTGTCCGGCCGAGCCGATGCTGTAGAACACGCGCCCTTCCCGGGCCAGCCGGCGCGCCGCGAGATCGAGGTGCCGGCTGAGAAGCTGGCTCTCAAAGACATCCGCAAGCTCAGCGGGCGTCATGTCGCCCGCAGGCGCGGCCAACGCGGGCTTGGGGACCCGGCCTTCGCTCAGCAAGCGACGAAACGAATGATCGGAGACGGTCATGGCGGCGTCATCTAGCCGTGGCCGACGCTACTTGTCATCACAGCGCGGCGCCGCAGGGCGCGATCCATGCGCATGGCCGCCACGAACCGCAGCGCCACGCGCGACGTTCACATGCGCGCGACAGCCCTTGCGCACGGTCGCCGGCCTTGCGACCTCTCGCTGTGACGCGGCGTCCGCCGCGCGCAACCAGGGAGCATGGGCGATGACAAAAACATACACCAAGAATCAGGACGCCATCGATCAACTGACTCCTGAGCAATACGAGGTCACGCAAAACGACGGCACGGAGCCGGCGTTCCGCAATGAGTTCTGGGACAACAAAGCGCCGGGCCTCTACGTCGACGTCGTCAGCGGCGAGCCGTTGTTCGCCTCCACGGACAAATACGATTCTCATTCCGGTTGGCCGAGCTTCGTGCGGCCGCTCGAGCCCGACCACGTGATCGAGCGCGAAGACACCAGCCACGGCATGCGGCGGGTGGAGGTGCGGTCCAAACATGGCGACAGCCATCTGGGCCACGTCTTCCCCGACGGCCCGCGCGAGGAGACGGGGCTGCGGTACTGCATCAACTCAGCGGCCTTGCGGTTCGTCGCCGTCGCCGACCTGGAGGCGGAAGGCTACGGCGCTTACGCCCACCTGTTTGAGGGGGCGACCACCGACACCGACGCCTAGTCGCCGCCCGCGGTCGGACGTGTGGCCGGGCGGGCGCGCGGGAGGACGGACCGATGGCCTCACGATCGCTGATGGGTCTGTTCGCCCGCGTGCCGACGGCGCTGTTCCCGGTGACCTTGGGCGCAGCCGGCCTTGGCGCGTCCCTGCGCGCGGCGGCGACGCGGTTTGAGGCGCCAGCTCTGGACGCGGTCGGCGTCGGCGTGTTGGCCGCCGCGGGCGCCGCCTGGCTCGTCGTCGCCACGCTTTATCTCGGGAAGGTTCTGCGCGCCCAGGGGTCCGCGTCGGCGGATCTCGGGGACCAGACCACCGCCAACCTGCTCGCGCCCGGGCTCATGGCGGCGATGGTGCTGGGCTCTCAGCTGGCGCAGGTCACATCGGCGGGCGCGTGGCTGTGGATCGCGGCGGTGACGTGCCACGGCGCGTTGCTGGCGGGTTTTGTGGGGCGTTGGGTCACCCAGGATTTCCCGAGCGACGCGCTCAACCCAACCTGGTTTCTGCCCTCGGCGGGCTTGATGAGCGCATCGATGACGGCGGGAGGCTTCTGGCCGGACACCCTGACGTGGATGGCGTTTTCCGCCGGCTTCAGCTTTTGGCTCATCCTGCTGCCCGGGGTGGCCCATCGCGTCATCTTCGAGCCGGCGCTTGATCCCAGACTGCGGCCAACGTTGTTCATCCTCGCCGCGCCCTTCGGTTTGGCGGCGAATTCGATGCTGAATTTGATGCCGGACGGCCCCCTCGCGGCTCCGCGCGTGGCGACCTACGCCGGCGCGTTCCTCGTGGCGAGCCTCGCCGCGCGGCCGCGTTTCTTGTCGGGCGCCGGCGTCACGTTGAGCTGGTGGGCCACGACGTTCCCCGTCGCAACCGTGGCCACGGCGCTTGTGAACCTCTCCACGCGGACCGGCGATCCCATTGACGCCGGCCTCGCGACGGCGGCGTTGGGCTTAGCGGTCGCGTTCACGCTGATTGCCGTCCTGGCCAGCCTCCGCGTTGCGTGGCGCCGCGGCGGCGAGGCCCGCGCTGAGGCCGCGCGCGAGCTTGCGGCGATGTGCGGCGAGAGCGCGCCCCTCCCCGGCGGACCGCGCCCTTAGGCCGACGCCGCCGCGCCTAGCTCTTGAGGTTGTCGAGCGCGGCGGCCAGCGCAGCGCGCTTGTCGGGAAACTCCTTCTGCACGGGCAAGTGCAGATCGACGCCAAGCGCGTCCAAGACGCCGCGGACCTTGTCGCTGACGCCGCTTGTGTAGACCTCTCGTCCCGCCTCGATCGCGTCGCGGGCGATCGTCTCCACCGCGCGGGCGGCTGACACGTCCATGAACGTCGTGCGCGAGAAATCGAGGACGATCGCCTGCACCCGGTGTTGGGAGCGCTCCCGCACCCGATGGCTCAAATCGGCCGCGGCCCCGAAGCTGAGCGGCCCGCCAAAGTCGAACAACACCACCCGGCCGTCCGCCGCATCGAGCAGCGCCCGCTCCTCCGGCGTCGTTTGGCGCGGTGCGGGCTCGCCCGCCATCGCCAGCTGATCATCCGCGAGGGTCTTGACGAAACCAAGCGCCGCGAGAGCGACGCCGACGCCGACCGCCGTGATCAAATCCCAAAACACCGTCAGGCCGAGCACCAACGCCATCAACACCAAGTCCCAACGGGGGCCTTTGTGCGCACGGCGCAGATAGTTCAGGTCGAGAATGTCGTAGCCGACCTTGACCAAGATCCCCGCAAGCGCGGCGTGGGGAATCTGAGAGGCGAAGGGCCCAAGCACGATCACCACCGCGAGGAGCAGCAGCGCGTGGACCATGCCCGACAACCGCGTGCGTCCGCCGGTGCGGATGTTCACGACCGTGCGCATCGTGGCCCCCGCACCCGGGATCGCGCCGAACAGGCCCGCGATCGCGTTGCCGGCGCCCTGGCCGATGAGCTCCTGATCGGAATCGTGGCGTGAGCGCGTCATGGTGTCGGCGACGAGCGACGTCAGAAGGCTGTCGATCGCTCCCAGCAACGCCAGGATCACCGCCGCCTTCACGATCGGCCACGCCGTGTCGCTGGTGATGCTTGGCAGGACGAACGCCGGAAAACCCGTGGGGATGTCGCCTAGGATCGGCGCGCCCCTCAAAACCAAGCCAATCAGCGTGCCCAACACCAGCGCCGCCAGGGGCGCCGGCACGATCGCCGACCAACGCGACGGCCAAAAGAACACAACCCCCAACGTCGCGACGCCAATGACGAGAGCCGCCGGGTTGGGGTCGGCCAGAGCGCCGGGGATCGCCGTCAACGCCGGCATCGTGCCGCCGCCTTCCGGCTCATGGCCGAAGAGGCGCGACGCCTGCAACAAGATGATGATCACCCCGATGCCGCTCATAAAGCCGGAGACCACGGGGTACGGCACCAGGCGCACATACTGGCCGAGCCGCAGCACGCCAAAGACGATTTGCAACAGCCCCGCCAAGACCACCGCCGCGAACACCAGCGACGGCTGGCCGCTCAGCGAGGCGAACACGCCCGCGAACACCACCACCATCGGGCCCGTGGGACCGGACACTTGCGCCCCCGTGCCCCCGAACAGGGCTGCGAAGAAGCCCACCAAGATCGCGCCCCAAAGACCGGCGATCGGCCCCGCGCCGGACGCTTCGCCGAAGGCGAGCGCCAAGGGGAGCGCGACCACGCCGGCCGTCAGCCCGCCATAGAGGTCGCCGCGGAGGTTTGATCGGTCAAACCACGGCGCGCGTTGCGCCAAACTGGGGTTTGCGTCCTCGGCCATGGCATACTCCCTACTCTGTCCTCGTCACGCGCTGTGACCGCCTGGCGGGCGACGACGCTCTTGCGTCGATCCGCGGTTCGGCGATTGGCCGTGGCCGAGCGCCGTGAGCAGGCGTTCCCTCCGCCGCCGAACGTCGTCTTGGAAGGCCGTGGCGCCTCCTCCAAGCAGACGCGCGCGCCGCACTGCGCCCGCCGCGTGTGATCGGTCGTCACGCATGGAGGCTGGCTCAAACCCACGAGCGCGTCCAGACGGTCTGTGCTTCAGCTGGGCAGCATCGCCCGCCTGAACACAGCCTCTGTGATCTACACGTCGCCTCCGCCTGCGCGGAGAGGGTCTTTGGTCTGGGGTGCAGGCCGTGCGCCTGAACGCGTCAGCGTGTCAACGCGACGACCGGTTTGGTGGAGCCAGGC
>CAZGLY010000061.1:0-14116 GCA_964526675.1 uncultured Caulobacterales bacterium
GCAATGACCATTTCCGCCGGCTCCCGCGAGTGGTCGACGCTCCCCGCTTGCGCCTCGATCGTGACATTCCCCCGCGGCTTGCTCCGCCGGCGATCGAGGGGCTGGGGCGTCGTTTTGCGGGTGACGTTGATGCCCTCCAGGGAGAGGTCTTGGATCGGTGCGTCAGGGTTGCCAGCGATGAGCGACGCGCCGTCGGAGATAATCTCAATGTTCCGAAAGGTCAGGCCATTCACCTCGCCCAATGACCGGTCCGCTTCTCGCCGGTCGATGTCGACAAAGATCGGGTATGTGCGATCGTGGCGTCCGCCAGTCTCGATACGGATGTCCTCGAAGCGATTATCGCGATGCGCGCCGCCGTCGATCATGAAAATGGCGACGCCATAGCGGGACTCCGTGACATCCAGATCGCGAAAGACCGAGTCCCGGACCCCATGATGGCTTCCCGTGCCGAACTTCACCGCGCCGTCGTCGCTCGTCAGCCGGCTCTCCTCGACGAGAATGCGCTCGACCGGTCGTGTGCTCGATTTCAGCACGATGGCGTCGTCGCCCGTGTGGATATCCACGCGGCGGATCGTGATATCGGAGCTGTCGCGAACCTGTATCCCGTCTGTGTTCGGACTGCGCAAATCGTTCCTGATCACGACGCCCGTCACCTCTCCGCCGGAGCATCGGTTAAATCGGATGGCGAAACTGGGCAGGTTCTCCATACGCAGCCCGTCAACGACAACGTCGCGACAGTCCGCCAACTCAACAACCGGCTTGGGGCGCGGCAAGGTCGGGCGGGGAATGCCAAGGTCATAGAAGTTCTCGTCCCAGAACTCCGGCCCTGAGCCGTCGATCACGCCGGGACCCTCAAGGCGGAGGCCCACGACCCCCGGCGCATGCAGCGCCGCATAGAGCTGGTCGGGGTCGTCGCCGCGCGTCAGATCCAGCGGCGTGTAGAGCGCCATGTCCGGGATCAACCGAAGAACCGCCCCCTCCTCGAGACGAAAGGTCATGTCGCCGCCCAGAGTCAGACCACCGGTCAGCCACACCCCGTTCGACAAGACCGCAACGCCGCCCGTTCCCGCGCAGGCTGAAATCGCGGCCTGGATGGCGGCGGTGTCGCTCTCACCATCATCCGGCGCGCCGCCATGCCGCTCCGGCTGACACAGAGGCTTCGGTTCATCGGCGCTCGCCGCCAGACTGGACAGACCAATAATGATCGCGCTGACAAACAGCTGAGAGCACAAGCGCATTGTAACCCCTCACATGTTTTCCGCCAGGACCGTGACCGAAAGGGCACGCCCAAGGCTGGACCAGCGTAAATCGGTCAGATAGGCTGTCAAGCCAATAGCGGGCGCGGATCGGGCGGCGACGCTGCAACGAAAAGAGAATCCGCACGCCGAGGGAGGGAAATGTGGCTTCGACATTCACCAAACGTGTGCGCGTGAGATCGGCGCTGTTGGCCGGCGTTTCAGCCGCAGCCGCAGCCGCAACACCGGCTGTCGCTCAACAGGCTGAGGCCGACGCGCAACAGGAAGTCATTGTGGTGCGCGGCGTTCGATCGCAGCTTTTGGAATCCGCCCAGATCGAGCGCGAGGCCGTCAACGTCCAATCGGTCATCACGGCGGACGACATTGGCCAGTTTCCAGACCAGAACATCGCGGAATCGCTCCAGCGCCTCCCGGGTCTGGTGATCATCCGTGACGAAGGCGAAGGACGGTTCGTCAGCGTGCGCGGTTTGCCCTCTGACTTCGCTCAGGTCACCGTCAACAACGCGCAGATCGGTTCATCGGATCCCGGCGGCGGGCGCTCGACCGCCTTGGACGTCATCCCATCGGACCTGCTGTCCAAAGTCTCGGTCAACAAGTCCCTGTTGCCGGACCAGGACGCGGACTCCTTGGGCGCCAAGATTGACCTGCGCCCGCTGTCGGCGTTCGACCGCGCCGGCGACTTCACCGGCCGCCTCCTCGCCCAAGGCACGTACACGGAAAACGCCGACGATGTGCGACCGAAGATCACCGCCGACATCACGAGACGGTTCAGACTTGGCGGCGGCGAACTCGGCCTCGCGGCGGCGTTCAATTATTTCGAGCGGGAGATCCAGCTCGATCGCTTGCAAACCGATTCCGGCGGCGCGGTGCGTTTTGTCGAGCTTGACGACTTCGAAGAGGGTACCGGCGATGAGCAAACCGTCATCGAGCCCGGCTTTACGAACACTTTGCTTCCCCAAGAGCTCGACCAGCGCATTGAGCTGGGCCGGCGCGATCGACTTGGCGCGACGTTCTCCGCCGACTACCAACTTGACGGTGGCGCGTTCTGGAACCTCAGCTTTCTCTATGGCCGCCTTGAAGATGACGACATCCGCGTCCAGCAAGAGATTGAACTGCGCGATTCCGCCACGGATGAAATCGTGGAGATCGGCGCGCGGAGCGGCGTCTTTTCGGATGTCGACATCGACCGCCAGGTTTTCTTCCAGCCACGCAACGAGGACACCCTTGCGCTTCATTTTGAAGGCGTGAACCCCTTCAAGGGCGGTTGGACGGCCTCCTACGCGGTGGACTACTCGCTGAACACGTTCACCATCAACGACGGCCTGCGCGGCCAATTCCGCGAGCGCGATCTGATCGTGGACGCATCGTGGGGTGAGACATCCGCCGATTTTACGGTCCTCGGCCGAGGCGACAACGACAACAAGGGAGACTTTGAGCTTGGGTTCGCGCCGGAGCTTGACGACTTTCCGTACAACGCTCTTTTGATCATCGATGAAGACCGCGAAGATGAGATCATCTCGTGGAACGCCGATCTTCAGAAAGACTTCACGGTCAACGGCCGCGACGCCTTCCTGAAGTTCGGCTACAAACAACGGGAGCGCGACCGGTCGTTCCTGCGCGGCGAACGTGAGGTTGACGGCGACACGTTGGAGGAAGCGGGCTTCGATCTGACGCTGGAGGACATTGACGTCTTCCGCCCCTCGTCAGATCTGCCGATTGACGGCGGCATTCCAGGCGGCGCCGCGTTCCCAGAGCTCGACGCCGCACGCTCCTTGTTTGCGGAGACCCGCGCCGCGACCGGGCTCGTCGCGGGCGACCGGCGCCAAGACTTCACCGCTGATGAGCGCACCATCGCCGGCTATGTCATGAGCCAAGCGGAGATAACCGACACGCTCCAGTTCGTCGGCGGCGTCCGGATCGAGAACACACGCTTCACAACGACAGGCACGTTCTCGCGTCAATTCACGGAAGATGAGGACAACGCGGGCTTTGATTTCGAAACCATCGACACGTTCGAAAACAACTATACCGAGGTCTTGCCAAGCGCGACCCTGCGCTGGGAGCCGTCGGACGAGATCGTCGTGCGCTTGGGCTATTCCCGCGGTCAGGTGCGTCCGAGTTTCGGCGACGCCAGCGCTCTGCGCACGTCGAGTGTCGACTACGTCCTCGCCGCCAACGCGGACCCGGACGAGACGATCACGACCATCAACCTGGGCGGCACGCCGACGGAGGTCGCCATTCGCGACTCCCAGGTCAACGCGGGCAACCCGACACTCGAGGCGCTGACCGCCGATCAAATCGACGTCACCTTCGGCTGGTATCCCGCCGACCACACCATTGGCACCGTCGCAGGGTTCTGGAAGGACCTGTCGAACACGTTCATCGGCGCTGAATTCAGCGACCCCGACAACATCGCCGCGGTTCTCGGCAGCGCGTTCGACCCGATCTCCGGCGCGCCGATTGGCGAACTGGACACGACCATCAATGGCGGCTCCGGCGAATTGCTCGGCGTCGAGGTCTCGGTCAGCCACTTCCTGACCTATCTCAACAACCCCATCCTCTCGGGACTGTTCGCCACCGGCAACGTGACGCTGATTGACGCCACCACGTCCGACCCCAACATCCAGGACGGGCGCTCGATCCGCCTGCCGGGCTCGTCGGAAGTCTCTGGCAACGCCTCCGTCGGCTATGAGGCGGAACGCCTGCTGCTGCGTTTTGCGATGAACTATCGCGGCGATCAGCTGCGGTCGATCGGGGACGATCCGTTTGAGGACGAGTTCCAGGAGTCGTTCCTCTCCTTCGACGCCACCGCGCGGTACAACGTCACGGAGAATTTCCAGCTGTTCTTCGACGCCGTGAATATCAATCAGGAAACCGAGGGACGCTTCTTCCGGGGCGCGAACAACCAAGCGCTGTTCTCCCGCTTTGAAGACTTCGGCCGAACCTTCCAGTTCGGGATCGTCACAAGCTTCTGATCGAGCGTCTCCCTCCCGCGTTCGGTCAGAGGGGCGGTCCTGCGGGACCGCCCTTTTTGTTCGTGGGCGGCGCGCTCCAGGCTTTCGGGCCCCTCAAAGGGAGACAGGCTTTCCGTTCATGACGACGTCGATCAGCTGGAGGTCGTCGACGTGCGCGATCTGCGTCGGCTCGATGACCTCGCCAATGGTGAGGTTGTCCACGCGCACCCGCCGCACCGGCGCCTGGGGGTGGCCGACAATGCTGATCCCCGTCTGCGCCGCGCCGCAGCTCACGTTCGTGACCGACACGTCCTCAAATCGCGTGGGAAAATTCCCACCGCGATAGGAGTGGTAGTCATTGGTGAAGATCAACGCCGTGTCCGCGGCGCGCACCGTGATGTCGCGGATGTGAACGTTGCGGATGACGCCGCCGCGATCGAGGTTCGCTTTAAAGTAGAGCGCATGATGCACGCGGTTCATGGCGTAGCCTTGGACATAAACATCCTCGACGCCGCCGGACATCTCCGAGCCGATCGCCATGCCGCCGCCGCGCACGCCCGTGAAGCGGCAGTTGCGAACCACCACGCGGCGGGTTTTGCGTCCGACGCGCCATCCATCCTGGTCACGCCCCGCCTTCAGCGCCACGCCGTCATCGCCGACGTCAAAGGTGCAGTCTTCGATCAGGACGTTGTCGCAACTGTCCGGGTCGACCCCGTCTGAATTGATGTGGCGGCTGATGACCGTCAGATCACGGACCGTCACGTCCGCGCAGTAGACGGGGTGCACGCACCAGAACGGCGAATCCCGCAGGGTCACTCCCTCGACCAAAACACGTTCGCAGTCGATGAACTGGACAAATTGCGGGCGCAGCCAGTGGCCCGCGCCAAACACACGCTCCGCGACCGGGACGCCCGTCGCGCCCATGTCTCGCAGGGCGCGCTGATCCGGCTTCTGTTTGTCGCGCCAAGGCAGAAAATTCCGCGCCCCTTGCCCGTCGATCACGCCGTCGCCGGTGATCGCCACGTCGCGCAGCCCGCGGCCATAGATGAAGGGCGAGTAGTTGTAGACCTCCGTGCCCTCCCAGCGGGTGAACACGACCGGCAGATACACCGCCGGGTCGGCCCCAAACACGAGGCGAGCGCCTTTCTCCACGTGGAGCGCGCACCGGCTTCGGAAATGGATGGGCCCGTTGCAGACCCACGCGCCCGCCGGGATGACGACGCGCCCGCCTCCGGCGGCGTCAGCGGCCTCGAAGGCTTGCGCCACAGCCGGACGAACGTCGCGCGGATCGGCTCCAAACGCCGTTATGGGGAAACGACGCCTCGGAACGGAAGGACGTCGCATGGCGGCGACAATCCGATCCGCCTCGGCCCACGGGTCGCCCGTCGCGCCGTCGAACGCGCCGCGCGACCACGTCGCGCACCCTGAGAGCCCGGCCAACGACGCGCCGACCAACAGCCGCCGGCGCAGGGGCGATCTCAGCGCCAGTCCGCCCGCGCCGCCCCAAGCCGACCCAGCGGGCGCCGGGCCAGGGGCCGTCGCGCCGGTCATTCCGGCGCCGCGATCAGGGACCGCTTGTCGGCGTACCAATCCGCCAGGACATCGAACGCCGCCTTGCGCGCGCCGTTTTCGTCAATGAGCCCTTTGCGGTTCCAGTATTGCTGGTAAGCGCCGTGCCATCGGCGGGGCGAGCGGAAGTCCTTCAGCACCCAAGGCGACGCGCCGACCACGTTCGGCGTCGCCTCAACCAGCTTGAGCGTCTCGACATAATACTTTTCTTGGTAGTCTTCGGTCCAACGCTCATCGGCGCCGCCGCGATGCCCGCGAAGCGCCCCGGCGCCGAACTCGGAGAACATCAGCGGCTTGTCATACACGCTCGCCAAACGCACGTTGGCGATCTCATCAAGCGTGCGCGCGCCGTACCAACCCTCGTAGATGTTCACCGCCAAGAGATCGAGATCGGCCCCAAGCGGATCGTCCACGGTGATCAGGTCGCCCTCAACGCGGTTCTTGTTCAGCGCAGCCGAGATCAGGCGATCGCCGCCCAGGGCGCGCGCATCGTCCACGAGGACGCCCAGAAACGCGTTGCGCGGCGGCGTGATTGGGGTTTCGTTCGCGACCGACCACACAATGACGTTGGCGCGGTTGTAGTCCCGGTGGATCGACGCGGCCTGGGTCGCGCGCGCCAGGGCCATGGTCTCCGGGTTCGCGTAGTCGATCACCTCCCAATACACCGGGATTTCCGACCAGACGAGCAAGCCCATCTCCTCGGCGATGCGCACCATGCGCTCATTGTGCGGGTAGTGCGCTAGCCGCACGAAGTTCGCGTTCAGCGCCTTCGCCTCGCCAAGCAGGCGCCGCACGGCCGCGTCGTCCATCCATCGCCCGCCATCGCGGCCGATCCGCTCTTCGTGGATGGAGATCCCGCGGAGAAAAAGCGGCGCGTCATTGAGCCTCAAGGCTGAACCGTCAACGGCGATCGTGCGAAGCCCCACCCGGTCCTCGACGTGGTCATCGCCCGCGCGCACCGCCAACGGGTGAAGTACGGGCGACGCCGGCGACCAGAGCGCGACACCCGCCGCGTCGAGCGACGCCACCGCCGCGCCGTCGTCATCGGCCAACGCCGTCGCGGTCCGCCCGGCCAGGTCCACCGACACCTTCACCCCAGCGCGGTCGGGGCCGTCCAAGAGAACGCGAACATTGATCCGTTGGCGATCGCCCGACAAATCGACGCGATAGTCGCGGACATAGGTTTGCGGCACATCGATCAGATGAACCGGCCGGGTGATCCCGCCATAATTCTTCCAGTCAAAGTAATCGCCGGGCACGCTGGCCGAGCCATGGCGGGCGTCGACCGCCACGACCAGCGAGTTGCGGCCGTCCGTCAGCGCCTGCGTCACATCAAACTCAAACGGCGTGAAGCCGCCTTCGTGAACGCCCAGCGCCGCGCCGTTCAAGAACACGTGGGTGCGATAGCCCGCGCCCTCGAAGTGCAGGAGGCGGCGCCGGCCCTCAGCGGGGGCGGCGTCGAACGTGCGACGGTACCAGAGAAGGCCCTCGTACCAGCGCAACGCCTCGATCTGAGAATTCCAGTCCCCCGGCACGCCGATCTCTGGCGAGGCGTCCCAGTCATACTCGATCAATTCGCCGCCGGGCACGGCCTTCCGGTCGCGGAAGAAATCGCGCCGCGAATTGCCGCGACGCAATCCCGCCCGCATCGGATCAATCAGATACCGCCAGGCGCCCGAGAGGTCCTGACGATCCCGCCCAAGAACATTCTCAATCGTCGGCGGGGCGAGCGGTCGTTCAGCGGCGAGCGCCGCCCGGTCAAGGGGCGCACGGGCGTCCGCGTCGGGCGTTTCATCGAGCGGCTGGGCCGTCGCCGACGCCGAGAACGCCGCGAAGACAGCCGCGAAAACAACACTGCGCATGCGTTCTACGCTCCGATAAAGGTGGTGAGGTAACCGCCAAGGATGACGACGCCGACCACCGCCCAAGCGATCAGGAACCCACTGACGTCGATGCGGTAACGCGCCCAGGTGAAGGCGCCGGGAAACTTGAGGAGATCGACGAGCACAAGGCTATGCCCGCGTTCCGAAAGGAGCGCGGCGTCCCGTTCGCGTTGTTCGACGCCGCTTCCCTCCTCAACAATCTCAACGCCGGCGTCCTTCAGCCGCCATTCCTCGCCCACCGGCGTGCGCAGCAGGAGATAAAACTGGCGCAGCCGCTCTGCATTTTCCGTGGGCGTCACCGCGCTCACCACGACCATCGCGGCGAATCCCACGGGCAGGTAAAGGGCAATCTGTTGGGGCAAACTCCACCCCGCCAACTCCGCCCACAGAATGCATCCGCCCATCGCCGCGATGGACGCCCACACGCCCCACTGGTTCGCTCGCGGCCAGAACAGCGCCGCCCAGAAACCAACGCCGAACAAGGCCGTGAATTTCCAAATAATGGTGACGCCTTTCACCACCGATGGCAGCACAAGAGCGAAGACAAGCCCGCCGACGACCACAAACAAGGACGACAGTCTCGCAACCCGAAGGTAGTGTTCTTCATCCGCGTCGCGGCGAAAGTATTTGCGGTAGAAGTTCCGTGTGAACAGCGCCGAGCCGCCCACCATAAAGCTGTCGCACGACGACATCACCGCCGCGGCCATGGAGGCGAGCATCAACCCCACCAGACCGGCCGGCAAAAGGTTTTGGACCGCAACCCCAAACGCCATCTCCCGCTCCGCCTCGACCAGTCCCGGAAACAAGAACGCCGCGAAAACGCCGGTATAGGCCCAGCCAAGCGTCATGATGCGCTTCAAGAAGTTGCCGTAGGTCCAGCCCCAACGCCCTGCGCTTTCCTTCTTGCCGGCGCCGCCGATCGCCATGTGGTGCGGTTGGACGACGACGGAGAACAGACCGTTGAGCGTCGCCATCAGAACAAAAAACCAGGTCACCTCCACCGGCGCGACGAAGGAGAACATGGAGGGATCCAGGCCGTCATGAACCGCGGTGATCCCGCCCGCCGCGTTCAAGGCGAAGGGAATGAGCAGGAAGCTCAAAATCAGAATAAAGACGCCTTGAATAAAGTCTGTCACGACCGCCGCGACGAGCCCGCCCACAACGCTGTAGGTGACGAACAGCACCGTCATGACGAGGACGGCGGCGTTTGACGGCACCGCGCCGCCGGTGACGGCGTCGATCGTCGTCGCCGTGCCCTTCAGCATCAAACCGCAATTGAGGGTGAAATAGATGAGCCCCATCAGCGCGTAAGCGGCGCCGAGCGCCGGCCCGTAACGCCGTTCAAAGAAATCGCCAATGGTGATGTAGCGCAGCCGTCGGTAGATCGGCGCGAGCAACCAGAAGAAGGGCGTGGAGAAGATCCACAGCCATTGATACCAGATCCCAGCGAGCCCAAGGGAGTACGATGCGCCGGCGACCGTGACCGGCTGATCCGTATGGGTGCCCGTCCCCATCGCATGGCCGATCATCAGCACCTTGCCGAAGCGGCGCCCGCCCATGAAGAAATCGCCAGTGTTCTTGACCGATTTTCCGGTCGACACGCCGATGGCCGTCAACCCGGCGAAGTAGAGCGCGATAACGCCCAAATCAAAAGGATGAAGCCCGAACACGACGCCTATGTCCCGTTCCAGCGATCGCGCAGCATGAACGCAGCGCGTTTCGGCTTGCGGTCCCGGGTGAAGACGCCTTTTCGGTTCACGACGACGCGGCGGAAATGCTGTGCGGTGCGAAAGTCGCAGAGGTTCCAGACATGCGCGCCGACACAGGCGGGGTGAGATTCCGCCACATCAAGATAGGCGGCGATGAAGTCAGCCTGGTACTCCTCCGTGAAAAGCTGATCAAAGGTCGCGTGCTCGCCGGCGATCGCGTCAGCGCCGAACTCCCACAGCGCGATCGGCTTGCCATGGCGGTCGGCCAGGACGTCCATCTCGTCGCGGACCCGCGCGGCCCCCCGCTCGATTTGCCCCGGCGCATTGTACCAACCGTGATAACGGTTTACGCCGATCACGTCGCAACGCGTGAAGGCCGGATCGTCAATGCCAGCGTACTGCACATTCGCCATCGTCAGCGGGCGATCCGGATCCAAGGCGCGGGCTTTGCCGAACACGGCGTCCCAATAGGCGCCCGCGTTGTCTTCGTTGTACTCTGGCTCCCCAAGATAGCCGGGCTCATTCGCCAGCGACCACATGATGACGCTGGGATGATTGCGATCGCGCGCAATCTGCGCCTCCAGCGCCAACAGGTGACGATCAAGCGTTGTGGGGCCGACCCGCCGGAAATCGATGTTGACGCACGCCAGCTCGGAAATCACCAGCACTCCATGGCGATCCGCCCAATCGAGCTGTTCGTCCGCATACGGGTAGTGGGAGGTTCGAAAGCTGTTGGCGCCGCACCAGCGCATCAACCCGAAATCTTTCACAATAAACGGAAGATTAAGCCCGCGCCCTGACGCCTCGGCATCTTCATGACGACCAAAGCCGCGAAGGAAAATGGGCTCGCCGTTCAACAGCAATTGTCGCCCGTCCACCGCGATGGTCCGCAGGCCAATCGGCATTCGCAGTTCATCGACAACGGCGTCATCCCGCGTGAGACGGAGCGTCAGCTCGTAGAGGGTCGGCGTCGCCGGCGACCAGAGGCGCGGCGTGGGGACGCTCAGGCGCAGCGCGCCTGCGGTCGATGTGTCCGCCGCCACAGGATCGCCCGCCAACGACAACGCGCCCGTGACCGCGCCGTCCCCTTCCGCCTCCACGTGAAGGACGGCGAGACCCGCCTCCAATGTGACACGGGTGCGCACCTGGCCGACGCCGCTGAGCGGCCGCACGATCACGTCGACCCGACCATGGAGACCGCCATAGGGAAAGAAATCCGGCCGCGTTGGAGGAAACACCTCGTCCTTCGCGCGTCCTTCTCGCTGGAAGTCGTCCCGGGAGACGGCGGGCGTCACGCCGTCGGGGTCTTCGCGGTTCGACACACGCACCGCGACGTGCAGCACCTCGCCCGGCGCCGCGACCTCGGTGACGTCGGCTTCAAAGGGCAAGTAGGGCGCACTTGAGCGACCGACCTCCACGCCGTTGGCGTAGACGACCGCGGAGAACCCCGCCGCGCCGAAGCGCAACACCCGCCGCCGGCCTGCAAACGCAGGCGATAGGTACACCTCGGTGTAGAGCCACGCGGCGCCCACATAGTTCATGAACCCCGCTTCCGCGAGCTGCTCGTTCCATGAACCCGGAACCGCAATCTCCAGGGCGCGCGAAGGCCTTGCGGCCCACCCGTCTTTTACGCCCTTGTCGGCGGGATCGGCGCGAAAGCCCCAGATCCCCGAAAGCGGAACGACGTCGCGGTACTGGTTGCGCTGCAAACGCGCCAAACGCCCCTCCCGGATCATGCCTCTGCTTGGGCATCTGACCAAACACTAGATATTGGCCTGACCGATTGCAAGCGTGTTGGCGCGCCCGGGGGGCGCGCCGCGGGCATCGCCCATGCGCAGAGCGCCGTCATCGCGTGCGCCGAGCCCAGAGTTCTTTGCGATCACGCGTGGCCACGCGGCAATCGTCTTTGTTAGCCCACAAAACGAGCGCTCTGGCCGCTCGGCTCGAGATCCTTGCCCCGCGCAGGATGGCCCCCGCACCCCGCAGATCGGAAGGCGCTCTAGTCGCGGACCACCTCGACAACGTCGAGCGCTTGTCGCCGGATCTCGTCTTCGTCGAGCTCGATCCCCAGCCCGGGACCGTCGGGCACGCCGAGCATGCCGTCCTCGTAATCGAGACCCGTCTTCAAGACGCGCATAAGGCGTTCAAACTTATCGAGGTCGGGATACTCCATAAACGGGCCAATGATTGGCAAGGACGCAGCCACCTGCAAAGTCGCCGCCGTCGACACCGTGGGGCGCGTGTTGTGGAAGACGATCGGTTTCTGATTCACCTGGCTGAGAACGCCGACCGCTTGCAAACCGGTGACGCCCATCGCTTTGATCACATCAGGGTTGAGGTAGTCGGGATCCGCGTACGTGACCAACTCCTGGAATTGGAAGGGCGTGTATTCTTTCTCCCCCGCGATGATAATCATCGGCAGCGCGTCGACGACCTCCTTCGTGTGGGAATGGTTTTGATCGGAACACGGCTCTTCAAAATACTTCATACCAAACCGCTCATGCAGCTCGCGGCCGACCTGTATGGCGCGCTTCGGCGAATAGCCGTTGTTGATGTCGACGAAGAAATCCACGTCGCTCGGTAACGCCCTGTCGAGGGCCGCGGCGTACTCCACGGTGCGGTCGGGGGTCGGATCCAGCGCGCTCTCACGCACCTGCATGCGGCATTTGACGGTCTTCATGCCGCGGCCGGCGAATTTCACCGCCATTGCGCCGGCTTCGTCCGGCGACATGGCCCGCCAGCGATCCGTTGCAAACGATCCGTACACGTCCATGCGTTCGCGGAACCGGCCGCCGAGCAGCCGCCAGATCGGAACATCGAGAATGCGGGCCTTCAAGTCCCACATGGCGATGTCGAGCCCCGCGACCGCCCCGGCGAGGACGCCGCCCAGGGCGTCGTGCTCCGCGTAGAAGAATCGGTAGAGCGCCTGGCTGGAATCGAAGGGGTCCGCGCCAAGGACGTAGCGGGCCCCTTCGTTGGTGACCAAGGCCTTCATGGCCGTGGGGACGCCGCGTTCGCATTCGCCCCAGCCGGCGACGCCGGAGTCCGTCGTCAGCTTGACGAACAGAGCGTCCCTCAGGTGAAAAAAGGTCAGCTTTTGGATAACCAGATCGGATTCAGTCGGCGCGGCGCGCGCACCAAAACCCGGCGTCACGGCGAGAAAGGAAAAAGCGCTCCCAGCCGCTAAGAGTTCTCTCCGAAGCATCCAGACCTCCCCAATTCTGTTTTACTGTTCGACGGGGTCCCGCGGAGACATCGCTCCATGGGTCATCAGCGCACGCCCCGCGAGGTCGTGCCCGGCTCGCGTCGCATCGGCGGGTTCGGCCCCGCGAAGTCGCGCCGCGAGATAAGCGCCGTTGAAGGCGTCGCCAGCCCCCGTGGTGTCGACAGGGGCGAGCCGGGACGCGGGCGGAATCCATCCAACCCCGGCGACATAGGCGCCGCTGGGTCCCTGCTTGACCACAACCTCCTGAACGCCCCATCGCGACCAGCGCGCCGCGGCGTCTTCAGCCGTCGTGTCGCCGAACAGCGCCGCGTCGTCTTCAAATGTCGGCAGCGCCACGGACACATGCCGCGCGATCTTTCCAATGGCCGTCCGCGCGTCATCCGGGGACCGCCAACCGCGCGGCCGGTAGTTCGTGTCGAAAGCCACGACGCCGCCGCGCCGCCGTGTCGCATCGATCGCCTCGGCCAAGACGTCGTGGTGCGCCTTTGAAAAGAGAGAAAGAGTGATACCGCTGAAATACACGAGCGGCGCCGTCTTGATGGCGTCGATGACCTTATCCGCCCCCGGCGCATCAAAAAACGCCCGCGCCGCGCTTTCGCCTCGCCAATAGATGAACGAGCGCTCGCCGTGCGCATCGAGACTGATCCCGTAGAGCCCAGCCACGCGCGTTTCATGATGAAGAACAAGATCCCGCCCGACGCCTTCATCCTCAAGCGCGGCGCTGATGCGATGGCTGAAGGGGTCGCCGCCGATACAGGTCGCATAGGAGACGGGAAGGCCCGCGCGCGCCAGATGAATGGCCGTGTTGAAGGTGTCGCCCGCGACCCCCAGACGGCACGTCCCGCCGTCGACGCCTGACAATTCGATCATCGCCTCGCCGAACACGACAATCGGCCGCTGCGGCGTCGGCGCTACCAGTTCCACACCGTTCCATCCCGCAGACGCGCGACCGGCAACTGTTTGGGTTCATAGGGATACTTTGACGCGAGCCCTTCATTGATTTCCACGCCGTGCCCCGGCGTTTCACCGCAATACAGATACCCGTCGGCGAACCGATAATCATGCGGAAAGACCGCGTCTGTTTCTTCGGTGTGGCGCATGTACTCCTGGATACCGAAGTTGGGCACCCATGTGTCGAAGTGCAGTGCTGCGCCCATGCACACCGGAGAGAGATCCGTGGCCCCGTGACTGCCCGTCCGCACCTGATAGAGCGCGGCGAGATCGGCGATCCGACGCAAATGCGTAATCCCGCCGGCATGAACCACAGTCGTTCGAATGTAATCGATCAATTGGTTCTGGATCAGCTCGCGGCAATCATGGATCGTGTTGAACACTTCGCCGACGGCCAGCGGCGTCGTCGTGTGTTGACGAATGAGCCGGAACGCCTCGGGGTTCTCGGCGGGGGTCGCATCCTCGAGCCAAAACAGATCGAAGGGCTCCAGCGCCTTGCCAAACCGGGCCGCCTCTTGAGGCGTCATCCGGTGATGCCCGTCATGCAAAAGCGCAACCTCGAAGCCGA
>CAZGLY010000062.1:0-13591 GCA_964526675.1 uncultured Caulobacterales bacterium
ACCCTCGCCGCGATACGTGTTCGCATCGGTGGACTCCTGCCCCCGGGTGGGCGGCGTGTCGTTGTTGGCCTGGAAGCTGTCGGAACAACTGATGCAGACCGCATCGGAGGGCGTCTACGTGGGCCCTGCGGGCACTGTGTTTCCGGTCCGCCAGGCTCGATTTAAAGTGTACGAAGACTTCGCGTCCGAGCCAACATTGCGCGACGGAGCGTTGGTCCATTTTGAAGACGAGCGCATCTTTGATCTGTTCGAAAAAATCGTAACAGGCTACTCGTTAAATCGATTTATTTTTTGGCACCCCTTCTACTATGGACCCGCGGGCCTTCTCTGCGCCCGGTCGCGGAGCTTGCCGGCGGCGGTGTATATTCATGGCACGGAGATCGCCAGCCAATTCCCCAACATCGATGAGATGACGGACGGCGATGCGGCAAATGTTGAGCCAAACAGTCTCCCCGGCCGTCTTTTGGAAGTCCTCGCCAACACCGATCTGGTTTTCACCAACAGCAACTACACGGCGGAACTCGTGACGAACTTGACGCCAAGCGCACGAGTTGTCCCCGTGGGCTGTGGCATTGATTCGCGTGACTTTGAGACCGCGCAGAGACGCCAGCCCCATTATGATCCAGCGGCAAAGTCGCACGCCCGAATGACCTTGGGTTTGCCTGACCAATTCACATACATATGTCTGGGTCGACTGGTGCCGCACAAGAACACACAAGCCGCCATTCGCGCAGTCGCCCAAATTCCAGGAACTCAGCTTCTGATTGTTGGGGACGGCCCGGATAAAGAAACACTGATTGGATTGACTGAGACGCTCGAGGCGTCCGACCGGATCTTCTTCCTGGGTGCGGTGTCAGAGGAGGCGAAGTGGCGTTACCTGGCGGCGTCAGACGTCGGGCTGCTGCTCAGCACAAAAGACGAAAAGACGGGTGGATACGAAGGGTTCGGCATTGCGTTGCTCGAGTACGCCGCCGCCGGTTGCGTCCCCTGCACCAGCGGCGCCCACGGCATGCGCGACTTTGCGGAGCGAAGCCGCGCCGTGACCGTGTGCGAGACGGGTGATGTCACCGCCAATGATGTCGCCATCCTGTCGGACTTGCGGGACGACGTGGGCGCCCTCAACGACGCCGTGGTTCGCGCGCGCGCGGTCACCACCGCGATGTACACGTGGGAAAAGGTGGCTGAGCGCGTGCGCGGGGCGCTCGACAATGAGTGACCTCCTCACGGCGCCGATGCGGCAACTGTTGGCGAGCAAATCCATCCTCGTCATATCGGACGCTTATCCCCCACACGCCCAAGGCGGCGCTGAGATCAGCTTGCACGCCTACCTGTCGGGATTGCCGCGTGATTTGAAAAAGCGCATCATCGTCGTTTCATTTTTCAATGAAAGCGCAAGTTCCGTACAGGCGATAGACGGGATTGACGTTGCCTATCTCCCAAGCGCCGCGCAATGGCCTTACGAGCACCTGGCCGCCCACGAAATGCGCGAGAAATCCTCCGGCTTTGTGTTCGGCGCAAAGCATTATGCTCGTCTCATCAAAATTTATCAGCTTCTAAAGCGAAACAACCGTGCTGACGTCATGGCTGCCTACAGCGAGGCCAAACACAAACCGAAAGGCGGCCTGCTGGTCGATGTGTTTTTGGACGAAAAGCATAAGCAAGTGCGTGATCTCATCGCGGTGAACGCAGCCATGCCCGCCCTCGACTTGATTGTCGCAGACAACACGCGCAGCATCTTGATCGGCGCGTTGCTGATGCGCCAACGAGAACAACGACCGCGCTCCGTCGCGATCGTCCGCGACAACCGCTTCCACTGCGCCCGACCGCAACAAAACCGAACGGTGCGCGGCGAGATCTGCAAGACGTGCGCGTTTCAGTGCGCCACCGAAGATGTGCGCGACCGAGGCGCTGCGCTACGGCGGCGAAACTTGCAGCGCACGGCGGATGTGCGGACCCAAGGACTTAATCAGTACGATACGGTCATCACGACAAGCCATGAGCTGACCCGGAATCTCGCGCGCGTCTTGAAACAACCAGACAAGCTGATCCGCATTCCAAATACGGTTGGCGATCTGCGGTACATCAACAGCTGCGTGATTGGGGAAGCGCAGGAGTCGATGAACAATCTTCTGATCATCGGGATGCTGAACGAAAATAAAGGGCAGCTGCAGTTTGTCAAAAACGCGACCTCGTGGTTGAAGCAACGCACGGACGTCCGGTTTGTTTTTTGTGGTCGCGGCGACCGCGTCGGGCGCGAAATCTCCAAGCACGCGGAAAGTCAGGGGTTAAGCAACCGCGTTCGGCTTCTCGGTTTTCGCCCGCGCGAGGATATCTTTCGGCAAATCCGCAAGGCCACGCTTGTTGTCGCGCCCACGGTATGGCCGGAGCCGTTCGGCCGCGTTCCCTTGGAGGCCGGAGCCTTGGGACGCGCAGTCGTGGCGTTCGGCGTCGGCGGACTGTCTGAGTCCATCATTGACGGCGTGACGGGCGTCTTGGTTCGTCCGGGCGACTATGCCGGCATGCTTCGCGCGGTTGATTACCTGCTCGACAACCCAAGTGCGCGCGCCGCGTTGGAGACGGCGGCGCGGAGCCACATTTCCGAACACTACACAGCGGATAAACACATGCCAGCGTTTACCAACGCGCTCTTTTCCGACGAACCAACGTAATATAAGCTGCGGTGGTATTCGCATCTTGCTCAATAGAGACGCCAATTCGGATTTCTTTTGCACGGGCTCAACGAACGCCAAGGCTTACCGTTCTCGACCCAAATGGCTGGGCATGATGCCCGACGTCTTGAGTCCACATTAGACCACGTCCAAGGGACGCGACCGGATGAACGCACGCCGTTCAGTCTGCTGAACGGTCGAGCGGGATCTCCAACACGCTCGGATAAGCGCTGTTATGGTGCAGCTTGATCGTCGCGCGGCGGGCGTCGGCGGCGGTCTCGAAACCCAGTCGACCGCCGGAATTATAGTTCTTTTGGAAACCGGGGTCGTTGAACGGCCCGACCGTCAGCCGAAGACGCGTGCCCGCCGGCAACGCCCAGGCGTTCCAGAGAAACTTGTCAAAGACGTACGGCTCCACCACGCCGGGCTCCACGAGCTCGGGCGTTGGGCCGTTGCGAAAGCGCGCGCGGACAACATCTCCGCCAAGGTAAAGAGCCTCTCCGTCGGGGAAGATCGCATAAACCGTGGCGAACACATCAGCATCGGGCGCGTCCATTTCCAAATAGAGCGTGAGCTGGATGCGCCCGGCCATCGTCTTGTCCTCGGACAAGGGCGCGGAGTGAAACACTAGCGTGTGGGGCAAGTGCGCGGGCCAAACCCCGCGAAGGTTGCCCTGCGCCACGGTCCACCAGTTTTCGTCAGTGATGTCCGCCGGCGTGGTGTCGAGCGGGTCGCTGACAAACGCATGAGCCTCCTCATCGGGACGCGCCGCGTCGACCAGGAGGCCGCTGTTGAACACGTCACGCGCCTGATCCGGCGACGCGGAGACGAACAGAGAGTGTGTCTCGGCCGAGACCGCGTCGAGCGTGTCGGCGTGACGCCACTCGTTCGCGCCGCCGACATAGTACGCCACCCGCCCGTTCGTCAGCAGCTCTGGCTTGGGGCCGCGGCCAAGGCGCCAATCAAGCCAATCAAGATTGAACTGATCCATGTCGAAGACCGCGTTGGGCCCAAACGCGACGCCCTCGCCCAGGGTTCGGCTCGGCGCGCGCGTGCCCGGATGATCCCAAGGGCCGATGACCAGATAGTGCTCGCCGGCGGCGTCCGGCGCCGCAGCGGCTTGGTGCTCACGGTAATACCGCAGCGCTCCCAGCTGATCGCCGTCATAGTGTCCGGTGATTGAGAGAACCGGCTGGCGCATGGCGGCGTAGGCGTCGGGACTGATCACGTAGGCGTCCCAACGGCTCGGCTCAGAGATCGTCTCCACCCAATCCTGAAAGATCGGTGACGGCGCGCCAACAAAGGAATCGTATTGATGAAAAGGAATGTGGCGCCGATAGGCGGCGCGCTCGCGGTCGCGCCAATGCTGCCAATCGCCAAAGAGGCGACTGTTGCGCGTCGGCCCCGCGGTCAACGTCAACCATTGAGCGATGTACTTGTAGGCGCTGTGCCCCGACCACACGGGAAAATCATTGTGGCCCGGATAGACGGACGCCGTGGGAATGATGGTGTGGATGTCGTCCGGGCACACACGCGCGGCCATCCACTGGGCCATGCCGCGATACGAGCCCCCGCGCATCGCCACCCGTCCATCGGACCAGGGCTGCGCCTTGATCCAGGCGATCGCGTCGCACGCGTCCGGACCCACATCGGTCAGGACGTCGTGAGCGCCGCCGGACGCGCCGCGACCCCGCCGGTCAAGGCTCACGGTGGCGTAACCACGATCCGCGTGCATGCGCCCGCGCGGGTGCGCTTCGTCCGAAACATACGGCGTGACGATCAGGATTGTGGGGTAGCGCTGATCATCGGCGTCCGGTTTCCACACCGTCGCCGCCAGCGGCGTTCCATCGCGCGCCGTGACCGTCTGCTGCAAAAAGACATCGATGGGCGTGTGCGCGTGGTCTTGCGCGGACGCCCCGTTGAACGCCGCGACACACGCGGCAAGAACCGACAAGCCCGTGCGCAGTCCCCGCATGCGCGCCCCCGAAAGTGATCTTACGACGGTGAGCCGGCCAATCGCGTACGGCGCCCCGAACGCGTCGACAATATCGGAGCGGTCCTGAGGAGCCCAGCCCGCCCGCGACTAGGTCGTCAGCAAGCCGTCGAGGGCGTTGGCGTCGAACTGGCCCAATCCCGGAAGCGCGTCCGCCAATTCCGAGTTGGAAAGACCGAACCATCGCCCCAGAGCCGCCGCGTACTGGTCGACCGCCAGCGTGGGGATCAGCCGTCCCTTCCCGGCGTCCTGGTCATGACCCAAAACCGCTGGCGGGATGTCGCCAAGAATCTGACCGCCCTGAACGGCGCCGCCGACCACAATGTGATGCGCCCCCCAGCCGTGATCGGTGCCGTCGCCGTTGACGGACAACGTGCGTCCGAAATCCGAGGCCGTGAAGGTCGTCACCCTGTCCGCCACCTGGTACTCGACCAGTGTGTCGTAGAAGGCCCGCACCGACGCGGCGATGTTGGCCTGGAGGCCAGGCAGGTCGGTCGCTTGGTCGGAATGCGTGTCGAATCCCCCCGTCGAGACGAAGAAGACTTGGCGATTGACGCCAAGCGGCGCGCGCTGCGCAATCATCTGCGCAACGATGGCCAATTGCGCGCCCAAGCCGCTCTGCGGAAATGTGGTCGACGGCGTGGGCGCCGAGCTCAAGCCCGCCTCAAGCGTCGCGTTTGCGGCAAGGGACGACTGCATGGTGTCCACCACATCCGCTTGAAAGAGGCTGCTGGGCACGCCCTGAAGGTCAACCAAAGCATCGCCATAGAGCGCCGGCATCTGCGTCGACCTGAAAAGCTGGTTGTTGTTTAAACCGTTGACCTGAATGGCGCCCGTGGAACTGACTTGGAACGCCCGACTGCTTTGGCCCGTCAAGAACACGGTGTTGCCAGACGCAGACACGGAGGTGAAAGCGGCGTTCGCGTTGCCGCTCGCGGCGTCGATCAAGTCAGCAAACCGCCCGCCCCAGCCGAAGGGCGCGCCCTCGGGCTGCGACGACATCCACACCGATTGCTGGTCGTTGTGGGAGAAGAGACGCGGCGGCAGCAGCACAGAATCATTGTTGAAGGACGTTCTGTTCGTGGGCTCCACGAGCGGTCCCACATTGCCCACCACCGCCAACCGACCCTGCGTGAACAAATCATGCAGCGGCGCAAACTCGGGCGGGAACCCAAAGGTGCGCCCATCAGGCGCGCTTGCGCCCGCCAGCTCGAGCAAATCAGCTCTGTAACGGGGCGTCGCATAGGCGGTGAGCAATGGGCTGCGGATCTCTTCGTAGTCCGCGCTTGATTCCGCGTCGAACGGGATCACGGTGTCGTGGTTATCCATCGCCCCGAACAAGAACACGCAGACGAGCGCCTTGTAGTCGGTCGTATCGGCGGCGAACGCGTTGAAGGAGGCGAGGTTGGCGGCGAAGGCCCCGCCCACGCCAAGACTGGCGCAGCAGCGGAGCAACTGTCGGCGGTTTAAGGTCATGCGCGTGGCCCTCACTGCTGCACCAAGAATTCCGGCGACGTCACCGCCAGAAGAACGGCGGCCTGGACGCGATCCCGCCGCGTTCTCGTTTCATCGGCCTCGGAGGAGGTGTTGATGGAGACCGATGTGACCGCATCAATCAAACGTTGCCGGGTGGTGTTGCGCATCGCCCCCGCCATCAGGACGAGGTTGAGATGCTCCACCAACGCGTCCGGGTCGTCGGCCAACGCGATTTCGTCGGCGTAAGCTGCGACAAACCCCGGCGTGTTCTGGCCCGGCGCGTCGCGGGACACGTAGCGGTTCATGAAGTTGGCGTAGCCGATGACGGTGTTGGCGTCGGTGATCTGCAGCTCCGGCGCGACGAGGCCCGCCGCCGCCGTGTTGGAACCGGCCGCGCTGTACCCTGGCCGGAAAAAATTGAACACGGATGGCGAGTAATACGGTCGTTGGCCTAGGCGATCGGACCGGTTTGATCCCCGCACAAACCCTTCCGTGACGGTGTCCACTTCGTTGACGTCAAAGGCGCGCGCCCAATGCGCGAACCGCACGACGGGCTCGCGCACCTTGCCGAAGGTTGTGTCAAAGTCGTTGTTCGGGTCGAGCGCTTCGCGATCGAGCAAAATCGCGGCCCAGACCGGCGGCATGTCCCCGCGGCGACCGGATCCGACGACGGCCCCGTCGGGCAGCGTGAAGGAGCCCGTTTCAAACGCGGTGACCACCCGCTCGACATAGGCGGGCGATGGGTTGCTGGTCACCATCCGCTGGATCAACTGCTTGGAAATAAAGGGCGCCGTGTTGGGGTGGTTGAACAAGATATCGAGGGCGGCTCCGATGGCTTGATCGCCGGTCAGACCAGAGGACACGGTCGCCCCCAAGAACGTCGAGGGTTCCGATGAGTTCTCACTCTCGGTCATTTGCATGCGCGCGGCTTCATCGTCCGGCGTCACTTGATTTTGTTGACGTCCGAACGGCCGGTTCGCCCACCACAGGCCCGTGAAGATCTTGGCGAGCTCCGTCACATCGACGTTGTCGTACGTTTCGATCTGCTGGCCCTGATTGCCCACTCGCGGCGTGCCGTCGCGGTTCAGCTCCACCAGCCCGATCGTAAACAACTGCATGATCTCGCGGGCGTAATTCTCATCCGGACTGGAGCCGGTGATGGGATCGGCTTTCTCGTTCCCAATGTACGTCAGATATATGCCCATCGCGGGGCTGTAGGTGACCTCCTCCAAAAGGTCGCGATAGTTTCCGAACGCGCCCTCCTGCATGATGTCCATGTAACGGGCCACCATATGACCGCGTTGGCGTATTCGGTTGGTGGCGTTCGACACGACCAAGATCTGCGACAAAGCGAACGCCGCCCGCTGTCGAAGTTGATCTTCGCCTTCAATGGCGGCCGTCCACCAGGGGTCGACCAGGTCGTTGCCGTCGACCCGATTTCGGTCGCCGACACCACTTGGCAGCGGCGGATCCAAGAATGGCGTCATCGGTTCGGCGAACTGCTGCGCGAACCACGCCGAGTATCCGACATTCACGAGGTTTTGGATCTCTTGGTCGGTTGGCCCGAACGTCGCCGACACGAGGAACGCTGAGGCTTCTTGAGCCGTCGGCGCGTCTGTTGTGGTGGGCGTGGGGGTCGGGGTCGGTGTTGGATCGGGTGTCGGTGTCGGGGTGGGTATCGGCGCGGGTGTCGGCGTTGGAGCGGGCGTGGGCGTCGGCCCCGGTGTCGGCGTCGGCCCCGGCGTCGGTGTCGGCCCGGGCGTCGGCGTTGGCGCTGGCGTGGGGGTCGGCGCCGGTGTTGGCGTTGGAGCGGGCGTTGGCGTCGGCGGCGACGAGCCGTCGCCTGGGGACTGCGCGTCAACGGTGTCGATGGTGAGCTGTATCGGGGTGCGGTCGCCCCCGGCGGCTTCCACGTACCGGATGGCGCCGACCGCGTCGATGGCCAGCGTGATGCGGTCGCCGGCGTTAAGACCGCTGTCCGCCAACAGCAAGCGCAACAAGGGTGCGATGTCGGGACCGTCGGCGATGGTCTCGCCCGCGCCCCAGAAGCCGTCGCCCGATTGGCCCGTCGCGCTGGTGTCCCAGGTCACCGTCTCGTCAAAGAATGTGCGGTTGTCGATGCCGGTGTCCAATCCGGGACCGTTAACCTCGCGCGACAGCGAAATCGTCCACACGGAATCGCTGCTGTGGGGGCGATCCGCCGTGACGGCCAGGGTCGCGCTGTTCACCGAACCGCCTTGCGGCAAGGCTATGTCGGCCGGGACCGTGAGCGTCACGCCGATCCGTTTGTCGGTCTCAAGATCTGGACTGTCTAGATCCGCCCCCGCTTCCACATCGTCCGCGGCGGTCGCGACCTCAAGGACGAGGCTCGTAACCACAGGCGTCGGCGTGGGGGTGGGTGTTGGCGTCGGGGTCGCCGTCGCATCGGGCGTCGCGTCTTCGCCGTCGCCCCCATCCCCGCCGCTGTCGGCGCACGCCATAAGCGCCATCGCCGACGCGCCCAGCATCATCCACCGCACGCTCATGCTGTCCCCTCACTCAGTCGATTGCCAGCCACTTAACCAAAGCAATGACTCAATGTCCATTTTGGGGCGACGCAGCGTCAACTAGGCAGCGCCCGTCAACTGATGAATTGTCGCCAAAATAAGCCGAGCAATAGCCGCACATTATCGCGATGGAAGCACCGAGTTTTACTGAGTGATCAGGGTCAAGTCGGCCCCGGCTCGTCTTGTGGCGCCGCACGCCGTTCAGGCCAACACCCGCTCCACGCCCAGCGCAGGCCGGTCACGCCGCGCGCGTGCGCCCGGTGGGCGCCACGCGTTTCGTGACCCGCGCCGAGACCGGCACGACGGGCGGCGGCGGCGCTTGTCCGGTCGCGCGCGGCGCGCTAGAGCGCTGCGACGCCAGCAGAAGCTCGCCGAGCAACACCGGACTGGAGATCAGAAATGCTGCGGCATGTCATCAATATCGCGTTGTCATTGCTTGTGGCGGGCGTGGTGTTTGTTCTGGCGATCGTTGATCACGTGTCCGGGTGGTCACGACGTCCCGTGGCCCCACACGACGACACCGCCGCCTTTGTCGAGGTGGTGACGAACCGCCTCCGCACGGAGGCGACGGGCAACGCCGTCTTTGTGCTCCTCGAGAATGGCCGCGTCGCGGGCGAGTTCGCCACCTCGATCGGCGCGCCGGTGGATTACGACACGCGCTTCCAGGTCGCGTCGCTCAGCAAATGGGTCACGGCGTTTGGCGTGATGACCCTCGTAGACGCGGGGGCGCTGGATTTGGACACGCCGGTGTCCGCGTACCTGAGCCGTTGGTCCCTGCCGCCAAGCGCGTTCGACAACGATGGCGTCACCATCCGCCGTCTTCTCAGTCACACCGCCGGCCTTGGCGATCAGCTCGGCTATGCCGGCTTCGCCCCCGGCGAGGACCTGCAGACGCTCGAAGAGTCCCTCACCCGCGCGCGCGACGCCTCGCCCGACAGAACCGGCGTGGTGAGCGTCGTCGCGGAGCCTGGCGGCGGATTTGAGTACTCCGGCGGCGGGTACACGCTGCTTCAGCTCCTGATCGAGGAAGCATCTGGGAAAGACTTCAACACCTATATGCGCGAGGCCGTGTTCGCGCCGCTGGGCATGACGAATTCGACCTTCATCTTGGACGACGACGCCCAAAATGTCGCCGACTTCTACGACAGCGATGGGGGCGTCGCCACGCACTATCGGTTCACGGCGCTGGCCGCCGCCTCGCTCTACACCACGGCCAACGACATGGTGCGGTTCATCCAAGCCCAACTCCCCGGATCCGACGGCGAGACGCCGGGCCGCGGCCTGGTGAGCGCGCCGACCCTGGCGTCGATGCGCGCGCCGCACGCCTCAGAGCTGGGCGCGCCCATCTGGGGGCTGGGCGTGATGCTCTACGCCGCCACAGAAGGGGGCGATTACACGATCGGCCATGACGGCAGCAACGAGCCCGCCATCAACACCACCGCCCGTTTCAATCCAGACACCGGCGACGGCGTTGTCGTGCTGGAGACCGGCGACACGCTCCTGGCGTCGGCCATTGGCGGGGACTGGGTGTATTGGAACACGCGCAAAGTGGACTTCCTGACCGCGACCATTGAGTTCGGGGGAGCCGTCCAACGCGCGCTTCTGGCGGCTGTGGCCGCGTTCGCTGTTGCGTTGATCACCATGTGGATCATCACGCGACGCCGGCCTCAGGCATAGGCCCGACGACGCCCTCCGGCCCCAAGACACACAACGCCAAGAACTCATCGACCACGGCGGCGAGGAGCGCTCTGCCCGGAGCACCGTGATGATGATCTCCCGAAATGGATTTCGGAGCGGCGCGCCATACGTCCATGGTTCCAGTGCGCGGTCGCCGCGCGGCTTCCAGGTTTTGGGCGGGACCATGACGGCCAGGGGTCAGACTGCGGTGGGGTGCGCCCCCCTCCACATCGTGTGGTTCAAGCGCGATTTGCGGACGCACGATCACGCCGCCCTCGCCGAAGCCGCCGCGTGTGGTCCTGTCCTGCCGATCTTCATCGCGGAGCCCGACTTGTGGGCGCAGCCCGACATGTCCGGTCGGCACTGGGCGTTTGTGGCTGAGTGTTTGTCAGAGCTGCGGCGCGACCTCGCCGCCCTTGGCCAGCCTCTGATCGTTCGGGTGGGCGACGCCGTGGACGTGTTTGACGGGATCCGCCAGCGCCACGGGATTGCGACGTTGTGGTCGCATCAGGAAACCGGCAACGCCTGGACCTATGCGCGTGATCGTCGTGTCGCCGCGTGGGCCAAAGGCCATGGGATCCCATGGCGTGAACCACGCCAATGCGGCGTGACGCGTCGCCTCGCCTCGCGCGGCGGTTGGGCGCGGCGGTGGGACGCCCATATGGGCGAACCCGTGATCACGGCGCCGCGCGCCTTGGCGCCGCTTGCCGACGTTGAGCCCGACGGCGTGCCCGGCCCGGCGGACTTGGGGCTGGCGACCGACCCCTGTCCCCAGCGGCAAACGGGCGGCCGTACGCGGGGCCGCGAAACGTTGACCAGCTTTCTCACCGAACGCGGTCAGCCCTATCGGCGCGCGATGTCGAGCCCGGCGCTGGGCGCCGCGCACTGCTCGCGGCTCAGTCCCCACCTGGCCTGGGGAACGCTCTCCATGCGGGAGGTCACGCAAGCGACCTGGCTGCGCCAACGCGAGGCTAAAGCCGCCGGCGTCCGGGATGGCTGGCGGGGCTCCTTGAGCTCCTTTCAGGGGCGACTGCATTGGCGCGGCCACTTTATGCAAAAGTTGGAAGACGAGCCGGCCATTGAGTTCCGCAATTTTCATCGCGGTTATGACGGCCTTCGCCCCCGCGCGCCGGACGCGACGCGCATCAACGCCTGGCGCGCGGGGGAGACGGGTCTGCCGTTTGTGGACGCGTGCATGCGCGCGTTGCAGGCAACGGGATGGATGAACTTTCGCATGCGCGCCATGCTGACGGCGGTTGCGAGCTATCATCTGTGGCTGGATTGGCGAACGCCGGGCGAGCACCTGGCCCGGTTGTTCACCGACTACGAGCCCGGCATTCACTGGTCGCAAATGCAGATGCAATCCGGGACGACGGGCATCAACACCGTGCGGATCTACAACCCCGTCAAGCAAGGCTACGATCAGGATCCGACGGGGGCGTTCGTGCGCCGCTGGGTCCCCGAACTCCAGGACGTGCCGGACGCGTTTCTCCACGAGCCGTGGACATGGGACGAGGCCGGGCGCGTGCTGGGCGGGCGCTATCCATGGCCCATCATCAATCATCTCGCCGCCGCGAAGGACGCGCGCCAAAAGGTGTGGGCCGTGCGCCGCGGGGCGGCGTTTCGCGCGGAGGCCGACGCGATCCAAGACAAGCATGGCAGCCGCAAGAGCGGCGTGCGCTCTCCCCGTCGACGCCAAAGCGCGAAGGCTGATCCGCCGCAGCTCGCGCTTCCGCTGAACGAAGCTGGCGACGCGGAATGAAGAAGGCGCACCTGCCGGAGAAGATCTGCCCGGTGTGCCAGCGACCGTTTCGCTGGCGCAAGAAATGGGCGCGCGACTGGGCGTCCGTTGTGTACTGCTCGGAGCGTTGCCGGCGGACAGGCAAGCGCTAGCGCCCTGCCCAGACCCAGCCGCAGCCGCAGCGCCTTGGTTGTCTGTCAGTCGCGCAGCAAGGCCAGCACGTCCGGGATGGCCTTCTTCAGGCCAAAGAAGCCTTTGCGGGCGTGGGGCCAGAAGTGGGTGTCCCACGGTCTTTGAACGCACTGCAGCGCGATGTTGTGTTTCGCGAGTTCGTCTCGGAGAGCGTCCAGGCGCGGCCGGACCCAGCCGACCGGCGCAAAGCCCGTGACGACGGTGGCGCAGCCTGACGCGCGCGCCCACGCGGCCGCGGCTGTGACGAACGCATCGTCATTGGGCAAACGCATCGCTTCGCACGCGAACAGAGCTTGGCCGCACGCGAGAGCGTCCGCCAGCGCGCCGTCCGTGAACGCGTTCGCCGCCCGACCAACACCAGAGGGGC
This sequence comes from uncultured Caulobacterales bacterium, assembly GCA_964526675.1. GTDB lineage: Bacteria > Pseudomonadota > Alphaproteobacteria > Caulobacterales > Maricaulaceae > CAZADA01. The sequence continues at coordinate 12,662 of CAZGLY010000062.1, forward strand.
TTCGCTCGGCGGCGAACTGGACGCCCGCCAGGGCGCGCACGGCGGCCTGCGGCGGGCGCAGGCTCTCGACATGCAAATCCTCCTCCGTCAGCAAGAGCGCGACATCGCCCTCCGGCCACGGATCGCCCGTGCGAAGCGCGGCCGGGGGCGGGTTGTCCCCATCAAGGGGCGCCGCCGTGGACGCCAGACGTGGCGGCGCGAACCGCCCGTCGGTGTACTTGGCGATGTTGGAGGCGCGCGCGAGATACGTCTTGCCGGGCGTGTGCAGGCCGCCAACCCAGCGCCACGAGCATGTGTTCGAGGCGGCGTCGCCGTCCATCAAATGCTGCAGGAAGAAATCGGCGCCCAGCTCCCATGGGAGTTCGAGCGTGAAGATCCAGATCGAGGCGAACCACATGCGGGCGTGATTGTGGAGATAGCCGGTCTCCACCAACTCACGCGCCCACGCGTCGAAGCACTCAATGCCGGTCTCCCCCGCCACGGCGGCGGCGTAGTCCGATCGCATAGGATCGTCGTGATCCAGCGCATCCAGCGCGACGCGGGCGGCTCGCTGATAGTCCGCCCACACCGATGGGCGGTGTTCCAGCCAGCCTTTGAAGTATGTTCGCCAACAGACCTCTTGGACAAACTTCTCCACCGTCGACGACGCGAACCGGCTCAGCGCGGCGTCCACCAGCTCGGACTCCAAGAGCCGACGATGGCGCACCCAGGGCGAGAGGCACGACACGCCTGATCCGCGTGCGAACCGGTCCTGCGGGCCGAGATCGTAGTTGCGCCGTTCGGCGTAACGGCGCCCCATGGATGGCGTGAAGGCTTCCACACGCGCCAGGCCGGCCGCGCGCGTCGGCGCAAACGGAACCGTTGGTGTCGCCGCGTCTTTCTCCATGGCGTGGGATATAGGCGGCCGCGCGTCGAAAGCCGGCCAGGGCG
>CAZGLY010000063.1:0-12642 GCA_964526675.1 uncultured Caulobacterales bacterium
GGGGGGTGGCGCGGGGGGTGCCGCCGCCGCCGGCGGTGCGGGCGCGTGCGGCGGACGCGCGCCGGGCTGCGCCGCGGCGCGCGCGCGGGGGTGATGAGACGGCGGCTGAGGAGATGAGCGTGGCGGCGTTCGTCGCGGCCCTCATGACGACGGAGCAGACGCAGCCTTAGGTCGCGGCGTCCGAACGCAACGTGACCGACAAGCGTGCGAAGGCGTCCGGAGGCAGATCTTCCGGTCGCTGATCGCCGGCGACGCCCGCCGCGGCCAGCCACGCCTCCAGATCTCGGCCGTGCTGGGCGGCCAAACCCTTCAGGCTGCGCCGCAGCATTTTGCGCCGCTGACCGAACGCCGCGGCGGTCACCGCGCCCAGCGTCGCCACATCGGCGAACGCGGCCCCAGCTCCCCCGGGCGCGTGCTCGGGCGCCGCGGGCAGGGGCGTGAGCCGCACCACGGCCGATTCCACCTTGGGCGGCGGCGTGAACGCACGCGCGGGCACGACGAACGCGAGGTCGGCCTCCGCCCGCAGCGCCGTCAACACCGCCAAGCGTCCGTAGGCGGCGTCGCCCGGCGCGGCGACGACGCGCTCGGCGACCTCCTTCTGGAACATCAACACGAGTTGGGACCACCAGCGCGGTCCGGTCAGCCATTTCACGAGCAACGCCGTGCCGACGTTGTAGGGTAGGTTCGCGACCACGGCCGCCGGGCCGGGGCGTGCTTGCGCGATCAATGCGGGTTCGTCGGCGTTGAGCGCATCCGCCGCGACGACACGCAACCGACGATGACCGTCGGCGACGGAGGCTGTGGCGAGCTCCTCCAACGCATCGGCGAACCGAGGATCCTTTTCGATCGCGATCACATGGGCGCCGGCGGCGAGCAACGCGCGGGTGAGACCGCCCGGCCCGGGACCGACCTCGAGCACCGTGGCGTCCGCAAGCGGCTCGGCCAAGCGGGCGATCTTCGCCGTCAGATTGAGATCAAAGAGGAAATGCTGCCCGAGGGGTTTGCGCGCGGCCAGATCATGACGCGCCACCACCTCTCGCAAGGGCGGCAGGGCGTCCAGGCTCATGCCGGCGACGCCGTCGCGGCCGCGGCGTCGGAACGCGCCCGCGCCTCGGCCATCCGATCCGCAAGGCGCAGGGCCGCGATCACGCTGTCAGCCCGCGCGCGTTGCTGACCGGCAAGGGCGAAGGCCGTGCCATGGTCCGGCGACGTGCGCACGATGGGCAGGCCCAGCGTGACATTCACGCCGCCGTCGAAATCCAGCGTCTTCACGGGGATCAGTCCCTGATCATGGTACATGGCGATGACCGCGTCATAGGCCCCGCGCGCGTGCGGCGCGAACAAGGCGTCGGCGGCGGTGGCGTCCGCTACGTCGTAACCCTGGTCACGCAAGGCTTGAGCGGCGGGGTTGATCACCTCGATCTCTTCGCGGCCCAGCGCCCCGCCTTCACCCGCGTGCGGGTTGAGCCCCGCAAACACGAGACGCGGTCGATCCACGCCAAAGTCCCGGCGCACGCTGCGGGCGGTGACCTGGGCGACGGCGATCAGGCGATCGCGGCTGACCGCGTGCGGAACGTCCGCCAGAGCCAGATGGATGGTCGCCAGCGCGACCCGCAAGCCGCCGCCGACGAGCATCATGACGGGGCCGCGCGGCGCCGGCTCGTGATCCTCGGCGGTGAGGCGCGCGAGATACTCCGTGTGCCCCGGCAAGTCGAAGCCGGCGTCGTAGAGCACATGCTTGGCGATGGGACTGGTGACGACGGCCCGGGCGCGTCCCTCGCGCGCGTGCCGCACGGCTGTGTCGATCGCGGCGAGAATGGCTGGCGCGTTCGCCGGATCGGGGCGGCCGGGCGTCGCGGGGCTCGCCAGGGCCAACGGCAGAACCGGGAGCGCGTCCGGAAAGACCGCGGCGGCGTCCGCGGGGCGGTCGATCCGTCGGGTCGGCGCGGCGGCCTCGTAGAGCGTGGGATCGCCCACGACGGCGAAGGCGGGTCCCGTTGTGCGGAGGGCTGTCCACGCCGCCGTTGTGATCTCGGGGCCGATCCCCGCCGGATCGCCCATCGTTAAGAGCAGCGGGCTCATGGGCGAGGGCCCCTTCGGCGCGCCGCCCCAAAGCCGAGGCGAGGACACGCGCCCTTGGCGCTGGGCGACATCACCGCAGACGCGTCTCGATCGTGGCGGTTTCCAGGAGGTTGCGCAGATACCGTCGCGACAGCAGGGACAATTGCTGATCACGCAGTTGGTTTTCGATTTCGGCCCGGCTGGGCAGCGCCTCGGCCGCCATGCTTTGGCGTTCGCAGAGGGTCAACGCCACCGCTCCGGCCCGCATGACCATGGGCTCGGTGGTTTCGCCCGGCTCCATGGCGGCGACGGCGTCGCGCACATTCGCGGCCAGATCGCTGGGCTTGACCATGCCGAGATCGGACACGATCGCTTCGGGAAGCTGGCGGGTCACCCGCTCCATGTCATCGCAATCGCGCACCCTCCGGAGCGCCGATTGGAGTTTTTCCTCCATGGCGGCCTCGTCGCCGCCCGAAGGCCCGGCGGGCAGGAGCACCTGGCGCAGATGCACCCGCTCCAACTCGGAGCCGCGCTGGGCGTCGCGCAGCAATATGATGAAATAGCCGTCGCGGGTTTCGATCGGGGGCGAAATCGCGCCGGGGCGCATGCGCCCTAACTCGCGCTCGATCTCCGAATGGCGCAGCTCTCCCGAACGCACCCAGCCGACATCCCCGCCGTTGACGGCGGAGGCGGCGGCGGAGAATTGCCGCGCGAGCTGCGGAAAGCCCTGCCCCTGGGTTTGTTGCAGTTGCTCATAGACGAACTGGATCACCTGGCGGGTCTGGTCGCCGCCGGCGGTCAGCTGCGGCTCGATCAGAATCTCGGAGATCAGGTAGCGGTTCTTTTCGGCGTTGGTGGCGATCCGTTCCAGCGCCTGGCTGATTTGGTCATCGCTGACGCGCACGCGCGAGCCGTAGAGGCCGCTCATCAGGGCTTGCCACGCGATCTCCGCCCGCAGCTGGTCCTCCAGCGTCTCCACCGACACGCCGACCTGAGCCAGATCGCGCGCGATGACGTCCGCGGTCATGTTGTTTTGGCGCGCCAGCCGCTCCAACGCCTGGGCGACTTCCTCGGGCGTGACTTGGATTTCGTACTCCGCGGCTTCCTGGAGCTGGATGCGCTCATCGATCAGGCCGCGGAGCGCTTGCGCCTGGACGCGTTGGATCAGTTCGGGCGTCGCTTGAACCCCCGAGGAGGTGAGGATCAAACGCACACGCTGCAGCACGTCGTAGGTCGTGATGACTTCGTCGTTCACGACGGCCGCGACGCCGTCGACGGTTTGCGCGCGCACGGGCGCAACGGCGGCCGTGAGGCTCAGCAACAGCGTGGTGATCAACAGGTGGAAACGGTTCGTCATGGGGACTTCGTGTCTCGTCGACGGCAGTTCTTCACGATCGATCGCGGGCCGGCGTCACGCGGCTGATCCAGGAACTGTACTCACGCGTGGTATTCATGCAACGGGAGCGCACAGGCTGTGTGGGTGCGACAATGGTGGGACGACCGCCTGGCGCGCCCGTCGTCCGCGGGATGGGCGGCGCCTCATTGCGACGATACGCCGCCCAAGGTCGCCAGGGTGAAGCGGACCGTGAAGAACTCCTCCTGACCCAGGAGGGAGTCGTCGAAATTCTGTCGGCGGTAGGCGACTTGGACTTCGGTGCAGTTGTCGCGATACGTCACGCCGGTCTCCGAACGCCGGGTGGTGCTTTCCTCCAAGTCGCGGCTTTCGTTGTAATAGAAGCTGAGGTGCCGGGTGACGCGCAAACTCCCGCCTATATCCAGCGACTCAAGCGGTCGGTCGGAGGCGGCCTCCTCGTCAAACTGGAGGTAGCGGGCGAAACCGGACGCCGGCCCCAGACCCACGCGGGCCTCCACGTCCAGTCGTTGGACTTCAAACTCGTCATCGGAGAGACGCACCCGCGCTTCGACGTTGTTGCGCGCGTTGAGCTGGAGCTTGCCGGCGGCGACGACGTCGGACGTGTCCCCCTGCAAACCTGATGCGTCGACCTCCGCGTCGGCGGTGTCGGCGATGATGGCGTTGAAGCCCGCGAACTCATCAGCGCGATAGCTTTGGGCGACGAAGACGCTGGCTTGCTGGTCCGGTCCCCAGCGGACCGAGCCGCGGCCGCCGGCGGTCAGCCGCGCGCCTTCCTCCCAGATGTCAAAGCCCGGCGAGCGGTTCGCCGCGAACACGCCCGCTTCGTCCAAATCCACCGACAAGCTGTCTTGGTTCACGACCTCATCATCGCGGTCGTTCTCCGACGCGTAGGTCACGTTGGCGATCGGCTCGACAACAACTTGCGCGCGGCCGAAGCGACGGCCAAAGGGCAGCGAGACGGTCGTGCCCGCATAAGCCAGACCGCGGATCAGGCCTCGGTCCTCATCCTCGGCGCCGTCGATGCCGTCGACCACGGACGTGGCGGGAGCGTCCTCGAAGCTGTACGCGTCGCCGCGCAGAAGGGCGGTGGGCTCGATCAGCAAGCCCTGGCGCGTTGAAATGCGGCGGTTCCACTCCGCCTCGAGGCTCAAACGGCGATAGTCGATGCCGGTGTCCCGCTCAAGGGCCACGGCGCTGGAGCGCAATTCCGTTCGCCCGCCAATGAACCGGGTTTTGAAGGTTCGGCGCGCTTCGCTGAACGGCGCGACGATGGGAAACGTGTCCTCCTCGTCGATCAGAACGCCGTTGACGACCGACTCCTCACGCAGGCTTTGGAAATCCAACGCGGCCGCCGAGATGTAGGAATCCCGTCCTTGGCGCACCGTGAACAGCTGCGTCAGCAAGCGGCGGTCGGTGCGCTGGAAGAGGCCGCGGCGGCGGCGGCTGTCGGGGATCTCATAGCGCCGCAGATAGAGGTCGTCGTCATTCAACACGCCCTCAAAGCCGAAGCCCCAGGCCCAGTTGTCCGTCACAGCGAACAAGCCGTCGCCGAACAAATGGCCCCGGATCTGCTCCTCGCCGAATTCGGTGAAGGTCGTCCCCCCGGTCTCGGGGTTCTCGACCAGGCCAAATTCCTGCTCGTTGGTCACGCTTCCGGTGAAGCTGACATTGCCGGAGAAGAAGCGTTTGCGGAACTCGAAGCCCACCAGGGGGGCGACGTCCTCAATCAAACGCGGCGCGATCGTCAAATCCGCGCTGTCGGACAACACCCAATAGTAGGGCTGCTCGTAAAAGAGCCCCGTGCGCGTCGAGCTGCCGACGCTGGGCAACAGGATGCCCGACTTTCGGCCGGCTGAGGGGTCGGCGTGCGCGAAGAATGGGGTGTAGAGAACCGGCAGTCCTTTCACCTCCAGAACCGCGTCGCGGTAATAGATCAGGTCGTTGGGCGCGTCGCGGGTGACCTTGCGCGCGCGCAGGCGCCAGCTTGGCCGCGCGTTGAGACCGTTCGTCGCGCACGGTTCGCACGCGGTGTAGAACGCCCGCGTCAAACGCACGCTTTCATCGGGCGTGCGCGTGGCGACCCGCGCGCCGACGCGCACATTGCCGTCCAAGCGCGCGGCGAAGTCGGCGATCACGCCTTCGGTCAGGTCGTCGGAGAGTTCGGCCTCGTCCGCGAAGCTCACCGCGCCGTTGTCTTCGATAATGGTGACGTCGCCGCGGGCGATCACGCGGCCCTCCTCCGGGAGGAAGATCACCTCGTTCGCGCGGAGAACCCGCTCGCCATACCGCGCTTCAACCTTGCCGCGCGCGGTGTAGCGGCCCGAGCCGTCGTCGATCACCTCGTCGGCTTCGACGTACACAAAATCCTCAGCGGCGACGTCGTCGGATTGGGCTGTCGCGGGCGTCAGGGCGCCGCTCACGGAGGTCGCGGCGGCCAAGATCGCCGCTAGGGCCTCACCCCGCCGTTTGCGCATACCCGCCTCCGTTTTGGATCTGCGCGCCCCGCCGCGCGTCCACACAACCGCCGCATCACGCGCGTTGATCGCTGTCTCTAGCGATAGCGCAGCCGCGGCTGCGGCGTCCAGACGCGGGCGCGGGTCACCCGTCCTCCAGACTGGCGATGACGAACAGTCCGCCAAGAAGCGTCAAGATCGGCGCTGTCCACGCCGCTAGAAAGCTGGGCAGAACGTTCGTGGAGCCGAGCGCGGCCATCATGCTGTCGCCGAAGTACACCGCAAACCCGACGCCAGCGGCGATGAAGCTCAATTGCAGGCCGCCGCCTCGGCGCGAGAGCCGCAGACACGCCGCAGAGGCGACCAACGTCATGGCGGCGAAGGTGAAGGGCATGGCGAGCAGACGATGCCATCGCAGCTCATACTGCACGGACGAGAAGCCGGCTTCGCGCAGCAACCGGGTTTGACTGGGCAACTCCCAAAAATTCAGCGTGCGCGGCCCGCCACGGCTTTCCAACAGCGAGCTGGGCTCGATGTCCGTCGGCAAGGCCAGCGTGTCGTGGTGCTCCGGCTCGACATCCGGCGCGGACTCCCAGGCGTCGCGGAGCTGCCAGAAGCCTGCGCGCAACACCGCCTCGCGCGCGTCGAGTCGTCGTCGGAAGCTCGGCAACGCCTCCGCGTCCAGGTCGTAGATGAACAAGGTCACGTCCACCAGGCGGCGTTCATTGGGATCGGCGGACCCGGCGCGGATCACGGTTTGCTCCGTTGGGCCGCGTTCCCGCAGCCAGATGGCGCGCTCGCGCCGGGCCGCGCGGCGGGAGTCGCCCATGCTGATCCGGTCCCGTTCGTGCTCAAACGCCACGTTGAGCCGAGACGCCAACGGATTGATCACCGCGGAGGCGAGCACGCCGCAGGCCAGCGCAAACGCCACGCCCGGGCCAATGAACCGCCACGCCGAGACGCCGGCCGCCCGCAGCACCACCAGCTCGCTGCGCCGGTTGAGCCGGTGCATGCCCCACATCGCCCCGAACAGAAAGATGAACGGAAACGTGGTCTCCGCGAGGCTCGGCGCGCGCAGGATCGCCAACCACGCCAGAAGAACGGGGGACAGATCCGCCACGCGTCCCAACTCCCGCGACAGCTCCACCATGTCCACCAGTAGGATCATGGTGACGATGACGCCCAGAGAGATGGCCACCCCGACCGCCACTTGGCGCAGCACGTAGAACGATAAAATCATGCGGCCGCGACGCTCCGCTTGCGCTTGGCGCCGCCGCGGCCGATGGCGGCGATCGCCCCGGCGCACGCCACCAAGGGCACCACATACTGCAGCGCGTTCAACGACGGCTGCTCCGCGGCGGTGGACTGCGCCACAAAGCCCAGCAATCGCAACACCAAAGCGGCGGCGGCGGCGGTGATGATGCGCCTTGTGTAGCCCGTGCGCGAGTATTCGCCGCCGATGATGGCGGCCAGTCCAATCAGCGCGAAGGCGAGGTTGTAGAGCGGCGATGATATTCGATAGTGCCCCTCGGCCCGGAGCATTTCCTCATTCTTCCAATCCCACAGGGAGTTTGGGTCGGGGAAAAAGAGTTGGTGGAGGTATCTATCGCTGGATTTGTAGAGCAGCGTCCCGGGGCCATCGACGAACGTGGTCAATTCAAATGGATAGCTGTCGAATTTGAGGAATGACAAAGAGCCGTTCGGTTCGCGCTTTTGGATCGACCCGTCAGTCATCAGCAGCGCGGGTTCGCCGCGAATGTCGGTGAATTGGCCGATGGCGGCCATGTACTCGACCGTCTCGGACCGATCCGTGGCGTCTTGAATGAACAGGTCGATCACGCGGCCGCCGCGCTCGATCTCTCGGGCGTAGATCGTGAGGCCGCGGGCGGCTCGCCGGAATTGCCCAGGACGGATCAAACGCGCGGCCAAGTCGCTTCGCACTTCGTAAAGGCGCTCGCGCATCTCCCGAAACGCCGCCGGCTGCACCCACAGATTGACGAACAGGTTCGCCAGCAGCGCCACCGTGGCGAGCTTCAGAATGGGGGCCGCAATGTTCCAACGCCCCATGCCCGCGGCCGAGCAGACAATCAATTCGGAATCGCCTTGAAGTCGATTAAGTGCGTAAAGAGTCGCGATAAAAACGCCCAAGGGCAGGATCAGGGCGATGAGTTGGGGCAGCGCCAACACGGTGATTTTGAAATAGGTCAGCAAGGTTTGACGCTGATCGATGATCAGGTCGAGCGTTGAAATGCTCTGCGTCAACAGAGCCAACACGCCGAGGGCCCCCACGGACGCCAGCAGCGGCCAAATCGCGTGGCGCAGGATGTAGGACTGAATCACGGGCGGCGCGGCTCCATCGCGGCGTTACGCAGGCCAGGGCAGGCGTAAAGCCGTTGTCTCTCCCCGACAACCGCATCAAATACGATAAATCCCTATCGACCGTCGAGCGCCCGCGTGGTCGGACGCAACGGCGCGCCCCGCGCTTACGCCCTTGGAGCCGAGTTCATGGACATCACCTTCACCGCAGCCGCTTCCGAAGCGCAAGCGCTGATCCTGCCCGTTTTCGATGATGCGGAGGCGCTCACGCTGACCCCCGCTGGAACGGCGCTCGACGCCCAGGTCGCAGGACGATTGCGCGCCGCGGCGGCGGCGCAGCGCTTTAAAGCCGGCTTGGGACGCACCTTGGAGGTGGTCGCGCTTGGCGCCGGCGAGGACGGCGGCGGCGTTCCCGAGCGGGTGATGCTCTTAGGCCTTGGCGAGAAGGACGCCTTGACCCCCGCCCGCCTTGAGCGCGCCGGCGCCGCGGCCGCGCGGGCTTGGGCCGTCAGCGGCGTCACCCGCGCGCAGTTGCGCCTCGATGGTCTTGATCTCGCTGATGGAGAGGCGGAGGCCGCGGCGCGCGCGGCGCTTGGCGCCCGGCTCGGGGCGTACCGGTTCGATCTCTACCGCACGACGTTGAGCGACGACAAAAAGCCGACGCTGACCGCCATCGACATTGTCGTCACGGACCCCGACGCCGCGGCCGCGCGGTGGGTGCGTTATGGCGCGGTGGCTGACGGCGTGGCTCTGGCGCGGGATCTGGTGTCGGAGCCGGCCAACATTCTCCACCCCGAGGCGTTCGCGCGCCGGATGCGCGGGCTGAGCGATCTCGGGCTCGCGATCGACGTGCTCGGCGAGGCGGAAATGCAGCGCCTCGGCATGGGCTCGTTGTTGGGCGTCGGTCGCGGTTCTCGGCGGGAATCTCAGTTGGTGGTGCTGGAATGGCGCGGCGGCGCGAGCGAGGAGCCCCCTCTTCTCTTTGTGGGCAAGGGAGTCACGTTCGACACAGGCGGCATCTCCCTCAAGCCCGGCCCTGGCATGGAGGAGATGAAGGGGGATATGGGCGGCGCGGCCGCGGTCGCGGGCGTGATGCGCGCCTTGGCGCAACGTCGGGCTGCGGTGAATGTGGTCGGCGTGCTGGGCCTGGTGGAGAACATGCCGGACGGCGACGCCCAACGCCCGGGCGACATTGTGACGTCGCTGTCGGGCCAAACGATCGAAGTCCTCAACACGGACGCGGAAGGCCGGCTCGTTCTCGCGGACGCGATTTGGTACGCCGAAGATCGGTTCAAGCCGAAGTTGATCGTTGATCTGGCGACTCTGACCGGCGCCATGGTCATCGCTCTGGCCCATGAGTATGCGGGCGTGTTTGCAAGCGACGACGCGCTCGCGGAGGCGCTCATCGCCGCCGGCCGTGAGGCGGAGGAGCCTGTGTGGCGCATGCCGCTCGGCGAAGCCTACGACAAGATGTTGGACTCCAAAGTCGCGGACATGAAGAACATCGGCGGCCGCGAGGGCGGCTCCATCACGGCGGCGCAGTTCATCAAACGGTTCGTGCGCGATGCGCCGTGGGCGCATCTCGACATCGCGCCGACGGCTTGGAAATCAAAGAGCGACGATCCGCGCGAACCCACGTGGGCGACGGGCTGGGGCGTGCGCATCCTCGAGCGCTTCGTGGCGGACGCCCATGAAGGCGGCGCGAGCGGGAATGACGCCGACGCGGCGGGCTAGCGCGCGGAGCCGGTGATGGCTGAGCATTGGTTCTACCATCTCACGGAAGGGGACGCGGTCGACGTGCTGCCGATGCTGCTGGAAAAGACGCTCGGGCGCGGGTGGCGCGCGGCGGTGCAGTGTCGTGATGACGCCCAGCTGGCGCGGCTCGACGACGCCTTGTGGACGTATCGCGATGAGTCGTTTTTGCCGCACGGTCGCGCTGATCACCCGCACGCGCCGCGCCAACCCATTCTCCTGTCGTTGGACGGTGGGCGCGCCAACGGCGCTCAAGCCCTGTTTGTTCTAGGCTCCGGGCCGAGCGCCGCTGACGGATCGCCGGACGCCACGGAAGAAAACGTTGAACGGGTCGTCATTTTGTTCGAAGACAACGACGATGACATGCGGGGTTGGGCGCGGCATCGCTGGCGCGCGTTATCGCAGGCCGGGGCCGACGTGTCTTACTGGCGAAGAGGGCCCGACGGTCGATGGCGGAAACAATAAAAACTCTGGTGGTCGCGGTGGCGGCGGGCGCTGTTGCGGCGTGTGCGGCCTTGTCGCGCGACATTGACGACGGCGGACGCGCGCGGCGTCTCCTTGAGGAAGCGCCGACCGACGCGCCGCTGGATCGCGTGCTCGCCCAGCCGAGTTTGCGCGTCGTGGACCGCAGCTTCGGCGACATCGAGAAGTCGGAGCCGACACCCTCGGAGTCGGAACGCTCCGCCAAAACGTGCCGGGCGGACGAATGGGCCGGCCTTGTGGGGCGGCCGCTTGGCGATGTGGACCAGCGGCTGTTGCCTGAGCCTTATCGGGTGATCTGCTACGGCTGTCTGGTGACTCAAGAATACATGTACAACCGCCTCAACCTGCGGCTGGACGCGAACGGGCTCATCGCAAGCATCGAGTGCGGCTGACGCGCGGCGCGCGCCTCCTTTTCCCATCGACTGTGTGTTGCGGGTCGACCGTCCTTAGGCGGTCGGCGCGGTGAGATGCTTGGTGCGCGCGTTGAGTTGTTCGATCAGCACCGCTTGGATTTCGACCGTTTCGACAAGGCGTTGGATCCATTCGCCGGTGGAGAGCGCGCCGTCCACCGGATCGTACCGCGCCTCGTTCGGCATGGAGGTGAGGTGACGCTTTTCGCGCCAGTGCCGGGCGTAGCCGTCCAGGGTCAGCGGATCGTGGTCGCCGCCGAGACGATCGCGAAAGCGCCGCATCGGCGTGTGCTGACGGTGTTCAGGGCCCGTCGCTTGACCAGGCGCGTCGATGGTCTCCGCATGAGGCGCGCGACCGATGGCGGCTTGGGCGTCCCACTTGCGCTCGTCCATGACGCCGTCAAGCGCCTGATCGAAGACGTAGCAACTCAACAGGGTGTTGTCGTCATAGAGGCTGACGGCGTTCACGGCGCCGGGCCCCTTTGCGCCGCCCGCCGGATCGCCCACGATCAGGCTGCCGTCGGACATCAGCCGCATGTAAAGGGTGTCGTAGGTGCTGTCGGACGGATAATCCCCGCCGCCGCCGATCCAGGCAAAGCCCTCGTTCGTGCCGTTTGAGCGCTCGCAGAACACAGTCCACGCGTTCGTGGCGCCCTCAAACAACGCGTAACCGTTCGATCCGCCGGGCACGACCGCGGCGACGTCCGCGCCGCCGCTCCCCGACGTGGCGTAGCGAACACGCAGACGATCCGCGGTTTGGATGTAAAGCGCGCCCTCCACGTCCGCATCCGTGAGGACCCGTGCGCTGTTGAAGGTCGCCAGGTCGGAGGTCGCCAGTGTGGTCGCGGTGACGGAGTCCACGCTGACGGCCGTCCCGTCGCCGACGCTGGCCTCCAGCGGCGACCAGCTTCCGCCGCCGAACACCACGACCAGCGCCTCATCACGGACATAGGCGAGCCACCCGTCGCGCGGGTTGATCTGACGCCACACGCCGTCCTGATAGACGCCAAGCGTGTGATCGCCCATGGCGTCCCACGCCACGCCCGTCTTACCCGGTGGCAGGATGTAGCGGACGCTGTCAGAGGGTGTCGCGGGCTCGCTGGCCACGGACCGGCTTTCCACCGCCAGCTGCACGACGAGGTCCAGCTGCGCCAGCGATTCGTTGACCGTGACGTGTTTCTGCGCCTGGGCCGGCTGCAGATAAGGCAACAGCAAATGCGTCGAAGAATGGGTCATGCGCGTCTCCCGATGGCGACGCGATGCTAAGCCCGCCGGCGCGCACCGAGGACACGCGCAAAGCTGTCCCCGCGTTTGCGCGGCCGGAAGGGCGAGGCGCGATCCGCGATCGTGGACCGACGCGAAGCGGGGCGTCGCGCGGTCGCGCCGCCCCGCCCGTCCGCGGGAAGGGCCCAAGGGCCCGTCCTGGTTAATCCTGGGAAAGCCGTCCATCGCGGCGGTCGAGGGCCATGCGGTCGCCGGCGGGCTGGAGTTGTCGATTGTCTGCGATCTCCGCGTCGCCGCGGAAAGCGCGGTTTTCGGCGTGTTCTGCCGCCGCTGGGGCGTGCCCTTGATCGACGGCGGCACGGTGCGTTTGCCGCGGCTCATCGGCCAATCCCGCGCCATGGACATGATCCTCACCGGCCGCCCGGTCGGCGCCGAAGAAGCGCTCAGCTTCGGCCTCGCCAACCGCGTCGTCCCGGATGGCGAAGCGCTCGCCGCCGCGCTCGAGATCGCCGGCCAACTCGCCCAATTCCCCCAGGTCTGCATGCGCAATGACCGCACGAGCGTCCTC
>CAZGLY010000064.1:0-12294 GCA_964526675.1 uncultured Caulobacterales bacterium
TCGGCGCCGGACGCTTAGGTGGGGGCTTCGCGCCCGGCGCCACGCTCTCCGGCGGTTGGGATGCAAACCACCGAAGCACGGACAGAGTGTATCATTTCTGTCGCATTTGCGAAGCCTTGATCGCAGTCTCCTCACAACGCCATGCCGACGCCGCATTCGCAGGGCAGCCGCCGCGCATGGTGTTCGGGGCAAAGCCATGATCCGGTTGAGGCTTTGTCGGCGCGCGGAGGCGGCTCAGTCGTCGCGATCGGACGCGTCGCCGTCCTCATCATCGTCGGATAGGGGCTCAACGGGCGGGACCGGCGGTACAGGCTCCGGCGCCGGCTCCGGTTCCGGCGCGGGCTCCGGCTCCCAGGCCCGCAAGCGCTCCAGCGCGTACCGACGCGCTTCGGTGCGAATCCGTTCGCGCTCGCGTCTCAACTCACGCTCGGTAAACCGCAATTCCTGCGCTTCTTCGAGTTCGGCCAGCTCCTCCAGCGCGTCGTCAAGGGCGTCGCGCACGGTTTCGTCCGCGATTTGCGCCGCCTCCTCCAGAGCATGACGCGCGTCCATCAGCGCCTCGTCGATCTCGTGTTGGAAATCGCCGCCCAAATCCGGCGACACGCGCACGTCGATATACGTGTCTTCAAGGGCTTCTTGCGCGGCTTCGAGCGCCGCGCGCACTTCGGTGTTCAGCTCCACGTGGGCCGCTTCGAAGGCGTCGCGCACCGCCTCGCGAGAGGAGAACAGCGCCTCGCGGGCGATCGCCACGACCTCCGCGGTGTCCATGGTGATGACGGCGCCGTCGACCTCGCCCTCCTCGTCCGTGCGGAACCGGAAACTGAACGACGGACTGCCATAATGGCCGGCGTTCGCGTGGCCGCACGCCCGCAGCGTGATCCCGACGGGCAGGCGGGTCTTCTCGTCCCCACAAGCGCCGCGCAGATTGTCGATGGACAGGCCCTGGGCCTGATCGAGGCGCGCGCCGGCGAGCGTGGCGTAGTGGAGCTCCGCTTCAGTCAAGTCCGCGCCGTCGAACGTGGCGCCCGAGAGATTGGCGCCTCGAAACGCCGCTTCGCGGAGGTTCGCGTCCTCGAAGGACACATTCTTGAAGTTGCCGCCTTGCAGCGCCGCCTCAACGAGAATGGCGCGCCCAAAATCGGCTCCAGACGCGTTGCTGCCTTGGAGGTGCACTTCCGAGAGCTTGGCGCCAACCATGGACGCGCCAGACAAATTCGCACCCGGCAACCGCGCTTCCTCCAGGCGCGCGCCGGTGAAGTTCGCGGCCGAAAAGTTGGAGCCGTGCATGATGGCTTCACTCAAGCGCGCGCCTGAGAAATCCGCTGCGGCAAAATTCGCGCTCATCAGCCGCGCCTCGCGGAGATCGGCCCGCGCGAACACGGCCCCGGCGAAGTTGCCGCTGAGGCGGCTTTCGCTCAGATCCGCGCCGGAAAAGTCCGCCCGTGGAAACACGCCCGACAAGTGCGTCTCGGACAAGTCTTTGTTGGAGAAATCATAGTCGGGAAACACCCCGCTAACGCCGGTGTGGCGGCGCACCTCCTCCGCGTGCGCTCCGCTTGGGACCGACGCCGCGCCGAGAGCCCCGCACAGGGCGGCGGCCATCGCGGACGCCGTCATGGCGTTCATGCGGATGGACGAGTGATTCACACGACAGCTCCTTCTTCGACACCTCGTGAAGATAGGGCGTGACGCCGCTTAGAACGACTTAAAACACCGTAAGCCTTTCGTAAGAACCACAAACACCAACTTCGCGCCACAGGCGACGCGACGCTCAGCCGCGGGTCATGAGCAGCCCGTGCTCGCCCCACAGGTGTCGCAGCGCAAACACGCGCCGGAGCGGGTGAGGGTGAAGCTGCCGCACTCGGGACACGCGTCGCCCGTGTAGCCCTTCAGACGCGACACGGCGGCCTCCGCATCCGCCCGAGACGCCCCGCCGGACGTGCTGGGTTCGCCATCGAGCTCGGTGTCGAAGGCCAGGGCCTGCGGGCCGTCCTCGGCGCCCTCGCCGGCGCGGCGCTGCTTCAGCTTGGCGGCGGCTTCCGCAAGCATGATGAGGTTTTCCGGTCCCCGGCCGCGGCTGTAGCCTTTGGAGATGTAGCGCGCGGCTTCCTGCGCCGCTTCCTTGGCGGCTTCCACGTCCTCGACCGGCTGCAGGCCGTCCGCGCGAACGCCGCCGCCCAAACCGTCGGACCGGGCGTTGGCGGGATCCACATGGGCCAAGTCGTCCCGGCCAAGATAAGACACCGCCAGCTCTCGGAAGATGTAGTCCAAAATCGAGGTCGCGTGGCGGATCCGGTCATTGCCCGTGACGGGCCCGGCCGGGTCAAAGCGCGTGAAGACATACGCGTCCACAAACTCTTCGAGCGGGACGCCGTATTGCAGCCCGATGGAGATGGCGATGGCGAAATTGTTCATGAGCGAGCGGAACGCTGCGCCTTCCTTATGCATGTCGAGGAAGATCTCGCCCAGCTCGCCGTCGTCGAACTCGCCTGTGTGCAAGTAAATCTTATGACCGCCGACCGTGGATTTCTGGATGTAGCCCTTGCGCCGATCGGGCAAGCGGCGGCGACGAACGCGCCCGTCGCTCTCGGCGGGTTGGGGCGCGTCATCCGGCGACAGCGCGAAGCGGGCGGCGCGCTGCGCCAGCGCGCGGGCGGCCATCGGCGTGGCCTCGCTGAGCACGTCCTCCGCCGTCTCCGCGTCGTCCTCCTCCTGATCGAGGGCGTCCCAAAAAGCCCCCGCCAGCGGTTGGGACAGCTTGGAGCCGTCGCGGTAGAGCGCGACCGCCTTAAGGCCGAGACGCCAGGCCCGTTCATACGCGGAGGAGCAATCGCCGACGCCCGCGGTGCGGGGCAGGTTGATCGTCTTCGAGATCGCGCCGCTGATGAAGGGCTGGACCGCCGCCATCATCAGCAGATGCCCGTCCAGGCCGAGCGCGCGCCGCCCGATCCGCCCGCACGGCGTGGCGCAATCAAACACGTCCAAGTGCGCCGGCAGAAGGCCCGGAGCGCCCTCCAGCGTCATCGACCCGCAGCAATACAGATTGGCCGCCTCGATGGCGTCGCGGGCGAAGCCGATGGCCGCCAGAACGTCGAGCGCCGGATCCGCCAGCTGCTGCGTCGTCAGGCCCAGACCGTTGCGGCAGAACTCCTCGCCCAACACCCATCGCGTGAACGCGAACCGAATGTCGAAGGCGTCCGCGAGCGCCGCTTCAACGCGCTCCAAAGCGCCGTTGGTGAAGCCTTTCGCGCGCAAGAGGTCGTGGTTAACGCCCGGCGCGCCCTTCAGCGTGGCGCGTCCGACGGCGTAGCGCTCAATCTCCTCGATCGCCTCGGGCCGATAGCCCAGCCGGGTCAGCGCCGCCGGCACCGCGCGGTTGATGATTTTGAAATACCCGCCGCCGGCGAGTTTCTTGAACTTCACCAGCGCGAAGTCCGGCTCCAGCCCGGTGGTGTCGCAATCCATCACCAGGCCGATCGTGCCTGTGGGCGCGATGCACGTGACCTGCGCGTTGCGCGCGCCATGAGCCTCCACCGCCGAGAGCGCGCGTTCCCAGGCGTCGCCGGCCATCGCCGCCAAGCCCTCAAACGGACACGCATCCAGGTCCAGCGCCTGGGGCGTCACGTTGAGACCCTCATACTCCTGCGCGTCGCTCACGCCCCAGGCCGCTCGGGCGTGGTTGCGCAGCACGCGCTGGAAATGCGCGCTGTTGTCGGCGTAGGCCGCAAACGCACCGAGGTCGCGCGCCAACTCGGCCGACGTCTCATAGGCCGTGGCCGTCATCAGCGCGGTGATCGCGCCCGCCGCGGCGCGCCCCGCCGCGCTGTCATAGGCGAGGCCAGAGCGCATCAGGAGGCCCCCCAGATTGGCGTACCCCAGCCCCAGCGTGCGGTATGTGTGGGACCGCCGCGCGATTTCCGCCGACGGGTACTGAGCCATCGCCACAGAGATCTCTAAGACGAGCGTCCACACCCGGCAGGCGTGCGTGAAGGCCTCCGCGTCGAAGCCGCCGTCGGCGTCGAGGAATGCGGTGAGGTTCAACGACGCCAGATTGCACGCCGTATCGTCCAGGAACATGTACTCCGAGCACGGGTTCGACGCCCGGATGTCGCCGCCGGCGGGGCAGGTGTGCCAGGCGTTGATCGTTGTGTGGAACTGGATGCCGGGGTCGGCGCACGCCCAGGCTGCGCCGCCCATGCGCGCCCAGAGATCACGGGCTTTGATCGTCTTCACCGCCAGCCCATCCGTGCGGCGGACCAAGTCCCAATCCGCGTCGGCGTCCACCGCGTCCATGAACGCGTCGGTCACCCGCACGGAGTTGTTGGCGTTTTGCCCGGAGACGGTCGCGTAGGCGTCGCCATCCCAATTGACGTCGTATTCGATCCAGGAGAGTTCGGTTTCGCCCTGGGCGGCGCGATCAAGCGCCTGGGCGATGGCGCCGGGCGGGACGCCGTCGGCGCGCGCCGCCTTGAGCGCTTTGGACAAAGCCTTGTTGACGGCGGGGTCGCAGGCTTCGTCGCGCAGGCCGTCTGGGGCCGCGCAGGCTTCGACGATGGCGGTCAGTCGACGCTTCAGCAGGCGTGAGCCCGCCGCGAGGGCGGCGACTTTGCGCTCCTCTTCGGCTTTCCAGTCCACAAAGGCTTCGATGTCCGGGTGGTCGGCGTCGAGGATCGCCATCTTCGCCGCGCGCCGCGTGGTGCCGCCGGACTTGACGGCGCCCGCCGACCGGTCGCCCACCTTCAAGAAGCTGAGGACGCCGGAGGATTGCCCGCCGCCGGACAACGGCTCGCCTTCGCCGCGAATGGCGGAGAAGTTGGAGCCGGCGCCGGAGCCATACTTAAAGAGGCGCGCCTCGCGCACCCAGGTGTCCATAATGCCCCCGGGGGCAAGCAGGTTGTCCGCCACGCCTTGGATAAAGCAGGCGTGGGGCTGCGGACGTTCATACGCGCTGGTGGACTCCACCGCGTCGCCGGTCGCGGGATCGGCGTAGTAGTGGCCGCGGGCCGGCTGGTCGATCCCATACGCCCAGTGCAGGCCCGTGTTGAACCATTGCGGGCTGTTCGGCGCGGCCATCTGGCGGGCCAACATCGCCTGGGTCTCGACGAAAAAAGCGCGCGCGCTTGCTTCATCCTCGAAGTAGCCGCCCTTCCAGCCCCAATACGCCCATCCGCCGGCCATACGCTCGAACACTTGGCGCGCGGACGTTTCAGCGCCAAACCGCGCGTCCTCAGGCAAGTCCTCCAGGGCCTCGGCGTCGGGTTCGCGGCGCTGCAGCCAGCCCGGCACCCCCGGCTCCGCCACGGGACGCGTGCGCGCCGGCACGCCAGCGCGGCGGAAGTACTTCTGCGCCAGAATGTCGACGGCGACTTGGCTCCAGTCCGCCGGCGCCTCGACCTCCTCCATCACCGCGACGACCGAGCCGTCGGGATTGCGCACTTCGCTGCGCGTGCGCGCGAAGCTGACGCCGCGATAGGGGTCGAGCGCCCCTAGGCCGCCAGGGATGGCGGAGCCGCTCGTCGTGGCGGCCTGATCGGACCCGCCATTCACGATGGCGGTCTCAGCGGGGGTGACCCGAAGGGGAATGCGCATGGGGTTAACCTCGTCTCACCCCATAAATATAGGGGTTCAGCTTCGCCGAGTCAGCACATATTGAGTCTTTGAGCTGCGTCTCTCCACAATCACCCGAGTCGGGTCGCTGAGTCCCGCCACCGCCGATCAGGCGGCGCGGCCGGCGGTGGACGATGTCAATGTCTTCAGGGCATAGTCCGCGCGCGAGAAACAGGAGGCGCGCCGTGGCGCTGATCAAACGACTGTTCGCCTGGTGGGACGGCGCGACGCTCGGCGCGTTGTGGACGATCTTTCGTCGCGCCCGGTTCGTCGGCGAGGACGAGTACGGTCATAAGTATTATGAGGAGCGCGGCGTCAGCTTGGAGCGACGCAAACGGCGCTATGTGGTTTACCGCGGCTACGCCGATGCCTCCCGCGTGCCGCCGGACTGGCACGGCTGGCTGCACCACACCTTCGAGCAACCCCCAACGGAGGCGCCCCTGCCGCGAAAGTCGTGGGAGCAGCCTCACCAACCGAACCTGACCGGCACCGTTCACGCCTATCACCCGAAAGGCAGCCTTGCGCGCCCGGGGGATCGGGCGGCCGCGGACGGCGACTATGACGCCTGGTCGCCGCCCAACGCATGACGCGGGGCGGATGACGCGATAGGAAGACACGGCGCAGGAGCGCCCTTCGCACGAGAGACAACGATGCGCGACCAAATTGCTGAAACGCTTGTCGGCGCGGCCGTCCTCGCCGTCGCGGCTCTGTTTTTGACGTACTCCTTCAGCGTGTCCGGCCGCGGCGCGTCCGGCTACCCGGTCACCGCGGAGTTTGCGGCCGTCGACGGCCTGTCCGTCGGCGCGGATGTTCGGATCGCGGGCGTGACCGTGGGCGCGGTGAGCGCCATCGCGCTTGATCCCATCGCGTACAACGCCACCGTCACGATGATGGTGCGCGATGAGGTCGAAATCCCTGTGGATTCCTCGGTTGCGTTGCGGGCCGACGGCCTTTTGGGCGGCGTGTCGTTGGCCATCTCACCGGGCGCGGACGACCTCTATCTCGCGGCGGGGGAGGGCTTCGCCGAGCCGGGGCAAGGGTCGATCGACGTGATCCGGTTGTTGGCGGACTTTGTGGCGTCGGGGGCCAGCGGGCGGTGACGTTGAAAGCGACGCGGACAGCGGCGTGCGCGGCGGCGCTCGTCGGCGCGGCATGGGCGTGCGGCGGGCTGCCGCCGGCCATGGCGCAGGACGCCGCCCCACGCCCTGTGGCCGCAGACGCGCCCGCCGATCTGGAACGCACCCGTCAGCCTGACGCCGCGACGGCGGCCGCGCTCGTCGGTCAGATGGACGACAATGGCTGGATCCGCGGGGACGTTGTGACGCTGCGCGGGTTGGACAAGATCACCGCGAAAACCGACGATTTCGAAGTCCGTCTGGGCGGACGCGTCACGTTTGGCGCTCTGACCGTCGCCCTGGCTGCGCCGTGCGGGGTGCGCCCGCCGGAGGAGACGCCGGAGACCGTGGCCGGTCTGGACGTTTATGAGCGCCAGATTGAAGAAGATGGCCGCGAAGCGCCGCCGCGTTTGATCTTTTCCGGTTGGATGTTCGCGTCAGATCCAGCGTTGAACCCGCTCGAACACGGCGTGTTCGACGTGTGGGTGCTGGACTGCCGCATTTCTGAGGACGCCGCGGCGCGACTGGCCCCCTGATCGCGGGGCACGCGGACCGACGCGCCCGCGGGACGACCTACTCGTTGCGGCGCGGCCCGCCCGCGCCGCCAGGCAAGTTCTCCTGGCCCAGCAACGTATCAGCCGGCAACGCGCCCACATTGCCGAGCAATTGCTCAATCAGCGTCAGCTCACGTCCGCGCGTGGGCGTCTTGCGATTGACCAAGGACACCACGCGTCCGTCCTCTAACGAATAGCGCTCCACCGACGCCACAACGCCGCTCGGCGCGAAGCTGACCGCCGTGATCGCCCGCGCGCTCGCTTCCGGTCGCAGATATCCGAGCTGCTGGCGCACGCTGGTGATATAATACCACGTGTCGTCATCGAACGCGGCGCGGGTGGAGGGGTTGCCAAAGCGCGCCAACACCGTCGAACGGGTGTCGCGGGCGGGTTCAATTTCCTCGAGCGACTCCGTTTCCGGCACATATCCATGGCGGCGGACCACCGGGGTGCAGGCCGCACACGCCGCCGCCGCCAACAGCACCACAGCGGCCGCACGCTTGCTCGTGATCAAAGCCATGGCTCGTCCTTCATCCGCGCGCAAACATAGTGCGGCGTAGCGCGTTGTCTGCGCCGTCACGCCGGGGTGCGCGATGTGTTCGTCATCGTCCGGTCTATATGTACCCAAGCGGATGAGATGCAGAAAGAGGAACCACGCACGTGTTGAAGTTATGGCCCAGCGCGGGGAAGCCGCGCGCCTCTGACGTGGCCGCGCCTCTGTATGAAGCCGCCGTGCGCCAAGCGCGGGACCCGGCGTTCTACGGGTCCGGTCGCGTTCCCGACACGGTCGAGGGGCGCTTCGAGTGCATTGCGTTGCACGTCTATCTGTTGGTGCGCCGCCTCAGCGGCGACAACGGCGACGCCACGCTCGCCCAAGCGCTGTTCGACGCGTTCTTCCAAGACATGGACGCCGCGCTGCGGGAGATCGGGGTGGGGGATCTCGTCGTCGGCAAAAAAATCAAAAAGATGGGCGAGGCGTTCTACGGACGGGCGAAAGCCTATGGCGACGCCCTGCAGGTTGACGACGAAGCCGTGCTGCGCCGCGCCATCGCGCGCAATCTGTTGGTGGATGCGGGCCTCGACGACGATGCGCCGGGCGTGGCCGCGCTGGCGGAGTATGTGCGCGCGGCTGACCGAGCTCTGGCGGACCAGCCCTTGACGGCGTTCACAAGCGCGCCGTCGCCCGCCTTTCCGCCTGCGCCGGCGTGAGCCCGTCGCCAGCCCGGCCGCGGCGGCTTGCTTCTGCGGGAGCGATGAGTATCGTCCACCCGCGCCCGGATGGGTCGGCTTGAACCGGGGAAGGCGCGTCGAAAGGGTATGAGCGCGATGGCCTCCCAGGTGACGATTTCCGTTGACGCCATGGGCGGTGATCACGGCCCGCCCAGCGTGGTGGACGGGGTGGCGCTGGCGGTCGAGCGCGCCGGCGGGACGGCTCGCTTTTTGCTGCACGGCGACGAACGCGCGCTCAAGCCGTTGTTGGCGCTTCAGCCGCAAGCGTCTGAAGCGTGTGAGGTTCGCCACACCGACACCTACGTCACGATGACGGATAAGCCGAGCGAGGCCATTCGCCGCTCACGCGGATCCAGCATGTGGAACGCTGTGGCCGCCGTGAAGGAGGGGGAGGCCCACGCGGCGGTGTCGGCCGGCAACACCGGCGCGTTGATGGCGATATCGAAGGTTTTGTTGCGCATGACGCCTCACGCGCATCGTCCGGCGATCGCCGCCAGTTGGCCCACGCCCCAAGGGCGGTCCGTGGTGCTCGACGTGGGGGCCAATGTGTCGTGCGGCGCGCGCCAGCTGGTTGAGTTCGCCATTATGGGCGAGGCGTTTTTCCGCGCCGTCTATGGCGTCCGTCGGCCGACCGTGGGTCTTTTGAATGTCGGCCAAGAGGACATGAAGGGCCATGACACGGTGCGCGCGGCGGCGGAGCTGTTCCGCTCCGGCGCGGTCGACCTGGCCTACCACGGCTTTGTCGAAGGCGATGACATCAGCCTCGGCGCCGCGGATGTGGTGGTGACCGACGGCTTCACGGGGAATGTCGCTTTGAAAACCGCCGAGGGCGCGGCGCGCCTTGTGGGGGGCTGGCTGCGCGAGGCGCTGACCCGCGATTGGCTGTCGAAAATGGGGGCGGTGTTGTCGCGCCGCGCGTTGATGTCGCTCAAGGACAAGATGGATCCCCGCCATGTGAACGGCGGCGTCTTCTTGGGGCTCAACGGCGTCGTCGTGAAAAGCCATGGCGGCGCCGACAGCGTGGGCCTGGCCACCGCGCTGAACCTCGCGGTCGAGTTGGCCCGCAGCGATTTCATTCCGGAGGTGACGGCCAACCTTGCGCGTTTCGCCGCGCACCAGGCCGATTCGGAACTTGTGGCGGACGCCGCCGCTGGAGCGCCGGCGCCGTGACCACCGCTGCGATGTTAGGCGACCGGTATCACGCGCGGCTCACGGGAGTGGGAGCGTATTTGCCCGAGCGCGTCATGACCAACGCGGAGCTCGCGCGGATGGTCGACACCAGCGATGCGTGGATCCGCGAGCGCACTGGCATTCGCGAACGCCACATCGCCGCCGACGGCGAGACGACCGCCGACTTGGGCGCCGCGGCGGCGCGGAACGCCTTAGAACATGCGGGGCTGGGGCCGTCTGACATCGATTTGATCGTGGTGGCGACCGCCACGCCGGATCGGACCTTTCCGGCCACCGCCGCGCTGATCCAGGCGCGTTTGGGCGTCGGTCCCGCCACCGCGTTTGACGTGCAGGCGGTGTGCTCCGGCTTCATCTACGCGCTTGCGACGGCGGACAACTTCCTGGCGCGCGGCCAAGCCAAAACGGCGCTCGTGATCGGCGCTGAAGTGTTCTCGCGCATTCTTGATTGGAGTGATCGCGGGACGTGCGTTTTGTTTGGCGATGGAGCCGGGGCCGTGGTGCTTCAGGCCCGGCCCACGGCAGACGCGCAGCGCGCTGATGGCGTCATTGCGACGCATTTGCGCTGCGACGGTCGGTATGCTGATCTTCTTTATGTCGACGGCGGTCCGTCGAGCACACAGCAGGTTGGTCATTTGCGGATGACCGGCAACAAGGTGTTTCGTCACGCGGTGAGTAAGATCGCCGACGCGATCGAAGAGGTCGCGCGTAAGGCGGACGTCAGCGTGGCGGATGTCGACTGGTTTGTGCCGCACCAGGCCAACCAGCGGATCTTGGACGCGGTGGCGACCCGATTGGGCGTGCCGGAGGAGCGGGTGATCTCGACGATCGCGGAGCACGCCAACACCTCGGCCGCCTCGGTGCCGCTGGCCTTGCATGTGGGAATGACGGATGGCCGCGTGAAACCCGGCGACCTGGTGCTTTTTGAAGCCATGGGCGGCGGTTTGACCTGGGGCGCGGCGTTAGTCCGCCTGTAGCAGCAAGGCCAAAGTGACAACCATGACGACAGACGAAACCGTGACGCGGGCGAGCTTGTCCGCGGCCGTTGCGGATGAACTGGGCGTGGCCCGCCATGAAGCCGCAGCGATTGTCGATTCGATTTTCGAGCTCATGATGGACGCCCTCGGGCGCGGCGAAACCGTGAAGTTGTCGTCGTTTGGCGCGTTCGGCGTGCGCGATAAGGCCGCACGCGTGGGCCGAAACCCCAAAACCGGCGAGGAGGTGCCGATCACGCCGCGTCGCGTGTTGGTGTTCCGCGCATCCCAGATCCTGAAGGATCGCGTGGGCGGTTCGGTTGACGCCAGCCGCTCCAACGGCGTGGGCCATCGCCGCGCTGGGTGACGAGGGACGTCAGGGGCGTGGGCGTCGCGGCGGCGTCGTCCCCGCACCGCTGGCGCGAGCGCGCGCTCTTTTCTTCTCGCCGCGACACGGATATGACTGCCGGCCTGGCGGAGCGTGGCGCAGCCCGGTTAGCGCACCGGTCTGGGGGACCGGGGGTCGCAGGTTCAAATCCTGCCGCTCCGACCAATCGTTTCAATGGGTTAAGTGGTGTTGTTGTGGCCGTAGCCACAAGGGTGGCCGTTACTCGGGTCCGTATCGGGTCCAAATTGCTTGCGCCTGGATCAGTCGGCCGCCGCCGCTCCATGACGTGTCAGCTTGGCGGGGGTCTCCCGACCGTCACGCGTGACATCCGAAGCAACCTCAAAAGGACGCGCCACGGCTCCAGGCTCCCATGAGTTGTGGTGACGCCTCTAGACCGTCAACGGAGACCTCACCTGCGGGGGTGACGGCCCGTCTTTTGGCTTGATGCGATACGGATGATCCCTAACGCGCGCGCGCCCGCGCGTTAGGGCGTAAAGAAATTGACCAATCTGGTCAGGATCTCGCGTGACGCGCGCGGACAACGCCTTGACTGCAGAATGCAACGCCTTCGCGGGCTAAGGCGTCGATCATGCGCTGGATCGCCCAGCCATCATCAACAGCCGGCCGCCTCTCCCAATAACGCACAGCGCTGCGCGACAAACCTGCTTCTGCCGCCAGGTCTGATTGCGACCAGCCCAGGAGCGCTCGTGCGGCGGCGATTTGGCGACCGGTTTCCAACTGGCGAGGCAAGGGCGCCCCTCTCTCCATCGGGTGAGTAATTGTACGAGCCTAGGGCGGGTCCGCGGCGTTTGCCAGCGCCGCCTCGACAGGAGCGCCCGATGCGCGATTGCCGGGAGCGCGGCGAGGATCCAGGCGCGCCGCCCCCTCCACCATCATCACCGATCCGATGTGCTGTGAGGTCGCCCGGGCGGTTTGGGCGCGCTCAATCTCAACGCGGAGGGAGCGAGCGCGATGATCGCGGCACGCGGCACGCGGCATCGGCCGCAGCGGCCAAGACGAACGGGGCCGCTTTGTTGGTCTCCACACGCCAGAGCGCGACGCGCGCGGAATGCGATGCAGAGCGGTTTTTGGCGTGATCGCCCAGCGGAACGCTGAGACGCTCGTCATGGGTGAGGGCGCGGCATTGTCCCCGAGCCAAGCCGGAGCGTTAAGGACGGACACGCGCGTGGGCGTGCACCAATCGACGCGACTTTAAAGACATCATGGTGGAGCGCTCC
>CAZGLY010000065.1:0-12122 GCA_964526675.1 uncultured Caulobacterales bacterium
CGCCCTGGAGGCCCTGCTCGCCACGATCGCGGCGCGCCAGGACGCGGACCCGTCGGAGAGCTACACCGCCACACTCCTCGCCCAAGGCCCCGCCCGCATCGCAAAGAAACTCGGCGAGGAGGGGGTGGAGGCCGCGCTGGCCGGCGCGCTGGAAGACCGCGCGGCGCTGGCGGCCGAAAGCGCCGACGTGCTCTACCACCTGGCCGTGCTCTGGGCGGCGGTGGGCGTGCGCCCGGAGGACGTCGCGGCCGAACTCGCGCGCCGCGCCGGGACCTCAGGCCTCGCCGAGAAAGCCGCCCGCCGCGACCCCTAGCGGCTCCCTAACGCATGCGCTTGTTCATAAACGCGATGACATGGCCCTCGCGCTTGGCTTCCGCCTTGCCGTACGCGACCACGTCAAGCAACCGCCCGGCCTTGGTGGTCAAGCGGATCACGCCGTCGTCGTTCACCAGGCGCACGGGCTTGAGCGGGTGGACCTTCGCGGTCTCGCCCGGGCCGAGCGTGCCGGAGAGCGCTTTCTTGCGATCGGCTTTGTCGCGCAGCACGAGATCGCCGAGCGGGGCCGACGTCGGGCCGAGATTGACGATCGTCACCCACTCCTCCTCCGACTCTTTGCCGGCGGGGTTCACCATCGCCGCCATGATGTAGAGGCCGGACACCGGCCGCTGCTCGCCCGTGCGCGGTTGATGGGGATCGATGATGTCGATGTCGCGGTTGACCTCGTGCATCTCGGGAAAGGCGGTCACCCCGATCGCGCGCGCCTCCTCGCCCGGCTCGAAGAACATCGGGTTGGCGGCGGCGACCTCCGGCGGGAACTTCAGCCCTGTCAGCTCCTCGATCTGGCGCACGGACACCTGGTAGCGCTGGAGCATGCTCGGGCGCCAGCCTTCGTCGTCGGCGATGATCTCCGGGCTCTGCGGGATGATGAACGCCCGCGCCGACAGCGCGTCCGGCGTGTCCCGGTGGCGAAACACCATGACCTTAAAGAAGGCGCTCGGCACCGGCGCCGGCGGTTCGCCATGCGGGCGGATGAACAGGTTCACGTCGCTGTAGATTGGCCCGGTGAAGACGATCAGACGCTCGTTGGCGTCTTCCTTAAAGGTCCGAATCCACGCCTCCAGCGCCTCCCACTCGTCGCCGTTGAAGAAGCGGTGCTGGAGCGTGGCGTTGGTCCAGTAATAGGTCTCATCGGAGGCGAATTTCGCGTCGATCTTGGTGTCGCCCCAGGCGATGCCGGCCCGCGGGGCGACATGACCACGGTCATACAGATTCGGCTCGCCGGCGCGGTCTTTGTAGTATTCATTGTCGAGCTGCACTTGATGATCGACGCGCGTATCAAAGCGCCAACTGCGGCCGCCAAGGCCTGAGACGCGCTTGTTTTGATCCATATTCGCGGCTGCATAGACGCAGCTGCGGAGCACCTTGTTCATCACCAGCGTGTAGTTGGGATAGTGCAGAAACCGCCCGCCCGGCAGCTCGTCCGAGCGAAAGATTTCGCCCTCGAGCTGCGGCAGAAACGTCGGGAGCGACACCCGGAACCTGTCTTTGTCCTCCTCCTTCGACGCCAAAAAGTCGTCCTGATACCCGCGCATAGCGTTCCCCCTCGCCCAGGCGCGCCGACGGGCGCCAGGCCGCGGCGGTGCGAACCAACTGTCAGCCCGCCCTCGACCGCGAGGGGGGATCGATAACGTGGCGCACACACACGACGCCGAAATGATCAAGAAGATTGCGACCAACCGTCGCCGCGATTGGTCTTCAGTTACAAGTGGGTAGGTGAATACTACCAGGCTCGCCTTCCCGCGCAACAACGCGGCGCGGCGCCGTCATCCCCGCTTCAGGAACACGTAGAACGCACCGGCGCCGCCATGCTTGGGGTGCGCGGGCGCGTAGCCGGCCACCCAAGCCCGCAAGTCCGGCTCCGCGAGCCATTGCGGCAGTGTGCGGCGCAGCACTCCGGGCTCGGACCGGGCGAACATGTCAAACGGGCGCGCGGGATCCTCGGTCGTCAGCTTCAGACCCTTGCCCGTGATCACGAGCACGCACTGATCGCCGCGTCCGCGCGCGCGCCGCAAAAAGTCGTGAAGCTGCGCGCGCGCCTGGATCTGGCTCAACCCGTGGAGATCAAGGCGCCCGTCAATCTCGCGCTTGCCGCGCCGCGTGCGCCGATCCGTCATGGTGATCAAAGACGTGTGGACGTGGTCGCGGCCGGCGGCTTCCGGCCCGACGGCCGGCGCATGGCGGTGAGGCGGCGTCGTGGCGCCCCGCAAACTCGGCCGCGCCGCGAGACTGCGCGCATCCCCCGGGTGAGCTTGATCGGGGCTTCGCTCCGGAACGGACGCCGCGATCGGCGGGGCGTCGGTCGCGGTCGCTGGCCGCGGCGCGCCTCCCTCCTTCGACTTTAAGGGCCGCACGCCTGAAACGTTGACGATGTGGGCCCAGAGCCGGGCCTCCTCTGGCGACAGCTGCCGCGGCCGGCGGTTTTTCGGGCCGCTCACGGCTCGGACGCCGCGGCGGCGGCGCTCACCGCACGCGGCGCGAGGCCAAACCACGCCGCGCGGTGACGCACACGCGCCGCGTCAGCCCCCGCCTCCGGCCCGGCTCCAAAGAACAAATCGCCGCGCAACGGGCCTTTGATGGCGGCGCCGGCGTCCTGCGCCACGCCAAACCGTGGGGCGGGCGCGTCCCGGCCCTCCGGCGCGATCCACATCAGAGCGCCATACTGATGATAAGCGGGGTCCACCGCCAGGCTGACGCCGGGCCTCAAGCGCGCTCCGGCGGCCCCGACCGGCCCCTCGCTGGGATCGGCAATGTCCTCAAACTTAAAGAACACGTAGCGTGGATTGCGCGCGATAACGGCTGCCGCGACATCCGGAGCGGCCACGTCCAGCCACCGCTTCACGCCCGCGTTGGACGCGATCCCACGCGGCAAAAGCCCCAGCTCCATCAGTTGTTCCGCCACCGACCGGTAGGGTTTGCCGTTGGTGCCGTCCCACGCGGCCCGCACGATCTGGCCGTCAGCGAACCGCACCCGCCCCGACCCTTGAATCTGCAGGAACAGCACGTCCGATCGCCGGCCCCACGCCAGCGGTTCGCGCGCGCTGGCGACGATCGTGGCGCGATCGGGGTAGGGCCGAAGATCCCCGCCCGCCGTGCGCTGTAAGACCACCGGCTCCCCCTGAGCGCGCGGCCGCGTCACCAGGTCCGCAGGGCGGGCGAGAATCGGTTCGTCAAACGGGCCGATCGCTTGCTGCCGCACATCAACAATCGGCTCGAAATACGCGGTGACCACGCCGGAGGGACTCGTCTCCGTCGCCGGTGCGGCGAGCGCGAAGGGCTGGAAGTTCAGCTCGAAAAACCCGCGCGCCGCCGCCGCGCGTTCGGCGGTCGTGGCGGCCGCATCCTCCCCCGCCGACGACGCGAAACTCTGGGCCAGCACGCCCGCGTCGCGGCAGGTGCGCGCCCAGGCCGCGTGGCCCCGAGGCAGGAGCCCATCCTTGCGGCGATCCGCCGGCGCAAACCGCGCGCAGGTGTCGGCGTAGGCCAACACGGCCTCGGCATGATCGCCCTGATCCCATCCCGGGAGGGCGGCGAACGGCACGGCCACCGCGTTGATGGTCGGATGAAACGACGGCGGGGCCTCGACCTCCTCCAACCGCAGAGGAGCCACCTCCGGCGGCGCTTCGGGAGGCCCGCCCGCGCACGCGACGAGCGCCAACGCCACGGAGACCGCGGCGAACGCCCCAACACCCCGGACGCGGCGCAATGACGAGCCCCGGGGAGTGCGCGCCGGGCGTTCCATGCTTATCCCTTTGTGACTTTTGACAGCCGCCAATTGGGGTTGTCCGACGCCACCTCGCGCTGGAACGTCCACACCTCATCCACGCGTTTCGCGTGCTCAGCGTCGCCGTCAATCACCACGCCCTGGCCATCGCGCAACGCCGACGTGATGTCGGCGGAGAACCGCACGGACACGGACGCCACGCCCGCGTTCAGTTCCGCCTCCTCCACCTCCGCGGAGGCGAGCCGGACCAATTCGAACACCTGCTCATGGCCCGCGCTGTCGCGGCTTTCGATGGCGCTCAACCACTTTTCGTAGACGTTGGGCGAGAGCAACGCTTCCAGCGCGCCGCGATCACCCTCCGCGAACGCGCGGCCGACAATCGCGTACGCCTCGCGCGCCCCGCTCAAAAAGGCGTCAGGGTCAAACACGCCGTCTGCAGAGCGAATCGCCTCCATGCCCGCGGCTGCCGGGCCGGTGAAGGCTGGGCGCGGACCTGAGGGGGTCCGTGAGCCCGTCGGGGCGCGCGGGGCGGCCTCCGTGTTCGGCTCCTCCCCGGTGCGGCGCCCGAGAACCATGTACAAACGCAGCGCAAAAAGGACTGCGATCGTCGCAAACAGCAATATGGGGAACAGATCGCCCACGCGAAAATGCCTCCGTCTCAAACACGCATATAGGCGGTGTTGCGCGGCTCGTCAGCCCGCCGCCTTGCCGGGTTCCGTCCCCCGTGATAGCCCCCGCCCAGATCTTTTTCGACCGTAGAGAACACGAAAGCCCGGCATCACATGGCTGACACACCCGACTCACACAACGACGCCGCGAGCGGCGACGCCCCGACGCCGCAAATCCGTGTTTTGGCGCAATATATTAAAGATTTGTCTTTCGAAAATCCCAGCGCCCCCGGCAGTCTGCGTGCTGGACAAGACTCCCCGCAAATAGACATGGGCATTGATGTGCAAGCCCGTCGGGCGGACGAACACGCGTATGAAGTTGTTCTGAACCTCGAAGCGAAAGCCCATCGCGGCGATACGGTCGCCTTCATTGTTGAATTGAAGTACGCGGGTTTGTTTCACTTTGTGAACATGCCGGAAAACGCGATCGAACAAATGCTGTTGATCGAATCGCCCCGCATGCTCTTCCCGTTTGCGCGACGGCTAATGGCTGAAGTCACGCGCGACGGCGGTTTTCCTCCGCTCTACATCGATCCGATTGATTTCGCCGGTCTCTATTTGGCGCAGAAGCGTCGGGCCGAAGCCGGATCAGATCCAGCGGACGGCGCGCCCACCGCGCAGGCTTAGGGACGATCGGCTCAACCGTCCGACGCGCGAACCTTCGCCCACAGAGGATCCGCCCCGAGAGTGGCGACGAAGGTCGCGTGCGCTTCATGCTCTTCGGACGTGCTCAGCGGGCCTTTCGGGCGCTTCTCAGCGATCGCGGACACACTGCGCCGCGCCGCGCGCGCCCCTTGATCCACCGTTAGATCGAGAGACTGTTCCCGCCCGCCATTGAGGTGGAGATACACCTCCGCCAACAGGCGCGCGTCCAACAGAGCGCCGTGCTTGTCGCGCGCTTCGAGGCTGACGTTGAAGCGCTTGCACAGGGCGTCGAGCGAGTTGTGCATGCCCGGAAACATCGTGCGCGCCAGCTCAAGCGTGTCAAACCAGCGCGCGATGGGGATCGCCTCAAGCCCCGCGCGCTTCAACTCCATATTGAGGAACCCGCGGTCGAAGGACGCGTTGTGCGCGACCACCCGTGCGTCCCCGATAAAGTCCAGCAAGCGCTCCACGTGCGCTGCGAACACGGGTTTGTCCGCCAGAAACTCGTTGGTGAGGCCCGTGATCTCCACGGCCTTGGCGTCAAGGACACGCTCCGGATTCACGTAAGCCTGGAACGTCCGGCCGGTCGGAATGTAGTCGACCACCTCCACGCACCCGAGCTCGGTAATGCGATCACCCGACTCGGGATCAAGGCCGGTCGTCTCCACATCGAACACGATCTCACGCATGACAGGCTCCGATTGGCGTCGTCGCGCGTTACGTCTCAGCCGTCGCGCGGGCGACTAACTCCTTCATGATTCGCGTCACCTGGGCGCGTGCGGCGTCGAGCCCCTCGCCCGTCTCCACAACGTAATCCGCGCGAGCCCGCTTCTCGGCGTCCGGCGTTTGACGCGCGCAAATGGCCTCAAACATGGCCTCCGTCATGCCCGGCCGAGCCAAGACGCGCTCGCGCTGCACGGCCGCAGGCGCGCTCGCCACGACCACGACGTCAACGCCACGGTCGCCGCCCGTCTCAAACAACAGCGGCACGTCCAGAACCGCCACCGCGCGCCCTTCGCTCTTCGCGTCCGCCAGGAAGATCGCCCGCGCCTCGCCAACCAGCGGGTGGACCAAAGCCTCCAACCGTTTGAGCGCTTCGGAATCGTCGCGGACCAGCGCCCCAAGCGCCGCTCGATCCACCGTCCCGTCGCTCACCACGCTGGGAAACAGCTCCGCCACCAAGGGAACCGCCGCGCCACCGGGCGCATAGAGCCCATGAACCGCAGCGTCGGCGTCGAAGACGGCCGCGCCCACATCCGCAAACATGCGCGCCGTGGTGCTCTTACCCATGCCGATCGAGCCCGTGAGCCCCACCACGATCATGAGGTCGTCTCCCGCTCCGCCAGGGCCGCCAGCAGCACGCCCCGCGCATCCACAGATTCTGGCGGAGCAACACCGAAGAACGCCTCAAAGCTTGGAATCGCCTGGCCGATCAGCATGTCCAGCCCATCGACGGCAAAGAGCCCACCGCGGCGCGCGGCGCGCAGGAGCGGCGTGTCCAGCGGCGTGTAGACACTGTCAAACACCACGGCGTCGGACCGGGCCCGCTCCAGCGTCATCGCCAAAGGCGGCTGCCCCGTCATACCGAGGCTTGTTGCGTTGGCGACCACGCCGGCCTCGCCGACCAGCGTCTGGCGCTCATCCCAGGGATGAACGCTCAACACCGCGTCAAACGGCCAGCCGCGCGCCACATCCGCTAAGCTTTCCGCGCGATCCGCGGACCGATTGACGAGCGCCAGACGCCGCCACCCCAACTCCAAAAGCGCAAACACGATGGCTCGCGCAGCGCCGCCCGCACCCAACACCACCGCCTGATCATTCCGGCTGGGCTGCGGCGTGTCCCGCAAAGCGTAGCGGACACCCGCCACATCGGTGTTGTCCGCCAGGAGGCCGCCGTGCGGCATGGCGGTGAGCAGGTTGGCCGCCCCGACCGCCTCGGCCAACGCGCTGCGCTGATCAGCGGCGCGCAGCGCGACTTCCTTGTGAGGCAGCGTCACGTTGAGTCCGGCAATCCCCAGCATCGGCAAAGCCTGGAAGGCCGTAAGCGCTCTGTCCGGTGAAACCGCGAACGCCCCATAGGCGTGCTCCAGCCCGAGCGCGTTTAACCAAGCACGATGAAGGCGCGGGGAGAGCGAATGCGCCACGGGCCAGCCCGCCACCCCCGCAACGCGAGGGCCCCTCTCCGTCATGACGGCAACGCGTTGTGCGCCCTCAACAAGCGCAGCAGGGACAGGAGCGGCAGCCCCAAAATGGCGAAATAATCGCCCTCGACGTGGTCAAACAATTGCGCGCCAAGGCCTTCGAATTGATAGCACCCGACGCTCGACAAAATGTCCTCGCCCGCTTGGGCCAGGTACGCCTCGAGGAATTCCCGGCTGAGGCTCCTCATGGTCAATCGCGAGATTTGCACATGGCGTTCGAGGATCGCGCCGTCGCGCCCCAGCACCATCCCATTCACGAGCTCATGCGTTTTGCCGCTCAACGCCTCGAGGCGGGCGCGCGCGTCCGCCATGGTGGCGACTTTGTCGAAGAGCGCTCCGTCCAAACGGAGGATCTGATCCGCCGCCACTACGACGGCGGATCCCACGTCTCCGGCTGCCGCCGCTTTCGCTTCCGCGAGCGCAACAGCCACCTCTTCGCCGGGCGCGCCGGTCATGGACGTCTTGATCGCCCCCTCGTCGACCCCAGGACGCACGACCCGAAACGCCACCCCGGCGTTGGTCAGAATGCGCGCGCGGATCGCGCTTCCCGACGCCAAGACGATCGGTTTTGACGCGTTCATTGGCCCTGCTGTTCCCGATGATCCGCCAGCAAATTCATGATTTGCGCCGCTGTCTCCTCCACCGAGCGGCGGGTGACGTCAATCATCGGCCATCCCTTGCTCTTAAACAGACGCTTCGCCTGCACCACCTCGTCGCGGACGGCCCGGCCGTCCACATAGGCCGTGTCGCGGTCGGCCCTCAGGCCCAACAGGCGATTGCGCCGAATTGTCACCAAACGGTCGGGCGTGGCGGTCAGCCCAACGATCAGCGGCGCCGTCAGCGTTTGCACCTGAGGCGGCAACGGAACCCCGGGGACCAAAGGCACATTCGCCGCGCGGACCCCGCGATGGGCGAGATACATGGTGGTCGGCGTTTTCGAAGTCCGGCTCACCCCCACCAACACGACGTCGGCCTGGTGGAGGCTGTCCAGCTGTTGGCCGTCGTCATGGGCCATCGCAAAGTCGAGCGCTTCGATCCGGTGGTAATAGTGGTCGTCCAGCGCCCGTTGAGCGCCGATGCGCTGCTGCACCGGCAAGCCGATGTAGCGCGACAGGGTCGCGAGCATCGGATCCAAAACCGCCACGCATGGCAGACCGAGTTCCGCGCACCGCAGCTCCAACGTGCGGCGCAAGGTCTCATCGAGGATGGTGAAGAACACCACGCCCGGCGCGTCCGCGACGGCGTCCAGGACGCGTTGCATCTGACGCGGCGAGCGCACCAGCGCGTAGAAGTGCTCGATCGGGATGATCTGATCGAACTGCGCAACGGACGCCTTCATCACATTCGTCAGCGTCTCGCCGGTGGAATCCGACACCAGATGAACGTGGAAATACAACGGAAGCCGCCGATTCCGCGGATCGTTGTCCGATGGGTTCTCCACCGCCCCTCCCGAGCTTGAAGATGGCGCGGCGCCGATGGTGAAGGGCCTGTTGATAGCGCTCTCCTTTCGACCGCCGGGGCGTAGACGCCGTGTCTCTCTCGCCTCTCGCTCACCCGTTCTTCACCGGAGCTTCCATTCGGGTCGCTGAGACGCTCAAGGGCTGTGAAGCATATACCCCTTGACTCGCCAAGTGCTGGCGATCCTTAAACCGAAGACGATTGACCTGACGTCCCCACCCAAGAGGCGGCGGCGCATCCTCCGTGAGCCCACGGTGGAAAGCGTGTGTGCGACGCCGCGCCGCGACGTTCTCCCAAGCGGCAACAACAGCAACCACATGATCTCATCTCGATGTGAAAGGAAACGGGCATGGCGGTTGAGCGATTGATGACCCGAACGCTCCAGGGCGAAACCATCTCGCCACCCCCGATATGGCTGATGCGTCAGGCTGGACGCTATCTGCCGGAGTATCGCGCGTTGCGCGCGGAAGTGCCCAATTTCATCGAGTTTTGCTTTGATGTCCCACGGGCCGCCGAAGTGACGCTGCAGCCCATTCGGCGTTACGGCTTCGACGCCTCGATCGTGTTCGCCGACATTCTGCTTCTGCCCCACGTGATCGGCGCAGAGGTCCGATTCGTTGAGAACGAGGGACCGCGACTGGAGCCGCTCACGAACCCGGCCCGGGTCGAGTCCTTGGATTGGGACGCGGCGGCCGCCGGCCTCGCGCCGGTTGGCGACACGGTGCGCCGCGTGCGTGCAGGCTTGCCGGAGGCGACCGCGCTGATCGGCTTCGCCGGCGCGCCGTGGACCGTGGCCACCTACATGCTCGGCGGCGGCGGCGGGGACGCTGGCCGGCGCCGCGCGCGCGCCTGGGCGACGGCGAATTTGGACGCCGCCGACGCGTTGCTGGCGCGGTTGGCGGACGCCACGGCGGATTATCTCGCCATGCAGGTGGAGGCCGGCGCGGACAGCGTGAAGCTGTTCGAGAGCTGGGCGGAAGGGCTGTCGCCGCCCTTGTTCGAGCGGTTTGTGATGGCGCCCACCACGCGATGCATCACGCGCTTGCGCGCTGCTGGCGTCACGGCGCCGGTGATTGGCTTTCCGCGCGGCGCCGGGCCCTTGTCCTTGGAGTTCCAGCGCACCGGGGTGAACGCGATCGCCCTCGATATGGCGTTGGCGAGCCCGTGGGCGGCTGAGGCCTTTCCCAAAAGCTTTCCCCTTCAAGGCGGGCTTGATCCGGCGGTTCTCGTGGCTGGCGGCCCCATGTTGAAGAGTGAGATCCAGCGCCTCGTGAAGCAATTCTCGGATCGACCGTATATCTTCAACCTCGGTCATGGCATTTGGCCGGAGACGCCGCCGGAGCATGTGGCGGATTTGATCGCGTGGGTGCGCGATCCTGCGTTGCAGGCCGCGTAGAGGCTGCGGAGGAGGCTGCGTGAGCGCCATCAGCGATATCTTGGGCGGACCGCTCTACCAGTGGATCAAAGCGCTGCATGTGCTGAGCGTGATCGCGTGGATGGCCGGCCTGCTCTATCTGCCGCGCCTCTACGTTTATCACGTCGGCGCCACGCCCGCCGGCGAGCTCGACACCACGTTGATCCAACAAGAGCGTCGCTTGCTGCGATTCATTATGAACCCGGCCATGATCGCCGCGTGGGCGCTCGGCCTGGCGATGATCGCCGGGCGGCCCGAATTGCTCACCTTTGGCTGGCTCCAGCTCAAACTGGTCGCCATTGTCGCGATGACCGGCCTGCACCATGTGTACGCCAGAGCGCGGAAGGCCTTCGCGGCGGGCGCGAACACGCGTTCGGAGCGTTATTGGCGAATCATCAACGAAGGGCCCGCTATTCTCGCCATCGTGATCGTCATTATGGCGGTTGTGGAGCCGTTTTGATCTCCGTGAGAGCGTTGTCTTGACGAACGCCGCGTCTTGTGGCTCGGTGTGGACACGGGAAGGCTTCACAGCCAGCACTATGACGGCCGCACTCCGGCCCTTCTTCCCGCGTATTTAAACGCCGCTCCACGAACAGAGATGCGCCGCGCCGTGATCCCGGCGGCCATGAACCACGTCCGAAAGACTTACTATGACCAAAGCGTCTGACGCAGAGAGCATCGGCGATCTCAAGTCGATGACTCTCGATGATTTGAAAAAGCGCGGCCCGACAGAACTCTTAGCGTATGCTGAGACGCTTGAAATCGAAAACGCGTCCTCAATGCGCAAACAAGACATGATGTTTGCCATCCTGAAGGAGCTTGCTGAGCGCGGGGTGGAAATCTCCGGCGGCGGCGTCCTTGAAGTGCTTCAAGATGGGTTCGGATTTCTCCGCGCGCCGGAAGCAAACTACCTCCCCGGCCCTGATGACATTTATGTCAGCCCCTCGCAGATCCGTCGGTTCGGTTTGCGGACCGGCGACACCGTCGATGGTCAGATCCGCGCCCCGCGCGACGGCGAGCGTTACTTCGCCCTCGTGAAGGTCGCCAACATCAATTTCGAAGATCCGGATCGCGCCCGCCACAAAGTGCATTTCGACAATCTGACGCCGCTCTACCCGAATGAGCGCTTCCAGATGGAGATCGATGACCCGACCCGCAAAGACCGTTCAGGTCGCGTGATCGACATCGTGGCGCCGCTCGGCAAAGGCCAGCGGGCGCTGATCGTCGCGCCGCCACGCACGGGTAAGACGGTGCTCCTGCAGAACATCGCGCACTCGATCGAAGCGAATCATCCCGAGTGCTACGTGATCGTACTGCTCATCGACGAGCGGCCGGAAGAAGTGACCGACATGCAGCGGTCCGTCCAAGGCGAGGTGATCTCCTCGACCTTTGATGAGCCCGCGTCGCGTCACGTTCAAGTCGCCGAGATGGTGATCGAAAAAGCCAAGCGACTGACCGAACACGGCCGCGACGTGGTGATCCTGCTCGACTCCATCACCCGCCTTGGGCGCGCCTACAACACCGTAGTGCCGAGCTCCGGCAAGGTGCTCACCGGCGGCGTGGACGCCAACGCTCTCCAACGGCCCAAGCGCTTCTTTGGCGCGGCGCGGAACCTCGAGGAAGGCGGCAGCCTCACCATCATCGCCACCGCGCTGATCGACACGGGCAGCCGCATGGACGAGGTGATCTTTGAGGAGTTCAAAGGCACCGGCAACAGCGAGATCGTCCTTGATCGGAAGGTGGCCGATAAGCGGGTGTTCCCCGCCATGGACGTCACGAAGTCCGGCACGCGGAAAGAAGAGCTGCTCGTCGACAAGCAGATCCTGCAGAAAATGTACGTGCTGCGCCGGATCTTGAACCCGATGGGCACGCAGGACGCGATCGAATTCCTGCTCGACAAGCTGCGTCAGGCGAAGAACAACGACGACTTCTTCCAGAGCATGAACACCTAGGCC
>CAZGLY010000066.1:0-11985 GCA_964526675.1 uncultured Caulobacterales bacterium
GAGTCCCTCCATCCGCACCATGGCCAGAGTCGTGGCGTTCGACGCGGGCGCAGCGCCGCGCAGGGATTACCCACTTGGGATGTCAACGCTCGACCGGGGACGCCGGAGTGTCGCCGCCAGCCTCGACAGGGTCGGTCGGCTGAACATCGCACAGGCGTCCGTCGTGTCGCGGCGTCGTCATCACCAAGCGGCAGGCGTCGAAGGCTTGTTGCTCCAACACGGTCGCGACGGAGGCGAGAACGTCGTCCGCCAGCTCGTCCTCACGCGCCAGAACCCAGGCGTAGTTGCGCGACGGGTGGCCAACCACCGACCACTCATACTCCGGCCCCAACCGCATCACGAGATAGTCACCAGCGGCGAACCACATCCACGAACCAAACAGGCGCAGAAACGTCACCTCAAGCCGGCCGTCTTCAGGGGGGCCGGTGAATCGAGCGCGCCCGGTTGCTGAGATCGTCTTGCCCGTTTTGGTTTCGCAGGTGTTCAGGACGCTGAGCTGATCGCCCTCGATCAGCGCGTACTCCGCGCGGGTGTTGGCCACACAGCGTCTTTGGAACCACGCCGGGATCGTCGCGATTTGCCGCCACTGGCCCACATAGCGCTCCGGCTCAAAACCGCTCACGGTGGCGACCGGCGTTGATGGGGACAACGTGCAGGCGCCAAGCGCGAGGCTTAGAACCAGACCAGTCCTGGCAAGACGAGGAGGGCGGGCGCGTCGGGGCGTCGTCATCGAGACTGCGTTCCTTGATCTGTCGAAACCCGGGCCGAGGGCGACGCGCGGGCGGGCACTGCGCGCGGCCCTACGACGCCGGACGCCACTCGAGATCAGCGGTGGCGGCTTCCCCGAAGGTCATGGACTGCAGCAGCGCTTTGCCCATGATCTCATACGACAAGAACGGCAGGAGCACGAAGGGCCACGGATCCGCCGCCGATGCGCTGACCTCGCGCGTTGTGAACAGGTAGCGCGCGTTGCGTTTAAACGCTGGACGCCAAAAGAAAGGCGACTGCGCCTCGGTGAGGACGGGATAAAACTGCTGTGCGCGTGTTTCCGGCCGCAGAGCGATCGCCGGCGCTGTCGCGGGATCGATGAGGGCGGGGGCCAATGTCCCGGGCGTGATGAAATGCACGCCGCTCGTGAGACGCGGATTGCACTCGATCGCCCAGGGGACGCCGTCGGCGTCGACGATGAAGTCGAACGCGAGAAACCCCTCCGCGTTGCTGCTGCGGGCAAAGGTCTCGACCCAGGCGTCGATCGCGGGATTGTCAATGCGCTCGAAACACACCGCCACCGTGCCGCTCATGACCAAGCCGCGATAGACGATCGTGACGAGGGGGCGTCCTTGATGGACGATGGAGAAGCTGCTTTGGGCGCTTCCCGCCACAAAGCCCTGCACGATGGTCGGCTCCGGGCGGGTTGGCCAGACGTCCATGGAGGCGCGGCGGCGCACGCTCACCCCGCGGCCGGAGCAGGAGAACACCGGCTTGATCACAACGGTTTTCCGAGCGGCGAGCCTGCGCGCGTCTCCCGTCTCCAGCATGTGAGTCTCCGGCGCGTTCAGGCCGAAGCTTTGAGCGAGGGCGATGAACTTCGCCTTGTCGTGGAGCGGCAAGATCGTCTCGGGGGCAGGCGCGTAGACGCGGACGCCCTCAAGCGTCCCGGCCAGCTCGGCCACGTAAATCGTCTCCTCTGAGACCGGCACGACCAAGCTCACCTTCTCGTCGGCGATGATCCGTCTCAGATCCCGCAGGAAGCCGTCCTTTTCGGCCAAGGGGGCCGCCACGCGATAGGACCGCGACACCGCTTT
Organism: uncultured Caulobacterales bacterium; assembly: GCA_964526675.1. GTDB lineage: Bacteria > Pseudomonadota > Alphaproteobacteria > Caulobacterales > Maricaulaceae > CAZADA01. The sequence continues at coordinate 1,806 of CAZGLY010000066.1, forward strand.
AGACACCCGGCAGAGATGCCACGCGAAAGGGTCGGCCACCACGACGCGCCAGCCGGCGGCGACGAAGCTGCGGGCCACATCGAGCCCTTTTGGCAAGCGCCCGAGGGTGATGAGGACGGTGTCGGTCATGGGGTCTCCGCGCCAGGGCGGCGCGCGCAATCGGTCCGGTGGACTTGGCCTCTGGGATTGCGCCGGTCAATCCGGGCTTTCGGTTGGATTGCAGCGGCCTGCCGCCGCGGCGCGCCGATGACGACGGACGGTGCGCGCGGGTGTGGACGGCGGTCCGTGGGTTTCGAGGGGCGCGCGACTGCGCTAGAGATGCGTCAACTTCGCTTGACACAAGCCGGCGGCGTCGCCGCGCGCTCGGCTCGGAGGACGGTCCATGGATCCACGCTTCCCCTTTTCCGCGCTGGTCGGTCAAGACGATATGAAGACCGCCCTGTTGATCGCCTGCGTTGAGCCGGCGATTGGCGGCGTGTTGGTGTTCGGCGATCGCGGCGCGGGCAAATCCACGGCCGTGCGCGCTCTGGCCGGTCTGCTGCCGCCCATCACGGTGGTGGAGGGCTGCGCCTACGCGTGCAGTCCGGAGCGGCCGGCGGGCTTGTGCGGCGTGTGCGCGTCGCCGGACGGCGATGGGCGCCCCAAGGCGGCGTTAAAGGGCGTTGAGCGCCCCGCGCCGGTGGTCGATCTGCCCCTCGGGGTCACGGAGGATCGCGTGGTCGGCGCGCTCGATCTTGAGCGGGCGCTGGCGCGCGGGGAGAAAGCGTTTGAGGCGGGCTTGCTGGCCCGCGCGCACCGCGGGTTCCTTTACATTGATGAGGTCAATCTGCTGGAGGACCACATCGTCGACCTGCTCCTCGATGTGGCGGCGTCCGGTGAAAACGTTGTGGAGCGCGAAGGGCTGAGCGTGCGCCATCCGGCGCGGTTTGTCCTGGTCGGCAGCGGCAATCCGGAGGAGGGCGAGCTGCGCCCGCAGCTCCTGGATCGCTTTGGCTTGTGCGTGGAGGTGGCGACGCCGACCGACCTCGCTGACCGCATTGAGGTGGTGCGCCGCCGCGACGCGTATGAACGCGACCCCTCTGGTTTCGCTGCGCGCTTTGCTGAGGAGGAGGCCCGGCTCCGCGAGTCGATCGTTCGGGCGCGCGCCACGTTGGGCGATGTGGAGACGTCGGACGAGCTGTTGGAGCATGCGGCGCGATTGTGCATCACACTTGGCTCCGATGGTTTGCGCGGGGAGCTGACGCTCATGCGCGCCGCGCGCGCGCTGGCGGCTGTGCAGGGCGAGAGCGCCGCGACGCTTGCGCATTTGCGGGACGTGGCGCCGTCTGTGATGCGGCATCGTCTGCGTCGCGACCCGCTGGAGGAGGCGGGCTCCACGGCCCGGATCGATCGCGCGATGGCGGAGGTCCTGGTGTGAGCGCAGCGACCGACGTGGCCGATCGCGACGACGCGGACACGTCGTCCGTGGGCGATGACGAGCGTTCGCCGCCGGTCGACCGATGGGAGGACGCGCTGATCGCCGCGGCGCTGGTCGCGCTGGATCCAAGCCTTGGCGGGGCGGTGCTGCGGGCGCGGCCGGGCCCGCCCCGCGACGCGTGGCTTGACGCGCTGCGCGCGTGGTCGCCGGAGGCGGCGCCGATGCGGCGGTTGCCGGCGGGGATTTCTGACGATCGCTTGTTGGGCGGCCTTGATCTGGCGGCGACCCTCGCGGCCGGCCGGCCGGTGGCTCAGGCGGGCGTCCTGGCGGAGGCGGATGGCGGCGTGATCGTCGCGGCGATGGCGGAGCGGATGCGCCCGGGCGTGGTCTCCGCGCTGGCCGCGGCGCTCGATCGCGGCGAGACCGTTGCCGCGCGTGAAGGCGTCAGCCTGACCCATCGGGCGCGCTTCAGCGTTGTGGCGTTGGACGAGGGGATCGGAGCGGAGGAGGCGGTTGCGCCGGCCTTGGCCGACCGTTTGGCGTTTATGCTGGACCTGCATGACGTTGCGCTTCGTGACATGGCCGCGCCGTGCGCGTGGGAGCGCGCCGATGTGGCCGACGGGCGGCGCCGGCTCGACGCCATCGCCGTTCCGGAGCCGGTCACCACGGCGTTGTGCCAAGCGGCCGAAGCCCTGGGCGTGGCCTCGCTGCGGGCCGTGATCTTCGCCGTGCGGGCCGCCCGCGCCGCCGCGGCGTTGGACGGTCGGACTGATGTCGGGGAGGAGGACGCGCGTCTGGCGGCGCGTCTGGTCTTGGCCCCCCGCGCGACCCGCGCGCCCTCATCGCCCCAAGACGACGCGGATGGTGATGCGCCCGATCCGGGCGACACGCCGCCCGATCCCCAGGAGCCGCCGCCGGAGGCGGACGGCGACGGGGATGAGGATTCGACGCGGCCGCTGTCGCCGGAGGACTTGGCGGAAATCCTGGTCGCCTCCGCCCAGGCCGCCTTGCCGGCCGACCTTCTGGCGCAACTGGCTGGCGAGGTGCGATCGGCGGCGCGACGTTCGACCGACCCAACCGGTCGCGTCGGCGCGAAACGTCAGGGCGCGCGGGGCCGGCCGCTCAGCCCCCGGCCAGGACGTCTCGAAGGGGGCGCGCGTTTGGCGCTGATCGACACCTTGCGCGCGGCGGCGCCCTGGCAGCGGGTGCGTCGGCGCGCCGGCGACGACGCTCGTGATCGGCTGCACATTCGCGCGGAAGATTTCCGGCTCAAGCGGTTTGAAACGCGCACCCCCACAACCACCATTTTTGTGGTCGACGCGTCAGGCTCGGCCGCGTTGGCCCGGTTGGCGGAGGCGAAGGGCGCCGTGGAGCGGCTGTTGGCGGACTGCTATGTCCGGCGGGATCAGGCTGCGGTGATCGCCTTTCGCAAACAGGGAGCGGAGATCGTCTTGGCGCCGACGCGCTCGCTGGCGCGCGCCAAGAAGCAGCTCGCCGGCTTGCCCGGCGGCGGCGGCACGCCGTTGGCCGAGGGGCTCGACGCCGCCGCGGCCCTCGCGGTCGGGGAGCAGCGGCGGGGGCGCACCCCAAGCCTGGTCATCATGACCGACGGCCAAGCGAATGTCGGACGCGGCGGCAAACCCGGGCGCGCCGGCGCTCAGGCGGATGCGTTGGACGCCGCGCGCGGGATTGCGGCGCTCGGCGTGCGCGCGGTGGTGGTGGACACCAGCCCCAGACCCCAGGCTCAAGCGCGCGCGGTCGCGGACGCCATGGCCGCGCGTTATCTGCCCTTGCCCTACGGCAACGCGGAGGCCGTCGCACGTTTCGCCCAAAGCGACGCGGCCGCGGGCGCGTCTCGGCCATGAGGCGCGCGGCGGCCTTGGATCCTGCGGCGTGCGCGGCGGATCGTTTTGGCGCGGACTGGCCCCATCTGGACCGCAGCCGCTTCGTCCACGTCGAGGGCGTGCGCTGGCACCTCCAGCTGTTTGGCGACGCTGGTCCTATGCTGTTGCTCGCCCACGGCACCGGCGCGTCGACCCACTCCTGGCGGGATGTCGCGCCGCTGCTGGCCGCCGAGTGTCGCGTCGCGGTGGTGGATCTGCCCGGTCACGCGTTGACGGAAGCGCCGCCCGGCGAACGCCCCAGCCTGGCGAACACGGCGCGGTTGTTGGGAGGCCTGGCGGCGGCGCTGCCGGCGCCGCCCGCCGCCGTCGTGGGCCACTCAGCGGGCGCGGCCGCCTTGATTCGCGCCGTTCTCGATGGGCGCATGACCCCGTCCGTGGTGATCAGCCTCAACGGGGCTTTGACGCCGTTTCCGGGGATGGCGGGCGAGTTGTTCCCACGGATGGCGAAGGCTCTGTTCTTAAATCCTTTTGCGCCGCGTTTCTTTGCGTGGCGGGCGCGCGACCGCACCGCTGTCGAGCGTTTGTTGGAAGGCACGGGCTCGCATCTGACGCCGGAGGGCGTGGACTTCTACGTGCGGCTGTTCCGTGACCACCGTCATGTCGACGGCGTGCTCGACATGATGGCGAATTGGGATTTGGCGGCGTTGCAGCATGATCTTCCCGACATCGCGCCGCCGCTTCTGCTGGTGACGGGCGCGCGCGACCGCGCCACGCCCGCCGCCGACGCTGAGCGTGTGGCCAAGAGCACGCCGGCGGCGCGGCTCACCATTCTTCCTGACCTGGGCCATCTCGCGCATGAGGAGCAGCCTCAGACGGTCGCGGATGTGATCCGCGGCGCGTTGCGTGATGTTGGCCTTTTGGCGCAGGGGGGCGCGGCGACAGATCCCTAGCGTGGCGCGCCGTGCTCGCTTAGGGTGTCAAGCAGGCTTGACGGTGATGCGTGTCTGTTCCGTCGCCACCGGGGAAGGAAACGACCATGGTCGCACGCTCTGGGCTTGCACGTTTCGCAACGCCGGCGGACCGCGCGCAGTGCCGCGCTATGATCCGCACTGGATCACGGAGTTTTTTCGCGGCGTCGCGTGTGCTGCCGGACCGCGTTCGCGAACCGGCCTTCGCGCTCTATGCGTTCTGTCGGTTGGCGGATGACGCAATCGATGAGAATGGCGGTCGCGCCTCGGCGATCATGGCGCTGCGCACGCGGTTGGATCGCGCCTACGCCGGACGCCCCGAGGACAGCCCCGTGGATCGCGCCTTTGCGGACATGGTCGCCCGCCATGAGATGCCGCAGCTGCTGCCTGAAGCCTTGATCGAGGGATTGGAGTGGGACGCCGCGGGGCGCCGCTACGACACCCTGGAGGCGCTTTACGCTTACGGCGCGCGCGTGGCCGGCGCGGTCGGCGCGATGATGACGATTATCATGGGGCGGCGCGACGAGGAGACATTGGCGCGCGCGTGCGATCTCGGCGTGGCGATGCAGCTCACCAACATCGCGCGCGATGTGGGCGAAGACGCGCGCGCGGGGCGGATTTATCTCCCGAGCGCGTGGATGGAGGAGGCTGGCCTCGACCCTGAGCGCTTCATCGCGACGCCGCGGTTCACACCGGCGATCGCGGGCGTGACGCGACGGCTTTTGGAGGCGGCGGATGCGCTCTACGCTCGCGCGGAAAGCGGTGTGGCGCGCCTGCCTTGGGACTGCCGCGCCGGCATCCTCGCCGCGCGTCTGGTGTACGCGGAGATCGGCGCCGAGGTCGCCCGCGCCGGGTGGGACAACATTTCGCAACGAGCGGTCGTCTCGGGGCGGCGCAAAGCGGCTTTGCTCGCCCAGGCGGTGGTGGCGGGCCCGTTTATGCAGCGCGTGAGCGGCGCAACCCCGCCGCTGGCCGAAACACGCTTCCTGACGGACGCCGGGGCGAGGTCCGGCTCTGCGGGCGGGGCGGGCGGTTTAAGCGAACCCCGCGGCCTCGACGACCGCATTGGATGGGCGTTGGAGTTGATGGCCGAGCTGGAGCAGCGGGACCGCGTGCGCGCGGGGCACGCCCTGCGCACATCGGCAAGCGCGACGGCGCGCTCCTGACGCGGCGTCCGGACGCCGCGTAGACCAGGATGACCGATGGGCCCGTGTCACGGCGGCGTTGCTGGGCCATGACCGTTTCGTGAGCGGGAAGTCCAAGCGCCGCATCCGCGGACGCCCGCGTTCGGCGTTGTCAGGCGCGCCGCGGCATCCGCACGGGCAGCATCCGCCGGACGATCGGGTGGGCGAACCGATCGAGCGACAAGCTCTCATGGATGGCGAGCGTCGTGGCGCCGGACAACCGGGTTGAGATCAGCGACCGCGTGTAGAAAGGCGCGTCCTCGAGCGCCCGCACGAGACGCGCGCCCTCGGCGTCCGCGCGGGTTCGCCGCGGCGCCCCCCAGAAGCCCCGAGGCAACGACGCAAACGGGGGCGGCTCAAACGGCTCAACAACGCCGCTTGGCGAGAAGCGCAACGCGAGGGACGTTACGCCGCCGTCGCGCCGGTCTGCGTCGTATAGGATTGCGGCCCCGCCGTCGCGTTCATGCGCCCGTGACCAGTCCCAGCGGGCAAAACCCTTCTCCAGCGGTTCGCCGCCGACATTCGCGTCCAGATAGGCGGCGCCGCGCCAGCGCCAGGATGGACGCGTCATTGCGACCTCCGCCCGCGCCATCGGCGCGATCGGTCGCCACAAATGCCGGCCCTTGGCGTCAAGCTGATGGACGGTGTCGAACATCTGGGTGGGATGCACCCGCACCACGCCTTGCAGACGACCGGGAAAGGGCGACGTGGGTTCGTCGATGTGAAACACCAGCGCGTCCTGCTCCCAGGCGACGCGGCTGCGGGCGATGGCATAGGACTTAGCGTTCCGGCGCACGTGAGACTTCCCGCGCTCCGTCATGGCCCAGCGGCGGAAGTCCGAGGCGTAGAGGGCCACGTTCAGCGCGCAGTGATCCTCCGGATTGCGCCAGCCGCGCCAGGCGTAATAGGGCGAAAACACGCTGCCGACGAACACGATCAGCGTCAGCGCCTCCCGCCCGTCATCGCTGATCGCGTCGACATACCACCACGCATAGCCGCCCTCTGGCGGCGTGACGTCGAAGTCGGGCTTCGGCGTCGGGAGGTGAAAAGCGTCCTGGTTCGGCATGGTCGGTTCGTCGTTGGCCGCCTTGGTGTTCGCCATCGGGATCGACGCCCCGAGCCCCAACGGTGCTGCGAGTGTCATGATGGCCAGGGACAGATTGACTCAGACGCACGAAGTGTCCAGTCTTACTGACAACAAGAATAGACAAGCGAGCTTGACACTCACGGGTTCAGGGAGAGCGTGATGGGTCTGACTGGGCGCATCGAAACCGCGCTGCGGGGGGCGATGACACGGGCGGAAGCCCGCAACGCGCCGCCGAAATTGTCGGCGGCCATGGAGTACGCCTTGTTCCCCGGCGGCGCTCGGGTGCGCCCGCGCTTGTGTTTGGCGGTGGCGCACGCGGCGGGGGATCGCGACCCGGCCGCGGCGGATGCGGCTGCGGCGGCCATTGAGCTTCTTCACTGCGCGTCCTTGGTCCATGACGACTTGCCGTGTTTCGACGACGCGGATCGCCGACGCGGCAAAGCGTCGGTGCATCGGGTGTTTGGCGAGCCGATTGCTCTCCTGGCCGGCGACGCGCTCATTGTGGCGGCCTTTGAAACGCTGGCTCACGGCGCGGCGTTGAGCGCCTCGCCGACGCTGGCGCAGGTGTTGGGCATCGTCGCGCAGGCGGCGGGCATGCCGGGCGGCATCGTGGCGGGCCAGGCGTGGGAGAGCGAACCGGATCCGGAACTGGGCGACTATCAGCGCGCCAAGACGGGAGCGCTGTTTGTCGCCGCGACGACGGCGGGCGCGGTGGCCGGCGGCGCGGATCCCGCGGCGTGGCGCGCGTTGGGCGAGTACATTGGCGAAGCGTATCAGGTCGCCGACGATTTGCTGGACGCCCACGCCAAGCCCCATGAGGCGGAGAAGCCGGTCGGCCAGGATGCGGCGTTGGGGCGGCCGAACGCCGTGGCGTTGTTGGGCGTCGACAGCGCGATGGCTCGGCTGGAAGGCTTGGTGTCCTCCGCGCTCGCGTCCATTCCGGCCTGCGACGGCGTGACCGAGTTGCGCGCTCTGGTGATGGCGCAAGCCAAGCGCTTGGTGCCGGAGAGCCTGACGCAAGACGTGGCGTGAGCGCGCGATGAGTGGAGCCCGCGCCCGCCCAGCGCCTCTCGTTGCGGAACCGCCCGCCCTTGGACCCGCCGAGCCTGCGCCGCGCGGATCGACCCGCTCACGGCGCGACGCGCTGTTGGCGTGGCGGGACAATCTCCTGGCCAGCCCGCGATTCCAGAACTGGGCGGCGTCCAATCCTGTCACGCGATGGATGGCGCGGCGGCGGGCGCGAGCGCTGTTCGATCTGTGCGCCGGTTTTGTCTACACCCAAGTGCTGACCGCCGCCGTGCGGGTTGAGCTGTTTGACGCGGTGGCGCACGCCCCGCTCACGGTTGCCGACATCGCGGCGCGCACGCGGCTTCCCCTGGGCGCCGCGACCCGGTTGGTTCGCGCGGCGGCGGCGCTTGATTTGTTGGAGGCGCGTGGCGGCGGTCGCTTTGGCCTCGGGCCGCTGGGGGCCGCACTCAGGGGCAATCCCGGCGTGGCCGCCATGATCGCCCACCATGCGGTGTTGTATCGCGACCTCGCGGATCCGGTGGCGCTGCTGCGGGGCGAAAGCGCGCCAGGCCTCGCGGACTATTGGCCCTACGCCGCGGCGGAGCCCGAACGCGCCGCAACCCTCGGGGATGAGGACGTCGCGGCGTATTCGCGCCTGATGGCGGCGTCGCAGCCCTTTATCGCGGCGGAAGCCCTCGCGGCGTACCCATTCGGCCGCCATCGGCGCATTCTCGATGTCGGCGGCGGGGAGGGCGCGTTCGCGCTGGCGTTGGCCGACCACGCGCCCCAAGCGCAGATCACGGTGTTCGATTTGCCGGCCGTCGCGGCGCGCGCCGCGGCCCGCTTCGCGGACAGCCCTCACGCCGCACGGCTTGAGGCGGTGGGTGGCGATTTTCGCGCGGATCCGCTGCCGGGCGGCGCGGATCTCATCACGCTGGTGCGCGTGCTCCACGATCATGAGGACGAGCGTGTCATGGCGCTGCTGCGCGCCGCGCGCGCCGCAATCGCCCCGGGGGGGCGCATCGCGGTGATCGAACCCATGGCGGACGCGGGCGGGGCGAAACCCGTCGGGGACGCGTACTTCGGATTCTACCTGATGGCGATGGGATCCGGCCGGGCGCGTCGTCCGTCCGAGATTGTAGCGCTTCTGCAACAGGCAGGGTTTCGCGCGGCGCGCCGACGGCGCGCGCGGATGCCTTTGATCGCCAGCGTTGTCGAGGCGCAAGCGTGACCGCGATTTGTGATGGCTTGAGCGTAAATAAAAATTGACAGTCACGACTGTCAACTTACTCTTACAACCAAGAAACCCGATGGGGTGCGGGGATCCGTCGCGCACCGACATCGGCAGGGAGGAGATCCGTGGACGCGACCGCCGTGGTCATTGAGGAGCCGAAACGTCTGGCGCTCAGCGGCCTGCGAGTGAGCGAGCCTGGGCCGGAAGACGTTGTGGTCGATGTCGCGTGGACGGGCGTGAGCACCGGAACCGAGCGGCTGCTGTGGTCCGGTCGGATGCCAGACTTCCCCGGCATGGGTTATCCGCTGGTGCCCGGCTACGAAACGGTCGGCCGCGTGGTGGAAGCGGGTCCGCAGGCGGGCGTGGAGCCCGGCGCTCTCGTGTTCGTCCCGGGCGCGCGTTGTTTCCCTGAGGCGCGGTGTTTGTTTGGCGGGGCGGCGTCGCGCGTGGTCTCGCCAGCTGATCGCGTCGCCGTCGTCGAAGAGACGTGGGGCGAGCGCGGCGTTCTTCTCGCCCTGGCCGCGACGGCCCATCACGCCGTCGATCCCGAGCGCTTTGCGCCGCCGGACTTGATCATCGGACACGGCGTTCTTGGCCGGCTGATCGCGCGAATCGCCGTCGCCCTCGGCGGGACGCCGACGGTGTGGGAGATCAATCCGACCCGCGCCCAAGGGGCGGAGGGGTACGCGGTCGTTCATCCGGACGCCGACACGCGTCGCGACTATCACGTGATCTGCGACGTCAGCGGCGATGGTTCTCTTCTCAACGACCTCATCGCGCGCCTCGCGCCGCGCGGCGAGGTGGTGCTTGCCGGGTTTTACGAACAGCCCGTGAGCTTCGACTTCCCGCCGGCCTTCATGAAGCAGGCGCGTTTGCGCGTGGCTGCCGAGTGGGATCCGGCGGACCTGACCGCCGTGAGAACGCTGGTCGCTGAAGGCCGCCTGTCATTGGACGGGCTGATCACCCATCGCCGACACGCCGCGGACGCGGAGAGCGCGTACGCCACCGCGTTTGAAGACGCGGCGTGCCTCAAGATGATTTTGGATTGGAGGACGCTGTCATGACGGTCGTGATTGACTCCACTCAACGCCCAAACGCCGGGGACCCCGCGGCGGAGCAGGCGGCGCGGTTGCGTCAGGAGGCGGCGCAGGAGCCGGACCCTGTCGCCACAACCCCCGCCACCAAAGCCACGCAGATCATCGCGATCTACGGCAAGGGCGGGATCGGGAAATCCTTCACGCTCTCGAACTTGAGCTACATGATGGCTCAGCAGGGCAAACGCGTGCTGTTGATCGGCTGCGATCCGAAATCCGACACCACGTCGCTTCTGTTTGGCGGCAAGGCGTGCCCGACCATCATCGAGACCTCAAGCAAGAAGCGCCTCGCGGGCGATGACGTCCACATCGAAGTCGTGTGGTTGAAGCGCGACGGCGTGTTC
>CAZGLY010000067.1:0-11440 GCA_964526675.1 uncultured Caulobacterales bacterium
CGCCGCCGCCGGGCGGGCGTGGGGCCGCACGGGAGTGGCGCGCGGGGTTGGCGACGCCCTGCGTCGGGGGCGCGCGCCCGTTCCGGAGGCGGAGCTGCGCGCGGCGGGCGGACGCGACGCGTGCGCTGGCGACGTTGACGCGGCGCGCGCCGCGCTGGCCCCAGTGTTGGCGGCGGCGAAGGGGGCGCACGCCGAAGCCCGAGCACGCGCCAAAGGCGCGCCTGCGGCGCTTTGGCCGGCGCTCGCGCCGACCGCGCTCGTTCCGGGGTATCTGCGGCGGATGGGGGCTTTGGCGTACGATCCGCGTCAGGGCGATGGCGCGCGCCCGCTGCTGGGGCGTCAGGTCACGCTTGTCGCCGCCGCGTTCCGGGGCGGCGTGTGAGCCGCGCCGCCGGGGCGGGCGTGGGCTGGTTGACCCGGGTCCCTGTGGTCGAGGACAAACATGTCCTGTCGGCGTGACTCCACGCTGATCCCGTTCGCCCTCGTCCTCGTCGCCCTGACCGCCGTGATCGTCGACCGCCGGGGCCTATGGAGTGTTTCCCATGATCCAGGCTTACGCCGCCACGGAAGCGCGCGGCCCGCTGACGCCGTTTGAGTATGAGCCCGGTCCGCTGGGCGCGAACCAAGTGGAGGTCGCCGTCGAAAGCTGCGGGTTGTGCCACTCCGATTTGTCCATGCTCGACAACGATTGGGGGTTCTCCCGCTACCCGATGGTGCCGGGCCATGAGGTCGTCGGCACGGTGGCCGCGTGCGGTCGCGAGGTGACGCATCTGAAGGAAGGCGACCGCGTCGGCTTGGGGTGGTTCTCGCAGTCCTGCATGCACTGCACGCGTTGCATGCAGGGCGACCACAATATGTGCCGCACGGTGGAGCAAACGATCGTGGGACGTTTCGGCGGCTTTGCCGAGCGGGTGCGCTGCGGTTCTGAATGGGCGGTGCGGCTGCCGGAGGGCGTGGACGCCGCGAAGGCGGGCCCTTTGTTTTGCGGCGGCGTGACGGTGTTCAATCCCATTGTCGAGCTCGACGTGCGCGCGACCGATCGCGTCGGGGTGATCGGGATTGGCGGGCTTGGGCATTTGGCGCTGCAGTTCCTCAACAAATGGGGGTGTGAAGTGACGGCCTTCACCTCCACGCAAGCCAAGGCGGAAGAAGCGCGGTCGCTGGGCGCCCATCACGTCATCGCCACGGGCGATGAGGGCGCGCTGAACGCCGCGGCGGGGTCGTTTGATCTGATCCTGTCGACCGTCAATGCCGACATCAATTGGGGGGCGTACATCAACGCGCTGGGTCCGCGGGGCCGGCTGCACCTCGTCGGCGCGACGCCCAATCCGATTCCCGTGGGCGCGTTTCCGTTGATTATGGCCCAACGCTCCATTTCCGGGACGCCGATGGGAAGCCCCGCGACGACGGCGGCGATGCTGGACTTTTGCGCGCGTCACGCGATCACGCCGATGACGGAGCACTTTCCTATGGCGCGCATCAACGAGGCGTTTGATCACTTGCGCGCCGGGAAGCCGCGTTACCGCGTGGTGCTGGAGGCGGACTTCTAAGGCGCCTCAGGCGCCGGCTCCTCGATCAGGGCCACATCCACAATCAACGGCCGGTGGCGCGCGCCGATGGACGGCCCGACACGGCATGCCGCGGCCACGCCCGGCGTGACGAACGCCTGATCGATCGACAACCCCAGCAGAGGCGCGCGCGTCAGCCAGGTCGAGCGCCAAGGCGCGCCGCAATCCACGCGCGCCAGACCGCGGCGGGTCAGATCGACGCTGACCGGCGACCACGGCGCGGCGTTGAAGTCTCCGATCAACAACGCGGGGGGGTCTCCCCAGACCGCTGCGCCGGCGGCGTCGATCACCTCGTCGCGCAGCTGGATGCGCCCCGCGTCGCGCCAGCCGCTTGCCGCCGCGGTGACCGCGCGCCAATCGAGCGGCCGCGGCGCGTGAGCCGCAACCACGGTGACGGGGCCGCGAGCCCGCGCGCGCTGGGCGGCGAAAGGCCACGGCCCGCCCACCGGCGGTTTCAAGGGGGCGCACACGCCACGTGTGAGCACGGTGACGGCGTAGCGTGAGGGGTCCGGCGGCCGCACCGCACACGAGAAGTCAGGAAACAAGACGTCCAATGGCGGGTCTGTCGGCAGCGCCGTCAGCGCCACGACGTCGGGCGTTTCGCGACGTGTTAAGCCCGCTACGGCCCAGAGCGCCACATCATCCGCGTCCACATGCGCCCACAACACGCGCAGGCGTCCCGGCCGTTCCGACGCCGTGTCAGCGCTGGCGTTGACCACGGTCGCGTCGGCTGGATCATCCAGGTGCGGCGCGCCGTCCCTCAAGGGCAACCCCGTCGCGACGGCGTTGACGCTCGCCGTGAGAAGCGCGACGCCGATCGTGCGCCAGCCGACACGCCGGTTCGCCAGGCCGAGCGCCGCCGCGAGGATGGCTGCGACGGCCAGTTGAGGCCGGAAATGGCTGGCCAACTCCCATGGGTAGCCGAACCGTGCGGCGAAACCGGCCAAGGTGATCACCGCGACCACGCCGGTCGCGACCGTCAGCGCGACGCTGGTGGGGCGTTGCGCGGTCACGGGGGGTCGCTCAGATTGCGGTCGAGGCCCCGCAGGCGCACGCGGTTTTCAGACGCACCGACTGCGTCGGGGGCGTCTTGGGCGAGCCGCGCCGCGGCGGCGTTTGTCGATGCTGACGGCGGTTCAGCCTCGACCGCCAGCTCAATGATCAATGGGAAGTGGTCCGACCCGATCGGGGGCCCGACGCGACACCGCGCGCGGATTGGTCCGCGCACATAAGCCGCGTCGATGGGCAAGCCCCAGGGGGCGCGGGTGAACCAGGTCGCGGTCCATGGCGCGCCGCAGTTCACGCCGCGAAGGCCCCGGCCGCGCAACGCGCCGCGGACGGGCGACCACGGCGTGGCGTTGAAATCGCCCACGAGAACCGCGGTGTCGAACGCGGCGGCGGCCTCGGCCCCGTCGCGGATGATCACGTCGCGGACCGCGCGCCGTCCGGGGCTGAGGGGCGGGGGCGGATGGAGCGCCACGATCTGCGCGGGGGCGACGCGCGCGGCGTTGTCGGACACCGGCCGCAGCCGTGGCTCCAGAGCGCGCAGCGCGTGGGGCCATGCGGTGTCGGCGAGCACATCGCTGGCGGGGCGCGGCGCGCACGCGGCGCGGGTGGCGATCATCACGCGAAGCCGTGATGTTGGACCGGGCATATCGACGCAACGCGCGTCCAACGCCGTCGCCGCGCCCGACGCGACGGCGCGCGGGACTTCAGTGAAGGCGATCACGTCGGCGTCCACGTCGCGCGCGAGTTGGGCGGCGGCGTCAAACGCGCCAGGGCGCATGGCGAGGTTGGCCCACACCAACGTCATGGTGGGCGCGGCGGCGGCCGGCGCCGGCGCGCGCCCCGTCAGGGCTTGGGCGACTTGGGCTGCGTTGATGAGTGTGACGGCGGCGGCGGCCAGCGCGACTGAGGGGCGTCCCAACAGCGCCGCCATGACCATCATCGCTGCGGCTGCCGCGGCGAGGTGCGGGCGGAAATGGCTTGCGAGCTCCCACGGATATCCCGCGGCGGATGCAAACCCCGCGGTCGTCACCAAAGCGAGGGTCGTGATCGTCGCCGGGAGAGCCAGACTGACGACGCTCGGCAGAAGCGGGTGCGCCCGGGCGGCGAGGGCGTCCACGCGCTCATGCCAAACCGCGAGTCTCGACGTTCCAGCACGCGCGCGACGGTCCGGCGCAGCGGGCGGCGACACTGTGACGGACGCGTCCAGCGGCTCGGCGTTCCCCTCCATCTGCGCGTCCGACGGCTCCGCGACAGCCGGCCGTGCTGCCTCTCGCCACATAAGGCGTCGCCCCCGTGCGCGTCCAGACCTCGGTGCTGCGATGCGGCGTTCCTGCGCGCGATCCGCCGCAATCACTCCGCCGCGCGGTCCAAGGTTTTGGGATCGAGCGCCTTGACCTCCGCGACGGCGGACCGCACGCGTCGGGCGGTTTCGTCCGCAACGATGCGCAAAGGCTCAGTGGACGCCTCGGCGCGGGACATGATCAACGCGCCTTGGAAGCTTGACTGGATCAAGAGCGCGATGGGCGCCGCGCGCTGCGGGGTCAGGCCGTCGGCCTCAAGTTTCTCGATCCAGATGCGCCGCATGGCTTCATACGCGGCGGCCCCGGCCGCGCGAATGCTCTCCACCGCCGGGGCGGTCTCGAGGATTGTGGTGGCCATGTAACACCCGTCCTGAAAAGCGGAGGCCTCCAACGCCTGGGCCAAGGTGTCGGCGGAGTTCGTGATCAGCGTTGCTGTGTCGGTGGAAGCCTCTGCGACACGACGCAGTTCGCGCGCCATCGCGGCGCCGGCGGCCTCAATGGCGGCGGCCCCAATCGCTTCTTTCCCATCAGGAAAGTAGTAATACAGCGAGCCGCGGGGGGCGTCGGCGGCGGCCAGAATCTCGCTGAGGCCGGTGCCGGCATAGCCCTGTCGGCGGAACAAACGAGCCGCTGCTCTCACAATCTCGCGCCGCCTGTCGGTTGATTTGCGCGTCATCGCCATATCCTAGCAAACAGGTCCCGCTGCTATGAAGCCGTTGCGCGTCCCGTCGTCGCTCTTGTCTATATAGACCGGTCGGTATAATTGAAAGGTCCAGAGCGCTCCGCCGGGGCGCGTCATCAGGAGATGGGGACATGGCCAGTGCATTAAGAATGGTGATCGCCGCCGCGGCGGCGATGGCGGGCGCGCACACGGGCGCGTTCGCCCAGGCGACGGGTTCTGAAGCGACGCAAGCCAAAGCCGCGTGCGCGACCGCGGCGGCGGCCCACTACGGCGTGTCTGTTGACGACATGGACATGACCGTGCGTCGGCAACGCACCAGCGCCCGGGTGATCAAGTTTGACCTCGAGTTGGACCGTCGGCAGGGCGATGTCCACACGGCGTCGTGCGTGGTCAATCGGCGCACGGGCGAGGTCAAGTCGTTCGAAGTGCGCAGCTGACGGGCGCGTTGGCCGTTTGCACGCAGACATTTTTGAGAATGACACACATGCGCTTCCGACGCAGCCTCGACGAAGGCGGCGCCGGAAGCGTGGGCGTGCGCGTGGCATACTCAGTCCCGGCGGGGTGATGGGATGAGGATGATGGCATGCGACGACACCCACATGGACGCGCCTGCGCGCGTGTGAAGCACGCGTCCCGTTGGGCGATGCTGGCCCCTTTGGCGGCGACGATCACGGTGCTCCTCGCGTTGGCGATGCAAGCGCTGATTGCGGTGGACGCGGAGCCGCCCATGGCGCGCGGCGCGCCGCCGGCGCTCGACATCACGCCGACGATCATCGACACGCCGCCCGAGCCTCGTCCAACGCCGACGAAGCCGCAGGACGAGCCCGCCCCGACGCCGATTGAGTTCGAGGTGGTGACGGGCGGTGAAGCCCCCGACGGCCCGCCCGCGCCAACGCCGCCCAAGCCGACGAATGACCTTGGGGCCGGCTTGGCGGCGTCCACCCCGATCTTGGCCGTGCAGCCCAGCCCTGTTGTGAGGCTTGATCAACGCTATCCGGCCGCGGCGTTGCGCGCCAATCTTGAAGGCCGATGCGTCGTGACGTTCGACATCCTCGCTGACGGCGGCGTGACGAACGTGCAGGTGGCCCAGTGTTCGCACCGCGCCTTCGAGCGCGAGGCGGCGCGCGCCGTCGCGGGCTATCGGTACACGCCCAGCCTCAGCGGCGAGGGCGTTGTGTTCCGTGGGGCGCGCATTGAATTGGGCTGGACGCTGCCGGACTGAGCCTTATTCCGCCGCGGCCGCGGTGGTCGCGGCGGCCCCGAGGACAGACGCGTCCGCGAGCCACGTGTCGAGATCCGCAAGCGCGCGGGCCGTCCACGCGCGCTTGCGGGCCTGCGCCTTCGCCGCGCCGCGCAGGCGTTTGCCGTCGGCGTCTTTGGTGGGCGTGTCGACGGGCGGAAACAGGCCGAAATTGACGTTCATCGGCTGAAACGACCCACCCTCGGCCATATGCCCGCCGGTGACGTGGGACAGCAGCGCGCCCAGCGCGGTGGTCAGCGGCGGGGGCGCCGGCGCGCGACAGAGGCGCTCGGCCGCCGCGAACCGACCCGCCAAGAGGCCCATGGCCGCGCTTTCGACATAGCCCTCGACGCCAATCACCTGGCCCGCGAAACGCCAAGCAGGGCGGGCTTTCAGACGCAAATGAGCGTCCAGCAGTCTCGGGCTGTTGAGGAAGGTGTTGCGGTGAATGCCGCCCAGACGGGCGAACTGGGCGTTCTCAAGCCCCGGGATCTGACGGAACACCTCCGCCTGGGCGCCGTATTTCAGCTTGGTTTGGAAACCGACCAGGTTGAACAGCGTCCCGAGCCGGTTGTCCTGACGCAGCTGCACCACAGCGTAGGGCTTCACCTCGGGCTGGCGCGGATTGGTGAGGCCGCGCGGCTTCATCGGGCCATGGCGCAAGGTCTCGCGGCCCCGCTCCGCCATGACTTCGATGGGCAAGCAGCCCTCAAAGTAGGGCGTGTCCTTTTCCCACTCTTTGAACTCGGTCTTGGGCGCCGCGATCAGCGCGTCGATGAACGCCTCATACTGGGCCTGGTCCATCGGGCAGTTGAGATACGCCGCCTGGTCTTCCGGCGTGTCGCCCTTGTCGTAGCGGGATTGGAACCAGGCGACGTCGAGGTCGACGCTGTCGCGATAGACGATGGGCGCGATGGCGTCGAAGAAGGCGAGGGAGTCTTCGCCGGTCAGCCCCCGGATCGTCTCGGCCAAGCCCGGCGCGGTGAGCGGACCGGTGGCGACGATGACGCTCGCCCAGTCGTCCGCAGGCGCGGCGATCACCCCACGGCGGATGGTCACCAGCGGATGAGCCTCCAGAGCCGCGGTCACGCCGGCGCTAAAGCCCTCGCGATCCACCGCCAGCGCGCCGCCGGCGGGCACGGCGTGCGCGTCGCCTTCGCGCAAGATCAGCGAGCCGGCGCGACGCATTTCCTCGTGCAGGAGCCCGACGGCGTTGGTCGCGGCGTCGTCGGAGCGGAAGGAATTGGAGCACACGAGCTCGGCCAGCCCGTCGGTTTGGTGGGCCTCTGTGCGGGTGGTGGCGTCGCGCATTTCGTGGAGGATCACCGGCGCGCCGGCCTGGGCGAGCTGCCAGGCGGCTTCAGATCCGGCGAGGCCGCCGCCGATGATGTGCACCGGCTCGGAGTGAGGAAACGTCATCGGGTGGATATCCGCGCCGGGCGGGGGCCGGTCAAGGGCGCCTGACCCGTCGACCGTCATTGTCTCGGGCGACGGGATCAGGTTTGGTGGCGACGACGCCCACCCTCGAGGTCTTCAGATGAACGCGCCGTTTGCTCTCAACGCCGCTTTGTTCGGCGCGCGCGCCTTGCGCGACCATTGGCGCGTCGTCGTGGCGCTGGCGGTGTTGCACGGGGTCGCGGCGTTCGTGATTGAGCCGGGGTTTGCGCCGGCGCGCGGCGCGCTCTTCGATGTCTGGGCGGTGGCTGGCGAGCCGCAGGCGAGCCCCGAGGACAGAGATCGGATGGGCGCGGTGCTGGCGCGTCTGGCGCCGTTTATGGCGATGGAGTTTGCGCTCTACATCATCAGCACGGCGGCGTTGCTGCGGGCTCTGGTTCGCGACAACTCCCAGGGCGGGGTGTTTGGTCTCTGGCTGGGGCCCGACGAACTGCGGGTGGCGGCGGTCACCATCGCGACGGCGTTTGCGGTGCTGGCGGCCGTGATGTGGGGTCAGGTGCTTGGCCTTGGCCTGGGCGCTGTGATCGGTTGGGGTCAGGCGGGGGCCAGCGCTGGCGCCATTTTGGGCTTCGCCGCGGCGTTGTGGATTTCTGCGCGCTTGGCGCCGGCGGCGGCGGCGTCCGTGGGCGAGGGGGCGGTGGTGTTGCGCGGCGCGTGGCGGCTGACCCGGGGGCGCTTCGGCGCGGTGCTTCTGGCCACAGGCCTCGTGGTGGTCTCGGTGATGCTGGTCACCTCCTTAGTGGGGTCGGTTTTGATGCCGCCGGTGGAGGCGGATGGGGAAAGCCTTGAGGATGTGTTGGGCGCGCTGGCGGCCGATCCCGCAGGGCGCGTGCGCTTGGCGTTGATCGCGGCCGTGAACCCGGTGCTCGTCGCGTTGACGGCCGGCGTCGGGGCGTACGCGTACCGTGTTTGGGGGGGCGAGTTTGGCTTCCCCGGCGCGCGTCCCGTGGCCTAGGGGGAGGGCGCATGACCGACGCTTCCCAGAGCGATGACGCCGCCAGCGACGCGGCGGCGAAGGCGGCGAGCGCCGCCCCGCTCAGTCTGACGGGCATGCTCGACGTGATCCGCGCCAACGCGGAAGACGACGGCGTGCTGACGGTGGGCGAGCTGCTGGAGGCGTTTGGCCCGCGCGCGCACGGGCCTCTCTTGTTCGCGCCGGCGTTGATCGCGGTCGCGCCGGTCGTGGGGGGCTTGCCGGGCATCTCTCTGACGATGGGCGCGCTGATGCTCCTCTTTGCGGCCCAACTCGCGCTGGGGCTGCCGCGGCCGTGGGCGCCAAAGGCGTTGCAGGATGTGAAGATGCCGGGTTCGGCCGTGACAAAGGCGCTGGATCTGCTCGCGCCCGTGACGCGCGCGGCGGATCGGGTGTTCAAGCCGCGCTTTCAGATGTTCGCGCGTCCGCCGTGGTTGCGGCTCACGGGCGCGATCGCGGTGTTCGCGGCGCTCTTGGCGTGCATCGGAGCGTTGGTTCCGGGGCTGATCGTGCCGCCGGCCTTGGTGATCATCGTGCTCGCGGTCGGCTTGACCACGGAAGACGGGCTGGTGCTCCTCGTCGCTTACGCGCTGACCGCCGCGACGGCTTGGGCGGGCTGGTGGCTTGCGATGCGGCTCGGGGTGGTTTGATCGAACACGGGCCGGGCTTCGAGGGGAGCCTTTGTCGTGGCTGACGATGTTCCTAAGCCTTTTGCTTCGCCTTCCGGGCGGGCTTGCGTTTCGCGGGCTTGGCGTTCGGCGTGCGCGCTTCGTGCTTGGCGAGCACGTCTTTGAGGAAGCGGCCGGTCCAGCTCTCCTCCACGGCCGCCACATCCTCCGGCGTGCCTTCCGCGACGATGCGCCCGCCGCCGTCGCCGCCTTCGGGACCGAGATCGAGGATCCAGTCGGCGGTCTTGATGACATCGAGATTGTGCTCGATCACCACCATGGAGTTGCCGTTCTCCACCAGCTCGTGGAGCACGGCGAGCAGGCGGCGCACATCCTCAAAATGCAGGCCGGTCGTAGGCTCATCGAGCACATAGAGCGTGCGGCCGGTGGCGCGTTTGGCCAGCTCCTTCGCAAGCTTCACGCGCTGGGCCTCGCCGCCGGAGAGCGTCGTGGCCTGTTGGCCGACGCGGATATAACCCAGGCCTACGCGCTCCAGCGTGACCATCTTGTCGCGAATGGCGGGAACGGCGCGGAAGAACTCCGACGCTTCCTCGACCGTCATGTCTAAGACGTCGGCGATGGACTTGCCCTTGTAGAGCACCTCCAGCGTTTCGCGGTTGTAGCGTTTGCCGTGACAGGTGTCGCATTCGACATAGACGTCGGGCAAAAAGTGCATCTCGATCTTGATGACGCCGTCGCCCTGGCAGGTTTCGCACCGGCCGCCTTTGACGTTGAAGGAGAAACGGCCGGGCTTGTAGCCGCGGGCTTTCGCCTCGGGCAGGCCGGCGAACCAATCGCGTATCGGCGTGAAAGCGCCCGTGTAAGTCGCGGGGTTGGACCGGGGCGTGCGGCCGATGGGCGACTGATCGATGTCGATCACCTTGTCCAGCTGCTCGAGCCCCTCAATGGCTTCGTGGGCGGCCGGCGCCGCGCTGGCGCCGTTGAGTTTGCGCGCGGCGGCTTTGTAGAGCGTCTCAATGGTGAGTGTGGATTTGCCCCCGCCGGAGACGCCGGTGACGCACACGAACACGCCCAGGGGAAAGCGCGCGTCGACGCCCTGGAGGTTGTTGCCGGTCGCGTCGATCACGGTGAGCGCCCGCTTGGGGTCTACGGGCCGGCGGGCCTTCGGCAGCGCGATTTCCTGAGCCCCAGAGAGATAAGCGCCCGTAACGCTCGTCGGGTGAGCGGCGATCGCCGGCGGCGGGCCGTCGGCCACGACCTCGCCGCCATGGACGCCGGCCGCGGGGCCCATGTCCACGACATGATCGGCGGTGAGGATCGCTTCCTCGTCGTGTTCGACCACCAACACCGTGTTGCCGAGATCGCGGAGGTTTTTCAGCGTCTTCAGCAGGCGCGCGTTGTCCCGCTGATGCAGGCCGATCGACGGCTCGTCGAGCACGTAGAGCACGCCGGTGAGGCCGGACCCGATCTGGGAGGCGAGGCGAATGCGCTGGCTCTCCCCGCCGGAGAGCGTGGCGGAGCCGCGGTTCAAGGTGAGGTACTCCAGACCCACATCGTTGAGGAAGCGGAGCCGATCGCGGATTTCCTTGAGGATCCGTGTGGCGATTTCCTGATCCTTGGCGCTCAGCGTCTCGGAGACCGCGTCAAACCAGGCGTTGGCGTCGCGGATGGACTTCGCCGCCGCCTCAGCGATGTCGATCCCATCCACCTTCACCGACAGCGCTTCTGGGCGCAGGCGCTTGCCGCCGCAGGCCGAGCAAGGCACGGCCGCTTGATACTTGCCGAGCTCTTCACGCACCCATTGGCTGTCGGTTTCACGCCAGCGACGATCCATGTTGGGGATCACGCCTTCAAACGGCTTCGTGGTGCGGTAGGAGCGCACGCCGTCGTCATAGGCGAAGGCGACGGCCTCGCCATCCGTCCCATAGAGAATGACGGAGCGGGCTTTCTTGGCGAGCCGCCGCCACGGCGTGGTGAGCTTGAAGCCGTAATGTTCCGCCAGGGCGGTCAGGGTTTGGGTGTGATAGGGCGACGTCGACCGGGCCCAGGGCGCAATCGCGCCATCGCGCAGATTCAAAGACTTGTCGGGCACCACCAGATCGGGATCGAACTCGAGTTCCTGGCCCAAGCCGTCGCAGGTTGGGCAGGCGCCCTGGGGACTGTTGAAGGAAAACAGCCGCGGCTCGATCTCCGGCAGGGTGAACCCGGACACGGGGCAGGCGAACCGCTGGGAAAACACGATGCGCTCAGGCGCGTCCTGGTCGTCCGGCCGGTCGGCGAACTCCGCGACGGCGAGGCCGTCCGCGAGCGCCAGCGCGGTTTCGAAGCTGTCGGCGAGGCGGGTCTCCAAGCCTTCACGCACGGCGATCCGATCGACCACCACGTCGATGTCGTGCTTGCGCTTTTTGTCGAGAGCCGGGGCGTCCTCCAGTTCGACAAACGCGCCGTCGATCTTCGCGCGCTGAAAGCCCTGGCGCAGGAGGTCGGCGAGCTCCTTGCGGTACTCGCCCTTACGCCCGCGCACGAGCGGCGCGAGCAGATAGAGCCGCGTGCCGTCCGGCAACGCCATCACCCGGTCGACCAT
>CAZGLY010000068.1:0-11382 GCA_964526675.1 uncultured Caulobacterales bacterium
GCTGCGTTGGCGTCGTCCGATCCGCCGAGCGGCGCGGCCAACCGCCAATGGCCGATGGCTGACGTTTCCGCCAGCAGGCCAGCGAAGCTATCAGTGGACGGACTGCCGTCTTGAGACACTGGCGGGTCCGCCTCGACGGTTGCGGCCACGGCAAGCGCCGACGCCCCGCCAAACACGATCTGCTCCACGTCGACCAGGGTGTCGACGCCGTCGTCGCCATCACTGGCGTCGGTGTCGGTGACCTCGAAGCGCCCGTCGCCGAGGTCTCGGATCTCGTAGCCGCTTTGGGCTCCTGCAAACACGGCCGTGTCCAAGCCGTCGCCGCCGTTGAGCGCGTCGTCGCCGGCGCCGCCGTAGAGAACATCTTGCCCTTGGCCGCCATTGAGCGTGTCGTCGCCGCCGCCGCCAAAAAGCGTGTCGCCGCCGGCGCCCGCCGTCAGGTGATCAAGACCATCGGTCCCCATCAGCGTGTCGCCATCATCGCCAGCCGGGGACGTCCGAAAACGATCCGCCGCGCCCGCGGCGTAGAGATCAGCCATGTCCTGCTGCGCGAGCCGCTCGCCGAACACGGTGAAATGGGCGATCTGTCCATCGAAGTAATCGCCCAAATTGTTGGCCGTCCCGTCGCCGCTCTTGTCCTGATTGGCGCCAAGCGTGAAGGGTTCGGCGTTGCCGGCCAGCGTGGTGACGTCGGCGTTGGCCGCCACCTGCTGTCCGTTGACCGTGAGAGCCATGCCGTCCGCGCCCCACGAGTAGCCGACGTGAAACCACTCGCCCGCGCTGATCAATCCCGCGCTCGTGGAGAGGTTCATGCTGGCGCTGTCGGTTTGATGGCGCACGGAGAGCGATCCGTCGTCCTCCAGCTCGATGCGGAGGTGGCCGCCGCCGTCGAACCCGCTTGAGTCGCGTGACACGAGCACCTGGTCCGCCGCAAGGTTGTTGGCGTTGAACCAGACGCCCAGCGACCCTTCCGCCAGGTCGTAGCCGGCTGCGTGCGGGATTTCGACGTAGTCGCCATCGCCATCGAGCGTGACGGCCTTGCCGCTAAGGGCCGCGTCGCCGCGCAAAAGGGCGGTGTTGGCGTTGGGCGTGAGGTCGGATGCGCCGCCATTGTCGAAACCCAACGACCACTGCCCAGCGACCGTATGGGTTGCCGCGACTGCAGCAACGGCGCTCGCGTCGGGCGCGCTTGCAGGAAGGAGGGAGGACACCGCGGAGTCGATCGAGACAAGGCCGCCAGAGTCCGAAAACTGCAGAAACTCGATGTCGACCAGGGTGTCGCCGCCCTCGTCGCCATCGGCGGCGCTCAAGTCCGTGACGCGATAGTCGCCTGATGTCGTGCGGGCGATGAAGAAGTCGCTTTGTGCCCCGTTGAAGACCGCCACATCATCGCCGCTGCCGCCCTTCAGCCGGTCGTCGCCCACACCGCCCGAGAGGATGTCCGCGCCCGCGCCGCCGAAGAGAGCGTCGTCGCCGCCGCCGCCGGTGAGGGTGTTGTGTCCGCCGTCCCCGGTGATGGCGTCGTCGCCGGCGGAGCCGGTCACGTTTTCGATCCGCGTCAACGCCGAGGACGGTTCGCCGGAGGCTGAGGCGACGCCCGCCGCCAGATCGACGGTCACGCCGCCGTCGCCAACGGCTGAGAGCACGAGGGTGTCGACCCCCGCGCCGCCGTCGACGCGATCGCCAAGCGCGTTGACCACAATTGTGTCGTCGCCGGCGAACGCGAAGATCGCGCTGGTGTCGGCGCCGCCGGAGAGAGACTCGGCGCCGTCTCCCCCGACGACCACAGACATGGTGCGTCCGTCGCCCTCAAACCGCAGGGCCTCAACGCCGGTCATCGTGTCTACCCCGTCACGGGCTGCGACCGTGTCGATGACGACGAGCGCGCCTTCGGCGTTTTGCGCAAACACATACGCCTCCGCGCGCCCCTGGAAGACGGCAGTGTCGTGGCCGGCGGCGCCGATGAGGTGGTCGTCGCCGAGCCCTCCAGCCAACACATCGTCGCCCAGGCTGCCGGTGATGATGTCGTTGCCGGTCCCGCCGGTGACGCTGAGTTCGCCGACGCCCTCGTCGGTAAACTGGACGCCGCCGGGCCCAAGCGCCAACGCCTCGGCCGTGTCCATCACGCTGATGGTCACCACGTCGGTGTGGCGGGCGCCGGCGGCGTCGATCACGGTGATGGTGACCGCGTGGCTGCTTTGGGTTTCAAAGTCCAGCTGAGCGCCCGAGGCGAGGCGCAGCTCGTCGCCAACGATCGCGAACAGGCCCGATGGATCCGCGGCGATCGCGTAGGTATGGCTGTCGCCGACGTCATCGTCGATGACCGCGAGTGTGGCGATCGCGCCGCCTGGTGCGGCGCTTTCGACAACAGAGCCGCTGGTGATGAGAAGCCCGCTCGGCCCGTCATTGGTGTTGGCGACGCTGAGCGAGAGCGTGGTCTGCGCGCTGGCGCCGCGCGTGTCGGTGGCGACGATCGTGACCGTGCTCGCGCCGACGTCGGCGTTCTGCGGCGCGCCGGTCAGAACGCCGGTCGCCGCGTCCACGCTGAGCCACGATGGCGCCCCAGACGCGAAGGCGAAGGTCAGCGTGTCGTCGGCGTCGACGTCGGTGAAGGCCCTCGAGGCGTCGAACACAAAGGGCGCGTCTTCGCTCGCCGTGACCGGGGCGAGCGCCGACGCCTCGGGGGCGGTGTTGGTTGTCTCGGTCGCTCCCGGCGCGTCGTCTGACGACGGGAACGGTTGGAAGAAGAGGGGGCCCGCGGCGTCTTGGCCGCCGTCGACGGGCTCGGTCGTCAGATTGGTTGGCGCAGCCTGATGTTGGGGGGCGTCCTCGCCCGCGTCGGCGCCGCTTCCGAGGCGGATGGCCCCATCCCCGAACGATGCGCCTCGCACCGACGGATCTTGCGCGGGGTCGGGGCGCGGGGGCGTCACGTCGCCGGCGCGAGCGGGCGGCGACGCCTCCGTCGCGGATGGGATCTCTTGGCCCATCGCGGCGCGCGCGTCGCGCGCCTCCTCCGCGGTCGGGGCGGCTGCATCGCTCGGCGCATCGATCTTGCGGGGGGGCAACGGCCCGCCCCCGCTCACTTGTCCAAGCGCCGGGTCGAAGGCGTGGTCGTGCGCGTCCCGGTCCGGGTCCGGCGCGGCGAACGAGCCCGTGATCACGTCGACCGGCGCGGCCACTCTTGAGCCCATATGGGCGCCGTGCATGGCCCCCGCGGCTTCGACCCGCCACATCACGCCGCCAAAATCGAGGCTCTCCAAGGTCGGGAGTTCGTGGCCCGCCGCTGTCTTCGCATGGTCCTTGGCGGAATGGAGCAGATGAGGAACCATGGAATGCGCCCCGAAAACCCACACTGAAATGAAATGCAAACCTAAACGACGAAGGTTTTTTTGAAAACTCGATCATATTCTTTTGGTAAATAAAGAGCGACCGCACACCTTTAGTGGAAAATTATTGAAACTGTGCGACGCCGACAGCATGGCCGCGTCGACCTCGCCCATCAGCCTCGATGCCGATTTGCGACCGTGGTTTCGCGGCGACGTCCTTCTGGCGACGGCCGCGGTGAACGTGCTTGGCTTGGCGCTGCCCCTGACGGTCCTACACATCTACGACCGGGTGTTGAGCGGCGGTTCACGCGCGACGCTCACCTTTCTTGTGGTCATGGTGGTGGGGGCGTTGGCGCTCGAATGGTGCCTGCGATCACTGCGCTCGCAGGTGATGGCGGCTCTGGCGTCGCGTTTTGAGCATCGGCTGTCGCTGCGCGTGTTCGCGGCGCTTGTGCAGAACCGGCAGCGCGACCACGGCCTGGACAGCGCGGCGGTCCTCCAACGCTGTCGCGACGTGACGCTTCTGCGCGAGTTCTATTTTGGCCTGCCGATGCTGACGGCGTTGGATTTGCCCTTCGCCGCCGTGGCGTTGGGCGTCGTCGCCCACATGACCGGCTTGTTGACCGCGATTCCGGTGATCATCGTGCTGATCATCGTTGTGTTTATCACGGTGTTGTCGCGCTCCTTGGGCGAGAAGGCGATGCTGCAACAGCGCACGGACACCGCGCGCGTGCGTTTCGTCTATGAGATCCTGCGCGGCCTGCACACGGTGAAGGCGTTGGCGCTGGAAAGCCAGCTGCGCCGCCGTCACGAGAATCTGCAAGCGGCGTCGGCCTCCAGCGCCGAAGCGGTCACAAACCTCAACGGCTTTGGCCAGTCTGTGACAAGCTCCATTGCGTCGTCCGCCACGGCCTTAGTGGTTGTGGTGGGAGCGGGCGTCGCGGTCGCCGGCGACATCACCATCGGCGTGCTCGCTGCAACCTCCATGCTGGCGGGGCGTATGGTGACGCCGATCGCTCGAGCCGCGTCGTCATGGTCGCGCTACCACGTGGTGCATTGCGCGGAGAGAGACCTCCGCGACCTGATCGCGTCCCCGCCGAGCGGGCCGGCGCCCGCGGCCGCCGTTCACGACGTTGTCGTCACAGGGCATCTGGCGCTCTTGGGGGCCGATGTCGCCCACCCCGAGACGCCGTCGTTGTTGCTGCGCGGCGTGACGTTTATGGCCCCGGCGTGCTCCATGACGGCCATTGTCGGGGCGAGCGGGTCGGGAAAGTCCGTGCTGTTGGAAGTCCTCGCGGGCGAGCGGCCTCTCGCGGCGGGCGACTTGGTGATCGACGATGTCGCCGTGACCCCCGATCGGGTGGCGGGCTATCGGCGGCAAGCGTGCCTGATCACCGGCAACAAAGGGTTGTTCAGCGGCACGATCCTGCAGAACGTGACCATGTTGCGGGAAACCGAATTGCGGGCCGCGGCGGTGCGCGCGATCCAGGATGTGGGCCTCGACCGGTTTGTCGCCAAACTTCCCGACGGCCTGGACACGTCCTTCGAAGGCGGCGACGCCGGCCCCTTTCCCCCCGGAGTGACCCAACGCTTGCTGATCGCTCGCGCGCTGGTGAATCAGCCGCGCGTGATCCTGTTCGACGGCTCAAACGACGGGCTGGACTTCGAAAGCGATCAGATTGTTCTGACGCTCCTGCAGCGGCTAAAGGCGCGGGCGACGATTATCCTTGTGTCGGAGCGGCCGTCCTACCTGAGGAGCTGCGACGCCCACTATCGAATTCAGGACCACGCGCTGACCCGCATTTCCGTGGACGCCGCGATACCGGATCTCAGCCAAGATCATGGCCCCGCGCGCCGCTTGTGGGGGGGACAATGACCGCGTGCGAGGTCCGCGAGGTTGACGCAGACGCGTCGGACGCGCTGACGACGCGCGCGGCGCGCGCGCTGCTCGCAGCGGTGCTGAGGGAGCTTGGCGAGACCCCCGACCGCGAGGCGATCGCCCACAGACTGCCGCAGTTTCGGCCGGTCGTGTCTCTGGCGGATGTCCGCAACGCCCTTGTCGGGTTTGGCGTCACGACGGTGGCTTTGCGAAACCCGCGGCGGTGGGATGGGATCCGCGCGACGCTCGTCTTGTATGAGCCGCCCGATGGCGGCGCCCCGCTGCTGGTGCGTTTGTCGGACGGGCGCACGCCCATGGTGTGGACTGGCGAGAACTTCGCGCCGGCCCCGCCTTGGCCGGCCTTCGCGCGGGGCCGCTGGTATGTGTTTCAGCGGGAGGTCGTCCAGAACCGTCGCGGGACGCCGCGCCAGTGGCTGTTCGACGTCTTAGGGCGTTTTCGATCCTATCTCTCGGGGCTGATGATCGTGTCGGCGATGGTGAGCCTGTTGGCCATCGCCTCGCCCATCATCATCATGATCATCTACGATCGCGTGATCGGCCAGCGCTCGGCGGACGCCCTGCCCATGTTCGCCGCGGCGCTCGCTTTGCTCGCCGCAGCGGACTTCTTCTTCCGGAGCGTGAAGGTCCGCCTCCTGTCGCGTGTGGCGGCGCGGTTGGACTACATCATCGGCGTCAACGTGGTCGCGAAGCTGTTGCGCCTGCCGTCGGCGCGCATTGAGGGGGCGCCGGTCGCGGCTCAAGTGCAGCGCGTGCGCGACTTTGAAGCCTTGCGCGACATCTTCACCGGTCCCGTCGCCGCGGCGGTCACGGAAGCGCCGTTCGTGATCCTCACGATTGCGGCTCTTGTCGTCATCGCCGGACCTTTGGCGGGCGCGCCGATCGTCGGCGGCCTCGCCTTGATGACGCTGCATTGGATTTTCGGGCGGGCCAACCGCGCTCTGGATCGCGACGCGGTCGAGAAACAAAACGCCGCGCGCGCCTTCGTGGCCGAGGCGGCGTCATTGCGCCGGGCGATCGAACGCAGCGACGCCTCGCGCGTGTGGGCGCAACGCTTCCGTTGGCTCTCCGCCCGCGCGGCGCAGGCCTCGGCCCGTCAAGCGGCGGCGGTCTTGAGCCTCGAGACCGCCTCCAGCGTCGTCATGAACGCCGCGGCGCTCGCCACCGTTGGTGGCGGCGCCCTCATGGTGATGGAGGGCGCGTTGACCGCCGGCGGCCTGATCGCGACGATGGCGTTGACTTGGAAACTGTTGGCGCCGCTGCAGGTCATCGCCAACGCGGCGGGGCGCATCGCCCGGGTGCGCGCGGCCGCGACCCAGATCAACGCGTTCTTTGCGCTGCCCGAAGAACGCCAGCCCCGCAGCCTGTCCACCACATCGGACCGCACGCCCGATTCGGTGAGTTTTGAGCGCGTGTCGTTCCGCTATCCGAACACGCGCGAGGCGGCGCTGGTCGGGCTGTCGTTCGCGGTTCAGCCGCGGGAGTTCTTCGCGATCGCCGGGCCGACCGGCTCCGGCAAGTCCACCATCGCGAACCTGATTATGCGCCTGCACGAGCCCATGAGCGGGGCGATTTTGCTCGGCGGCTCCAACATCCGGCAACTCTCCCATCACGAGCTGCGCCGATCGATCGGGTATGTTCCGCAAACCGATCACATCTTTAGCGGCGCCGTGCGCGACAACGTCATGCTCGGCGATCCGACCCGCGAGTCCGACATGCTCGATTGGGCCGTCGAAATGTCGGGGCTCAACCGGGCGTTCGCGGCCACGGGCTACGATCTCGACACGGTGATCGGGGGAGCGGCCGCCGAGCCTCCGCCGGCGAAAATCGTCCGCGCCATCACCTTCGCGCGCGCTTTGGTTCGCGACCCGTCCATCTTGATCATCGACGAGCCCGAGAAAGGCCTCGACCAGAGCGGCGCGGAAGCGTTCTTGAGTCTTCTGGCGATGGAGCTCGGCGAGCGCACGATCATCATCGTTTCCCACCGCCCGAGTTTCCTAAACAAAGCCGATCGCGGCGTCTTCATCGATCGCGGGGCGGTCGTGGCTGAGGGGACGGGCGCGCAGATCGCCGAACGAACCATGGTGAGGGTCGCCGCATGACACGCCGTCCTGCTCCCACGCCCGACACGGGCGATGGTCCAAACACCGCCGCTCAGTCCGCTGACTTGATCCTCAGCACGGAGCTGGCGGAGAACCCGCCGCCGGTGCTCTTGTCGTCGTTGATCTACGCCATCGTGCTCGTCTTCGGCGCGGCTGTGGTTTGGGCGGGATTGACCCGCATCGACGAGGTCGTGCGCGCGCCCGGCGAGGCGTTGCCGGAGGGCGACGTCGTCACCGTGCGTCACATCGAGGGCGGCGTGGTGGACCAGGTGGCGGTGCGCAACGCGCAACGTGTGGCGGCCGGCGACACGCTGCTGCGCCTGTCCACCACGGCCGTGGACGCTGAACTGTCGCAATTGCGCGCGCGGCGCGACCAGCTTCACCTGTCGCTCCTGCGCGAACAAGCGGTCGTCGACGGCGGCGTTCTGGATGGGACGACGGCGCTCGACCAAGCGCAGGCGCGCGAGCAGGCGCGTTTGATGCGCGCGCAGCAGGAGCTGCAGGGCGCGGAATTGGAAACCCAAAGGGCTCTCATTGCGGAGGTCGACGCGCGGATGGCGGCCGTTCGCGTGCAGATCCCCAACGCCCAAGACGCCGCGGCCGATCTCGCCGAGGACGCGGCCGCCATCGCTGAGCTGTTCGCGCGTGGGGCGGCCGCGCGTGAACGCATGTCCCGCGCGCGGCGCGAAGCGCGCAACGCCGCCGCGCGCGTGTTGAGCTTGGAGGCCGACCTCGCGCTTGAGGCTCAGGTCAAACGCTCCGCGGAGGCAAAGCTGGCGGAGATGGTCGCGAGCCAACACGCCGGCGCGCTGTCCCGCACGGCGCCGCTGATCGCCGAGCTCGCGGAGCTGACGGCGCTGATCGCAGACGCCGAAAGCCGCCTTGAGCGCCTGACCGTGCGCGCGCCGGTGGATGGCGTGATCACGGAGCTCGCGGTTCACGGAGCCAGCGATGTGGTGGCGCCGGCGCAGGAATTGCTGCGGATCGTGCCGGCCAACCGCGCGCTTCTGATTGAGGCCCGCGTCAGCCCCGGCGACATCGGCAAGGTCGGCGTGGGTCAGCCGGCGGCGCTTCGCGTTGATGCGTATGACTCAGCGCACTATGGCGTCATCGCCGGCGCGATCTCCGAGATTTCGGCCACAACGCAGCTCGATGACGACGCCAAGCCGTTCTACCGCGTCATCGTCACGCCGGAACGCGACTATTTCGGCGATCGCGCGTTTGGCGCGCAGCTCTTGCCCGGCATGACGGTCGAGGCGGAGATCAAGAACCGTGATCGGTCGCTGCTGTCATACTTGCTCAAGCCAATTTCACGGGGGTGGTCGCGCGCCTTCCACGAGGAGTAGGCCGCCCCCACCCCCGACACGCCACACATGTGTTGGAGGCGCGTGGCCCCGCGGGTGAACGCGCTCTCGCCCCGTCTTCGGCCTTCAAAGACGGCTTGCAATGTCCATGAAGATCCGCAGGCTTCCCCGCGCGATGACGCCCCCATCCCGCGTCGGGCGTCCGTGATGACAGGGCAGGAGATTCACCCGTGGCGGCATGGCCAGACATCCCTTACGACCGGTGGGCGCCAACGGGCGACAGTCTCCACATGTGGGCGCAGATCGTCGGTAAGTTCCGTTTCGCTTTGACGCCGTGGGTCAATCATTCCTGGCAGGCCGCATTTTACGTCAACGCGCGAGGACTGACGACATCGCTGATTCCGGGGCCGGATGTTAGTTACGAAGCGGTGTTTGATTTTGTGGATCACGCCCTGATCATCGCCGCGACGGATGGGCGGACGGAACGTATCGCTCTCGAGCCGATGCCGGTGGCGACGTTTCACCGTCGCTTCTTGGACGCGCTGGATCGGCTGGGCGCGGGGGTGGCCCTCCATCACGCGCCCAACGAGGTTGCGGATCCGGTGCCGTTTGTGGAGCAGACGTCCTCGGGCGCCTACGATCCTGAGGCGGCGGCGGATTTGTGGCGCGCTCTGGTCCGCATCGACGCGGTTTTCAAACGCTTTCGTACGGGGTTCTTAGGCAAGGTCAGCCCCGTCCACCTGTTCTGGGGGAGCTTTGACCTCGCCGTGACGCGGTTTTCCGGGCGCCCGGCGCCGCTCCACCCGGGCGGCATTCCTGCATTGCCCGACCCCGTGACGCACGAAGCCTACTCGCATGAGGTCAGCTCCGCTGGGTTTTGGCCTGGCGCGGGCCTCGGCGCGCCAACCTTCTACGCCTACGCCTATCCGACGCCGGATGGGTTCGCGGATGCCGACCCCGGCGTCGCGGACGCGAGCTACAACCATGAGCTGGGCGAGTTTGTGCTGCCCTATGAGGCGGTCAGAACCGCGTCGGACCCAGAGGCGGTGCTCATGCAGTTCCTGCAGGCCACTTACGAGGCTGCAGCGAACTTGGCGCAGTGGGATCGCGACGCGCTTGAGTGCGGGTTCGGCGTTCCAGGCGTGCCCCGCCGGGTCGCGGGCGTCTGACGGCTTCGTCCGCACGCGGCGGCGCGGATCCCTCAGGCGGGGACGACCAACCGACGGTACAGCCGCCAGGTGGCGTGGCCCAGCAACGGCAACGACACGATCAACCCGACAAAGGCCGGCAACGCGGACACGAACAGCAGCGCCGTCACCACAAGCCCCCAGCCAACCATGACGCCGGCGTTCGTCGTCACGGACTTCACGCTCGTGATCATCGCGGTGACGATGTCGACGTCGCGATCCAGCAAGAGGGGGATCGACACCACGGTGAGCGAAAAGACCACCAGGGCCAAGACCGCGCCGATCACATGGCCGATCGCCAGAAACGTCCACCCGGCCTGGGTGGTGAACAGGACCCGGGTCATGTCTTCGAAGCCGTGAAACGGCTCCAGGCCCAAGAACAACGCGATCAGAATCCGGATCTGATACATCCACACCACGAGCACGAACAGCATCACGAAGCCCATCCAGGCGATCTCGCGCTTGCGTTGCGCCCAGATGACGCTGAGCACCGGCCCCCAGTCCGGGCGTTGGCCCCGATCAAGGCGGCGGCTGATTTCGTAGAGGCCCACCGCGACAAAGGGACCGATCAGCGCGAAGCCGAGCATCATGGGGTAGACGATCCAGCCCATATTGAGTTCGGACGCGGCGAAGTAGAGGCCGATGCCGCCGGCGGCGTAGACCAGCCCAAAGAACCCGCTCAGCAGCGGCGCGCGCGTGAAATCGCGCCAGCCTTCAGCCAAGCTTTTGCGGATGTCTGTGACGGCGATGGAACGCACTTGGGGCATAGCTGGCGGTGCGGCCGCGTCTGACATGGGGCGTCCTCCGTTGCGAGTTGCTTCGTTCTTTGTCGACTCTGCCGCGGATGCGCCGTTGCGCGGCGTCAGCGCGGAACAACACTCTACAACTGTTGTCCGATCGCAGGCGATGCTGGTCAAGTTTTGCGCGTGATCCACGCTCGCCAGCGCGGCCGCTGGACGCCGACCCGGTGGAGAATTAGCGTCAAGACGATAGGGATGGCGTTGGCGGTTGCGCGTGCGCGGCGCGCGTGGCGACGACCACCCCAGACGCCGTCAGCGAATATCAGACAATCCTCCTGTTCCCTGTCTGCGTCTGAACGGAGAGGAAAGCCCAGCGTCACGGACCAGCCAGGCCCGGCGGTGCGTGTCGCCTCGGAGCAGGGACGACCATGAAGCGCGCGATCCTGTGTTCCCCTTTGCTTATCGTGTGCCTCGTCCTCGCGTCGTGCGTCACGGATCCCGCAAGACGAGGCGTGTTCTGCCGCGGCGACGGCTGTGTCCTCGTCACGCCAACCGCGTTGTCGCCCGAGCAGGAGGCGCGGGCGCCCGATTGGCAGAACCCCAAGGTCTTTGAGCGCAATCGCGAACCGGCGCGCGCCACCTTCTTCGCCTTCGAGAGTGCGGCGTTGGCGCGCGCGAACGATCCGGCCCGTTCGCAGCTCTATCAGTCGTTGAATGGGCAGTGGCGTTTCACATGGGTGTCGAGACCGGCCGATCGTCCAACGGCGTTTTTGAGCAGCCTCTACTGACCGGTCCAGGCCCAATGTTAGTGCATCGCGGGCCTTCG
>CAZGLY010000069.1:0-10723 GCA_964526675.1 uncultured Caulobacterales bacterium
CGCCTCGACCGGGCGCACCTCCGCGCCGAGGAGGTGCATGCGGAAGACGTTGGGCTTTTGCCGTTCGACATCCTTCGCGCCCATGTAAACGATGCAGGGCAGGCCGAGGCGGGCGCACACCGCCGCCGTCGCCACGCCGTGCTGCCCGGCGCCGGTCTCCGCGATGATCCGCGTCTTGCCCATGCGTTTGGCGAGCAAGACTTGGCCGAGGCAGTTGTTGATCTTATGCGCGCCGGTGTGGTTCAGCTCGTCGCGCTTAAACCAGATCTGCGCGCCGCCGAAGTGCTCTGTCAGCCGCTCGGCGAAGTAAAGCGGCGACGGCCGGCCGACATAATCGCGCAAGAAGGCGTCGAACGCGGTCTGGAACGCGGCGTCGGCCTTGGCCTCGGCGTAGGCCTGCTCGACCGCCAGGATCAGCGGCATCAGCGTTTCCGCGACATACCGTCCGCCAAACGCGCCGAAACGCCCCTCGGCGTCAGGCGCGGCGGACAAGACGTTGGCGGGGGAGGCGGACGCTGCGGGGGTGGCCAAATCAGTCATGGCGCGACGTTAACAGGCCAGACCGGCGGCTGGGAGGGGGCAACGCCCTCCCGCCCGCGTCCGCGGCCGTCATCTGGGCCGGTGCTGCGTGCCGATGCCCGCGGTGATGAAAAGGGCGGTGGCTTCGTCCCCCTCCACGTCGGCTGTGTGCCACACGCCGGGCGGGTTGATCGCATACTCCCCTGGGCCCAACGTGACGTGGCTGATCGCGCCGTCAGCGGTCTCCTGATGGAGGGTGAGGCTCCCCGCGAGGCACATCACCACTTCCGCGCCGTGGGGGTGCATCTCCCAACTGTCCCAGTTCTCCCGAAACGTGAATTGGCTGACCAAACGGCCTTCGGCGCCGTCCGTCGCGCGGCGCGCGCCGTAGCCTTCATACCAGGCCAGATCGCCTGTGAACGGGGGCTCGACCTCCGCTGTGGCGCCGGCGCCGAGATGGATCGGGCGATCGGCTAGGGTGTGGGCGGTCATGGAGGCTCCTGTGGTCGCGTGGGCGGCGGGGCGAGCAGGCGGCGCGTCACCGATGATGAATGATATCCGCCCACTCCGGGTGTTTCTCCAGCTGGGCCTTCGCGAAGGGGCACAGTGGGATGATCTTGGCGCCGTCGGCGCGCGTGTCGGCCACCGCCCGGCGCAACAGCGCCAGCCCGACGCTGCGGCCGCGCAGGGCGTCCGGCACGTGGGTGGCGTCGACGATGATCAGCTGGGGGCTGACGCGCGAATACGTCATCTCGGCCTCGTGGCCATCGACGGTCGTCACCCATCGACCGCCGCTGTCGCGGTCTTCACGGGCGATGGGCGGGTCCTCAGCCGCGGAGGCGTCAGTCATTGGCGGGTATCCTGTTCAAGAGAGAAGGCGACACGCTTAGCGATCATCGTCATAGGCGAGACGACGTCCCTGGCGGCGAGCGTTGATGCACAAGGATCGCAGAACCAAAGACACCTGCTGCAACAACGACAGTCGCCGCTCGGTATCGAACAGGAAGCCACTGTCTAGGCTCTGCATAAAATAGATCGTGACATAGTCACGCCCATCGCGCTCTTGTGTTTCTTCGGCCATGTCGTAGTCAAAACCGACATCCTTCGCGCGTTTGAGGATCGCTTTGAGAATCTGTTGCGTCTCTGGAACCGACGGGAAATGCGATCGCGGCAAGAACACGTTGACGGTCACGTGGCGCATCCGCAGCCCAAACCGAAAGTTCAGGGCCATATCGTCGATCCAGCAATCGTACCACGCGCCGTAAGCGCCCGGCGCGTGCGCCACCTTCGCCAAGGATCCCAGCGGCCCAGGCGTGATCCGCTCAAAGCGGCGCAGCGCCGCCGGCACGTCACGCTCCATATACTCATCCGACTTGCGCACGAGCCGGTCCACGCTGATGGCGCGCTGGGAGAAAAACAACACTAGCGCTAAGGCGAGGCCCGACACCGAGATCTGGACGACCGCCATGGACACTTCGATCCAACCGGCTTCGCCCGCGCCCATAACGCCGAGCCCAGCGACGCCCAACGCGCCGAACAGCGTGACCGACAACACCACGATCGCCGCGAGCTTCACCCAACCTGGAAGATAGATGTAGCTGTCGCTCTGCATGTCGTCCCCCGATCGCGGCAATGTCGCCGACCGATCCGCACGATGGCAAGGGCTGAGCGCTTCAGCGGACGACGACTTTCGGAGGAAGCACCAAGCGGCTCGAGTCGATCTTGTCCGTGGGCAACACCGGCAGCCGATCGACCAGCCAGAGAAAGTGTTCCCATGTGCGTACAGTTGATCGCCACTGCTGACGCTGGTCGTCATATTCAGCGGCCGTGACATCTTTGATGTAATCGCAAAAGATGTAGGCGTGGCGAATGAAACGTTGCCGCAGCACCAGGTCAATGGTGCGGTGGTCAAACTGGCCAACGCGAACCCCAAGGGCCACTTGATCCAGCGCATTCAGGAATTGATCCGTCGCCAGCTCGAGTGTCCAGCCCAGGGGACCTTCCGGCCGCATGTCTTCCGGCACGTCGCGCAGCTTGACGCTCATCGCGGCAGTCGGCAGCGGCTCCAGACGTTGAACGTCGAAACGATCACGCGCGTGGGTGATCATCTCGCTCATCGCGTCGTAGATCTGCACCACGCGATCGCCGTGGAACTGATTGTGGATGGCCTGCAGCGTGTTGGCGGCGCGATCGGATTTCTCTTTGATGAACGTCGTGTACATCCAGCCAAAGGCCGCGATGAAGACGCTGACAAGGATCACAATGGTTCGAAAATCAGCCTGCTCGCCGCCAGCGCCGCCGACGGACTGCAGCGGCGAGGCGAGACTGGCCGCGACGGCGGCGCCAAGCAGGCCGCCAACCAACGCCACCATCCGCCAGAAGCGCAGCGCAAAGTTGAGGATGGGCTCCTCGCGCCCGAACAGAGCGAAGATGTCGCGGCGCGCGAACAGGCCGTCGATCACATACCAGCCCACAAGACCGCCGATCGCGACGACGTTCAGCCAGCCGATCACGGTGATGTGGAATCCGACGAGATGGGACATCGCGGCGCAACCGAGGGCGGTTGAGAGCAGCGCGACGCCAAACCCAAACAGAAACCGCGCGCGCCCGGCCATGCGGATGCCCTTTGCGCTCAGGAGAAGCGCTAGTTTCGTTCTTTGTCTTCGCGGCGATGCATTGAGTTGCTCATGACAGTTATATGGCAGCGTCTGCGCGTCGTGGCAAGGAACAACGCCGATAAGAGGTTATCGGGTCGTGTCTCTTTGGCTACCCCACGCTCTTCGCAGCTTGGATAAAATCGCGGATCTTGGCCAGGTCCTTCATGCCGGGCGCGCTTTCCACGCCGGAGGACACGTCCACGGCCTGAGCGCCCGTCAGCCGGATCGCCTCAGCCACATTGGACGGCGTCAGCCCCCCCGATAAGATCCAAGGCTTGGGTGCGTCCCAGCCCTTCACAATGGACCATTTGAACGGCGCGCCATGGCCGCCGGCGCGGTCTGCGCCCTTTGGCGGTTGAGCGTCCAGCAAGATCATGTCGGCCGCGTCAAACGAGGCGGCGGCGTCAAGATCCCGGCGCTTGCGCACGGGTATCGCCTTCACCACGCGGCGGTTGATCATCAAGGAGCGCATTTCGGCGACAAAGCTTGGCGGCTCCTCGCCGTGCATCTGGACGGTCAGCGCGCTCACAGGCCAATCCCGCATCCGCCAATAATGGTCCTCGGGGGCGCCGACGGTCACCACCCAAGGCTCCGCGCCCGCCTCCTCCGCGGCCACGGCCAACTCGCTGACGCGGTCAAAGGGCGTGTAGCGCGGGCTGGTTGGCACGATGACAAAGCCAATCCAGTCGGCGCCGGCCGCCGCCGCGGCCGCGACCGTCGCTTCGTCGCGCACACCACAGATTTTGACACGCATCATTGCGCCACCACCCGATGGGCGTGTCGACCAAACCACCCGTCAGGTCAAGACTCTATGCGGATTCGCGCATCTCCGCCGAGGGCGCGACCCCATCGCCGCGGGCGCGATCCACACGCTCGCGCAGGCCTTTGCCCGCTTTGAAGAACGGCACGCGCTTCATCGGCACCGAGACCGGCTCGCCGGTGCGGGGATTGCGGCCCTCGCGAGCTGGACGTTCGCGCACCGTGAAGGCGCCGAAGCCCCGCAGCTCCACGCGCTGACCGGCGGCCAGCGCATCGGCGATGGCGTCGAGCACGCAGGACACCGCCCGCTCCGCGTCGCCTTGGGTGAGCTGCGGCCGCGTTTCGGCCAGCTGTTGGATCAACTCGGATTTAATCATGCTGCATGACCTGTTGTGATGCTTCGTCGAGAGCATCGCGCGAGTGAAATCAATGGGTCAACGCACGCTGCGAGTCCGCGAAACACAAATGCGGCATCGCGATGAGAGCGACCCGATCGCCCGATAGCGGCCGCCCGCGGCGATCACGCCGACATGGCGTTGAGGCGCTGCTCCGACGGCTCGAACCGCCTGAGCAGAGGGCCGCCGGGCCTCCGCGGCGTCAGTCGCCCTTTTCCCGCTCGCGCAGGGCCGCGCCCAAGATATCGCCGAGAGACGCGCCGGCGTCCGCAGAACCGAACTGCTCCACGGCTTCTTTTTCCTCGGCGATTTCGAGAGCCTTGACCGAGAGGCCAATCTTCCGCGCCGCCCGATCGACGTTGGTGATCCGCGCGTCGACCTTGTCGCCGACGGAGAAGCGCTCCGGACGCTGATCCGCGCGGTCCCGAGAGAGATCCGATTTGCGGATGAAAGACTTCATGCTGTTGTCGTCGCCGAACGCGACCTCAATGCCGCCGGAGACCACGTCCGTGACCGTGACCGTCACGGTGTCGCCGCGCCGGTATTCGCCCTCTTGCATCGGGTCGCCGCCGACTTGCTTCATGCCGAGCGAGATGCGCTCTTTCTCGACATCGACGTCGAGCACTTTCGCCTGCACCACATCGCCCTTGGCGTAATTTTGGATGGCTTGCTCGCCCGGCTGGCTCCAATCGATGTCGGAGAGGTGAACCATGCCGTCGAGGTCTTCGCCAAGGCCAATGAAAAGACCAAATTCGGTGATGTTGCGGACTTCGCCCTCAATAACAGCGCCCACGGGATGTTGCGCGAGGAACGTCTCCCAGGGATTGCCCTGGGTTTGTTTCAGGCCGAGCGAAATCCGCCGCTTGTCCGCATCCACATCCAGGATGAGCACTTCAACTTCTTGGCTCGTGGAGACGATTTTGCCGGGATCGACGTTCTTCTTCGTCCAGCTCATCTCGGAGACGTGGACCAAGCCCTCAA
Organism: uncultured Caulobacterales bacterium; assembly: GCA_964526675.1. Taxonomy (GTDB): domain Bacteria; phylum Pseudomonadota; class Alphaproteobacteria; order Caulobacterales; family Maricaulaceae; genus CAZADA01. The sequence goes on from CAZGLY010000069.1 coordinate 5,312, forward strand.
CGCCCGGCTCGAGCTCCACAAACGCCCCATAATCGGTGATGTTCGTGACGCGTCCGGTGAACTTGCCGTTGACGGGATACTTCGCGTCGACGCCGTCCCACGGATCGCTTTGCAGTTGCTTCATGCCCAACGAAATGCGTTGGGTGTCGACGTTGATCTTGACGATCTGCACTTTCACCGTGTCGCCCACGGCCAAGATTTGGCTCGGGTGGCTGACCCGCCGCCACGACATGTCCGTCACGTGCAGGAGGCCGTCGATGCCGCCAAGGTCCACGAACGCGCCGTAGTCGGTGATGTTCTTGACGACGCCCTCACGGATTTCGCCTTCCGCCAATTGACTGACGAGTTCCGCGCGCTGTTCGGCCCGGCTTTCCTCAAGCACGGCGCGGCGCGACACCACGATGTTGCCCCGCGGGCGGTCCATTTTCAGGATCGCGAAGGGCTGGGTTTTGTTCATCAACGGGCCCACGTCCCGCACGGGCCGAATGTCGACCTGGCTGCCGGGCAAGAACGCGTTCGCGCCGCCGAGATCGACGGTGAAGCCGCCTTTGACGCGCCCGACAATTTGGCCGTTCACGGGCTCCGTTTTGGCGAACGACTCTTCGAGACGGTTCCACGCTTCTTCGCGTCGCGCCTTTTCGCGGGACAACAGCGCGTCCCCCAAGGCGTTTTCGATCCGCTCCAGATAGACGTCCACGTGTTCGCCAACGGCCACCTCTTCGCGTTCGCCCTGGTGCACAAATTCACGAAGCGGCACCCGGCCTTCTGTCTTCAACCCCACGTCGACCACGACGAAATCGTTTTCGATCCTGGTCACCAGACCCTTCACCACTTTGCCTTCGCGAAGCTCGCGACCGGCGAAACTGGCTTCTAAGAGTTCGGAGAAATCCTCCTGTGTGGGGTTAAAGGTCGAGGTCTCTGACATCAGGCGTTAGGCTCCGTGGTTCATAAGCGCATCTCCGGTTCGGGTTCCGGACGTCGGGGGCGCGGCGGGTTGGCCGCAGGTCTCACACAAGAATAACACGATCCATCGACACAACACGCAGGCTTTAAGATGGCGTGACGTCGACCCCAAGCCCGGGTCAGGAGGGCTGTGAGCGGACGTGAACGCGCGCGGCGTCGATGACGCGCCGCGCTGCATCGACCGCTGCGTCTATACTCATCCCAGTGGTGTCAAGCAAGATCGCGTCGGGCGCCGGCCGCATCGGCGACACAGTGCGCTCGGCGTCGCGCCGATCGCGCTCGGCGATCGTGTGGGCGAGGGCGGTCTCGTCGACCTCTTGCCCCATGGCGCGCAACTCGGCGGCGCGCCGGCGCGCGCGCTCCTCCGGCGTGGCGGTGACGAAGAGCTTCACAGGCGCGTTCGGGCACACGACGGTGCCGATGTCGCGCCCGTCCAGGATCGCGCCGCCGCTGTGCGCCTGAGCGTCCGCGATGAAGGTGTGCTGCAACGCCAGCAACACGTTGCGGACCTCCGCCGCGCGCGCGTAGAGCGGCGTGGCTCGCGAAATGTGATCGGAGGTCAGCGTCACGTCGTCCATATCCGCGACCGTGACCTGTCGCGCGCGTGCGACGATCGCGTCAATCGCTTCCGGGGCGATCCCGTCGGCCAAGCAGCGCTTCGCCACGCTGCGATAGAGCTTCCCCGTATCAAGGTAGGGCATGGCGTAGTGCGCCGCGAGCTTGCGCCCCACGGTGCCTTTGCCGGCCCCGCTCGGCCCGTCGATGGCGATCACGAGACTGCGTGACGCGCGGTCGGCGTCCGCTGGCGGGGAGGGGGCAGTCACGTTAGTGTGAGTCATCGCGACGGCAGGGAATCAGGACGAATGCTCTCGAACACAGACTTACGGGCATTGCTCTTTCCGCAGGACCCGACCGTTGAGCGTCTCGTGTCGGTGGGCGACGAGGCCATCTCCGAGGGCCAATTGCAAGCCAGTTCGATCGATCTGCGCTCCGGCGCCGTGCGCGCGGTCGATGACCGCCGCAATGGCGACGTGTTGCGTATGGATCAGGGCGTGTATCGCCTCAAGGCCGGGGGGATCGCTGTTGTCGAGACACAAGAGAAAATCAGCCTTCCCGCCGATATCGCCGGCATAATGTTTCCCAAATCGGGAGATCTTGCGCAGCGCGGCATCTTGATCACCAATTTTGGGCACGTCGACCCCGGTTACAGCGGCGTTTTGACTTACACGCTGGTGAACATGTCCACCGACACCTTCGATGTGAAGATTGGGGAAAGCCTGGCCACGCTGCTGCTGCTTCCCTTGCGCTCGCCGGCGGATCCGGCGTGGCGGCCGCGCCGTCGTTTGTCGGATGGACGCCCGGCGACCGGCATGTCCGACGAGCAAGTGCGGATGCTGGGGTCGGATTTCCTGGCGTTTGAGAAGCGGGGACTGGAGCTCATCCACCGCGAGGCTCAGGATCTGAAGCGGGAAGTGCGCGACATGGTGTTCGGGCTGCGATGGCAGGTGGTGGCCTTGCTTGTCGGCGCGCTGGCGGCGGCGGTTTTGCCGTTTATGCTTACTCAGGCGTACAATGTCGGGCGGCTTGAAGCTGAAATCGAAAAGCTGCAGCAGCTCAGGGCAACGCCGGTTCCACGCCCGTCGGAGTGACTCCGCCAGCGACCGGCTCGCCTCTGGGAGGAGACGGAGCGGAATGCGCACCCAGTTCATCGCGATCAGCGGAAACATCGCCGTGGGCAAGACGACGCTGTGCGCCGTGGCGGAAGCCGAAGGACACCCCGTCGTTCGCGAGCGGGTGGATGACAACGTCTATTGCGGCAAGTTCTATCAGAACATGGTGCAATGGGGGTTTGCGTCGCAGATCACGTTCCTTATGCAGAAATTCCTGGATATTCACGGCCTGTCCGAAGACCACGGTGTCGTTTTCATCGATCGCGCCTTGGACGAAGACATTGAGATCTTTGAGAACAATTTGTGGGCCAGCGGGGCCATATCCGATCGCGATCACGGGGTTTACCGAGCTTTCGCCGAGATCGCCCGCAACGCGGCGTCCACCCCGGACCTCCACATCGTTCTCAACGCCCGCCCGACGACGCTGATGGCGCGCATTCTCGAGCGCGGTCGCCCGTTCGAGGATCGTTTGACCCTCGGCTATGTGGAGGCGTTGCAGGCGCGCTATGACGCCTGGGTCGCGCAACTTGACCCGGAGCGGCTCCTGCGCGTCGACACCGAAGTCGAGGATCTGCACGATCCGGCCGTGTGCGCGCGGATCCTCGCGGCGGCCCGCGATCGGCTGCGCGCGCCGGCCGCGTCCTAGCCGCCGGCGCGGGTCAGGTCCGCGCCCAGCGCGATCACGTCGTTGAAGAAGCCCGGATAGCTCGTGGCGATCATGGAGACGTCGTCGACCGTCACCGGCGCCTGCGCGGCGAGGCCCAGCACCAACGCGCTCATCGCGATGCGGTGGTCGCCGTAGGTCGTCACCGCGCCGCCGCCGGGCACGCCCCCGGGGCCCCGCCCATGGACGGCGAGACCGTCATCGAAATCCTCCACCTCAACGCCGTTGACGCGCAACAGCGCCGCGGTCGCCGCGATGCGGTCGCTTTCCTTGGCGCGGAGATCGCCCACGCCGCGGAACCGGGTGGTTCCCTGCGCACAGGCGGCCAACACCGCGAGGATCGGCACTTCATCGATGTAGGACGCCGCGTGGCCGGGGTCGGGATCCGCGGCGATGAGCTGGCTGGTTTGCGCGGTCCACGACCGTTGGGTCTCGCCCGCCGTCCAGGCGGCGTCCGCGTCCGCGGGCGTGGACGCCAGAGAAGCCCCCATAGCCGCCGCCGCCCGCCGAAAGCCGTCGCGCGTGGGGTTGTCCATCACGTCCGTCACGGTCACGGCGCTGTCGGGCGCGATCAGGCCCGCCGCCAGAAGAAACGCCGCGGAGGAGGGGTCGCCCGGCACGACCACGTCGCGGGCGTGCAGCGCCTGCGGCCCGGCCACGACATGCTCAACACGGCCATCATCGCGCTGGCGGCTGGCCACCGACCCGCCGAAACCCGGTAGCATGCGCTCGGTGTGGTCACGCGACAGGCTTGGCTCCACGACGGAGGTGGCGCCGTCGGCGGCCAGCCCCGCCAGAAGGATCGCGGTCTTCACCTGAGCCGACGCGACGGGACTGTCCCAGGCGATCGCCGTCAGAGGACGCGCCCCCGACACCGTCGCCGGCAGGCCGCCGCTGTCGCTTGCGCAGTGCGCGCCCATAGCGCGCAGCGGCGAGAGCACCCGCTCCATGGGCCGGCGGCTCAGGCTTTCGTCGCCCACAATCGTCGCCGACGCCGCGTGTCCCGCCAGCGCGCCCATGAGCAGGCGGGCGCCCGTTCCCGAGTTTCCAAGGTCCAAGGCGTCCTGAGGCGTTATGAAGCCGTTCGCGCCAACGCCGGTGACGCGCCACGCGCCGTCGTCGGCGCGAACGATCCGCGCGCCAAGGGCCTCCAGCGCCCGAGCGACGGCCAGAACGTCCTCAGACTCAAGCAGGCGTTGGATCCGCGCCTCGCCGGTGGCGAGCGCGTTGAGGATCAGCGCGCGATGGGAGATCGACTTGTCGCCCGGCGCGCGGACTCGACCCTTAAGGCCGCGTGTCCGGCGTGCGGTCGCCGAGCGCGGCGCGACGACGTCGTCGGGCCGAGGCGGGGGTGTGGGGGGCATGGACGAGCCCGGTGAATCAGCGTGGAAGACTAAAGATGACCGTCGCTTTTGACAGGGCCGGCGGAACGTGGCAAGCGGCCACGCCGCGCGACGCATCGGCGCGCGCGCTCCCCCACGACCGCAGTCATGGAGCTTCAAGCGTGGCGAAACCGGAATTGGGCGTAAAACGGGTCTGCCCCGAGACAGGCAAGAAGTTCTACGATTTGAACAAGGATCCCGTGGTGTCGCCGTACACCGGGGAGACGTATCCGCGATCCTATTTCGAGGCGGAGGTCGCGGAGGCGAAGCCGGTGAAACCCGCCCAGGCGGCGAAAGCGCCGGCTCCGGCGCCGGAACCGGCTGAGGCGGAGGAGGAGGCCGAAGACGCGCCGGAGGTCGAAGAGCTTGAGGATGACGGCGCTCCGGTCATCGCCGATGATTCCGTCGACGACGACGCTGAGGAGGCCAAAGACGGCGAAGACCTGCCGGAAGGCTTCTCGGAAGACGATGGCGAAGCCGTCGCCGAGAGCGATGATGACGACACTTTCCTCGAGGACGACGACGAGTTTGAGGGCAAGGATTTCATCGCCGAAGGCGGCGACGAGTCGGAAACCTAGCCCGCGGCCGCCCAGCGGACCCCAAACCGCTGTCGGCGCGTCTCGGCCAAAGCGCTTGATCCGCCGGCGCGCGGAGCGTAGTTTCCGCGCTCGCCGTTGCCGGCGTGGGGCCATAGCTCAGTTGGGAGAGCGCTTGAATGGCATTCAAGAGGTCG
>CAZGLY010000070.1:0-10620 GCA_964526675.1 uncultured Caulobacterales bacterium
GCATTGGCGGGTCTGATCTTGGGCCTCGGCTGTTGTGGGAGGCGCTGAAGCGCCGCCGCGAGCCGGGCATGGACGTGCGCTTCGCCGCCAATGTCGACGGCGCGGAAATCAATGACGCGCTGGAGGGGCTTGATCCGGAGACAACGCTCGTCGTCACCGTCTCCAAATCCTTCACCACCCAAGAGACCTTCCGCAACGCCGACACCGCGCGCGCGTGGCTGATCCAATCCCTTGGCGCCGACGCCGCGGCCCAACACATGGCGGTCGTCACCGCGCGGCCCGATCGCGCGGCTGATTTCGGCGTGGCGGAAGACGCGATTTTCCCCTTCGATGAAGGCGTGGGCGGACGGTACTCGCTTTGGTCGGCGGTGAGCCTCGCGGTGGACGCCGGCTTGGAGGCGGGCGCGTTCGATGCGTTGCGCGCGGGAGCGGCGGCTCAGGACGCCGCGTTCGCTGGCGATCCCATGGAGGCGAATGCGGCGTGCCTTTTGGGCGCTGTGGATGTGTGGAATCGCAACGCCTTGGGCCTCCCGACGCGGGCTGTGATTCCCTATTCTCGGCGGTTGCGGCTGTTGCCGGCCTATCTCCAACAGCTCGAGATGGAGTCCAACGGCAAGGGCGTCACGCTGGACGGCGCGCCGGCCGGCCTCACGGCGCCGATCACGTGGGGGGCGGAGGGCACGAACGCGCAACACGCGTTCTTCCAACAGCTGCATCAGGGCCCGGACACCGTTCCGGTCGAGTTTGTCGGCGTGCTCGACGATGGCGAGGCGCAGCCGGAGCATCAACGGATTCTGCTGTCCCATATGATCGCCCAGGGCGAGGCGTTTTTGGTCGGCCGCAACGCGGAGACCGCAACGCGCGAGGGGCTTGCGGAGGGGCGGACGGAGGCCGAAGCGCGCGCGCTTGCGCCGCATCGGGTGTGCCCCGGCGGGCGCGGCTCCACCACGATCCTGCTTGACGATCTCGCGCCTGAAACCCTCGGGGCGCTGATCGCGCTTTATGAGCACAGGGTGTTTGTCGCCAGCGTTCTGTGGGGGATCAACCCCTACGACCAGTGGGGCGTCGAGTTGGGGAAAACCCTAGCGAAAGCGGTGCTGCGGGCGCTGGAGGGCGGCACGGATGATGCGGACCGCGACCCCTCGACGGCGGGGCTCATCGCCGCCGTGCGTGAGAACACCCGTACGGACTGAACCCCGTCGCCGGGGCGCGTCCCGGGGCTACGCCGCAGCGGCGGTCAGCATGTAGTCGGAGTGGAGCCCAGGCTCTCCCTCGCACGCGGCGCGGCCTTCTTTCACCAGCTGCAGCATGTGCGCGAGGATTGAGTGGGCGGCGGCGGGGTGAAGCTTCTTGTCGATGTCCGCGTACATCGCCGGAATCATCTCGACGATGCGCGATCGGCCCGCCGCCAATTGGGCGATGATTTGCCGTTCACGTTCGCGGCGGTGATCGATGTACGCCTCCAGCATGACCCGCGGCTCGGACACCGCGGGACCATGGGCGGGCCAGAGAACATCGAAGTTGCGGTCAAGAATGCGCTGCAGCGAATTCAGGTAATCTCCCATGTCTCCATCGGGAGGCGACACCACGCTTGTGGACCAGGCCATGACATGGTCGCCGCAGAACAGAGTGTTCTCTTCTTCCAGCGCATAGCACATGTGATTGGATGTGTGGCCGGGAGTGTGGAGCGCTTCGATGGTCCAATCGGGGCCGCGGAACACGGCGCCGTCGCCAATCTCCACATCCGGCGCGAAGCCTATGTCGTCGCCGGCTTCCATCCGCACTTCACCGCCGACGGGCAGACGCGTCTGCGCGCCGAAGCCGTAAACGGGGCAATCGTGATCACGCGCCAGCGGTCTCGCAAGCGGCGAATGATCAAGATGGTGATGGGTGACGAACACGTGCGTGACGCGCTCGCCCTCCAGGGCGCGGTCCAGCGCTTCTCGATGGCTGGCCAAGTCGGGGCCGGGATCGATCACCGCCACCTCGCCGGCGCCGATGATGTAGACGCCGGTGCCCGTGAAGGTGAAGGGGCCGGGGTTGTTCGCGATCACACGACGGATACGCGGGGACAGCCGGTCAACCTCGCCATACTCGAAGTTCATCTCGCGGTTGAAAGGAATCTTTGTCGCCATGGTCTTGGATCGCTGTGTCTTCGTTCTGTTTCTGTCGTGACTATGAGGCTGCTGGTGTCTGGTCGGCGTGGCGCGCCGTGGGCGCTGGTGTGGCGGAATCAGGACCGAACGCGCGACGGAAGGCCCGCGCGAGCCGCAACGCCGCGCGCATTTGGTCGAGCAGATTGAGCGCTGTGGGCGGCCCCATGTCGGTCTTGTTGACGTCGACGATGTATAGCCGACCATCACGACGATCGCGCAACACATCCACGCCGCCCCATTCGAGCCCCATCGCGGCGGCGAACTGCGCGATACGCGCGCGTTCGGCGGGCCGGAGCACGTCGGCTGGATCCACAAGGCGCACTTGGGAGTTCGCGTTGGCGAACCGTGTGGCCGCGGGACGACGCTTAATGAACGCTACCGGGATCTCGCCCAGTATCGTGGGGCAGCGAATGTCCTCCACCAGCCCGTCGTCGGCGATCGTGTCCACCAAACGCTGGTAGGTTTTTCCGGGACGGCGCGGGGCTGGGCATTGAACGACCCGGCCATCGTGGACGCCGTTGGCTTCGCCTTTTTCGACGCACGGGCCTTGGAAATGCTCAGGGTTCACCGCGAGCGGGTAACCGAACACCTCCTCAAACACGGCCGCGACGCGGCTCTTGCTGACATCCGTGCAGTGAAAATTCACCCGACGCGCGTGGGCCGGGACGCGTGCGCGCGGCGGCGCGCCCACGGTCGCGTCCTCGAAATAAAAGACGACGTCGCTGGCCTCGACCGGCGTGAAGCGCGCGCCCGCCGCGCGGCAGGTCGCCCACAGCAGGTACCAGGGCGCGGGCGCGCTCGGCGCAAAGCTGACCCGGATCGGGCGCGCGAACAGGGTTCGAAAGAGCCGCACGGGTTGGATCGCCACATAAAACGTCATCCATGCGAGGGTTTCTTTGACGATCGGCCAGCTGATCGGCACGACCGCGCCGGTGTCGCGCACCCGGACATGGTCGAGGCGCCACTCAAACTCGGCATGCCAAAACGCGCGCGCCATCGCGCCCTCCCAACCCGCGGTTCCGCTGAACGTGTTCGAGAGATTTAAGGATCTCCGACAGCGTGCCCAATAACGGCTGATCACGGCTCAGCTATGGCCGCAAGCCTCGCCGCGAGCGGCGTAATGTCCACACCGGCGGCCGCCGCTGCGGCGATCACGGCGTCCGGCGACGCCCGCTTCGCCTTCACCTCCGCCAAGGCCCACATCAACAAGGATCGTGTGCCGGCCTTGCAAAACGCGATCGTCCGGCCGGCATCCAGCGCCTCCGCCATGGCGTCGATCTGGCTCGGCGGAACGGCGAATTCGGCTCCGACGATTTGCGCCATGCTGACGGGAATGTGAACGAAGCGGACGCCGGCTTGGTCCGCGGACGCCGCGAGGGCGTCCGCACTGTCGAGGCCGAAACTCTCCTCGTCCGGGAGATTGGAGATCACGGTCGCAAACCCCGCCTCGGCGGCGCGGGCGACATCGACGCCCGACAATGGGCCGGCGACAGAAAAGGTCTCGGTGATGTCAAAGAAGCGGGCCACGCTTGTCCCTCCGCCTTGGTGTTCCGCCGCGCGTCCGGCTGGCGGCGCCTGTGCCCCTTGATTGACACGGACAAACACGACGTGGAACCGTTCATGCGGCGCCGCAGTGCGCATCGCCGACATTCAGGCTGAGGCGCAGGATACGGACTGTTGGGCCCATGATCAGCTACAGTCTGCGGCGGATTTTGGCCGCCCTTCCGACGGTCTTGATCATCGTGACGGTGGCGTTCTTCATGATGCGCGCCGCGCCTGGCAACCCGTTCGACACGGAACGGCCCATGCCGCCGGAGATTCGTCAGCGCGTGTTGGCCGCTTACGATTTGGACAAGCCGATCCTGCAGCAGTATCTCGGGTATGTCGCGGATTTGGCGCGCGGCGATCTTGGGCCGTCCCTTAAATATAAAGACAAGACGGTGGTCGAGATTATCGCGGAGGGCGCTCCGGTGAGTTTCGCTGTGGGCGCGACGTCCTTAATTTTGGCTTTGTTTGTCGGCGGGCTGTTGGGCGTCATCGCGGCGCTTCGACAAAACCGAGCCAGCGACTTCGCCGTGATGGCGGTGGCTTTGATTGGGATCAGCGTGCCGCCGTTTGTCGTTGGCCCGCTTCTGCAATTGCTTTTGGGCGTCTATTGGGAAGTCTTACCCACCGGCGGCTTGGAGCGCGGACGCATCACGGCGGAACGCTTGGTGATGCCGGTGGTGACGCTCGCGCTGCCGCAGATTGCGATCATCTCCCGGCTGATGCGGGCCAGCATGATCGAAGTGTTGCGCTCAAACTACATCCGCACGGCGCGCGCCAAGGGGTTGTCGCCGGCGCGGGTGGTGGTCCGGCATGGCTTGCGCGCGGCGCTGCCGCCGTTGGTGAGTTACCTCGGGCCGGCGTCTGCTGCGCTGGTCACGGGCTCGCTGGTGATTGAGCAAGTGTTTGCGCTGCCGGGAATTGGGCGCCAGTTCGTGATCGGGGCCCTGCAGCGCGACTACACGGTCGTGATGGGCGTGGTGATCCTCTACGCCTCGCTGATCATTCTTATGAATCTCCTCGCGGACTTGGCGCTGGCGGCGTTGGATCCGAAGGTTCGGCTGACATGATTGACGCTCCCATCACCGCGGAGGCGCGCGCCGCCGTGGCGCAAGCTGCGGCCGTGCGGGGGCGTTCTCTCTGGGACGATGCGCGTCGGCGGCTGTTCGCGAACCGCGCGGCTGTGGCGAGTATGGCGACGCTCGCTCTGCTTCTGGTCGCCGCGCTGAGCGTCACGGCGTTTTGGCCCCACGGCTTTGAAACGATCTACACGGATCGGGTCGGGCGGGCCCCGACGCTGACGCAATGGCACCTCTTCGGAACCGACGCGCAAGGCCGGGATTTGGTGGCGCGCACGGCCATAGGGTTCCTCGTGTCGCTGACGGTGGGCGTCGTCGCCACGCTGGTCAGTTTCGTGATCGGGCTCAGTTGGGGGGCCACCGCGGGCTTTGTCGGCGGGCGCGTCGATCAGGTGATGATGCGGATCGTCGACGTGATGTATTCGCTGCCCTACGTGTTTTTGGTGATCCTGCTGCTGGCGGTCACGCAAGACTTCACGACCGGCAGACCCTTTTTGAAGCTGGTGATTATGTTCGCGGCCATCGGCGCGGTGGAGTGGCTGACCATGTCGCGGATCGTGCGCGGCCAGACGCTGAGCTTGCGCAGCCGCGAGTTCGTGGAGGCCGCCCGCGCCGCGGGGGTCGCGCCGGCGCGGATCATCACGCGCCACATCGTGCCGAATGTGCTTGGCCCGGTCGTCATCTACATGACGCTGACCATACCGGTGGTGATCTTGGCGGAGAGTTTCTTGAGTTTCATCGGCTTGGGCGTGCAGGAGCCGCTGACGTCCCTGGGCGCCTTGATCAGCGCGGGCGCGCAGGATGTGGAGACAAAGCCTTGGACTCTGATGTTTCCCGCCGCCACCATGATGGTGACGCTGCTGTGCTTCAACTTCATCGGCGACGGACTGCGCGACGCTATTGATCCGAAGGACCGCTGAGGGCGTGTCTGGGCGATCGGCGTTGTTGCAGCAGCCGCATCCGAACGGTCGACGCGCCGGTATCGTCTGCTAGGGTTAACGTGGTGAATGACCAGGCGCTTAAGCGCGCGACTTGACCCGCACGCACGGGTTCGAGCGGCGTTGCGTCTCCCGCATGTGGATCACGGGGGGAGTGGGGTGAGAACGAAGCAGTGGCGTCGTCGGCTTTGGGTCGCAAGCAGTGCGTGGGCGTTCGCCCGGCGCTCGGTGCGTGTCGGGTTGGTCGCGTCGGCGACCTTGGGCGCGGCGCTCGTGGTGGCGGGCTGCGACTTTGGGCGAGATGAGCCCGCGGTTGAAACCGTCTCGGCCGCCGCCGCCGTTGAGGCGCCGACCCCGCCTGGCGAGCGCTTGGTTCTGCGCCGCGGCAATCTGGCCGAGCCCACGTCTTTGGATCCGATCCGCGCGGCGATCTATCCGGAATACATGATCGTCGGGGACATGTTTGTCGGTCTGTTTACGGAGAATGCGTTCGGGGAGCCGACGCCGGCGTTGGCCGGCGGCTGGCGGGTGAGCGAAGACGGTCTGACATGGACGTTTCGGCTGCGCGACACGCAATGGTCTGACGGCGCGCCGGTCACCGCGGACGATTTTGTCTACGGCATGCGCCGGGTGTTGGCGCCGGAGTCCGGCTCGCCGTTCGTGCAGTCGCTGTTCATCGTCGAAGGCGCTGAGGCGGTCCACAATGGCGAAGACCCCGCGTTGTTGGGGATCAAGGCGCTTGCTCCCGATCAGCTGGAGGTCAAGCTGAACTACGCCGCCCCTTATCTGCCGGGGCTTTTGGCGCACTATTCCATGTTGCCGGCGCCCCGCCACGTGATCGAACAGCACGGGGATGCGTGGGTGTCGCCCAAGCACATCGTGGTGAATGGCGCTTACACGCTCACCGAATGGCAGGCGGGCGAAAAGGTGGTGTTGCGGAAGAACACACGGTTCTACGATGCGAGCAACGTGTGTTTCGACGACATCATTTACTTGCCTATTTCGGACTTTAACGAGGCCGAGCAGCGCATCCGGGACGGGGAGCTTGACCTGACGCCCGATATCCCTGGCGACGCCATCAACGCGGTGCGTCGGGCGCTTCCCGAGCATGTGCGCGTCAGCGCGGGATTGGCCACGAGCTTTGTGACGTTCAACACGCGCCGGGCCCCGTTCTCGGACGTTCGGGTGCGCCAGGCTTTGGCGATGATGGTGCAGCCGGATGTGATCGTGCGCGATGTGGCGCGGTCCGGCCAGTTGCCCGCGCGCGCCTTCGTGCCGCCGGCGACGGCGAACGCGGCGGGGGGCGCGTCGGCGTCATGGAGCCGGTTGACTGATGAGGCGCGCCGCGCGCGCGCGATCGAGCTTCTGCAGGAGGCGGGTTTTGGTCCTGCGACGCCGTTGAGTCTCGTCTATGACCACCTGGATTCCCGCGACAACCCGCTGCTGGCGGAGCACCTGCAGGCGCGCTGGTCGGGCATTGCGGACTGGGTCTCGGTGGAGACGGTCGCCGAAACGACCCCTGACCATTATGCCAAGGTTCTCGCGGGCGAGTATGACGTGGCGGACGCGAACTGGCTGCCAGATTATAATGACCCCCACGGCTTTCTGTCGCCGTTCTTGAGCGAAAGCGGTTCCGTTAATCTTCCGGGGTGGTCAAACACAGAGTATGACGAGCTCGTAGCCCAGTCGAACGCGGTGCTCGACTTTAACCAACGCGCGCGCATTCTGGCGCAGGCTGAGACGATACTGTTGGAGCAGGCCGCCGCGGCGCCCGTTTGGCACTTGGCCAACGCCTCCCTGGTGGCTCCGGTGATCACGGGCTGGCAAGAAAACAGCGCGGAGATCAACCGGTCGCGGTATCTCTGCCGGGTTGAGCCTGACGCGGAGGCGGAAGGGGAGGCCGAAGCTGCGCCAGGCGCGCGCGACTAGGGGTCAACGAGTGCATGGGGCATGGGGAGGACAGCGTATGACACGCTCGTGGATGGCCGGCGTTGCGGCGCTGGCGGCGGCGGCTCTGCTTGCGGCGTGCGGCGGCGGGGAGGACGATGGTCGCCTCGTGCTGCATCGCGGCAACAACGCGGAGCCCCTCACCCTCGACCCCCACAAGGCGCAAGGCGTCTGGGAAAACGCAATCATCGGCGACATGCTGGTTGGCCTCTTCACCGACGATCCCGATGGTCGGCCGATCCCGGGCATGGCCGAGGACTGGACCGTCAGCGAGGACGGCCTGATCTGGACGTTCACGCTGCGTGAGGCGTCGTGGTCCGACGGGACGCCGGTGACGGCCGGCGACTTCGTGTTCGGCATGCGCCGCCTGCTGACGCCTGAGACGCTGTCGCAGTATGCGTCCCTTTTGTATCTCGTGGAGGGCGCGCAAGAGATCCACGAAGGCGGCGCGGAGCCGGAGAGCCTGGGCGTGCGCGCGATCGACGATCGCACATTTGAGATGCGCCTTCAGTTTCCGGCCCCCTATTTGCCGGGTTTGCTGACCCATTACACCACGTTTCCGCTGCCGACCCACGTGGTCGAGGAGGTGGGCGACGCGTGGGTGCGGCCTGAGCACATTGAAGTCAACGGCCCCTTCAAACTGACCGAGTGGCGCACCAACGACTTTGTGGCGGTGGAGAAGAACCCGCTGTTCTTTGACGCGGACGGCGTGTGCTTGGATGAGGTCGTGTATTACCCGACCAATGACAGCGCGGCGGCGGAGCGGCGTGTCCGCAGCGGCGAACTCGACGTCAACGCCGAGTTCCCGGGCCAGAAGATCGACTTCCTTCGCGAAGCTCTGCCCAACTATGTGCAGGTGAGCCCTGGGCTGATCACGACCTATCTGGCGTTCAACACCGGCCGCGCGCCTTTTGACGACGCCCGCGTGCGTCAAGCGCTCGCCATGGCGGTCGATCGGGACTTTATCGTTTCGGAGATTCTCAGGGCCGGCCAAGTGACGGCGAACGCGCTGGTGCCCCCGTCGGTCGCGAACTACCCCAACGGCCCGCAGGCCCCTTGGGCCGACGTGGACCTGGAGACGCGCCGCACGCGGGCGCGGGCGTTGCTCGAAGACGCCGGGTTTGGCCCGGATCGGCCTTTGCGGTTCGTCTACAGCCACCGCAACACGCGGGATAATCCGCGCGTCGCGCCGATCCTCCAAGACAACTGGCGCACGCTCGCCGATTGGGTGGAGGTGGAGCTGATGTCGACCGAGACGCAGATCCACTATGAGAACTTGCGCACGCGCACCTACGACGTGGCGGACGCCGGTTGGGTGGCCGATTACAACGACGCGCAGAACTTCCTCTACCTCGCCAGCACGGAGGCTGGGCCGCTCAACTACACCGACTGGTCGAACCCGGAGTATGACGCGCTGATGGCCGCGGCCAACCGCGAGCTCGACGGGCCGGCTCGCGCCGCGCTCATGGGGCAGGCGGAGGCGTTGATGCTTGAGGCGGCCCCCATGGCGCCGGTGTGGCACGAGGTGAACAAGTCGTTGGTGAACCCCCGCGTAACCGGGTGGCGGGAGAACGCGGTGCAGATCAACCGTTCACGCTACCTGTGTTTCGCGGACGTCGACGCCGTTGGCGGGTGACCACCACCTAAGGCGTCGGTCTGAAAGCTGTAGGGAGCGAGCGTGGACGAAAGCGCGGTGGAGGTCGCCGGGCAGGGCGCCGTTGAAGGAGCGGCCGCATCCGGACTGAGCGCGGAAGCTGGGTTTCCGACGCTGCCCCGTCGCTTGCCTGATCCGCGCGACGGCGTTCCGGAGGGGGTGTGCGCCAATTGCGGCGCGGTTCTGAAAGGCTTCCACTGCCATGTATGCGGGCAGACCTCGCGCGGTTTCCATCGGCCCATCTGGGTGCTGATCATTGAAGCGCTTGAGACCCTGTTCGCCTTGGACGGACGGTTTTGGCGGACCGCGCCGCGCCTTCTGACGGCGCCGGGGGACGTGACGGCGATCTATTTGGCGGGTGCGCGGGCCCGGTTCGTGCAGCCGTTCCGCCTGTTTCTGTTCACCAGCATTATCTTCTTCGTGCTGGCCAACGCGGTGGCGGGAGACCCCCGCTCGTTGGCCCCGCCGGAGGCGAGCCGCGGCGTCGCGGACGCCGTCCCCTCCGGCGCGTCAACGCCAGCGCCGTCCAGCTCCGAGCGCGATGGTTCCGAGGCGGAGCCTGCCGGCGGGAGCGACGGCGCATCGGCCCAGACAAACCCTGTTGAGGCCGCGACAACCGATCGGCTGGCGACAAAATGCACGGTGCGGGCGACGCTGACGCCAGAGCTGCCGGCGTCGCCCGCGTGCGCCGCGCTGCCCGAGGACGCCCGTCAAACGGTCGCCACCGACATCACGTGGGGCGGGGCGAGCACTTTTGCGTTTCGGGAGCGGTTGGCGGACAGCGCCGTGTTGGCGATTGATCGTCCGGACGCGTATGTCGCGGCGCTGCAGCGTTGGGCGCCGCGCATCGCTGTGGGCTTGTTCCCGCTCTACGCCCTGTTGATCGCGGTGCTTTACGTCTGGAGGCGCGATCTTTATCTCTATGATCACCTGGTTTTTTCTTTGCACTTCCATACGTTTGTTTTGTTGCTTTTGATGATCGCGTACATTGGGCATCACGCGATCGGCGTGTTGTGGTCGGTCGTGGCGTTCATCGCCTTGAGCAATTGGGGCCTTTATCGCATGCAACGCGTCGCGTTGCGGGCAAGCGTGTTCGGCGCGCTGATGCGCGTGGCGATCCTCGACGGGGTGTACTTCGTGCTGCTGTCGATCGCGCTCAGCGTGGTGCTGATGCTGGGTCTTGTGTTTCTCTGACCACACGGCGCGCCGCGCCGGCGCGCGGTGTTTGGTCGGAGTAGCTGGATTCGAACCAACGACCCCCGCCTCCCGAAGACGGTGCTCTACCAGGCTGAGCTATACTC
>CAZGLY010000071.1:0-9417 GCA_964526675.1 uncultured Caulobacterales bacterium
GCTGGCCGGTGAGGATCAGCAGCTGGACGATGACGCCGAAGGGGTAGCCGGCGGCTCCAGCCGCCCGCCACGCCGCCGCCAGCTCCTCGTCGTCGAGAATGCGGTCGCGGGCGACCTCCGGCATAGGCGCGCGCACGGTCTCGGCCGGCGAGCGCTCGATCAGCCCGCGCTTCACGCACCAGCGCAAATAGGTCTTGGTGTTGGCCAGCGCCCGGTTCACGCCGACGCCGAGGCTGCGTTCCGCCGCGGCGATCGAGGCGACGCCGCCCTCCATGCGCCGCAACGTGGCGATGCGACAGTTTTTGCGCAGGGCGTCCGCTATTCGCAATGTCGCGCAGGGAGCGCCGACGCCCTACCGCGCGGCGTTGAATTCAAGCGTGAACACAATCGTGCCGCCCCTTACCGGCTCATCGTTCTCCAAACGCGGAGTAAAGCGCATCGTTTTCGCCAGTTCTTGGGCCGCCTCACCGAAGCCGAGATTGACCGGTTGCTCAGACACGACATCGCACCGGCTGGCGCGACCGTTGACCGCCACGACGCACGACAGCTCGACCAATCCCGACACGCCGCGCGCCAACGCGTCGCGCGGAAAGGCGTTGGTCATGGCGCGCGCCGATGGCGGCCGGGAGATCTGGACCTCCGTGATCACAGGCGCGGGCTCCAAAAGCAGATCCGCCGCGTTGGCGTAGGCGGCGCCGTCCGCCACAAGCACCTGCACCCAGGTCGCATCGATGCGGCCGGTCACCATCACCGGCTCGTCGGCCCCGATGGACATCAGCACCGCGGACGTCTCATCCGGCAGCTCGTGAAGCGCCATGGGGGCCGCCGACCACCACGTGTTCCCGATCGGCTCAATGATCTGCGGGGCTCTGCGAGCCAGCAGCTGCTCCGCCTCTTGGAAGCTTTTAAGGGGCGCATAGGAAATGACTGAACGGCCGCTGCGCGCCTCGACCCAGTCATCCGCCACCAAGCCGACGACATACACGTCCTCGCCGGCCTCGAGATCGCGGTCGACCGCGCCGCTCTCGCTCGGCGAGGCGCGCAGTGCGACATCCTCGGCGGCAATCCACAGCGCGCCGATCAGCTCTTGCATGTCCGGCCGCGCCTGCGTCGAGACGACATCGCGCTCAACATAGCCGCCGGCCAGTGACGACGGCTCCACCACGAGGGCCCACCCGTCCGGAGGGGACGACGTCCCCCCTTGGGTGATCACGTCCACGCGCGATCCCCGCGGCAACGTGCCTAAGGGGTCGCTGGCCAGATCTGGCCGCTCGAAGGCATCGACGGCGCCGACGGTGAACATCTCCGCCCGCTCCTCGGCCAACGGACTCTCGGACAGCAGCGACGCCGGCACATAAGCGCCCGCCAAGTCCGCCGGCGCGGCCACGCGCGCCCACCCAAAAGGCGGCGGCGTCGCGCCCCCGCTTTCAACGACGGAGAGGCCCTGGCCGACGGCGACCACGCCGCGCGGCTCTGCGTCATCGCTCGGCGCGGTGAGCGCGGTGAGCCGTTCCGACGCATACCGATCCGCCAGCCGCTCCTCGACGGGCGCCGTGGTCGTGGCCTCCAGCTCCACCCAACCGCCGGCGGCGCGCTCGGGCTGCACCACCAAACCCCACCCCTCAGGAGGAGCATTCCGCCCGCCGCGCACGATCAGCGTCAGCGGCTCGCCGCGGGCGATCTCAACGCCACTCGGCGCTTGGGCGTCGGCGGACGGTGTCCAGACGTCCTCGGGCGGCGCAGCGACCGTCTCCAAAGCGTCCACGGCGTAGAACGCCGCCGTCTGTTCGGCCGCAGGCTCTCTCGAAAGCGCCGACAGCGCGACAAACCGCTCAGCATAGGCGCGCGGCTCCGTGATTCTGCCGAAATCGGGCGGCGGCGGACGGTCGCCACCGCCGCTCACGACATCGAGCGCCAGTCCGGCCGGAAGGGCTCGCCCGCGATCATCGGCGACGTCTGCAAGAGCCGTCGCGCCCTCATTCGCGTAGAAGCGCCCGCTTTCGACAGGGGCGGGCGCGGCGTCAAACTGGGCGAGGGGAACGAACAGGCCGGCATGCTCCGATGATGACGCCACGCGCGCCCAGCCCGGCGGCATCGTCTGCCGCCCTCCGGACACCACCAGCGCAACCGCGGCTCCGGCGTCGAACGTGTGGACCGTTTCGGACGTGTCGTCGGCGACGGAAAAAGCGCTCACCGCCTCAGCGGCGAACCGCGTCTCAATCACCTCCGGCAAAGGATCCGGCGACAGGACGCTGGTTTCGACGAACCCGCCGGCATGCTCGCTCGGCTCGATCACCTGAGCCCATCCGTCGGCCGGCGGCGTCGGTCCTCCGGACACCACCACCGACACTTCAGCGCCAGGATCGAGCGTCGCCATGGTGTCAGCATCGAGAGCGGCCGCCGCTCGAATGGGAACGCCTTGGTGGCCGAACCGCACTTCAATCACCTCTGGCGGGGCGGTGTCGTCCACCTCAGCGGCGCGCACGAACCCGCCCGAGACGCGCTCGGGCTCGAGCACGCGCAGCCATCCCTCAGGCGGCGGCGCCTCCCCGCCCGTGGCGACCAGAAGCGGCTCTCCCGGCCGAAGATCCGCCAAGAGAGACGCCTCATCGCGGCCTTGCGCATACACCGCAGCCGCCGCGCCGGCGTAGACGGTCCTGGTCTGCTCGCGGCCCATAAACCACAGCGCTGACGCTAGGACGGCGCTTACCAACACGACCGCGGCGACGCTCGCGGCGATCACGCCTTTGAAGCGCATGAGCGTCGCCACGAGAGCTTGCCCCCGCGACGCCGCGCCGTTGCTCCGCCAGGGCGCGGGCTCGTCAGCCGACGTCGCGACGAGGTATTCCCGATCGTGCGGGGGTTCTGGTTCTTCCGAGGGCTCGGGCTGCGCCGGCTGTTCGGACGGCGTCGCGGACTGCGGCGTTCCCGAGCGCGCGTCGCCCGCGTCAGCCATCGGGAGCGGCACGGCGGTCGTTTCGAACAACCGCTCGCGCAGCCGAGAGCTTGTGCTGGCCGCCGCGTCGGCTCGGCTCGGGGACAGTCTTTCGACCGGCGGCGCGGCGGGAGCGCGATCGGGCTCCTGCGGTTCCGGCGGCGCGGAGGCGTGTGTCGCCTCGACGTCGCCTTCATCGGGGTCCGGCTCAGGATCGGGTTCGGGCCGAGGCGGCCGGGACGCAGCCTCGACCGCAGGCGGCGCGGACTGTCCGCCGCCCGGGGAAACCACGTCAGCCTCCATTTGCAGGAACGGATCTTCGACACCCTGGTCGAGGAGCTCGAAATGCGTTCGCAGCTGCTCGACGCTTAAGCGGCGCGTCTCCGGCGGATCACGGCGAGCGACCAGGACGTGGTCATCGGGGCGCAACTCCCCGCGCATCGCCGCGCCTTTGGCCCGCGCCCGCGACAGGCGTTGCGTTCCTGAGGGTGTTTCCAGGGCGTAATCAAATACGGACATCAATGCCCCTCCGTAGCACGGCCGCCGATCCCCATCGGCTGGCCGCGAGCGCTGGATATCCACTGCATGCCGAGCGTTGATCGTCCATGGGTGTTCTTCTAATAGAGAATGCCGTCGCGGTTATTTGGGTGACACTATCTAGTCGCTTTTCTGGCTAGATAGTGACCTTGCGGCGGATTTGTCGAGTACGTCGTGTAGTGTGGGCGCAGTGCGAAATTCAGCGACGCGACGCGAGAACCTCCCATAACGCACCAGGAGGCGTTTTTTGTCCCAGAATATCGTGATTGGGCTGGGCGCCGCCGGAGCCAAAGCGGTCCGCGCAGCGCTGCAGCTGACCGCGTGCGGCGCGGGGCCGGACCATTTGACGATCGGCTTTGTCGAACAGGACCCGCTCGCCCCCGACTTGAAGGACGCTCTGGAGTTCGCTGACGCGGTCGCGGCTCTGCGTGCGGCGTTGCACGATCGTCCAAACGCCGCCCATCATGTATCGCCGCGTTGCCCGCTGGCGCGCGCTGAGATCGATCGCTTGGGCGATCCCGCGGTCCCGGTGTGGCGCCCGGCCGGAGCCAGCGGCGGTTCGGTGTTCGACGCTCTCGGGCTGTTTGAGGCCGGCGGCGCCGCCGACGCCCTCATGCAAACGCTGTTCACAACGTCCGAGGAGGATTGGCGCGCGCGCCAAATGCGCGGTTTTGGCGGCGACGCGCATCTGGCGGCGCTCGCCGTGCGTTTGGCTGGCGCCGCCGCGATCGCGCCGCAAGGCGTGCACGACGCGTTTTGGTCGGCGTTGATGGCGCGCATCGCGTCGGGAACCGCGCAGACGCCCGTGCGCATCGTCTTGGCGGGCGCGCTCTATGAGCCTCTCGGCGCATGCTCGTTGGAGCTGGCGCGGCTGATCATGGAGGCCGCCGCGGCGGCTGGAACGCACGAGTGGGTGGATGTCTCATGCCTTTGGTTGGGGCCGTCCGCCGTCACCGCCGACATGACCGCTGAGGCGCGCCGAGCCCAACACGCGCGCTTCCGCGCGACGTTGACGCATCACGCGCGCCAACTGGAACACGAGCTGCTCGTGGCGCGTGTTTATCTGTTGGGCTGGGACCCAGCCTTCGTCGCCAAAGCCCGCTCAAACGCCCACCCTGATCATCACGACGCCACGCCAACGGATTTGCTGGCGGGGGCGGCGATCGCCGGCCATTACGACGAGCCGTTCATGGCGGCCGGTCAAGCCGCTGCGGACGTGCGGATCTCCGAGCGGACCGCGGCGTCGGCGCTCGTGTGGCGGGATGTGGACGCGGCGTGGAGCGAGACGCCCGCCGCCCATCGTGTCTCAGGGCCCGCGATCCAGACGTTGCTGTTCGCGCTTCATTGGCGTTCGTTTTACGGCCCAAGGCTTCGCCAACAAGCCCGACGCGCGGTCCTGCGCGATGATTGGTTCAAAGCCTGCTGTCCAAAGATCCGCATGATCCCGGAACAGGAAGCGGGCGATTATATTGATCAAATTGATGCGTATACTGAGAAGTTCTTGAGCTGGACCGGCGAGATCGGCGCCGCCGCCGACGGCGGACTGCAAGACTTCCATTTGTGGCGGAACGATCGGCTCGCCGCGGCGGCGAGCGATGCAGACATCCCGTCCGACGACGTCATTCCCAAAGCCGGCGGCGCGGGCGTGAGCGGACGCGCGCCGCAGGCTGTGCGCGATCAACTGCGCACGGGGACGCCGCCGGCGGGCGCGGCGGGCCTAGGCGGTCTCGTGGAGGCCTTGTTCAACGCAGGCATTGACGCCGGTTCGTCCGCCAATCTGCTTGTGGAGGCGTCATGACCACCGCCAATCTCAGTCCGATCCCCTCCGACTCCGGCGCCGCGGGTCCCGGCGGCGTGATGCTCTTCGGCGTCGAAGGCCTCATGGACTACGTGGCGGAGCTTTCCGACGACCCGGACGGCGACGCCGACCTCGACGCCGTCGCGGCGCCTGACGCCTGGGCGCACATGACCGGGTTCCACGCGGCGTTTCTCGATGAGGATCATCCAGGCCACGCGCGCGCCGTCGCCCAATGGCGGGGGCTGTTGACCCTTTTCGCCCTCAGCGGCATGTCCGGAAACAGCTATCGCTTGAGCCTGCGCACGGTGGATTTGAACGGCGGCGCGTTGCCCTCCCTGCTGGCGGAGGCGTTATCGCCGGCCCCAAGGCTGACGCCGCTTCTCAATTTCGATCTCAGCGACAGCATCAGCGTGATCACCATCGCCTCAGCGCGCGGCGACGGCGAAGCGGTCATCGGCGCAGCGTCGCCGATGACGTTGGTGGCGCCGGCCGCCGGCGCGGCCAACGCGCCCTCCGGTCTCGCGCCAATGCTGGTTGACGGTTTGTGCGACCCGCTGAATCCGGACGTGCGCCGGCGCATGCGCGCCATCCATTGGTCCGTGATCGCTGCGTATGTTCGGCGTTTGGCCGCAGCGGCCGAAACCTTGCTCGCCGCCACTGACGAGGCGCGACGCCGTGCTGCGGAGGCGCTCTGCGATCAGCTCACGCTGTTTGCTGCGGAATGCGAAGCCGCCGCGGGCGCCCCCGCGGCGCTTAAGCCCGTCACCATGTCCGACCGCGCTTGGCCGGGGCATGCGGGACCCTCCTACTTGGACGAAACGTTTGTTCCCGATGGCGACGCGGAAGGCTCCGACGCGAAGCTCGTGATCCGCGCCGCAGGCGATGAACGCGGTTTCGCGGACGCCTATCTCGTCGACCCCGCCTTGGCGACGTCAGCGGACTCCGCCGCGGATGACATCGTCGTGTGGGAGAATCTCACCCTGCAGGAGCTTTTGGATCCGCATGCGTTCGTTGATGCGCGCCGCCGCGCGCTTCAACAGGATGTGCTGCTGCTGCGCCCGAGCGACCTCTTCACCGATGAAGCCCTGCGGATGGAAAGCGCGACCGCCGACGCGCACACGGGCCCGCTGGCGCCGTGGGTTTTGCCGTTGACGCCGCTGGCGTTGGCGCTCATCGACGCGGAGAACCTCAAAGACGCCGTCGCCATCGAGACAGGGCGCGACCCCAACCTCGGGCAGTGGACGCGATGCGTTCTGACACTGCGGTTGACCTCAGGCGGCGCGCACCGCGTGGAAAAGGTCTTCAGCGAGTTTCCCGATCACGCGCCCGGCGGAGGCGGACGCCTGTTGAAGATGGACGGGGAGGACGAGTTCAACCCCTCCGACACGCTGGCCATCTGGCCGAACTTCACGTCGGCGCGCTGGCGTCATCATTTCCTGTTCAGCGAGACGGACGCCCGGATCGATTTGTCTCCGCTCATGGCGGTTTCCGCCGGTCTCGTCGCCGCAGACATCTTGCGCCCGGAACAGGTCGACGAGCGCATGCGCGCCCTGCAGGGGTGGGCGGCGATGGACGAGGGTTTCTTAACGCAAACCCGTCTCGGCGACCTCGTGTCCACCATCCCCCACGCGCAAGACGCGCACGCGCCCTGGCTGGAGCGTTTGAGATTCTCCGACGAGGACGGCGTGGTCGGCGAGCTGCAACGGTTGCGCGCCATCGACGCCATCGCTTTTGCACGTCCCGACGGGGCGGGACGGCGCTATGTCGGCCTGCTGCTTGTGCGCCGCCCGCCAGCCCCTGAGCCGGAGGCCGAAGAGGAAGCCGTCTCCGTCGCCATTGATTTCGGCACCACGGGCACCGTCGCGCAGGTGCGGATCGGCGAGGCGTATCAGGACATGGCTCTCCTGCCGCGGGTGGTCTTTCCCGCGCAGAACGCAGACAGCGCGAACGCCGCCGGCCAAACCGGCGCCTCGAGCGCGTTGGACAGCTTTTTCCCCCTCGCGCCGGTGTCAACGCCCGCGCCGACCGTGGTCTTGACCCGCCGCATGCGCGGCCGGGCGGCGGACATCAGTTTCGGCTCCTTCGGCTTTGACGAAATGGGCTTCACCCATATGGCCTATTTCGAAGAGGGCCTGGGTCAGACCCTGGACAACGCCCGTCAGGGCCTCCTGACGTACGGCCTGAAATGGGGCGTCGGCAAACGGCCCGTCGCCAAGCGTTTCCTGCGCCAGTTGGTGTTGATGCTGGCGGCGGAGCTGACGGCGCGCGGACTGCGCCCGGAGGCGGCGAGATGGTGCTTCTCCTACCCAGAGGCGTTCACCAATGTCGAGCGCTCCTCCTTCCGGCGCAACGCGGTCCAAGCGGCGTTGGATGAGGTGTTCGGCGGCGACGTCGTTGAGCCGATCTTGTATTCCGAGTCCATGGCGTTTCTTGAGCACTTCGCGGATCGCGCGCTCTCCGACCATGGTGACGACGACAAGCCGATCCTGGCTTTGGACATTGGCGGTGGCTCGTGCGATGTCGTTTTGTCGTCACGCAAGCAGTTGATCTGGCGCAACTCTTTTCCCATCGGCGGGCAGGTGTTCTTCACCGACATCATCCGTCATCATCCGGATTTTCTGCGCGGTTTGATGCCCACGGACGCAAGCGTCGCGGGCCTCGTTGCCGCCATTCGCGACGCCGACGGCGAGGACGCGGAGGCCGCTGACAGCGCGCGCGGCTTGATCGAGGCGGTGCTGGCCTCCAACGCGTTTCGCGAGCGGTTCGAGAAGCTCTTCCCGTTGATGTGGGACGAAGGCCCGGCGCTTTTGTTGCGCTCCTGCGCCATCGTGGCGTTGGGCGGCGTGCTTTGGTACATGGGCTCGGTGTTGCGCGGCCTGATCCAGCAGGAGGAGATCGGCCGCCTCACCGCCGAGCGTGTGGCCGTGGCGTTGGGCGGACGCGGGTCCGGCCTCTTCCGCATTTTGCACAGCGAGGCCGAAGGGCCGTCTTATCTGTCGGAACTGTGCGCGACCTTGCTGTATGCCGAGGAGGCTTCAGTCGTCGAGTTCGATCCGGCGCGCATTCTCTTGACCAAGCATGTCAAGCGGGAGGTCGCCCTGGGCATGCTGGCGCATGCGCACAAGCATCGCGTGGAGGCCGGCGCGGAAGTCTCGTCGCCGCCGCGGCCGTACGTCATGCCCCTCGCGAGCGAGGTGCGCCTGACCGCCAACGAGGATGAGACGGTCATCCCCGCCTCCGCGCAAGTGACGGCGCTGCTGCAGGGGGGGGCGCTGCGTTCTGGAACGGATGTGCGCGTTGAGGGGGCCGAGCACTTCGATCTGTTTCTCCGCACCCTCAAGCACGCCAGCGGCGTGGAGATTCAGCTCACCGAAGAGGGGTGGGAGCGCTGGTCGCACGCGGTGTCTCTCGGCGTGCGCGACCAGATCGAGAGTGCGCCGCCACGCTTGTCTGAGCAGAGCGCTCATTACATTTCGCCGCCGTTCATCATCGGGCTGCAACGCCTTCTGAAATGGCTGGCCTCGCCGCAGGACGAGCAGACGCGGTTGCTGCGCCTCACATCCGTCCAATAGGGCCCGGGCGCAGCGCCGGCGCCGGGCGGCGTCAGCGTGTCGGGCGGCGAGTGTGGCGTGGAACTCAAACCAGCCCCACCCGGCGATTGCGTTTAGCTGTCGACCACGTTCACGAGATTGCCGGCGGGGTCGCGAAAGAAGAAACGGCGAAGTCCCCACTCTTCTGTGGCGGGGCCATAAACGACCTCTGCGCCCGCGGCCCGGACCGCCGCCTCCGTTGCATCCAAGTCCTCCACGCCGATCGAAATCACGGGCAACTCCGCGCCAGACCCGCCTTCGGACGCTGTGTGCAGCTCAATGGTCTGGGTCGCGTCGGCGCTGAGAAACGCGATCCAACCCATGTCGAAGGTGACGTCGAGCGCGAACACGTCCCGGTAGAATTTCGCCAACGCGATCGGGTCTGCGGCTCTCAGATTGGCGACGATCCTGGTGACGCCCATCGTGCCCCCCTGCGGTGTCGGAATGGGCATAGTCGGCAGAAGCGCTCACGCCGGCAATGGGAGACGATCGGCCCATGACCGGAGCGCTCCAAACGGCAGGCCGCGGCAAAGCGCCGTGAGGCGGCGGACGCCGAG
>CAZGLY010000072.1:0-9389 GCA_964526675.1 uncultured Caulobacterales bacterium
CCGACAGCCCAGCCAGCCTCGGCGCGACGCTCAAAACGGTCCTTGAGGCGGCGTAAGCGCGGGGCTTAGCCGCCGAACAGTCGGTAGACTTGATCCGCGGCGATGGCGCCGCCAAACAGCACCACGCCGACGCCCGTGTTACGCAGCGTGCGACGCAAGCGCGCCGGTCCCTTGCGCCCGATGCGGTGGATGTCGCTCGTCAGCTGGGACATTTCCGCGACGACGAGTTCTGAAATCCAGCCCTTGGCGGCCGTGCTTTGATGGCTGGGCAGCTCCGGGAAGCGCAGGGCGACGTTCAACACGATCACGCGCTTGAGCCAGCCCTTGTCCAGCTCGGTTTCGTCCTTCGGGCGCTGCTCTTCCTGGAAGCTCATGAACTTCGCGCACCATGGGGCGAGCAAGCCCGCATCCTCCCGCACCATGTCGCCCTGACGCCCGCGCGCGGACAAACGGGAATCTCGCCGGTACACGTCGTCGAGGCGACGCGAGAGATAGGCCTCCATGCCGTTGGGCCCCGCCGTGGCTTGCAGCGCGCGCACCCGCGCCGTCGCGACCAGCGCCCGCGCCACGCCCGTCAGCAACAACCCCACCGCCAACAGAGCGTCGAGCGCCACCCGCGCGACCGCCGGGTCCCACGCGCCCGCGCCCGCGTTGCCGACCAGCGCCCACACGGGCCAGGTCACAAACCGCCACATCGCCGCCAACGCGGCCAGCGGCCCGCCAAGAACGCCCGCGACACCGGCCGAAGCGCCGTCGCCGATCATCGACGCCAGCGCCGCCCCAAGATCGCGCGACCAATTCAGGCTGGCGAACACGCTCGCCACCGCGCCGATCAACAGCGCCCAAGCCGCCACATCCAACGCGCCCACAATGACCGCGCGCGGGTGGTCTCGGACCCACTCAGCGAGGCGCGCGCCGAACGCGCCGCGCCCGCGCGGCGTCCGGGACGCGTCGTGCGTCGGCGCTCCCGACTGAAATCCATTCGCGGCGTCGCTCATGACCCCCGTCCCTTGAAGCCCGTCTCTCGACCCGTGTGCGGCCGCCCGTGCGCTCGGCCAGTGCGCGGCGGCGGCTGGCGAGCGCCGACGTCGCAGCGGCGCCGCTCACCTCTTTTGCACCGCAGTCTATTATGGCCGTCCCAGTCCGGCTACGCATGCCGACACCCTCGGCGCACGTTGCGTTCGGTTTCCGCGCGAGCGGGGTCGATCCCATCTGACGGCGAGGCTGGCGGCGACGGCGGCGCGCGCTTACACACACGACGAAGCGAACAGGAGGCTGAGGGATGGGGCGGTGGACGGCGGCGCGTCTGCTGGCGGTGGCGGTGGCGACGATGTTCGGCGTCCTCGCGATCGCTTTGGCATATGTCGGCATGAACCCGCCTTTCCTGTTTTATCCCGACCGGGTGATCTCAGCGCGGCCGAGCGACGCGGGTCTCGCTTATGAAGAGGTCGCCATCGTCAGCGGGGATGGCGCGGAGGTCCTGGCGTGGTGGGTGGATCCAGGCCTGGCGGACGCTCCCACGATCTTGGCGTTCTTCGACAACACGGGCGATTTGGGCGACCGGCTGCCCTGGATCGCGATGGCGGCGAACGCGGGGTTTCGGGTGTTGGCTGTCGAGTACCGTGGTTACGGCGCGTCGCAGGGCGCGCCCAATGTCGCGGGTTTCCACCGCGACGCGGCGGCCGCCTATGAGTGGCTTCTGGCGGAGCAATCCGTCGCGCCGGAGCGGTTGGTCGTGTTCGGGCGCGCAATGGGCGCCGCGATCGCCGCACGGCTTGTGCGCGACCATGACGCCGCCTTGCTCGTCCTGGAAAGCGGGTTCACGCGCTTGGCGGATCTGGCTCAGGAGGTGGCCGTGCGCCGCCACAATGTCTCGCCGCCGCGATGGGCGTTGGCCCTGCTGTACTGGAGTTCGGATTTGAACACGCTGGCGAGCGTGGCGCGCGGCGCGACCCCCGTCTTGGTGATGCACAGCCGCGACGACCAGTTTATCGGCTTTCACCACGGCGAAGCGCTGGCGGAGGCCGCCGGTGAACGCGGACGGTTCGCGGAGCTGCGCGGCGAGCACAACCTGGTGCTGGACGCGACGGGGTTCAGCTATTTCGTGCCCATCACCGCCGCTTACGCCGCCGCGCGCAGCCAATGACCGCGGCAGGCGGCCGCTGCGCCCGCGACGACCATGCATCGACGGTCGCGCGCGCTGGAGACGGGTGCGCCGCGGCCGCCTTAGGACCCACGACTCGCTTGAACATCCCCCGCGTCCCCTCTTATGTGAGGTCTCGTCAACGATGACGCGTTAGGCTTCGCGGCTCGACGCGGCTCGTCCGCACATCCCGGACTCGCGGCGACAGGCGCCGGCGACCGCGGCCAACCGATTAGGGTGTTATGGCAGACGCACAACGCAGCCTTCTCAACCAAGCGCTCCTGGAGACAGGGTTTTTACACGGTGGAAACGCCCACTACATCGAAGGGCTGTTGGATCAGTATTTAGAGAACCCCCACTCCGTGCAGGCGAGCTGGCGCGAATTCTTTGACGAGCTCAGCGCCGGTTCCCCCGACGCGGGCGTGCGCGCGGACGGCCCCTCCTGGGGGCGGCGCGATTGGCCGCCGACGCCGGGTGGCGATCTGGCCCGCGCGTTCACGGGCGAAGCCTCCAGCGCGGGGTCGCGCCGCGGGGCCGCGCGGGTCGCCGCGGTTACGCCGGCGTTGGAGGACGCGACGGCGCCGGACGTGCGTCGCGCCACGGAGGACTCGATCAGCGCGCTTATGATGATCCGCGCGTACCGCGTGCGCGGGCATCTCGCCGCGGATTTGGATCCGCTGAAGTTGACCAACAGCGAGCGCCATGAAGAGCTCGCGCCCGAGAGTTACGGATTTCAGCGCGAAGACTTGGATCGCCCGATTTTCATCAACGGCGTTTTGGGGCTGGAGACCGCCACGCCCCGGCAAATGATGGAGATCCTCCAGCGGACCTATTGCGGCACCTTCGCCGTCCAGTTCATGCACATGTCCGACCCGGAGGAGAAACGCTGGATCCAGACGCGGATCGAGGGTCCGGACAAGGGCGTCGCCTTTACCCGCGAAGGCAAGCGGGCGATTTTGCGCAAACTGGTGGAGACGGAGACGTTCGAGCGCTTCCTCCACAAGCGGTTCCCAGGCACCAAGCGCTTCGGCATCGACGGCGGCGAGGCCATGGTCCCGGCGTTGGAGCAGCTGATTAAGCGCGGCGGGGCGATGGGGGTGGACGAGATCGTCCTGGGCATGCCGCACCGTGGTCGGTTGAACGTTCTCGCGGCGGTGATGGGCAAGCCGTATCACGAGATTTTCCATGAGTTCCAAGGCGGCGACACCCTCGGCGCCCAGGACTACGGATCCGGCGACGTCAAGTACCATCTCGGCGCGTCATCGGACCGGGAATTCGACGGCAATTCGGTGCATTTGTCGTTGAGCGCCAACCCCTCCCACTTGGAAGCGGTCAACCCGGTGGTGCTCGGCAAGGCCCGTGCGAAACAACAGTTCGATAAGCTCGAGGACCCGGGTCTCCTGGAGGACCCTCAGGCGGGTCGTGAGAAGGTGTTGCCGCTCTTGCTGCACGGCGACGCGGCGTTCGCGGGCCAGGGCATGGTCGCGGAATGCTTCGGCCTGTCAGGCCTGGTCGGCCACCACACCGGCGGCACCATCCATTTCATCGTGAACAATCAGATCGGTTTCACCACCAGCCCGCGGCATTCGCGCTCATCGCCGTATCCCTCGGACGTGGCGTTGATGGTGCAGGCGCCGATTTTCCACGTGAACGGCGATGATCCCGAAGCGGTGACCTACGCGGCCAAAGTCGCGACGGAGTACCGTCAGACCTTCGGCAAGGACGTGGTCATCGACATGTTCTGCTACCGGCGGTATGGTCACAATGAGGGTGATGATCCATCCTTCACCCAACCGCTGATGTACAAGCGCATCAAGGATCAGCCGACGACACGCGATCTTTATGGGCGTCGGTTGGAAGCTGAGGGCGTCGTCGACCAAGGTGAGCCGCAAACCTGGATCGAAGAGTTCGAAGCGTTCCTGGACGAAGAGTTCGACAAGGGCAAAACGTTCCGGAAGAACAAGGCCGACTGGTTGGACGGCAAGTGGTCGGGCCTCGGCCTGCCGCCTGATGACGATCGGCGCGGCCACACGTCCGTGGATCTCGACCAGCTCCGCACGCTCGGCCAACGCATCACCACCATTCCCGACGCGGTGGACTGTCACCGCACGCTGCGGAAGGTCGTCGGCCGTCGCCGTGACGTGATCGAGGCGGGTGAAGGCATCGACTGGGCGACGGCCGAACACTTGGCGTTTGCGTCGTTGCTGGACGAGGGCTTCGCCGTGCGGTTGTCCGGCCAGGACTCCGGGCGCGGCACCTTCTCCCAACGCCACTCCCACATTGTGGACCAGACGACGGAGCGGCTCCACACGCCGCTGAACGCGATCCGTGAGGGCCAGGGCCTCTATGAGGTGATTGACTCCAGCCTGTCGGAAGAGGCGGTGCTTGGTTTTGAGTTCGGCTATTCTTTGGCCGACCCAAACACCTTGGTGTTGTGGGAGGCGCAATTCGGCGACTTCGCCAATGGCGCGCAGGTCGTCTTCGATCAGTTTATTTCATCGGGCGAGCGCAAATGGCTGCGCATGTCAGGTTTGGTGGTTCTTTTGCCCCATGGCTATGAAGGGCAGGGGCCGGAGCACTCGTCAGCGCGGTTGGAGCGCTTTCTCCAACTCTGTGCGGAAGACAACATGCAGGTCGCGAACTGCTCAACGCCGGCGAATTACTTCCACATTCTGCGCCGGCAGATCCATCGCGACTTCCGCAAGCCGCTGGTGATCATGACGCCGAAGTCGCTTCTGCGCCACAAGAAGTGCGTGTCGCGGATCGCCGAATTTGGGCCGAAGTCATCGTTTCACCGAGTTTTGTGGGATGATGCCGACAACGCGAGCGGCCGCCATGAAGGGCCGCACGACCTGACGACGATTGTCCTGAAGGCTGATGAAGCGATCCGTCGCGTCGTGTTGTGTTCGGGGAAAGTGTACTACGATTTGCTCGAGGAACGGGAGAACCGCGGCATCGACGATGTGTATTTGATGCGGATCGAGCAATTCTACCCGCTGCCGGTCCAGTCTCTGCGCAAAGAGCTGTCCCGGTTCCCTCAAGCGGAATTCGTCTGGTGCCAGGAGGAGCCGCGCAATATGGGCGGCTGGTCCTTTGTGTCGCCGAATTTGGAAGTCGTGCTGGAAAAGGCGGGCGCGCAAAACCCGCGGCCGCGCTATGTGGGGCGCGCGGCGTCGGCGTCCACGGCGACCGGGTTGATGGCGAAACATCTGGCCGAACGGGCGCAGTTGCTGGACGAGGCGCTGCGCGATTGAACCGGCTTGCCGCCCCGCCCGGATGGCGGCGCCGCGGCGACAGTGTGAGAAACGTTGGGCTGAGCGCCCGAGCAGAGGAAGAGGTGGGCAGATGGCGGATATTCTGGTGCCGGCGCTGGGGGAATCCGTCACGGAGGCCAC
The DNA here is from genome assembly GCA_964526675.1 of uncultured Caulobacterales bacterium. Taxonomy (GTDB): domain Bacteria; phylum Pseudomonadota; class Alphaproteobacteria; order Caulobacterales; family Maricaulaceae; genus CAZADA01. The sequence goes on from CAZGLY010000072.1 coordinate 5,539, forward strand.
CGTGGCCAGCTGGATGAAGAAGCCTGGCGAGACCGTCAGCAAAGACGAGCCGGTCGTCGAGCTGGAGACCGACAAAGTCACGCTGGAGGTCGCCGCGCCGGAAGATGGCGTGATCGATGAGATCGTCGCCGGTGAAGGCGACACCGTCGGCATTGGCGCGGTGCTGGGGCGTTTGACCGGCGGCGCTGGCGCGGCGCCGGCTCCGACGAATGGCGGCGGCGCATCCGCAACGCCCCAGGCGGCGGCGCCCGCGGCGTCACCGGCCGAGGGCGGCGCGGTCGTGGACGTTGCGATCCCGCCCATGGGCGAGTCGGTTGCGGAGGGGACGGTCGGCTCCTGGCTTGTGAAGGCGGGCGATGCGGTCGCCACGGACCAGCCCCTGGTCGAGGTCGAGACCGACAAAGTCGCGGTTGAGATCCCGGCGCCGCAGGACGGCGTGATCACCGAGCTCGTGGTGGGCGAGGGCGACACTGTCACCGTCGGCAGCGTGATCGCGCGCTTGCAGGTGGGCGCGGGAGCCGCCGCGACGCCGCCTGCGGCGACGCCGGCCGCCGCAGCACCAGCGGCCGCGCCGCCAGCGGCGACTCCAGACAGCGGCCCGGCCGGGTCGAGCGCTGGCCGCGCGATGCCGTCGGCGCGACGGGTGATGGCGGAGAACGACCTCTCACCGGATCAGGTGCCTGGCACCGGCCGGGGTGGTCGCATCACAACGGCCGACGCCCTGCGCGGGCTGGATGAGCGCGCGTCGACGCCAACGCCGGCGCGCGGCGGCGCGGGCGCGCCCGTCCAGCCCACCCCCATGCGCGCCCTGGGCGCGCGCGAGGAGCGGGTGCGGATGACGCGCTTGCGTCAGACCATCGCCAAGCGGCTCAAGGACGCGCAAAACACCGCGGCCATGCTCTCCACCTTCAACGATGTGGATATGAGCGCCGTGATCGCGACGCGGAAGAAATTCAAAGAGCACTTCGAGAAAAAGCACGGCATCAAACTTGGATTTATGAGCTTCTTTGTCAAGGCCGTTATCCAAGCCTTGAAGGATGTGCCGGCCGTTAACGCCGAGATTGATGGCGACAGCATCATCTACAAGAATTACTACGACATCGGCGTGGCGGTTGGCACGGATCGGGGGCTCGTGGTCCCGGTGGTGCGCGAGGCCGATCAGCTGTCGCTCGGCGGCATCGAGCGGGAGGTGGGGGAGCTTGGCCGCAAAGCGCGCGACGGCGAGTTGACCCTTGAGGACATGCAGGGCGCGACCTTCACCCTCACCAATGGCGGCGTCTATGGCTCGCTGATGTCCACGCCGATCCTGAACGCGCCGCAATCGGGCATTCTGGGCATGCACCGCATCGACGAGCGGCCCGTGGCCGTGGATGGCGACGTGGTGGTGCGTCCGATGATGTATCTCGCGCTGACCTACGACCACCGTATCGTCGACGGCAAAGAGGCGGTGACCTTCTTGGTGCGCGTGAAGGAGTGCATTGAGGATCCTGAGCGTTTGATCCTCGACCTCTGAGCGCGTTGGAGGATGGAGCGACCGCGGCGCGACCGGGGTCGCGCCGCCGTTGCAGAGCCGCCAGGGCGCGCGTCGCTAGAACTCGCTCAACGGCGTGCGGCGGAAGCCGCGTTCCGGGAGGACGCGGATCACCTGACCCGGGATCAGCGAGCTCGGATTGGCGATGTCGTTGAAGCGGGCCAAATGGCTGACAGACACCCGGTTGCACCACGCGATGCGATAGAGGGTGTCGCCGCGTTGCACCGTCACGCGGCGGCCTTGCAACTCAGCGCATGACCGTTGCGCGGGTGGGTGCGAAGGCGGCCCGCTTTTTTTGCCGCCACAGCCGTCGAGGCATTTCTCGAGTTCGCTTTGGATTGTTTTCTCGTAGTGATCCGCAATGTTCTGCAGCGACACTTCGAGCTTGAGCTTGTTCTTCGACTTGTCGGGCTTGGGCGGGTCAATCAAGACGGTCACGATGTAGCACAAGCCGGCAATCGCCAAGCCGGCGACCAGGAACGCCGGCGTGCTGGAGCCGCCGCCGCCGCCTCGACTACACTTACAGCCTTCACTCATTGTCTCGTCCCACCGCTGGTGACGTGGCCGCAACCAAGCGGAACCTGCGGTCATTTGCATGAGTAGTTAGTGAGAACATAAAAGTTCAAGTCGGAGCTTCAGTGCTCTGCTGAAAAATGACAGTTGGCCTTGGCGAAAGCGGCGCCGCCGCGGCGTGTGGCGCGCGTGCAGGCGCGTTGACCGCGCCCCTTGCGGAGCTTACGTCTGCCCCAGCGTTCACCCCCAGTGCGAGCACCCCCCATGGCAGAAGAACTCTACGACGTCGTGATCATTGGCGGCGGACCGGGCGGCTACAATTGCGCCATTCGCGCCGGCCAGCTTGGCCTGAAGGTGGCGTGCGTGGAGAAACGCGGCCGACTGGGCGGGACCTGTTTGAATGTCGGCTGCATCCCCTCCAAAGCGATGCTGCACGCGTCGGAGCTGTACGAGACCGCCTCGACCCAGTTTGCGCAGATGGGCATCAAGGTGAATGGCGGGGTGGATCTCGATCTGCCCCAAATGCTCGCGCAGAAAGACGACGCGGTGGACGGCCTCACCAAAGGGGTGGAGTTCCTCTTCAAGAAAAACAAAGTCGACTACATCGTCGGCGCCGGGGAAATCGCGGACGCCAACACGGTCGTGGTCACGCCGCTCGATGGCGGCGCGCCGACCAGCCTGGCCACGAAAACGATCGTCATCGCCACAGGCTCGGAGGTCACGGGCCTGCCGGGCGTGGAGATCGACGAGGAGCGGGTGGTGTCGTCCACCGGCGCGCTGTCGCTGAAGGCGGTGCCGCCGCGGATGGCCGTGATCGGGGGCGGCTACATCGGTCTGGAGATGGGATCGGTGTGGCGGCGCCTTGGGTCGCTCGTGATGGTCGTGGAGTTCGCGGACCGCATCGTGCCGGCGATGGATCAGGAGCTGTCGAAGCAGTTCCAACGGGCGCTGGCCAAGCAAGGCATGGTGTTTGAGCTGGGTCACAAGGTGACCAAGGTGGACGCGTCCGGATCCGCGGTGCGCCTGACGATCGAGCCGGCCGCCGGCGGCGACGCGCGTGAGTTGGAAGTGGACGTGGTGCTGGTGGCGATCGGCCGCCGTCCGTACACAGAGGGCCTTGGTCTGGAGACCGTCGGCGTCCGGGTGGACAATCGCGGCTTCATCGAGACCCGGGGCTTCCACACCAGCGTGCCGAACATCTTCGCCGTTGGCGACTGCATCCACGGGCCCATGCTGGCGCATAAGGCGGAAGACGATGGCGTTGCGGTGGCGGAAATCATCGCCGGCCGGGCGGGTCATGTGAACTATGACCTGGTGCCGGGGGTCGTTTACACCCACCCGGAGGTCGCGACAGTCGGCAAAACCGAAGAACAGCTGAAAGAAGCGGGCGTGCCCTACAAGAAAGGCAAGTTCCCCTTCATGGCGAATTCGCGCGCCCGGACGAACCACGACACCGATGGGTTTGTGAAGATCCTGGCGCATGCCGAGACGGACGAAGTCTTGGGCGTCCACATGATCGGAACCGGCGTTGGCGAAATGATCGCGGAATGCGTGCTCGCTATGGAGTTCGGCGCCAGTTCCGAGGACATGGCCCGCACCATCCATCCGCATCCGACGATGACCGAAGCGATCCGCCAAGCCGCCATGGGCGTCGAGGGCTGGACCATGCAGGCGTGATCCGCGATGGGTGCGCGCCGCGGCCGGGCGGACGCGGCGGCCCATGAGCGTCGATGAGATCGGCGCGTTCGGTCGCCACGACCTCTTCGGCCTCACCGGCGTCGCGTTGATTGTCGCTGCGTATGCGGGA
>CAZGLY010000073.1:0-9361 GCA_964526675.1 uncultured Caulobacterales bacterium
AAGGGCACGATGTCCCAGCCGTTCGTCACCCGATAATGGGGCGGCTTCACGTACTGATCGAGGCTGCGCTCGCCGGCCCGCGGCGACCCGAACGTGTAGCAGGCCGCGATCCGATCGCTCGTGAACGCGGCGGTCGCGAGTTGGGCCATGGCCCCGCCCAGGGAATGACCTGTGATGAAAATCGGTTTCTTAACCGGCTCCGGCAGGTTCTTCAGCGTGTCGATGTCGGGTTCAATTTGATTTCGACGTTGTTCGAACGCTTTGTAAAAGCCGCTGTGGACTTTCACATAGTTCTCCTCACCGTCGTAATACCCAACAAAGATGTTCTTCTTGTTGATGTTCAGATTGGTAAACCAGTCGGTGCCGTCGGTTGTTCCACGGAACACGAGCACCGCCATCTTTTCGTTTTCGGCGAGATAGGCCTCCGCGCCGCGGTTGGGCATCAACGCCGCGAAGCGTTGGCGCGGCAGCGGTTTTGCGTACGCATTGGTCAGCGTGAAGCCGATCGCGTCGAGTTCCGCGCGCAACGCCGCCTCGCCCTCGTCGGTTTCGAACGGCAGATAGGCCAGCTTGCACAGGCGCGCCAGCAAGGCCGCCGCCCGGTCCGAGTACGCCGCACGGAGGCTGGGCAGCTCCTTGTACTGCATCGGCGCCGTGGTTTCGCTCATGTCATCCCCTTTGCGATCCGAGTGCGCATCGCAGTGCGCGGCGACCGCCGCTCACAGCGTCCGCGCGCCCGACGACCGGCGCGGCCGCCTTCGACCCGGGCCAACCGTATACTCCATTCACCCCCGCGGGGATGATGTCGCGCAGAACGCGCGGGCGTCCAAGTCGCGATGTGGTGATGGCGCGGGGGACAACGCGGTGGGCGGCCGTCTGGAGCTGGGGCTTTAGGGCGCGTTGCGCGGGTCGTGAAAATGCGCGCATGGTGACGACAGTGTGGTTGCAGGGCCGACGCGCTTGGCGGTCCAGAACGCGGTGTTTAGGGGACAGCAAGGGTGCGGTTTGGCGAGAGCGCGGGCGGAGATCTCATCTGGTGGATCGTGGGATTGGCGGGGTTGGTCCTGGCCGCCGGGACGGCGTGGACGTTGCGCGGGCGAACGCGTCCGCCGCGCCGCGCGCGCGGCGCGCCGGCCCACGTCCTTGTCATGGCGCTGGCGGGCGATCGGGGGGATCGGTTGGGCGCGCAGATTCGCGCGGCTCTGACTGAGGTGCTGGGCGCGGCGTTTGGCGATGCGCCGACCCACGGGCTTGTTCGCGCGTGGCGGGCGCGGTCGCCCTGGTTTCCGGTGGCGGCGTCGCCGGACGCCCTTGGCCGTGCGGAGGCGGCGTGGCTGGCCGCGGCGCGCCAGGCCGGGGCCGACGTTGTCGTGTGGGGCGGCGTGGACTCTGGCGACGGGGACGCGTTGCTGCGCATCGCGCCGACCGGGCCGGAGGCGGACGCGACGGTCGTCGGCGTTGGGCGGCGGGTGGCCGAGGAGGGGTTCGCCCCTGGCATGGACGTGGCGTTGGCGGCTCTGGTCGCGTCCGCAAGTCCGGAGGGCCGCGCGGTGATGGCTCCGCTGCGCGCGCGGATCGCGGAGCACGCGGCGAACCCGGACCCGGCCTTGTCGGGCGCGGATCGTTGCCGGCTTCGGGAGGCGTGTGGGCGGCTGAGTTTTGCGGCGTTCGCCGATGGCGGCGCGCCGGACGTGATTGAGGACGCTGTCGCGGCGGCGCGCTTGTCCGTGTCCGATGGGCGTGCGGCGACGACGCCCGCGGAGGCGGCGTCCGCGCAAGCTTTGCTGGGACGGGGGTTGATGGCGCGCGCGGCGGCTGACCAGCCCGAGACAGCGGAGGCGAGGGCGGCGGCGCAGGAAGCAGCGACCGCGTTGCGCGCGGCCTTGGCGGGCCCCGCGGCCTGGACGCCGGATGAACAGACCCGGCTGCGTCTTGGGTTTGCGGAGGCCGTCGCGCATTGGGCGGCGCTGAGCGAAAGCGCGCTGTGGGTGGACGAGGCGCTGGCGGCGGCGGAGGCGGCGGCGCGCGACGCTCGCGGCAATGGGGCGGGCGGCGCCGTGTTGATGCGGGCCCGGCTGCGGGCGCTTGCGGGCGAAAGGCTTGGCGGGGCGAAGCGTTTGGAGGCGGCCGTCGCGGGCTACGCCGACGCCTTGGCGGCGGTTGACGCGGCCGCGGATCCCCGCGCGTGGGCCGTGGCGCAGATGGGCCTCGGCCGGGCGCTCACCGCCCTTGGCGCGCGCCGACAGGGGGTGGAGACGCTGGATTCGGCGGTGGCGGCGTTTGACGCCGTCCTGGCGCGTGAGGGCGCCATCGACGCGGCGGCTGCTGATTTCGATTGGGCGGCGGTGCACGCCGCGCGCGGGGAAGCCCTCGCCGCCCTGGGGGAGCGTTCCGGCGAGAGCGCCACGCCGCTGACCGCCGCGGCGAGCGCGCTGCGTGCGGCCATCAGTCAGTCGGAGGCGCGTGGCGGCGCGCGCTTGGCGGCCCAAGCGCGGCGCACCTTGGCGCGGGTGGAACGTCTGTTGGCGGAGCGCCGCGCCGGCTCCTCGATCTGAGAATCGGCTGCAGGCGCGTCGGCGGTCGACGGCGGTGTGTGTGATATTGGTCTGAAGTTTGCAGAAAAGTGGTGTCGGCGTCCCTTCGCGGGGCGAAAAATCGGCGGCGGCGCGTCGCGCGCGCCGCGTGTCTCGTGATAGAGCAGCGTGATGATGGTCGCAGGCGGCGTTTCCTTCGTGAACGGTTTGGGCGCGGGTTTCGCCAGCGCGCCCGTGCGTGAATGGGTCGTCGCCCATCCCGAAGCGGCGCTTGTGGCGTTGGGCTTCTCGGTCGTGTTCCTGATTGACGCGATCGCGGACGCTCCCGGCGCGCTTGTGAAGCTGTTGCGCTGGCGCAGCGGCTCGCGCGTTTTGGCCGAGGCTCACTCTGTTGCTCGGGAGCTCCGGGTGGTCAGCGGGGCGCGTTTTGCGGTGCTGACCGCGCCCTTCACTCAAGATGACGCCGGCATGCTCGACGGTTTGGTCGAACGCGCGCTCGACAACCATGCCGCGGCCTTCCTGTTCGACCGAAAGGCCCGGCGGGCGCGGCTGCCGCTGCGGCTGGACGGGCCCAACGACGCGGACGCCGCCCGCGTGTGGTCGCGCCAAGCGGATGCGGATTTGATCGTGTGGGGCCAGGGCGGACGCGCGAGCACGCTCTGGCGGCTTTACTTCCTGACGGCGCGTGCGCGCGCGCAAAATGGCCCGGTTCAGGAGATCCGTCTCATTCCGCCCGCCGACGCGGCCGAGGCGGACCGCCTGGCGCGCGGCGTGGCGTACATCTTTGCGCGTTTGGCGTTGCCGAGCGCGGAGGAGGCGGATCGCTACCGGCCGGAAAAGCTGCGGTCGGTCCTCGCGGCGATTGATCAACTCATCTCGGATCCGCCGAAGGGCCTGGGCGATGAGTTCGAGCGGCTCTTGCGTGCGGACGCCGCGCGCATCGCGCTGTCGGTTGGCGAGCGAACGAACGATCTTGGCGCGTTGCGCCGCGCCTCGCGGTTGCGCGTGCGGATCTTGGCGGAGATTGACCGGGTCGCGAAGCCCGCCGCGTGGGCGCACGCACGCGCGGACCTTGGGCGCGTCCACCTCGCCATCGGTCAGCGCGAACGCGACGCGCGGCGCATCAGCGCGGCCATCGAAGCGTTCGCGGACGCTGGGGAACTCTACGAGACGATGGAGATGCGCGCGGAGCAAGCGCGCAACATCCTCAACATCGCGCGGTCGCACCATGCGCGTGCGGAGGTCGTCGGCGACGCTGGCGACATCAAGGCGGCCGTCGCCGCGTATCGCCAGGCCTTGGCGATCGCTGGGGACGATCATTCGCGGTTCGCCGACGACGCGCGGCGCGGGCTCGCGGCGGCGCTGCACACTTTAGGCGACGCCGGCGGCGATCTGGCGGCGTTTGATGAAGCCATCAGCCTCTATCAGCTCGTCGCCAACGAACGCGTGAAAGCCGTGGAGCCGCGCGTGTGGGCGCAGTCCCAACACGACCTGGGCATGGCGCTGATGGCGTTGAGCGCGCGGCGTCAGGATCCCCAAGCCGGCTACGACGCCGTCACGGCGTTCCGCGAGGCCTTGCGCGAACGCACGCGCGAACTCGATCCCCAGGGCTGGTCGGACACGATGTGTCAGTTGGGCCTCGCGCTGTTCGCCGCGGGCAAGCGCGAGCCGGCGGCGGGGGCGTTGGAGGCGGCGGTCCGCGCCTTCCGCGAGATCCTCGACGCGATCGTGCACGAGGCGGATCCCGTGTTCTGGGCGCGGATGCAACACAATTTGGGGGCGGCCTTGCAGGCGATTGGCGAGCGTGATCGCGATCGCGTGGCGCATCGCAATGCCGTGGAGGCCTTCAATCACGCGCTGAGCGTTTTGACCGCCACGACCCAGCCGCAGGAATGGGCGGCGGTGCAAAACAATCTGGGCAACGCGCTGCACGCGCTCGGCCACCAGGCCCGGGATCCCGAAACGCTTGAAGCCGCGCTGACGGCGCATCGCGAAGCGCTCTCGGTGCGGACCCGCGATCGCGCTCGCGAGGACTGGGCGGCGACGCGCAACAATATGGGGCTTGTGCTCATGACGCTGGCGGAGACGACGGGCGATCGCCGCCGCCTCCAAGAGGCTATGGAGTCCTATCGCGACGCGTTGGGCGTCTTCCGCCTGGCGGGGCTGGCGGACTACGCCGGCATGGCGGAGCGGAATCTCGAACAGGCCAAAGATCTCGCCGGGACGATCACGCCGCCTCCACGGTCCGCCGCGCCCCACGCGGCGCAGCCGGCGGCGCAGTAGCCCGCCGCCGCCAGCTGGCCTCAACGCGTCACTGCGCGGGAACGTCGACGCCGATCGGGCATGACACGCCCGTGCCGCCAAGACCGCAGTAGCCCGTCGGGTTCTTCGCCAAATACTGCTGGTGATACTCCTCCGCGAAGTAGAACGGGCCGGCCGGCGCGATCTCCGTGGTGATGTCGCCGAAGCCTTTGTCCGCCAAGGCGGCGGCGTAGCGATCGCGCGACGCGCGCGCCGTGGCGGCTTGTTCGTCGCTGTGGGTGTAGATCGCCGACCGGTATTGGGTGCCGCGATCGTTGCCTTGCCCCATCCCCTGGGTCGGGTCGTGGGCTTCCCAAAACACCCGCAACAGCGCGTCATACGTGATCCGCTCGGGATCATAGACCACGCGCACCACTTCGGCGTGGCCGGTGCGGCCTGAACACACCTCCTCATACGTGGCGTTGGGCGTCGCGCCGCCCTGGTAGCCGACCGCCGTGACAATCACGCCAGGCGTTTGCCAGAACACGCGCTCGGCGCCCCAGAAGCACCCGAGACCAAAATCAGCAACCGCCGAACCGTCCGGATAGGGGCCTTGCAAGGGTTCATCATTGACGAAATGCCGATGGGCGGTTGGGATCGGAGCCTCGCGTCCGGGCAAGGCTTCCTGCGGCGTCGGCATGCGGGACTTGAACGGGTTCGCGAACATGGAGCCTCCATTGGGTTTTGATAATCTACATAGGCGATCATGGCGCGTTTGCGCGCCCGAGCGCGCGCGCGTCGCGCGACCGCGATCAGCCGTGATCCGGCGGGAGCTTTAACCTCCATGGCGCGCACCGCTCTGACCGGCTTGCTGGGGGCGTTGGTCCTGTTCGTCTTCAGCTGGTACCGCGGCGAGCTGGGGGCTGTGGATCTCGGCGCACTCGGCGTGGTGGACGAGCCCGGGCCGCGCGCGCCGACGGCCCAGGAGCGGCTGGCGGACCTGACGCCGCGCGAGCGCGCGTTGGGGGGCGAGTTTGCGTCCGCAGACGCGCAAACGGCTCCCTTGCGGGCGATGTTTTTCGCCGGACAGTTGCTTGCGTTTCCCGCGCCCGAGCGCGTCGTTGACGAGGGGCCGGACGCCGAGCCGCGCACGGTTGGCGGCGTAGCGGCGGCCATTGCGGCGGCGGAGGCGTATGGCGTTGCGCGTCCGGCCGGCGGGGGCGCGTTGCTCCTCGATTTGACCGCTTACGGTCTTGATGCGCCGTTTGCGGAGCGCGAGGAGGGCCCGTGGCCCGAGCGCGTCGTGCGGGATGAGAGCGTGTCGTGCGCGGATCCCGTGGATGAGGAGCGCGCGGCTCGCGAGCCGGCCTACGCCGTGGCGTGTGTGATCGCCGCGCTGGAGGCGAGCGGCCAGTTTGCGTGGATCGAGCGCAATCATGTCGCCCAAGTGGCGGCGTTGCCGAACACGCCGCCGCGTCGCGCGGCGCGGGTCCGCGCGCTGCGCGCCCAGGTGCAGACGGCGCGCGTCAGCGCTGAGGACGCCGCGACCTCTGAGGGCGTTTTGGCGCCGGACGACCCTCTGTTTTCCTATCAATGGCATTTCGGCGCCCAAGGTTTGGTGGAGGCGGCGGCGTCTGGCGGCGCGGGCTTTGTCGGCTATTGGCGGCGGCGCGATCCCAGCGACGCCGTCGACGTCGCCGTGGCCGTCATCGACGCCGGCGTCGACGCGGCTCATCCTGACATTCCCGCCGCGCAAGCGCTGGGCGAAGGCGTCGACATGGTGTCGGCGCTCGACTTCTCCGGCGATGGCGACGGCCGTGACTTGGATCCGGCGGAAGTGCCCCGTGAGGCGTCGGCGTCGACCTGCGCGTCCTCCGGTCCCGCGAGCGTTCAGCACGGAACCCACGTCGCGGGGCTTGTCGGGGCGGCGGCGGCGGACAACGGATCGGGCGTGGCGGGGGCTGCTTGGAACGCGACCGTCATCCCAGTGCGGGCGGTCGGCCCGTGCGGCGCGCTGAAATCCGATGTGAACGACGCCATTCGCTGGGCGGCCGGCGCTGGAGCGACGATCGTGACAGGGCCGCGCGGCGCCCCGATGGTGCGGCAGAACCCGTCGCCAGCGCGCATTGTTTTGGTCAGCGTGTCGTTTCCGGCGCCGCTTGGCTGCCCGCGCTCCACCCAAGAAGCCATCGATGCGGCCGTGGCGGCGGGCGCGATCATCGTTGCGCCGGCCGGCAATGGCGGGGTCGACGCGCGCGCGGCGTCGCCCGGCAATTGCGCCGGCGTGCTGACGGTGGCGGCCGCGGACGCGGCGGGCCGGCTCGCCTACTACTCCAACCATGGGCCGCGGGTGGATGTGATGGCGCCTGGCGGCGACCTGCGCCGCGATCTCAACGGCGACGGCCGGCCCGACGGCGTGCTCTCCACCAGCGCGGCCCGCGACTGTTATGATCCTGTGACCGGACGGATTGTGGCGGCCTGCGACTACGCGTTCGCGGCGGGATCATCGTTCGCGGCGGCGCATGTGGCCGGCGCTTTGGCGCTGTTGGCCGCGGATCGGCCCGACGCGCCGCGCGAGGAGCTGATTTCGCTGATTGTCGACACGGCGCGCAGTCCGCGAACGCCTCAGCAGTGTCCGCGACTGTGCGGCTCCGGCTTGTTGGATCTTGAACGCGTGGCGCCGATCGAGCCGCGCGCGGAGCCGCAAAACGCCCTGTGACCGTTCCCGTGATCTTCCCGGCGACCCGGGCCGCCGCGGCGGCTCATGTGCGTTCGCGGCGCCACAGGGCTGCTTTTGTCTGCGTCCCGCCCTTGGTCGGCCCTTTTTGCCCGGTTAGTTACCGTCACGCGCGGACTTCGCGCGAAGGGGAGACGAGGGAATGCGAGCACTTGCCACAGCGCTCAGCTTGGCGTCACTCGCGGGCGTTGCCTGCGCGCAGGATGTGATCACGAGCACCGGCGAACGGCGCATCAGCTGGCCGAGCGAACGCGCGATGACCACCGCGCAGGCGACCTTTTTCGACTATGCGCGCGGCGACGCCACACCTGGCGTGTCCGGCGCGATCGGGTCCATGCAAGCGCAGGTCGGCCGCGCGCCGGTGCCGGTTCTGATGCCGGGTGATTTGCGCGCCCAAAGCCTGTTGAGCGCCGCGCGCACCTTCACGGCGGTCGAAGACGGCTATTTCGCGGTCATCGAAGGCGAAATCTACGACATCGTCGTCAACGGCACGTCGGAGTATCTGGCCGCGCCGGGACGTCCTGAGCAGGTCGAGGATCCGGAGGCCTATCGGTTCACCGAGGCTGAAGGCGGGGCGGTGTTGTCCTTCAGCCGTTATGGGGCGGATTACATCATCCAGTTCGAGTGTCGCCAGCGCGCCACGGACGGACGCCCGTGCGTCTCGCGCGATCAAGCCGAGCGCTTCGCCAGCGCGATGGACTTCATTGGCGGCGCCGGGCCCGCCCCCGTTTTCCGCCCGCTGCGGAGGACGGAGAAATGATCAAGCGTTTGTGCATCATCAGCGCGTTTGCGCTCGCGGCCGCCTGCGCGCCGTTGGACCCCGAACCCTTGCCGGGCGATCGGGACGCGCCGACGCCGCCCAGCGGGGACTTCAGCTATCGCGCGCCAGGGGATCTAGAGCCGCGGTCGGGCCAAGGCGTCGCGGACCGCACCGTCTACGCGCCGGACATTGTGTTCCCGATCACGGACGCCCCGGCGTTCATCAACAGCCAGGTGTACCGGCCCGGCGGCAGCGTCGCCGGCGGCGATCAGTGCAGCGCCGTCAATTTCAGCTATCCGTGGCGCGACACGTTCTGCGAGCGGCGCAGCGGCGCCGATCGGGACACGCTCAACTGCCCGGGGCGCGCCGTGCATCAGGGCGTCGACCTTCGCGCCGGCGACGTGGCGACATGCCGTCAGATGCGCGACATCGTGCTCGATGATCCCACGCAAAACCGGCTGATCCCCGTGCGGGCTGTCAAAGACGGCCAAATCACGCACGTTGGACGTTTCACCGTGACGCTGCGTTCGGGCGGTCAGATCTTCCGCTATATGCACCTGAACATGGCGGCGTTGCCGGTGACGGCTGGCGACACCGTGCGCGCGGGCGATGTGATTGGTTATCTGTCCAACGACTTTGGCGGGACGCCGACTACGTTTCATCTGCACTTGGAGTTTTTCTTCAACTTGGCCGACGGGTCCAACTGGGTCTCGCCTTACATGTCGCTCGTGCGCGCTTATGAGCGCTTGAACGGCGTTGACGGCCGGGAAGTGTTCTAGGCCACGGCCCGCGCGCCGCGGACGTCGTCGCCGCGGCGCTGTGTCATGACCGGATCGGCGGCGCGCCGCTCCTCCCTGCACGGACCGTGGCGGAGGGGCGGCGTGATCGCGGCGCGCGGGTTGCGGCGCGCATTTGCGGCGGTATAGTCCGGCGCTCCGCGCCTCGAGCGGGGTGAGGTGGCCGAGTGGTCGAAGGCGCACGCCTGGAACGCGTGTAGGCGGGCAACCGTCTCGTGGGTTCGAATCCCACCCTCACCGCCACTTGCCCTCGCGAAAGCGTTCTCCCGATCCGGCTGCGGCCGGATTTTCT
>CAZGLY010000074.1:0-8894 GCA_964526675.1 uncultured Caulobacterales bacterium
CAAGTTGATGAACTTTCCACCGCAACCCGACGAAATGTGATCGATGGATTGAAGCTTGACGGGGTGGATTGGAGTGGCCGCCTTGACGATGTTGAGTTTCTAGCGCGCCTATTCGATCTTGAAGCGCTACCTTCAACGGACAGTCGGTTCAGCACCGCCTCTGGTGATATCTGGCAGCACCGTACCAACAACTACGACTGGGAAGACGATTGGATATACGGTGATCGTCGCTTCAATTTGGTGGGATGCCCGACCGAAACGTTTCTACGGTTTCTGTGCGAAGTCGTTCACCCGGTCGTTCGCCCTGATCGGAACGATGCACTAAAGTTGGTTAATCAGTTCAACGATCAGCTTCGGCGAGAAGGCTTGGTTCTCATCGAAGAAGAAAGAATCGCGGGTCGCCCACGCTTCGTACCGCGCCGAATAAGAGACTCAAGCACTCGGTCTGTTTCCAGAGCAAGGAGCGTTGCTGATGCTTTGGACGCTAGCTGGATGCAGAAAGAGATCGAGCGGGTCGAAGACGCCGTCGACAACGATCCTGCCCTCGCGATTGGAACCGCGAAGGAGTTAGTAGAGAGCTGCTGCAAGAGCATTCTGGACCGGCTGAACGTTGACGTGCCCAAAAATGCAGATCTTTCGAAGCTTACGAAAATGGTGACGACCGAACTCAAGCTTGTTCCGGAAGGAATACCGGATGAAGCGAAAGGAGTGGATACAATCCGTCTGATCCTCAGAAATTTGTCTGCGTTAACGAAATATTTGGCGGAGCTGCGCGGCTTGTATGGCTCAGGTCACGGGAGGGACGGTCGACACCAGGGGCTGGAACCAAGACACGCACGGCTAGCAGTCGGAACTGCAGTCGCTTTCATCGACTTCATCACGTCGACATTCGAGAAGCAGAATAACCAAGATTAGCTTCCTGCATGTCTCCCTCGGCACCCTAAACAGGCGTGCTAAGTCGGCAGTGATATGACCGAAATCGGCGAGTTCTCGCCGTTCGCTTGATGTGTCGCTGGAAAGCGTTAGTGGGTGGGGAACCTAGCCCGGCCGGTCGTTGCGTTTGCACCGCCCACCGTTACCGGTCATGGTTGGGCATGGACGCGATTGAGATTCATGGCGGCGCGCCGCTGCACGGGGCCATCCCCGTGTCAGGGGCGAAGAACGCGGCGCTGAAGTTGATGGCCGCGGCTCTGCTCACGGATGAGCCGGTGATCTTGTCGAACATGCCGCGGCTGGCGGACACGCGGTTCATGGCGCATTTGCTGGCGCATTTGGGCGTCGAAGCCCAAGAAGAAAACAGCGCCGTGATGCGCTTGCACGCGCGGACCATCACCAACACAACGGCACCCTATGACCTTGTGCGGAAGATGCGGGCCACCTTCAACGTGCTGGGCCCGCTGTTGGCGCGCGAAGGCGTGGCTCAAGTCTCGCTGCCCGGCGGGTGCGCGATCGGCGCGCGGCCGGTGGATCTGCATTTGACGGCGTTGGAGGCGCTGGGCGCGGAGATCGTGTTGGAAGGCGGGTATGTGCATGGGCGCGCGCCGGAGAACGGCGCCGGGCGGCGGTTGCGCGGCGCCCGCATCGCGTTCCCGTTTGTGTCGGTGGGCGCGACGGAGCACGCGATGCTGGCCGCCGTGCTGGCCCAGGGGGAAACCACGCTCGAGAACGCGGCGCGCGAGCCGGAGATACTCGACCTCGCCAATTGCTTGAACGCGATGGGCGCGCGGATCGCCGGGGCCGGCACCGGCGCGATCCGCATCCAGGGCGTGACGCGTTTGCATGGGGTCGCCCACGCGGTCGTTCCGGACCGCATCGAGACGGGCACCTACGCCCTGGCGGCGGGCGCCGCCGGCCGGCGGGGGATGCAGACGGGCGCGCGGGCGGCGCGCAACGCAGCGCGCTGGGCGCATTTGCGCGCGGCGGGCGCGGCCATCGACGTGACGAATGAGGGCGTGCGCGTGACGCGCAACGGGGCGGGGCTGATGGCGTGCGATATGGCGACCGCGCCCTATCCGGGGTTTCCCACGGATTTGCAGGCCCAGTTCATGGCCGCGATGACGCTGGCCGACGGCGTGTCGGTGATCCGCGAAACGATCTTTGAAAACCGTTTTATGCACGCGCCGGAACTCGGGCGGATGGGCGCTGAGATCGCCGTGCGGGGCAATGAGGCGACGGTGCGCGGGGTCGATCATCTGACCGGCGCGCCGGTGATGGCGACGGACTTGCGCGCCTCGGTGTCGTTGATCTTGGCGGGCTTGGCGGCGCGCGGGCGCACAGTGGTCAATCGCGTGTACCATCTCGATCGCGGCTTTGAACGCTTGGAGGAGAAGCTGAGCGCGTGCGGCGCGCGGGTGGCGCGCACGCGTGTCTGAGGCGGCGCTGGTGGACGTCGGGCGGCCGCCGCATTAAAGACCCTTGCTGTTCGCCTTTCGGCTCAAACCCAACCGATCCATGACCGACACCAATGGTCTGCGTCTCATGGCGCAGGACGCCGACGACCTTGAAGTGCTGTCCGCGGCCACACAGGACGCGATTGTCCGGCCGTCGCAAATCCGTTTTGAGACGAGGGCGCGCCGCTTCATCGCTCCCATGGTGCGGTTTCGGTGGGAGAAGGCCCATACGCAGGACGGGCGGCGGCACGCCTTTGAGCGCGTGCGGTCAGCCCTGCAATTCGACGGCGTGTTGACGGCGCGCTATCGCGGTTTGCCGATTACGGATTCCGAGGCGCTGCGGCCGCTTCTGGCCATTGTGTTTGATCCCCAGGAGGGCGAGCCGGGCGGGGTGATGCGGCTTATGTTTGGCGGCGGCGGCGAAGCGGCGCTCGAGGTGGAATGCGTCGACGCCCTGCTGGTGGACGTGTCAGAGCCTTGGCGCACGCGTCGCCGTCCGTCCCACGACTGACGTCGAGGGTCTGGCGGGCGCTGGTCCGGCGTTGAGGCGTCTCTGATCGGCGACGGCTTTTCTGCGCTCTGGCCATGGGCTATGTCCCCTTCGAGGAGAAAGAGTTGGCGCGACGTTTCCATACGGATGATCCAGGGTTTGCTGCGGACTTCGAGGCGTTTCTTCGGGAGCCGCGGGGCGACGCCGCGGATGTCGGGGCGGCTGTCGCGGCTATTCTTGCGGATGTGCGCGCCAATGGCTTTGACGCCGTCGCGCGGTTGACCGCGGACCTGGATGATCATCGGATTGATCGCGAGAGCGTGGCGGTCACGCCGGCGCGCATTCAAGCGGCGTGGGACGCCTGTGCGTCCGAAGACCTCGCGGCGCTCGAGCTCGCTGCGGCCCGCATCCGCGCCTACCATGAGCGTCAACGGCCCAAGGATCACGACTTTACGGATGAGGCGGGCGTCGGTTTGGCGTGGCGATGGCGGCCTCTCGACAGCGTCGGGCTTTACGTGCCGGGCGGGCGGGCGAGTTATCCCAGTTCGCTGCTCATGAACGCCATTCCGGCCCAGGTCGCGGGGGTGGCGCGTGTGGTCGTCACCGCGCCGACGCCTGGCGGCGTGATCAATCCGTTGGTGCTGGCGGCGGCGCGCGTGGCGGGCGTGGAGGACGTCTACACCGTCGGCGGCGCCCAAGCGGTGGCGGCGTTGGCCTTTGGGGCGGACCCGATTGCGCCGGTCGACAAGATTGTCGGGCCTGGCAACGCCTATGTCGCTGAGGCCAAACGCCAAGTCTTCGGCCTGGTGGGGATCGATACGATTGCGGGCCCCTCGGAGATCCTTGTGCTGGCGGATGCGGAGAACGATCCGGCGTGGATTGCAGCGGACCTCCTGTCCCAAGCGGAGCACGACCCGGCCGCCCAAGCGCTGCTGATCAGCGACGGCGCGGACTTCGCCGACGCCGTGGCCGCGGCCATTGAGGCCCAGCTGGCGCGTTTGGGCGCCGAGAGCGTGGCGGCGGCGTCCTGGCGCGACCATGGCGCCATTGTCGTCGTGGGGGATTTGGCGGACGAGGGCGTGGCTCTCGCCAATCGCGTGGCGGCTGAGCATGTGGAGATCGCCGCGGCGGAGGCCGAGGCGCTGGCGTCGCGCGTCCGCCATGCGGGAGCCATCTTTTTGGGCCGCCATACGCCCGAGGCGTTGGGTGACTATGTCACCGGCTCCAACCATGTGTTGCCCACGGCGGGCGCGGCGCGTTTCGCCTCCGGTTTGTCAGTGTTGGATTTTATGAAGCGAACATCTTTGCAGCGTGTGACCCCTGAAGGTCTCGCCGCGATCGGCCCGGCGGCGGCCCGCCTTGCGCGGGCGGAAGGCTTGGTGGCCCATGCCGAATCCGTGGAGGCGCGCCTTGCCCGACTCAACGGCTGAAGCCCCCGGCGCCCCGGCGAACGCGGCCGCAGGCTCTGACGACGCCGCGCAGAGCGCGCGGATCGCGAAGATCGATCTTGACCAGGACACTCTGCCCGCCGCTTCCGCTGACGCGGAGCATGAGCGGCGTGTCGCGATGTATGACTTGGTGGAGGCGAACCGCTTCGCGTTGGTGGACGGTCCGTCAGGCCCTTATCACGTGCGGCTGTCGACGCGAGACAACAAGCTGATTTTCGACGTGCGCGACACGGCCGAAACGCCCTTGCGCGCTGTTATGCTGTCGCTGACGCCGTTTCGGCGCATCGTTCGCGATTATTTTCTGATTTGTGAGAGCTATTACGACGCGATCCGGCGCGCGACGCCTGACAAGATCGAGGCCGTGGATATGGGGCGCAGGGGGCTGCACAATGAGGGGTCGGAGCTGTTGCAAGGGCGCTTGGACGGCAAGGTGGACATGGACTTCGACACCGCGCGGCGGCTGTTCACGCTGTTGTGCGCGCTCCACCAATCCCGATGAGGCGTCACGATGAACGCTGAGGCCGACCCCGCGACGCCCGTCCCAGCGCCGGCCTCGTTGGTGTTCGCGTGCAATCTCAATTCGATCCGATCGCCGATGGCGGCCGGCCTGGCCCAACGGCGGTTGGGGTCGCGCGTGCGCGTGGCGTCGTGCGGCGTGTATCCCGGCGGCTATCTCGACCCGCTGATGGTTGAAGTGATGGGCGAGGCGGGGATCGACATGATCGAGCACACGCCGCAGACCTTTGACGATCTGTCGGAGCCGTTCGAGGTCGTGGTCGCGTTGACGTCGATGTCCAAAGAGCGCGCTGAAGACTTGAGCCGCGCGCGCAAATGGCGGGTCGAGTACTGGCCGTCGCCCGACCCATCGGGTGGAGACATGCTGTCGCGCGAAGGGCGGCTTCAAGCCTATCGCGACGTGCGCGACCAGCTTGATCGCCAGGTTCGGGCGCGCTTCCTCGCCGCCTCAGATCGCGTGTCTGACCCGACATCGGCGCGATCGGGGTGACGCGCAGGGTCCGTTGGGCCTATATCCTTCCGCGCTGGATCTGACTGAATCGCCCACAGGGCTAACGAGCGCATTGGCTTAAGGAGAACCGCCACCCCATGGCGAAGGAAGAAGTGTTGGAGTTTCCCGGCGTGGTGGAGGAGTTGCTTCCCAACGCGACGTTCCGGGTGAAACTCGAGAATGATCACGAAATTATCGCTCACACCGCCGGCAAGATGCGCAAGAACCGCATCCGCGTTTTGGCGGGCGACAAGGTGTTGGTTGAGATGACGCCCTATGATTTGTCGAAGGGGCGCATCACGTATCGGTTCAAGTGACGCGGGGCGACCACGCCCGTTTGAGGCGGGCGGCGCCGTGCTGATCCTCGCCAGCGCCAGTCCTCGCCGCCGCGCCCTCCTCGCTCAACTCGGAGTGGAGGTCGCGGGCATCGTTCCGGCCGACATCGATGAGACCGCGCGGGCAAAGGAGACGCCGCGCGTGTTGGCGGCGCGCTTGGCGCGCGGCAAAGCCGACGCGGTCGCCGCCGCGTTAGGCGCGACGGAAGGCTACATCCTCGCGGCGGACACGGTGGTGGCGGTTGGGCGGCGGGTGTTGCCCAAAACAGAAGATGAGCAGGCCGCGAAAGCGTGCCTCGCGCTGGTGTCGGGGCGCAATCACCGCGTGTTCACTGGCGTGGCCGTGATCGCCCCCGACGGACGGCGAGCCGCGCGTGTGAGCGAGACGCGCGTGGCGATGAAACGGTTGAGCGCCGCGGAGGTGGCGGCCTATCTGGCCAGCGACGAGTGGCGCGGCAAGGCGGGCGGGTACGCCATCCAAGGCCGGGCCGCCGCGTTCGTCACCGATCTTGTGGGCTCCTACACCGGCGTCGTCGGCCTGCCTCTCTACGAAACAGCCAACCTCTTGGAAGGGCTGGGCTACCCCGTGCGCACGGCGGCCGCCGAGGCGGCGGTCTCGGACCAAGGCGCGTGACCAAGGGTGACGCGGCCGCCCTGCCTGCAGCGATCGCGCGGCGGCTGACGCCCGCCTTCCACTACGCCGACGAAGCGGTGGGCGAACGCCGCAGCGGCCTCATGAACGCGGATGGCGAACCGCTTACGCTCCGGATAGAGCGGTGGTCGGACAAGACGCGGCTGGCGCGGCTGGGGGCTCCGGCGGTGGGGCGAGTCACGGCGATGGCGCCCCAATTCAGCGGTGCGTTCGTGGATGTGGGCCTCGATCCGCCGGGATTCCTCGCCTTTAAGGGCGGTAAAACGCCGAAGGGCTTGCATGAGGGCGCGCTTATTCGCGTCGAAGTGGCTGGCGAGGCCCAGCCTTCGGCATGGGGCGGGAAGGGACCGCGCTTGCGCCGAGCGCCGGGAACGGCGGCGGGCGCGCCGCGCGTGCTCGACCGTCCCGACCAGGACCTTCAGGCGTCGGATGGCTGGCCGGACGTCCCCCCGCGCGAGGCGCGGAAGGCTGCTGACCGCGCCGAGGACGAGGCGCTCGCCACGGTCGCCCTCCTGCCCGGCGGCGGGGACATCGCGATGGAGCCTACCCGGGCGTTTTGGGCGGTGGATGTGGACGCCGGCGGGCGCGTTGGGCCGTCGGATCATCGCCGCGCCGCCCGAGCCGTGAACCTCGCGGCGGCGGCGGAGTTGGCGCGCCACGCCGCCCTCCGGAGCCTCGGAGGCTTGGTGGTCGTCGACTTCATCACCACGCGGAGCCGCGATGACGCGATGGAGCTCCACGCGATCCTGTCTGGCGCGTGCGCCCTGTTGGGGGTGAAGGCGGATGTCGCGCCGTTGTCACGATCGAGCTTGTGCGAACTCAGTCTGGCGCGGCGTCGCCAGCCGGTTCATGAGCGCCTGACCCATCCCGGCGGCGCGTTGACGGATGAGACGGTGGCGTTGCGCGGTTTGCGCGCGTTGGAAAGCGCCGGCGTGGCCGCTCGCGGCGCGCCGCGGCTGACCTTGCGTTTGGCGCCGGGACCGTACGCGTGGCTGGACGCCGATGAGGTGGGCTGGCGCGCCGCCCTCTACGACCGTTTGGGTCCGCGGTTCGCCATCGCTGTGGCTCCACACGCGGCGCACCACGTTGTCGATGTCGTGTGCGCGTGATGCGGCGTCGGATTTCGACGAGCCATCGCTAGGCGTGGGGCGCCGGCGCTGCTATGCGGGGGCCCAAAGAGGGGAGTTAACCATGTTTCACAGCACGAAAGACGACACCCGCCGCATCATGATCATCGCAGCGCTTGCGGCGGCCGGTGTCCTGGGCGCGTGCGCCACAACCGGCGACGGCGACGTGGCTGCGGAGGCGGGCGTCGAGACGGAGGTTGAGGCTGAGGCCGTGGTTGCGGACGCCGTCACCGTTGTCGAAGGGGTGCCGGTGACGTGCGCGGGCAATGGGCTCGGCCTGGTGGAGCCGCCGTTTGGTGAGCTGGCGACGATCGCGGCCGTGAAGGACTTGATCAAGGACTACGAGCAACTCAGCCTGGAGGCTTATGAAGGGCCCGGCGGCAAACTGCTCATCGGCTACGGCCATACGAGTGCGGATGTCACGCCTGGCATGACGATCACGGAAGCGGAGGCGGAAGCGCTGTTCGCCGCCGATCTGCAGGAGCGTGAAGACGTGGTGAAAGCCTCCGTCACGGCGCCCATGACTCGCAACGAGTTTTCGGCCTTTGTGGACTTCACCTTCAATCTGGGCGAAGGCAACTTCCGCCGCTCGACCTTGTTGCGAAAGTTCAACGCCGGCGATCGTGAGGGCGCGGCGGAAGAGTTCCCGCGCTGGAACAAAATCGGCGGACAGCCCAATTCCGGTTTGACGGCGCGCCGCGCGATCGAACGCGCAATCTACTTGTGCAAGGGTTCGGCGGCGATCGTCGCGGACGAGTAGGGTTGGTTGCGGGGCCGTTTGGCGCGCTGACGCGCGCCGGGCTGGTCCAGCGCATGGTGACGGGCGGCGTGCGATCGCGTCGCTTTGGGAGCAGGGATGGCGTGTCCCATTTGCGGCGCTCCGGCCCAGCCGGAGCGTCGACCGTTCTGTTCGAAACGCTGTGCTGACGTGGATCTCGGCCGGTGGCTTGGCGAGCGCTATGTCGTGGCTGGCGTTGACGGGGACGCCGCCGACGCCTCGCCAGCGCCGGGCGGTGATGATCCGTCGGACGACCCCGACGCGTCTGGCGGTGCGGCCTGACGCTGGGCTGAGCCGCGGTTGAAATTCCCGCGGGACGGGCGGAAGCCCCTTAACAGCGGCGGTCCCGCGGCCTATAACCCGCGCCTCAGCCCGCTTGTCGGCGCGCCCAGGTAGCTCAGTTGGTAGAGCAGCGGATTGAAAATCCGCGTGTCGGTGGTTCGATTCCGCCCCTGGGCACCATATTTTTCAAAGAGTTAGGGCTATCCAACCGCCTTCGTATTTCAGACTGGGTAACGTTTTGGGTAACATCTTTCCATCCTCGTGAGCGCAGCGCCGAGAGGGGGGTGACGCCAAGCAGGTACGCGACGGGGCGCATCGCCACCGTGACGCATTGGGTGCAACCGGCTAACACAGTGCGGGGACCGCGAGTTTGCCGGGGGGCGACA
>CAZGLY010000075.1:0-1245 GCA_964526675.1 uncultured Caulobacterales bacterium
CCTATATGAAGATCGGCCGGCGCATTTTAGAGAACGTTCGATCCCGGTCCCGTCCGCTCCGCCATTCACCGCCGCGGCGCCACTCGCTGCTTTAGGGCGCGAAGCGTGACTCAGGATCAAGGTGTTCGTCGAAGTAAGGCGTCGCGAAGTCGACCAAAGCTCGTGTGGAAAAGAGTAAGCTGTCGGCCTGCCCGACTTTTCCTGACCGAACGGCTCCGGTCGAGACGAACCTGTCGCCAACAATTGGAAAATGCGTGCTCTTGTCGGCGGCCATATCCTGGACGTCCATCCACACTGGTTGGCCATTCTCCAGGACCGGCAGACAGTTGGTGCAGACACGCCGGCGCGAAGACATAAACTCCGCGAAATGTAGGGACGTGCATCGGTTGAAGCCGACGCCAAGCAACAGCGTGTGCCCGTCCAGTGTGTAGAGTTTTTCGAAAGGCGTCCCGGACCCTTCGCAGAAGACACGCGAATGCTCCGCCACGATGTCGTGGGCTTTGGGGCCATGGGCGCAGACCGACTCAAACGGATGATCGCTGCGAAGGGTTCCTGGCCAGGTCCTGAAACATTCGGCCAACGCGCCCATGGTGGTTGGCGTTGTTGACTTGTCAAAAATCTGCTCTGGCGTCGGCGGTCGCTCCCGCTCTTCTTTGGAAGGCGACAGCTGCGAAGACCCGGCTGGCATCACCAGTGTTCCCGCTTGGCCTATCGTTTCAAACAGGGCTTGAACGGCGGATCGCGCGCCGCCTTCTGTCCAACCCACGTTCTTGAAGGACGCGTGGACCATCAGGGTCATGCCGGGCTTCACGCCAAGGGCTGCAAGTTGCCACGCGAGTGTGGATGCTGTGTGGGGGGTGTCGGTCATTGCATCGAACTATGGCGGAGGGATCGGAGCTCGCAAGGCGCTGTGCGAACCCGAGTTCCGTTCGATTGCTGGCGACGCCTGCGCGGTTGGGCGCGACAAGCGGTGGTTGACGTGGCGCGAACGCGCCCCTGCGTCGGCCCCGAACGGGACGTTGTTCGCCGCGCTGGCCGTCCTGACGTCCCAGCCGGGGATGACTCACACGACGTAAGGCGCGCCGCGTCAGCAACGGTTCAGCGGGGCGCTGGCGGCTGGAACCGCGGTGTCAAACGCCTGAGATGTTTCAGAGCTAGGCTTCGACAGGTTTCTGAGACGACGAAAGTGATCCTGATGACCCTTCGCCTTGCGATCCGCGCGATCGCCCTTCCGGCCGCGCTTGT
>CAZGLY010000075.1:1345-8605 GCA_964526675.1 uncultured Caulobacterales bacterium
GCGATCGCCCTTCCGGCCGCGCTTGTCTTATCCTCCTGCGCCCATGATGCGGGGCCGTCGGACCAGGGCGCTGATGGCCGCGGTCCGAAGAACGTCATCCTCATGATCTCAGACGGCATTGGCTTCAACGGCTGGCTCGCCGCGGATTACTACCAAGGCTTGGCGGGGCGACAGTCCTACCAAGTGGCGCGCCCGGACGGGACGACGCCCGTCGTGTACGGTCTCGCGCACTACGCCTTGAACCTCGTCGACGCGGATGGCGCGCTGCTGGCGAGCGGCGCCGATCGGGGCCTCGCGGCTGGCGCCGTGGCGCAGGGCTATGATCCGACCACCCGCTGGGATCGCTTCGACAACACGTTTCGCAACGACTATGCGCCGGTCGGCGAGCGCTACACCTCCTACACCGACAGCGCGGCGGCGGGCACGGCGCTGATGACGGGCCAAAAGACGGCCAACGGCCGCATCAACATGGATTGGCGCGGCGAACAGCCTCTGCAGACCATCGCCCAGATCGCCATGGATCACGGCCGGGCGGCGGGGGCCGTCGCCTCGGTGATGGTGTCGCACGCCACGCCGGCCGCGGTGATCGCGCATAACGTCTCGCGCAACAACTATTCCGAGATCTTCAACGAAATGGTGGCCAGCGATCTCGATGTGATCATGGGCGGCGGCCACCCGCTTTACGACAACAGCGGCAATCCGATCGAACCGGAGACGGACGAGGCCTACCAGTTCGTCGGCGGCGCGCAGACCCTCGGGGCCATGACCAGAGAGGCCGGCCTGAACGGCTTTGCGTTTATCGACACGAAGGAGGCGTTCGAGGCGCTGGCGGCCGGCGGCCGGGCGCCGGAGCGGGTCGTGGGCGTCGCGCGGACGGGCTCGACCTTGCAGGCCCTGCGCGACGATCTGCCGGCGGCGGACGGGCCCTCAGGCATGGCCTTCAACGCGAACGTTCCAGATCTCGCGACTATGACCCTCGGCGCGCTGAACGTGCTGAGCCAGAAGGAGGACGGCTTCTTCCTCATGGCCGAAGGCGGCGCCGTGGACTGGATGGGCCACGCCAACAACATGCCGCGCTTCATCGAGGAGCAGATCGACTTCAACGCCGCCGTGGACGCGGTTATCGCGTGGGTCGAAGAAAACTCGAGCTGGGATGAGACCCTGCTGATCGTGACCTCGGACCATGAATGCGGCGGGATCTGGGGCGAAGGCTCCTGGACCAACAGTGAAGGCGGTCCCGTTGCGGCGGATCGCAGCGATGAAGCGCTCCTCGCGGCGCGGTATGATCCGGCGCAGGACACGTTCAATGGCTATCTCGCTGTTCAGGATCGCGGCGCGGGCAATATGCCGGGCTATCAGTTCGCGTCCCCAAACCACACGAATGAACTCGTTCCTCTGTGGGCGCTGGGCGCGGGCGCGGAGCGTTTCGCCGAACTGACCCGCACCGACCGTGAGGCCGCGAAACTCTGGGGCGAACCCTATGGCTGGGACGGCGCGTTCGTCGACAACACGACCGTGTTCCAGGTCATGAAGCAGGCGATCCTCGCGGCCGATGAGGCCGAGACGGCTCAGCCGTAAGTGCGTGTGGGCGAGGCGGCGCTGGGCTGGGCCAGGGCGCGGGACCGCGCGGTCGACGCGTGGCTCTGCGGGCCGACCCCTACGCTCTGCGGGCAGACAGGGTCGATCACGCGCGTCGCGAACCGTCCGTCCACGCGCCTTTCGCGGGTTTGAGGTCCGACGAGCGCGCTGCATCGTGAGGATCGCCGCCGCTGCGCAGCGCTTGACGATCCGACGCTCGTGGGTCGCAATTGTGCCGCTGGATCAGAAGGGGGGCGGCATGGCTTGGCTGCGCGACGCGGGACGGTTCATGGGCACAGACATGCAGACGCGGCTGGCCGCGGCCCTCTTGGTCCTTGTCGTGGGCGCGGGGCCGCTCGCCGCCCAGACCGAGGACGCGGGTCAGGCTGAGGACGTTGGTCAGGCTGAGGACGTTGGCGAGGTCGAGGACGCTGGCGAGGTTGAGGACGCCGTTCAGGTCGAGGATGCTGGCCAGGCCGCGGACGTCGCCCAACCCCAGGACATCACGCCGCCCGAGGAGATCACTTCGCCCGAGGCGGTCGCCCCGCCTGCAGAAGGCGCGCAGACGGGCGCGGTCGACGCCGTCGCCGGCCTGGCGCCGCTGACGACCATGGCGGCGGATCGGTTGGATCTCGTCTGCCCCTTCAAGGATGAAATCGACTACGAGCCCGGAGAGATCGCGTGCGGCATGATCACCGTGCCGGAGAACCGCGAGGATCCGGACACGCGCGCGCTGCGCCTGCACTATGTCCGCATCGCCGCTGCGCCTGAGGAGGCGGAGGTCGGCGACGCGGCCGATGACGCGGACGCCGATGACGACGAGGCGCAGTCCGAGGGCGAAGGCGGAGACGACGCGCCGCGGCCTGATCCCATTATCTACCTCACCGGAGGACCGGGCGTGCCCGTGCTGCCCTACGTCAAGCGGTTGCGCGATCACCCGGTCGTTGAGCACCGGGACCTCTATATTCTCGAGCATCGCGGGATCGCGGCGAGCGGCGAGTATTGCCCACAATACCAGCGCTTGAACCCCAGCCTCGCCGACCCGCGCAGCCTTCAAGAGTTCGAGCAAGCCTCGGCGGACCGCATGGCGCTGTGTTTTGCGGAGGCGACGGCCGCGGGCGTGGATCTCGCGGGCTACAACACGGTGGAGAACGCGCGCGACGTCAAAACGCTGCGCGAGGCTTTGGGCTTCGAGGCCTGGAACGTCTGGGGCATCTCCTACGGCTCGCATCTCGGTCAGATGCTGTTGCGCGAGGATCCGCAGGGCGTGCGCGCCATCGTGCTGGACGCCATCGTGCCCAACGATTTGCATAACTTGATGGATTACTCCCGCAGCTTTGACACCGTCTTGGCCAATTTCGAAGCGGCCTGTGCGGAGTCTACGGCGTGCACCGGCATCGACGCGCCGGTGTTCGACGGCATGGGCGCGATCCTCGAGAACCCGGTGGTCCTGCCCGTCGCCGATACGGAGCAGAACCCCTCCGGCGAAGTGTGGCTGCCGCCGATCTTGCTCGCCTATTTGCCGTTCGCCATGGCCTACGAACAGGAACAGCACCCCGCGGTTCCCGCGGTGGCTGCACGGCTCAGCGACGCGTTTCTGACCCGCGACCAAGTCGTTTTCGACGGCCTTGCCGCGGTCGCCGGCGTTGATCTGTTCGGCGCGGGCGTTTCGGAGGGCATGAGCGCGGCGGTGCGTTGCAACGACGGCTACACCCACGCCTGGTTGGAGAGTTTGCCGCCGGCGGGCGAGAGCCGGTGGGAGGGCTATTTTTACACGCGCCAGGGGGTGCAGGCCCAGGCGGACGCTTGCGAGGCGGCGGGACTGTCGCCGCGCCCGCGCGAGGCGTACGCGTTGGTGGAGACCGCGACGCCGACGCTGATCGTCAACGGCGCGTGGGATCCGGTCACCCCGCCCTGGCTTGCGGAGTACGTCCACGCGGGCATGCCGGGCTCTCGCCTCGTGATCGCGCCCTATGCCGGCCACGGCCCGACGCGGTCGATGACCGAGTGCGCGGGGGACGTGCTGACGGCTTTTTTCGACGCTCCGGACGTTGAGGCGCTGGACGCCAGCTGCTTGGAGGACGGCGAGCCGGCGCCGCAGTTCGAGCGGTTCTTCCGCACGAATGCGCCGTTCAAGGCGATGGCGCTGCTGCCGGAGGCGCCGAAGGCGTTTGTGGCTCCGGGCGCGTGGGTGGTCGGATCACTTTTGACGCTGGCGCTGGCGGTGCTGATCATCCCCGCCGGCGCCGCGGGGCGGCTGATTGATCGCCAACGCACCGCGGATTTGGGCGCGGAAACCGGGCTGACGCGGATCGTGGTGTGGCTCGCCGCCGTGGCGGGCGTGGCCGGGGCGGGGCTGATGGCCTATGGCGGTTATCGCACGACGGAGATCTCGCCGTTCGCGCCTTTGGCGGGGCTGGCCGCGCCTGCGCAATGGGGCGCGTGGTTGGTCGTGGCCTGCGGCGCGTTGGGGCTGATCGCGGTGGTGCTGCTGATCCGCGCGGGTCTCGCCAAACCGGTGCGCATCGGCACGCTCTTGGGTTTCGCGCTCACCGGCGCCGCGGCGATTGCGCTGACGGCGTTCGCGGTGATGTGGGATCTGACGCCGCTTTAGGTCCGCCGCGCGACACGCCTGCCGGCGAGCTTCACGGTGGGGCCCATCGCGAGCGTCCACGAGGACGACGCGCCCGTTCGGGCCGCGCGTTGGCGCGGCTGTGTGCGCCGTCGCCGCCGTCGTGTCGCGCAACACCACGCGCGCGGGCGCCATGCGACGCGTCCCGATCGGAGTGGTGGGAGGACGTTGGGGCGGCGCGGCTTTCCCGCCGGTGCGGAGACGTGGCGGCGCATGCGCCAGCGGCGGGGCGTTGATGGGCGCCCCCATGCGCCACGGACGCGATTGATCTTGGCCTCTCGCTTGCGCCGGCTCCGAAAATCGGTGGTGATGCGGTCATGTTTGAGTTGGCTGACACCCTGGCGCTGGCCGCCGCGAATCTGACTTCCCCCGTCGTGTTGTTTTTCGCCCTCGGGTTTGCCGCGGCGCTGATCCGATCAGACCTCGCGGTGCCGGAAGCCGTGGCGAAGGCTGTGGCGGTCTACCTCATCATGGCGATCGGCTTTAAGGGCGGGGCGGGGGTCGCTGAATACGGACTGGACGCGCGGATGGCGGCGACGCTCGTGGTCGCGGCGGCGTTGAGCGCGGTCACGCCGCTGATCGCTTATCCGCTTTTGCGCGCGGGCGCGGGGCTGAGTGTTCCCGAAGCGGCCGCGACGGCGGGCCATTACGGCTCCATCAGCATCGTGACATTTGTCGCGGCGTCCCAGGCGGTCACGTTGGCGGGTCTTGAAGCGGAGTCATTCATGGCCGCCGCCGCGGCCATGATGGAAGCGCCGGCCATTCTCACCGCGGTGTGGCTCGCCCGTTCCCGCGGCCCTGGCGCCGGCGCCGGCGACAACGCCTTCGTTCGCGAAGTCATGACCAATGGCAGCGTCGTGCTGTTGTTCGGTTCTTTCCTGATCGGATGGGCGACCGGGTCACGCGGCTTGGAGGCGGTGAAGCCGTTCTTCGTCGCGCCGTTTTTAGGGGTCTTGTGCTTGTTTCTGCTCGATATGGGCCTCATCGCCGGCCGGGGGCTGCGCGAGGGCCTGCGGTCCAAGGCGATTTCGTGGCGGCTGGCCCTCTTGGGGATCGCCATTCCGCTCATCGTCGCCGCGTTGGCGGCGCTTGCGAGCCGGCCGCTTGGCCTCTCGGCGGGGGGCGCGGCGCTGCTGATCACGTTGGGCGCGAGCGCGTCATACATCGCCGCTCCTGCGGCGATGCGCTTGGCCATCCCGGAGGCGCGCCCGGCGGTCTATTTGACGATGTCGCTCGGCGTGACGTTCGTGTTCAATCTGACCCTGGGCATCCCGCTTTACATTGCGGTCGCGCGTGTTGTGGCGGGTTAAGGGAGGCGTCGTATGGAGCTTCACCCAAAGAAACGCCTGGTGATTGTGATCGAGTCGCCGGCGCTCAACCGGCTCCTGCAGCGGCTGGATGAGCTGGACGTTCCCGGATACACGGCCCAGCCGGCGCTGGCCGGGCGGGGCCGGTCAGGGACCTGGCGGCGGGACGGCCTGGTGGGCGAAGCGGGTGTGATGACGGTGGTGTCGGTCATTCTGGACGAAAGCCGCCTGGATGACGTCTTGTCCGCCGTTTTTGAGATCGTGAAGCAGCAAATCGGGATCGTGACGGTCACGGACGTCCATGTGGTGCGGCCCGATATCTTCTAGCGACGTCACGCGGCTGAGATGTTTCCCAGGGCACAGAGGCGGATCGCCACGCCACGCCCGGGGAGCGGCCCACGACGCGGCGTTATGAAGGCGCGGCGCGGCCCACGCCCGCCGCCCTCATCCCGTTAGACCACGCCACCGCCATGCACTACCATGCCGCACGGATCGCCCACGTCGGGCTCGGCCGTCGTTTTCAGCAACCGCTCGTTTACGGTCGCCGTCGCCGCGGGGCTGACGGTGCCTTTGCGTGGCGCCACCGATGAAGGGGCTCGGATGTCGGACCTGCAGCCGCAACTGGACTGGATCGCGCGCCTGGTGCGGCACGACACCACCTCGCGCCACTCAAACCTCTCTCTGATCGAAGATGTGGAGGGCTACCTCAGCGAGCATGGCTTGACGTCGACGCGGGTCGCGAACGCCGATGGCAGCAAAGCCAACCTCTATTTCTCCGTTGGGCCCGCAGTTGCAGGCGGCGTCGTCCTGTCCGGCCACACCGATGTCGTGCCCGTGGACGACCAGCCTTGGGACACCGACCCTTGGGAGGTTGTGCAGAAAGACGGCAAGCTCTACGGCCGCGGCACGGCGGATATGAAGAGCTTCTCCGCGATTGGGCTGTCGCTTCTGCCTGACATGCTCGCGGCGGATCTCAAGCGACCGATCCACTTTGCCCTCAGCTATGACGAGGAGGTGGGACTGCTCGGCGCGCCCGACATGATCCGGGAGATCCGAGACCTGCTGCCCACGCCTGAGGCGGTCATCGTGGGGGAACCGACGGATATGAAAGTGGTCGACGGCCAGAAGGGCATAGCCGTCTTCCGCACTGAGATCACCGGGCACGAAGCCCATTCCAGCCAGCCCCACCGCGGCGCCAGCGCGATCATGGCGGCTGGGCGTCTGGTCGCTAAGATCGCGGAGATGACCGAGCAGCGACGGCGCGCGTCATCCGACGCGTCGCCCTTTGTGCCGCCTTACACAACGATGTCCGTCGGCGTGATCCACGGCGGCACGGCCGCCAACATCCTCGCCCGGCGCTGCGGCTTCACGTGGGACGTCCGCGCGGTCTCCCCCGACGACGTCCGCGCGATCGAGGCGGAGTTCGACGCCGAAGCCCGCGCCATCCTCGCGGAGATGCAAGCCATCGCGCCGGCGTGTGAGATCACGACCACAAAGCTCGCCGACGGCCCGCCTTTGACGCCGCAGCCGAACAACGTCGCCGCGGAGCTCGCGCACAAGCTGACGGGGTCGAACGGTCGCTTCTCGGTCTCCTACGCCGCGGAGGCGGGGCAGTTCCAAGAGGCGGGATTCCCCACCGTCATTTGCGGACCCGGATCCATCGACCAAGCCCATCAGCCAAACGAGTTCATCACGATCAGCCAGGTGGCGGAGGGGACGCGCTTCATGCGCAATCTGATCCGC
>CAZGLY010000076.1:0-8366 GCA_964526675.1 uncultured Caulobacterales bacterium
CGCACGCCGAGCTTGGACATCAGCGCGTAGCGGCGCTCCATCTCGCGCACGGTCCATTTCAGCGCCGCCACCGCCTTTTTGGGGTCCGTGAGCACCGGCGACAGCAAATGGGGGATGCCGTCATAGACCGACAGCTCCAGCATCTTCGGGTCGACCATCAGGAACCGGCAGCGATCCGGCGGCAGATGGAACATCAGCGAGAGGATCATCGCGTTGATCCCCACGGATTTGCCGGAGCCCGTCGTGCCCGCAATCAGCAGGTGAGGCATCCGTGCAAGGTCCGCCACGAAGGGTTCGCCGCCGATCGTCTCCCCCAAAGCCAGGGGCAGGGCGGCCTTCCGGGACCGGTACGGTTCGCTGTCCAGCAAGCCGCTGAGATAAACGGTTTGACGCGCGGGCGTGGGCAGTTCGATCCCGATCACGGTCGAGCCGGGCACCACCGCCACCCGCGCCGATTGCGCCGCGAGCGAGCGGGCGATGTCCTCCGCCAAGCCGATCACCCGCGCGGCGCGAACGCCGGGAGCGGGCTCGAACTCAAACAGCGTCACCACAGGGCCCGGACGCGCGGCCACGATCTCGCCCTTCACGCCGAAGTCTAACAGCACGCGCTCCAGCTGCGCCGCGCGGTCCTCCAGATCGGCCTCATCCTCGGCGTTGTGACGCGGGGCTGGCGGCTCCAGAAGGCTGATGTCGGGCAGGGTGAACGCGTCCACTGACAAGCTGCGCGGCGCCACCGCGGTCGTGTTGGAGGTCGCACGGGGCGCCGGCGCTACGCGGGGCGAGGTCGTCGTCGCAGACGTGACGTCGGCCGATGCGTCGGCCGGCGCCTCTTGAGGACGCATGCGGTTGGCGGCGCGACGTGCGGCTTCGGCCATCAGATTGACGCCAGCGCCCGCCGCTTTCGCGGCGCCGCGCACGGTCGGATGCGGCAACTGGCGGTTTTCTGGGGCTTCGACCGGTTCAAGGCTCACGATTTCCGCGTTGACGCGCTTGGTGAAACGCTCCAGCGCGCGCCGCGCCCGATCGGCCGCCGTTTCAACGAGACGTCCGGCGCTGTCGGCGGCGTCAGCGACGTCGTCGGGGGTCACGCCATAGCCGGTAAAGAGCCCGATCACCGCCCCCGCCAGGCCAAGCAAACCCGCAAGCGCGCCCGGAAAGGGGATGGAGAGCGCCGTGAACCACAAGCTGATTTCGCTGTAGGCCGCATCCCCGATCACGCCGCCCAGGCCGACCGCGAACGGCCAGGTGGCCGGAATGGGCAGGCTTGACGCTCCGGTTGCGAGGCCGATCACCGCCAAGAGCCCAGCCATGGCGCGCAAGCTCACAATTTTCGGCCCGCGCCGGCGCGGGCCGCGAAACAGCATGGTCAGGCCCCAGGCGCACAGCATCACGCCCAGCGCCGCGCCCGCCCACCCCAGCCACTGCAGGGCGAGGTCCGCGATCAGGGCGCCAAGCCGTCCCAGCACGTTCGCCGGGTCGCCCGGGCCGTCCACGTTTGCGCTGGCGTCGAAGGGGTGGTGGGTGATCACCGACACCACGATCACCAGGCCGGTGACAATCATGGCGAGGCTCGCCGTTTCATTGCGCCGCGCGCGCATGAAGGCTGTGAACCAATCCTCATTGACAAACTTTTCGCCGTCAGGCGTGTCCGACGTCATCACCCGGCCCTACCTTACTCTCGCCGTCACTTATGGAAGCCAACACACGGTGAGGCTTGACAGTTAATAGATCGTTTACCAACACACTTCAGGGAAAATTGATTTTGCCGCCGAATCAACGGCTGCCCCGTCAGCCTTAACTCCACCTTCTTGCTCGCTGTGTTCGCGGCGTGTCTCAAGTTTGTTTTTGCCGATCTTGTTGGTGAAACCGTCATCGTGTGAACGAAAGCGGCGAAACCGCGGCCGGCGTCCCGGCGCGACGGTCGGCTTCCGTGGTCGGCTGGCGGCGACAACGCCCGGCTCTTTCGTGTAAGACAGCGAACATGACGATCCGTGATCCCGAGAATCCTGACGTTGTGGTCGTGGGCGGCGGCATGACCGGCTTGGCGGTCTCCCTGGCCTTAGCCCAGGCCGGGTGCGCGTGCGCCGTGTTGGACGCCGCGCCGTTGGTGGCGGACCAGCCCGCCTCGGGTCCGCCGGACCCCCGGGCCTCCGCCATTGCATACGCCAACATGCGCATGTTGGACGCCCTCGGGGCGGGCGACGCGCTGCGGGCCGCCGCGGGGCGCATGGAGCGGATCCTGGTGACCGACGGGCGCGCCCCGGATCGGTCGGGGTTGCCGGTTGGGCCGGGATCGGGCCCCTCCTCAGCGTTTCTGCGCTTCGACGCCAAAGACTTGCCGCCGGAGGCCGGGGACGAGCCGCTGGCGTTCATGGTGGCCAACACCGCGCTGCGGCAAGAGCTTGGGCGTTTGGTCGCCGCGGAGTCCCGGATCACGGTCCACGCGCCGGTGACGGTCGCGGACATCGCGTTTGAGGCAGACCGGGCGGTCGTGCGCGCGGACGATGGGCGCGTGTGGCGCGCGTCGCTGGCCGTGGGCGCGGAAGCGCAAACCGCTGCGGTGCGGCGTGCGGCGGGCATCCGCGTGCATGGCTGGACCTATCCCCAAAAGGGCGTGGTGACGGCGGTGCAGTTGGAGCGATCCCACGACAACACGGCCCATGAGTACTTCTTGCCGAGCGGGCCGTTCGCCATTCTGCCCTTGCCGGACAACCGCGCCAGCCTGGTGTGGACGGAGCGGGCGGAAGCCGCCGACGCGGCCGTTCGCTTGCCGGACGATGTGTTTGCGTCCGAGATCCAACGCCGCTTCGGGCCGTTCCTCGGCGCGGTGACGGTGGAGGGGCCGCGGTTCGCGTTCCCCTTGAAGCTCGCGATCGCGGAGCGGTTTGTGGCGCCGCGGGCCGCGCTCGCGGGGGATCCCGCGCGCACGGTCCATCCCATCGCGGGGCAGGGCTTTAACCTCGCCCTTAAGGACGCCGCGGCGCTTGCTGAAGTGGTGCGCGACGCCCGCGCGGTGGGCGAAGACATCGGCGCGCTGATCGTGCTGGAGCGCTATCAACACTGGCGGCGGTTTGACTCCGCGCTCATGGCGTTCGCCACCGACGGGCTCAACCGCTTGTTTTCCAACGACGCCGCGCCCGTGCGGTGGATGCGCGACGCGGGCCTCGCGGTGGTGAACCGCGTCGACCTGGCGCGGCGGACGTTCGCACGCGACGCGGGCGCGGATTTGGGCGCGTTGCCGCAGCTGCTGCGGGGCGAGCGGCTTGACGCCGGCCGCCCGACGCCCGCCGGGCTGTAGCGGCGCTGCGCCTTTCGAACATTTAACTCGACGGGCCTGGCGCGCGCGGGATCATGAGCGGCGGTCTCTTGAGGAGTTCGCCATGTCGCCCCGCCGCCTCCGCCATCATGTCAGCGCGACCGCCGCTGTGTTCGCCTGCGCGTCGGCCATTCTGTCGGGCCACGCGTCATGGGCGTGTGACAGTCCGCTGTTCGCCACCGGCTTCGATCGCGCGCCCGCGGCGGGCTCGAAGGCGGCGTTGATCGACGCCGCGCAGCGCGGCGCGCCAATACGCGTCGGTTGGGAGCTCGACTTTGACGCCGACGGGGCCGCGGATCTCGCGCATTGGGCCGACGCCGCCTTCCTGACGCTGTTTGAGAGCGAGGTCTTCGCGCAAGTCGACGCCATCCATGCCCAGAGCCTCGCGCCCGGCGAAGCTGGCGTGACGCTTCGCGCCGATCCGGTCGCGTGGCGCGGTTTGCTCAGCAGCAACGGCGCGCTGGAGGGGGCGTACAGCGATGGCGCTGAGTTTCC
Source organism: uncultured Caulobacterales bacterium (assembly GCA_964526675.1). GTDB lineage: Bacteria > Pseudomonadota > Alphaproteobacteria > Caulobacterales > Maricaulaceae > CAZADA01. The sequence goes on from CAZGLY010000076.1 coordinate 3,812, forward strand.
CGACATCGCCGCGCGCATCGCGTGGTGTGACGCCACTCCGCCCACGCCGGCGTGGCGGCTGGTCTACCGCAACGGCGTCGACGGCGAACCGCTGGCGGGGTCGAAGCAGGCGTTGTTCGATGCGGTGCGCGCCGGATCACCGCTTCAATTGGGCTGGGGGTTGGCGCGCGACATCGACGGCGCCGCGGCGTCGGTCGAGCACACGATTACGCCGGTGTTTGTGACGATCCTCAACAGTGAGCACGTCCTCGCGCAAATGCCGGAACACATTGCGCCACGCGGTTACTGGGACGTGGATGAGGCGTTCTTTGACGATCCGTCGGTGATGTGGCGCGGACTGATGACCACCGAAGGCGACTTCGACGCGGTTTGGTCGAACCGGGCAACCGGGGAGGTGGTGGCGCGCATCCCGCAGCGCGCTGTGGTGAGCTGGTACGCCCAACCGACGATCGCGGCCGGGGCGGCGTCGCCGGCGACGCCTCCGTCGCTGGCCGTCCCGGACGGCGTGATCCTTGATCGGGATCGCGATGACGACCGGATCATGCCCCAATAGCCGTTGGCCGCGCGGCCGTGCGGCCGAGCGGTTCAGCCCTCGGCCTCCGCCAGCCGCGCGCGGTAGGCCGCCATCAGTCCGTCCCGGTCCTCGCCGAGGCGGCGCAAGTACTCCCAGGTGAATAAGCCGCTGTCGTGGCCGTCGTCGAACAGGATCCGCACCGCATAGTGGCCCACCGGCTCGGCGTCGCGGACCCCGACATCGGCCTTGCCCCGCACGAGGCGCTTGCCGCCAGCCCCGTGGCCCTGGACCTCCGCGCTGGGGCTTTCCACCCGCAACAGCTCGAACGGGACCTCCACCGTCGCGCCGTCGTCATAGGCCACAGCCAACACGCGGCGCGCGCGATCAAAATGGAGTTCTTCCGGCCATGGCGCCGGACGGGCCGCCTCATCGCTGGTCATCGAGACGCCCGCCGTCGACGCGTCACGATCCCGGCGCGTCGTCATCGAGCGAGCGCGCCTCCTCGGGCAGCATGATCGGGATGCCGCTGCGGATGGGATACGCGAGACGCGCGTTGGGGCTGATCAGTTCTTGGGCGTCCTGGTCATAGGTCAACGGACCGCGTGTGACAGGGCACACCAGGATCTCCAGCAGCTTTGGATCGGGGGCGGCGTCGTCGGACGACGATGGCGTCGCATCAGGATCGTTGGACATGGAGGACCTTCACCGCCTCAGTTACTGCATGGACGAGGATGAACCGTCGGTGCCGGACAGGGCGCTCATGCGCATCAGCGCCGCGAGAGCTTGGCTCCGGTCGCGCAGCGTCTCCGCCTCCAACAGCGCTTGCTTCTCCGGCGGGTCAAAGGGGCAGATCATCGCCAGCGAATTCACCAGCGTTTCCACCGGCGCGCTTTCGATCGAACTCCAATCGGCCTTCAGCTCATTGGCTTCGAGGTAGACGCGCAGCACTTTGATCAATTCCGCGCGGTCGATCTCCGCGTTGTCGGGCTTCACCCGGAGGTCATGGTCGTAGCGGGCGAAGTCCGCCCGAACTTGTCGGTAAGGCGTCTTCGCCCGCAATTCCTCCACCACGCGAAACCGGCACACGCCCGAGAGCGTGATCAAATAGCGGCTGTCGGGGGTTTCCGTGAAACTGGTGATGCGGCCGACGCACCCCACATCCGCCAGCGCTGGCGCGTCCTCCTGGCCGCCAGGCGCGGTCTGCACCATGCCGATCAAACGCGCGCCCATAAGCGCGTCGTCCACCATGTTGAGATAGCGCGGCTCAAAAATGTTCAGGGGAAGCGGCGCGCGCGGCAACACCAGCGCGCCGTCGAGCGGGAACACCGGAATGGTGTCGGGCAGATCATCGGGCTTTCGATAGGCGTGCGCGACGGGCAACGGCGCGTCCTCCGATCACCGGCGGGGGCCGGCGTGCTCCCACGCGTGTGAAGGCCAATACTCATGGCCGCGCGCCCACCGGGGCGCTGAGTTGCGACATGCTCACAAGTATGTCGGGCGCGCAGCCGTGATGTCCAGGGCCGCGCCCGAGAAACCCCCGTCATCGGCTCCGACGGCGAAGGCTAAGCAAACAAGATGGTCGACAACCGGCGCCGACCTTCGACCGTGACCGGAGAGGTTGGCCCGGCGGCCTCAAAGATCTTCAACGCTTCCGCGCGCGCCGCGCCGTCATTCCAATCCCGATCCGCCGCAACAATGTCGAGCAAATGCGCCGTCGCGCCCTTGAGATCGCCATGAGACGCCAGGGCGCGGGCCAGATCGAAGCGAACCTGATGATCCTCCGGCGCGGCGGTGAGGCGCGCGCGCAGGTCGGCGACTTCGCCGGTGTCGGAGGCTGCAGACGCCAGCTCCAACGCGGCTTGCGCGCTTTGGAACGCCGGGTCCTTCCGCGCGTCCGCCGGCGCGCTGGCGAGGACGTCGCGCGCGCGCTCGACATCGCCGTTGGCGAGATAACACCGCGCCACGCCGGCCAGCGCCGGGGCGTTGTCCGGTTCAGCCTGCAGCACGTGCGCGAACGTCTGAATGGCGGTCGCCACGTCGCCCGCCTCCAGGGCTTGGTTCGCGGCGGCCAGCGCGTCGGCGACCGCCTGCGCGGCCGGGCCGCCGGCGGCCAAACGCTCGACGAACCGGGTCACTTCGCTCGGCGGCAAGGCCCCGGCAAAACCATCCACCGGTCGACCCTGGTCAAACGCGAAAACCGCGGGAATGGACTGCACCCGCAACTGGCCGGCGATCTGAGGGTTCTCGTCGATGTTGATCTTGACGAGGCGGACTTTGCCGCCGGTCTTCATCACCGCTTGCTCGAGCGCGGGCTGCAACGTCTTGCAGGGCCCGCACCACGGCGCCCAAAAGTCCACGATCACGGGACGTTGCAGGGACTCCTGGAGAACATCCGTTTGAAAGCTCTGATCCGTGCCGTCGATGACATGGCCGCCGCCGGCGGAGCCCGCCTCAGCTGGGTCGGACGCCGGGGGATTGGCCCCGATGATGTGCATGGGAGGCTCCTGGGTTGAGCGGTGCGGGGGCGGCGGCGTGCGCGCGCGCCGGCGTATTCTTGAGTGGGGAAGTGGGTTCCGGCATGCGTCCGCGCAAGCGGCGCGACCGCGCTCACCCCGGCGCCAAGGCGGCGAAGTCCACAATATCCGGCGTGCGGCCCGTGGCCGCGATGAAGCGCAACAAATCGTCCCGCGCGACGGCTGTGGTGGCCGTGTTCTCCAACGGATGGAAGTTCACCACGTCGTGGGCGAGCAAAGCGGCGTCGAGAACCATGCGCACCTGGCGGCTCGGGTCGTTGACCAAAGAAAAAGCGGTCACCGATCCCGGCCTCACGCCCAACGCGTCGTAAAGCCGCTCAGGCGCGCCAAAGGACAGCCGCGCCACGCCGAGATGGGGGTGCATCGCGTTCAACCGGATCGCCGTCTCGCCCAAGGCCGAGATCAACACGAGCTCGCCCTTCTTGCTTTTGAGGAAGAGGTTTTTGGTGTGCCCGCCCGGCAAGTCGGCCTTGAAGGCGTCGCCCTCACCCACGGAGAACACCGGCGGATGCTCCACGGTGCGATGGGCGATCCCCAAGGCGTCGAAGACCGCAAACAGATCGGCGCGCGACGCCGGCGGCCGCAGCGCCGAAACAGCCGGGTGCAACGCTGGCGCGTCCGGAGTGGTCGTGTGGGCGGCGGGGGGCGGTGGCGCGGATGTGTCCATGGCGCGGCTGGAGGAGGGTGGCGGCGGCGTGTTCCCACGCATCCGTGCATTGGTTGTCATCGGGATTTCGTCCATACCGTTAACGTGAGTTCGTCAACCCGCCCGCGCAGGAGAAAGTATGATGTTCAGCGTCCCCGCGAGACTTTCCATCGCCTTGGCGAGCTTAGCGGCTGTCGCCGCCTGCGCCACCGCGCCGGTGTATGCGCCCGCCGAACGGACGGGCCAGCCTGGCTATGAGGAGCAACGCATCGAGACTGACCGGTTCCGCGTCACCTATATCGGGCGGTCATCCGCAGACTTGGCCGAGATTAACGATTTGGCGCTTCTGCGCGCCGCGGATGTGACGCTGGCCGAAGGGCGTGAATGGTTTGAGGTGGTCAACCGTCGGGTGGAAGCGGACAGCGTCGCGCCGCCGGCATCTCCGCGCTTCTCCTTTGGGGTCGGCGTCGGATCGCGTGGCCGCGGCGGCGGCGTCAGCGTTGGCGCGTCCACAAGCACGGGCGTTGAAACCCGCGGAAACCCACGCGGGGTCGTCCTGGAGATCCGCTTAGGAGACGGGGAGAAGCCGGAGGGCGCTTACACCGCCGAAGACGTGGCGCAGAACATTCGCGCCACGCGGTTGAGCGACGCCGCTGCAGGCTGAGCCGCGACGGAGCGCACGCCGCGCTCGCGCCCCGGAGACACGGTCTCCACGGGCGCGCGCGGCGCCTTGCGTCGGCGGCGGCTTTGCGCCATACCCACACTCCGCTCAGCTGGTGGCCGCCGACCGTCGCTGCGCGAGCGGATGAGCGGGCGTAGCTCAGGGGTAGAGCACAACCTTGCCAAGGTTGGGGTCGTGAG
>CAZGLY010000077.1:0-8197 GCA_964526675.1 uncultured Caulobacterales bacterium
CGGCGGCTCCCCGCGCGCCGCCGCCCGCGCGGTCGCCACGATCGCCTGAAGGGTTTCCGCGGCGCGGTCGAGATCATCGTTGATGATGACGTGGCTGTACTCGCTCCAATGGGAGATTTCGTCGACGGCCCGCGCCATCCGCCGGCGGATCACGTCCTCGCTGTCGGCGGCGCGCCCGCGCAATCGGCGTTCGAGCTCGTCCAGGCTCGGCGGGAGAACAAACACCGTCGCACGGCGCGCGAACGGCGCCTGAGCCAGCTGACGCGCCCCTTGCCAATCAATGTCGAAGACGACGTCGAACCCCTTGTCGAGCCACGCCGCCACCGTGTGACGCAGCGTGCCATAGCGGTGATCGAACACATGCGCCCACTCCAGAAACGCGTTGTCCTCGATCCGACGGTCGAACGCCGCGTCGTCGATGAAGTGGTAGTGGACGCCGTCCTGCTCGCCAGGACGCACCGGGCGCGTCGTGGCGGAGACCGACAAGCGCGTCATCGGATCGGCGGCGAGCAAGGCGCGGGTCAAGGTCGACTTACCAGCCCCGGACGGGCTTGAGATGATGATCATGCCGCCCTGGCGCGCGCCGAGCGCGGAACCGTCATCACGCGACATTTTGCACCTGCTCGCGAAACTGCTCCACCGCCGCCTTCAACGCCAGCCCCACCCGCGTGATCTCCATGTCCGCCGACTTCGCGCACAACGTGTTGCTTTCGCGCATAAACTCTTGTGCGAGAAAATCCAACTTTCGCCCCACCGCGCCGCCTTGCGCCAGATGACCGCGCGCCGCGGCGATGTGCGCGGCGAGCCGGTCCAACTCCTCGCGGACGTCGGCTTTCACCGCCAAGATCGCCGCCTCCTGGGCCAGGCGCTCAGGCGGCACGGCGTCTTGTATCAGCGCCGCAAGACGCGCCTGCAAGCGTGCGCGCAACGCCTCCGGCAGATCCGCGGCCGCCGCGGTCGCCTCGCGATGCAAGTGTTCGATGTGCTCGAGCACGCGATCAAGGGCCGTCCCCAACGCCGCCCCTTCCGCCAAACACGCGGTCGCCAAGCGGTCCGCCAGCGCCGCCATATCGGCCTTTAAGGCCGCCCGCGCGGTCTCCGTCATCCCGCCCGGCGCCCCGGCGGCGTCCGGATCGCCCGCGGCTTCCAGCACGCCCCGCAGCGCCAGCAGCCCGTCCGCACGCGCCGGCGCCGCCAACCCCAAACGCGCAAGGCGCGCGGCCTCCACCGCAAACGCGCGCAAACGCGCGCGGTTCAGCCGAAGCCCCGTGTCCTCCGCCGCGCGGCGCAGCTGCAGACTCACCTGCACCGTGCCCCGTGCGAGCTTGGCCTTCATGGCGTCACGCGCCAGCGTCTCCCAAGGGTCAGGCGTGGCGGCGAGCGCTTGGGCGAGGCGCACGCGCACGTCCAGGGTGCGGCCGTTGACGCTGCGCGCCTCCCACGTCCAGGAGAGGGGTCCGTCGCCGCCATCGACCCGGGCAAACCCGGTCATGCTTGCGATCGCCATGAGCGCTAGCCGGCTTCGGCCTGGCGGGCGCGCTCGATGCGTCGCCACCGCGCCACGTTTGCTTGATGCTCCGCATACGTCGTTGCGAAGGCGTGGCCGCCCGTGCCGTCCGCCACAAAAAACAGCGCATTCGTCGCCGGCGGGTTGAGCACGCCGCGCAGAGCCGCCGCGCCCGGATTGGCGATGGGCGTCGGCGGCAATCCGTCAATCTGGTATGTGTTGTACGGGTTGGCGGCGTCATCGAGTTCGCTGCGGCGGATGCCGCGCCGTTGCCCGTCAGCGCTCAGCAGCGGCGCGCCGCCGGTCAGGCCGTAGAGGATCGTCGCGTCCGCCTCCAAGCGCATTCCCCGCCGCAACCGGTTCACAAACACCGACGCCACCAGGTCGTGCTCGCTGCCGCCAGCCTCACGCTCCACGATGGACGCGAGAATGACCGCGTCTTCCGGCGTGTCGAACGGCAGGTTCGACGCGCGTCCGGCCCAAAGATCGTCGAGCAACTCCGTCCGCGCCGCGACCATGCGCGCGATCACGGCCCGGCGCGTCTCCCCGCGCGTGAACTGGTAGGTCTCCGGCAAGAGCGCGCCTTCCGGAGGCGTCGCGCTAAGCGTGCCGCTGAGCGCGGCGGTCGCGTTCAGGACGTCAACGGCCGCCTGGCTTGTGAGGCCTTCCGCGATGGTGACGCTGTAGCGAACCACATCGCCATCGCGCAGACGCTCATAGATCGCGCGCATGCTTGCGCCGGCCGGAACGTTGTACTCGCCAGCCTGAAGACTGGTCGGATCGCCAAAAATCCGAACCGCCGCCCGGAACAGCCGCGCATTGTCGATGGCGCCGGCCGCCTCGAGATCGCGCGCGATGGCCGGCAAGGTGGCGCCGCGTTCCGCCATGAGCACGACCGGCTGGGCGCCCGGACCCGGGGCGGTGTAGCTGCGCACGAACCACCAGGCGCCGCCGACGCCCGCCGCGAGGATCACGACGCTCAGCCCAAGCGCCACGGTCAGGAGGCCGACCGCAAACCTGCGCGCTGCGCTGTTGGCGCCTGACCGGCTCATGACGCCCCGCTCACGCCAGCCGGCTCACGTTGGGGCCGCGAACACCACCGAGGCGTTCGTTCCGCCAAAGCCAAAGGAGTTGCACAGCGCCGCCCGCACCGGCCGACGCACCGGCGTGTGGGGCGCGAGGTTGATGGGCGTCGTGACGGAGGGATTGTCGAGATTGAGCGTCGGCGGGCACACGCCGTCGCGAATGGCGAGGATCGAGAACACAGACTCCACCGCGCCCGCCGCGCCGAGCAAATGCCCGATGGCGGACTTGGTCGACGACATCACCAAATCCCCGGCCGCGTCGCCGAACAGACGCTCCACCGCGCCGAGTTCGATTTCATCGCCCTTGGGCGTCGAGGTGCCGTGCGCGTTGATGTAGTCGATGTCCGCCGGCTCCAGCCCAGAATCGCGCAACGCCGCCTGCATGCCACGGAACGCGCCGTCGCCGTCCTCCGCCGGAGCGGTGATGTGGAACGCATCACCGGACAAGCCGTACCCCTTCACCTCAGCGTAGATCGTCGCGCCGCGCGCCATGGCGTGTTCATAGGCCTCCAGAACCACCGCGCCGGCCCCTTCGCCCATCACGAAGCCGTCGCGATCCTTATCATAAGGCCGGGAGGCTTTCTCAGGCGTATCATTGAAGCCGGTGGAGAGCGCGCGACACGCAATGAAGCCCGCAATGCCGAGGCGGGTGATGGCGGACTCCGCGCCGCCCGCGACCATCACATCCGCATCGCCACGCGCAATCAAACGGGACGCGTCGCCGATAGCGTGAGCGCCGGTGGAGCACGCCGTCACGACCGAATGGTTGGGCCCCTTAAAGCCATAGCGGATCGACACTTGGCCGGAGGCCAGGTTGATCAGCATGGCGGGGATCACAAACGGACTGAGCTTCCGCGGCCCCTGCTCCTTCAGCGTTAATGACGCGTCATAGATGGTCTGCAAGCCGCCAATGCCGGAGCCCATGATGACGCCGGTGCGTTTGCGGGCGTCCTCGTCCTCTGGAGTCCATCCGGCATGGGTTACGGCCTCATCCGCGGCGGCCAAGCCATACAGGATGAAATCGTCAATCCGCCGCCGCTCACGCTTGGGCGCGGCCTTGTCCGGATCGAACGACGCGGGATCGTCCGCCGCGCCCCCGCCGCGCCCGTCGACGCGCGGCACATGGCACGCGACCTGGCAGGCGAGGTCGTCAATCTCAAAGCCTTCGATACGCCCAGCGCCCGACCGGCCGTCCAAGAGGCGCGACCACACCGCCTCCACCCCGCAGCCCAGGGGGGTGACCAGACCCAAGCCTGTGACCACGACCCGCCGTGACATGGGCGGTTACGCGGATTTTTCGACGATGAACTGGACCGCGTCGCCGACGGTGGAGATGTTCTCCGCGGCGTCGTCCGGGATTTCGACGTCAAACTCTTCTTCGAACGCCATCACGAGTTCGACATTGTCCAGGGAGTCCGCGCCGAGATCGTCAATAAAGCTGGCCTTTTCCGAGACCTTTTCCGCTTCGACGTCGAGGTGTTCGACGACGATTTTCTTGACGCGTTCGAGAATGTCAGCGGCATCAGCCATGGTTAGCCCTCTTAAACTCTGGGGGACGACGCAGCGCGTCGCGGGACGAAGGATGAAGCGTGAGCCCGCCCGGGGAACGCGCGGTCCTGCAAAGTCGAAGCGGGGTAGCACACTTTTTCTCAGCCCGCCAAGACGGCTTTGGCCGAGTCCGCCGGCCCGCGAGACCGCCGGTTCAGATCATGGCGATGCCGCCGTTCACCTGCACGGTTTGGCCGGTCACGTAGGCCGCCTCGTCGCTGGCCAGGTAGACCGCCGCCGCCGCGACGTCCGTCCCCAGGCCGAACCGCCCTGCGGGGATCATCGCGAGACTCGCGGCGCGCTGGGTCTCGTTCAGGGCGTCCGTCATGGGTGATTCGATGAAGCCCGGAGCGATGCAGTTCGCCGTGACCCCGCGCGACGCCACCTCCTGGGCGAGCGATTTGGTGAAGCCGATCATGCCGGCCTTCGACGCCGCGTAGTTGGTTTGGCCCGCGTTGCCGGTGACGCCGACCACGCTGGTGATCCCAATGATCCGGCCGGCGCGACGCCTCATCATCCCGCGTACGGCCGCTTTGGCCAGGCGAAAATACGCCGTGAGATTGACCGTCAGCACCGTGTCCCAGTCCTCGTCGGACATCCGCATCAGCAAGCCGTCGCGGGTGACGCCCGCGTTCGCGATCAGGATGTCCAACGGGCCGAGCGCCTCCTCGACCGACGGGATCAAACCGGTTACGGCGTCTGCGTCAGACAGGTTGCAGGGCGCGACGTGCCCGGGCGTGGCGAGCGTGGCGGCGACCTCCGCCAGCGCGGCCTCGCGCGTGCCGCTCAGCGCCACCCGCGCGCCCTGCGCGGCCAGCGCTTTTGCGATTTCACGACCAATGCCGCCGGAAGCGCCGGTGACCAGCGCCGTCTTGCCCTGAAGAGTGAACATGTGCCCTCGCGTGTGGGTCGGGTGTGTGCGCTTCGGCGTCTCCGCGCGGGCCTCGCGGCGGACTGCCGCGACGCTGCACGCGCCGCTGGCGCAGGGGATCGGATGGGCGGGTGTTAGCGGGGCGCGTCCCGCTTGTCATCCCAACGTAGACCGCGCCCTCACCCCGCAACGGCGATGTCGGCGGCGAACGCTTCAAGATCCTCCGGCGTGTTCAACGCGACGCCGCGGGCGTCCGGCGCCGTGCGCTTCAGCATTTGCGTCAGGACTTTGCCGGCCCCCACTTCCGCAAAGGTGACGACGCCGCCGCCAGGTTCGCCGCCCTCCGGCGCGTGGGACGGCGCGGCCAACCACTCCACGCTTTCCCGCCAGCGCACCGCCGCCGTCACTTGCGTCACCAGCAGTTCGCGAACGCGCTCGGGATCCACCACCGGGCGCGCCGTCACGTTGGCGACGATGGGGATCCGCGGCGTGTCCAGCGACGCCTCCGCCAACGCCTTCGCCATCTCGTCGGCCGCCGGCTGCATCAAGCGGCAATGGAATGGCGCAGACACCGCCAGCATCATCGCTTTTTTGATGCCGAGGTCTCTCGTCTGACCCGCCGCCGCCTCCACGGCCGCAGCCGCGCCGGCAATCACGACCTGCCCCGTCGCGTTGTCGTTGGCGATTTCGCACACGCCGAACATCGCGCCCGCGTCACAGGCCGCGCGCGCCTGAGCCATATCCGCCCCGAGAAGCGCCGCCATCGCGCCCTCACCCACCGCAACGGCGTTTTGCATCGCCTCACCGCGGCGCCGCAGCAGCCGCGCGGCGTCCGCCACCGTGATCGCGCCCGCCGCCGCGAGGGCCGAATACTCGCCCAAGCTGTGACCGGCGGCGTAAGCGGCCGCGCCCACATCAACGCCAAAATCCGCCTTCAGCGCCGCCATCACCGCCAAGCTCGCCGCCATCAACGCCGGCTGCGCGTTCTCGGTCAGCGTGAGCTCCTCCTGCGGGCCGTCGAACATCAGCGTCGACAGCTTTTGGCCCAAGGCGTCGTCCACCTCCTGCAGCACGGCGGCGGCGGCGGGAAACGCATCGGCGACGGCTTTGGCCATGCCGGGAGCCTGGCTCCCCTGACCGGGGAAGACAAAGGCGAGGGTCACGGGGCGTGTCCTTTTAACGATTACGATATTCCTAACGCTTGCGCGATGCGGACAGGCAAAGCAAGCGTCTTGCTTCGCCGGCCTCTTCATTGTAACGACGCGTTTTCGCGAGCGGTTCCTGGAGCGTTTTGGGCTGACGAATGGTCGTCGGCGGCGTCAGGAAGCCACCGTGCGATCGGCCGCCCCTTCGCCGAACGCGCGCCGCCCGCCGAGGAAGGGATGATCATGCCTCTTTACGAGCATACCGTCATTGCGCGCCAGGACATCTCGCCGCCGCAAGTCGACGCCCTGGTGGCGGACTTGAAGAAGCTGCTGTCAGAACACGGCGGCGAAGTCGTCAAGGAAGAGTACTGGGGGCTGCGCAACCTCCAATACCGGATCAAGAAGAACCGGAAGGGCCACTACGCGCATCTGGGCGTGAACGCGCCGCCGGAGGCGATGGCCGAGCTCGAGCGCCAGCTGCGCATCCACGAGGATGTGTTGCGCTATCTGACCATTCGCGTGGACGCGATCGACTCCGAAACCCCCTCGCCCATTCTCGCCAAGCGCGAGGAGCGGCGTCGCCGGGACCGTGGCGATCGGGACGACCGTGACCGCGGCGACCGGGATCGCGGCGACCGGGGCGATCGCGGGGATCGTGGTGATCGCGGCCCCCGCCCCGACCGCGACTGACCGTCCGCGTGAGATGTCGCGCGCCGGCTTCAGGCCGCGGCGCGCGCTGAAGGAGACACTCCATGGCTCAGCCAAACATCAACATAGCCAACTTGCCGACGCGCCGTCCGTTCGCGCGACGCCGGAAAGTGTGCCCGTTCTCTGGTGAGAAAGCGCCAAAGATCGACTACAAAGACCCGAAGTTGCTCCAACGGTATTTGTCGGAGCGGGGCAAGATCGTGCCGTCGCGCATCACAGCGGTGTCGCAGAAGAAGCAGCGCGAACTCGCCCAGGCCATTAAGCGCGCGCGCTATCTGGCGCTTCTGCCCTACGCAATGGAGTAGCGGGATGCAGGTTATTCTGTTGGAGCGCGTCGAGAAGCTCGGCGCCATGGGTGACGAAGTCCGCGTTAAAGACGGCTTCGCCCGAAACTTCCTTTTGCCCCAAGGCAAAGCGCTGCGCGCCACGAAGGAGAACCGCGCGCGGTTCGAACGTGAACGCAGCGTGTTGGAGAAACTCAACGCCGAGCGACGCACGTCCGCGGAGGACGTCGCCCAGCATTTGGACGGCCAAGCGTTCGTGCTTATCCGTCAAGCCGGCGAGAGCGGCCAACTCTATGGGTCGGTCAACTCGCGCGACATCGTGGACGCCATTGGCGCTGAAAACATCCAGGTGTCGCGCGGCCAAGTCGTGCTCGACAGTCCGATCAAGACCATCGGATTGCACAAAATCCGCATTCGGCTCCACGCCGAGGTGGACAGCGTGGTGGACATCAATGTCGCGCGCACGCGGGACGAAGCGGAGCGTCAAGCCCGCGGCGAGGACGTGATCGCGGCCCAGGCCGAAGAAGATCGCGCCATCGCCGAAGCCCAAGCCGCGGAGCTTTTCGAAGCGGGCGAGGACCGGGAGAATGAAGGCGCTCTCGTGGCCGGTGAGGCCGCCGCGGGCGAGGACGCCCCCGGCGACGCCGAGGCGGAAAGCGATCCCGCATAACGCGCCGTTGAGGAAACACGACAGGAACACACCCCGCACGCCCACAAGAAAAAGCGGAAACGTTTCCTGAACGCCCCCTCTCGGGATTCATATTTGGTTAACCTTAAACGCGCTCCCATTGGGGGCGCGTTGTCGTTTCAGCGCGCCCGCCCGCTCCCGCTGCGTCCGGGACGCGGCTGTTGTGAGGAGCACGCGCGTCGCCTGGGGAAGACGCCCCCATCCGGCGCGTTGAGCGAGGTAAACCGCCGCCCATGTCTGAACGAGCCCCTCAACACCCCGCCCCCACCGACGACGCGTCGAGCGCGCTCGACGTCGCCGCGCCCCACAACATCGACGCCGAGCAGGCCGTGCTGGGCGCGATCCTCTTCGACAACGAGAC
>CAZGLY010000078.1:0-7795 GCA_964526675.1 uncultured Caulobacterales bacterium
GTCTCTTTCTCGGGCGTTTACGCCGGCGCGGCGTTTGGCGGGGTCGAACAAAGGAAGGGGATCAGCGCCCCTGCGAACTCTCGCTGGGCATCGACCTTCCTCTCTGCGGCAGCCCTTGACGGCATGGGCGGCCTAGAGAGAGCCACCCACCGCCTACCAGCGGGCCTTGGCTAAGGCCGCTGAAGCGCTTGCGCGCCACCTATTTGCCACCTAGGGCGGGACACTGCGGCGGCGACAACCACTTAACCCATTGAAACGATTGGTCGGAGCGGCAGGATTTGAACCTGCGACCCCCGGTCCCCCAGTTTAGTGACTACGGACACCACTGGCTTCCTTCGAAACTCAGCAGTGCGGGCAGAGCTAGGAAAAACAACGGATCGAGCGCCGCAGCGCACCCTTGATGTCGCGTGAGGCCTGTGCAACCTGGACCCGATATGGACCCGAAAATCTGGGTCCCGCCACTGTCGGGTCCACAACCATGTCGCCTCAAGACGCATCTTGGACATACAGGCGACCCGCAGAGGCTGGGTCCGATGCCGCCGAGCCGACAGCCTAGTGGCGGTGCGGCTCACGTCCCGCGGTTTGGCGTCCCTGCGCCCGCCTGACGGCGCAGTGCAAGCGGATTTCCCCGATGGGGCCCACGGATTGATCGTGCGCGTCTTTGCGAGCGGCCGGCGCACCTGGCTCGTTCGGTACCGCGCTCCGTCGGGCGCCCGGCGGAACTTCAAGATCGGCGACGCCGCCGCCATCAGCCTTGCTGAGGCGCGCGAACGGGCGCGCGAGATTGCCGCCGAGGTCGCGCGCGGCGAGGATCCAGCGGCCGCGCGGAAGACGGCGCGAACGTTGCTTGCGGCCGCCTCATCACGTCCAGCTACGCTCAATGATCTTTGGGCCCGCTATGCCGAAGCGGCGCGCGCTGGCGCGCACAAGGCCCGCGGCCGCCCGCGGCGCGAGTCGTCGCTCGCGATGGAGCAATGGCGTTACGGCAAGCATGTCGCGCCCATCTTTGGCCGGCGGCCGTTCGCGGAGATCACCCGAAGCGAGGTGCGCGCGTTTGTCGATGGCCTGAGCGCGAAGGGGCTAGGGCCGTCCAGCGTAAACCACGCCGGCGCAATCGTGCGCGCGCTCTTAAACTTCGCGGTCTTCAAAGAGTGGCTTCAAGCCAATCCAGCGCTCGGCGTCGCCACGCCGTTTCAAGCGCCCAGCCGCGACCGCGTTCTCACGCGCGCGGAGCTGTCGGCCATTTGCCGCGGCCTCGCCGACGCCACCGCCCCGATGGAGCGCGGCACGGCGGTGGCGCTGATGGTGGCGGCCGTCACACTCCAGCGGCTCGGCGAAGTAACAGGCATGCGCGTCGACGAACTCGATCTCGACGCCCGGGTCTGGGCGATCCCGAGCGCGCGCATGAAGAACAAGCGGGCCCATGTTGTGCCGCTTTCGCCGCTCGCCCTCCATCTCATCGCGGAAGCCAGAGAGCTGCCCGGCGTCGGCGCGTGCGTGTTCGCGAGCCGCACCGACCCTGACGCTCCGATGGATCGCCACGCGGCGTCACGCGCCTTTCGTCGACTTGTCCAGCGCTTGGACATTCACAACGCCACACCCCATGATCTGCGGCGCACCGGCGCGACCATGCTGACGGGCGAGGCCTTTGGCGTCCCGCGTCTCATCGTGTCCAAGGTCCTCGGGCATGTCAGCGATGATGGCGGCGGGGGAGCCGTGACGGCGGTTTACGACCGCAACGCATATCTCGGCGAAAAGAGGCGGGCTCTGGAAGCGTGGGCCAGTTCCTGTCACTTCCATGAAGCCGACTGACAACCGGCCTAAATACTCCTCGGGGCTCCAATGGTTCGCGGCTCGAAATCACTGGCAGATCAAGAATGGATACCGCTTTGCGAAGCCCTCGCATGGCTCGCCACAGGCCGGCATTTTCCAACGCTAAGCGAGCGGTTGAGAGAGCGCGCCCGCCTCGGTCACGAGGGTGGCCTGTATGGCGAAGACCGATGCATCGCTCAAAAAGCCCTTCGCTATTTTGATGTATACACCCCAAGTAACGTTAATATAGACGTCTCGATTTTGTTTCCAGAGGGCAGGTGTAGAGGAGGGGATCACACCGGCATTATTCTTCCGTCATCTGGAGGTAGTGTCTCTATTGACACATCAGAAATTCAACGGCGATTGCCGGACATAGATATTAAAAAAGGAAGAGCTAACAACGAATACGAGGCTCCGCCAGCGTCAATACTGGCGCCGCGCAATCCAACAATCTGGTCAGTTCGTGGTGTTGGACAAGTCTTTCCGCATCGAATGCGGTTGAGTCCAACCGGGCGGAGACAACTACGCCGTATCGCGCACACCGTAGCAATGGAGCGTCGCGCTGGCTTACCTCAGCCGGAATTCGATTCTGAGGGATTTGATGACGCGTGCGAAAAACTGCGCGAAGCCGCGTATCGAGGAGGTTTGCGAATAAAGGGGCGCCAACATGAGGATGTACTCGAAGCAATAAAGCCTGATAATCAGACAAAACCTCTCGAAGAGATTGAGTTTGCAAATTTTCGATCGTCGGAGTGCACGTTTCCACACATAATTCACCCAGACACTATTTACTTTCAAAAACTTTACGTCTCAGATGTATTTGTCGACCGTCACGGACTCCTCGCCATAGCTACAGGGTCGCCCCTGTCAGAGTCGGTCGGCCCGAAAACTTTGCCAGCTGAGAAGGTGGTTAGTATTATAAGAAAATTCGCAGATGAATGGAGAGGTCAGGATTCCACCAGTCGCGCAAATTGCGGGCCTTCCCAGGATGAAATTTTCATTAGATTCAAAGGTACGTATACACGAGAAACTCTTAGGTCTGGGCAGAGGGATCTTGTAAAGCAAGACCCTACTTACAGAGCGAGACGTGGTCGACCCCCCAGAACAAATTAGTCGCCTCGAAACCCCGCCAAAAACGACACCGCCGAATATCGGCGCATTTTTCGGCGGAGTTTCGTCGCGCTACTGCAACCTGGACGCCGCATCGGGCGCCAACGAAACGCAGTGGGCACCATGAGCACAACCAAACGAGTTCCGCCGCATGCTCATCTCATAGATACCGATCTGGACAACGCACGGCCAAACCAAGACCCGGCTCCAGTTGCCGTGAGCCATTCGGGCTATCCTCTTCAACTTGGAGAGGCTCCGATACGTTCCAACACCAACCGCCGCCGACGCCAACCACCGAACGCGGCGGAAATCACCGCAGCGAACGCTCGACTTATGGGTGAGGGCTTCCTTTCGCTGAGGGATGTCTGGGCGTTGACAGGGTTGAGCCCAGCAACGCTCCGGCGGCTACAGGACGCAGGCCAGTTTCCCCTGCCGCATGAGCTCAGCGCCAACCGTCTCGGCTATCGAGCATCTCACGTGCGGGGCTGGATCGGCCTCAATCCGACGCCATCGGCGATCAATCGTGATCATCGCAGTTAAAAAAAACGCCCAGCCACGATTAGTGTAGCCGGGCCGAATTAGGTTTAACGCAAAATGAATACTTCAAACGACGACCGGCGTCCAGCCGGGCGAACCCTGGAGCTGTGTCCAACGCACACTGACTTGGCTCTCGTGATCGATGATCACGGCGTGGCGCACACCGCTGACCCGCGTGAGAGGCGTGAACTGCGCCGCCGCCTGAACGGCGATCGGGAGCGCTGATAATGGACGCGCTCGACGCGATCATCAGCGCGTGCGGGGGGCGACGCTCCGGCCCCCGCAGCGCCCAGATCCGCTGTCCGGTCGCCGATCACGGGCAAGGGCGCGGCGACCGCAATCCGTCCGTGTCCGTGACGCTGGGCGACGATGGCGCGTTCTTGGCGTACTGCCACGGCGGCTGCGCACAGGACGACCTGGTGCAGGCGCTGCGCGACCATGGCGTGTGGCCCAAGCGATCGCCGCGGGGTGGCGGCCTTCGTCATCACGCTCGTCGGCGGCGCCGCGCGATCGCGCCGGCATCCCGGGTTCAGCCGACTCGGTCCCCTGAGCGCGATCTGAGTGGGGCCCAGCACGACTGGCGACGCGCCTTCATCGAGGCCGAGCTGCTTTCGGGGACCCTGGGCGAGAACTATCTCGCCGAGGCCCGAGGCGTCGGCCTTCCCCGCATCGACACGGTCCGGTTCCATCCCACAGCGCCCTTTCCCGTCAGTCGTCCCGATCGCCGGGAGCCCGGGCTCATCGCGCTGATCCACGACGTCGATGGTCGGCTGATCGGCGCCCAGGCGACAGCGCTGCGGGCCGATGGGCGTGGGAAGATCGCGGGGCCTCGCGCCCGCCACACCTTCGGCCGCATCGCCGGCGGGGCGGTGCGCCTGAGCCCTCTGATGGGCGACGAGATGACGGGCCTGCTGGCGATCGCGGAAGGCCTCGAGACCGCCCTCGGCGTCACGCGCCTGTTCGATATCCCTTGCTGGGCGGCGCTCGGCTCGAACCTCGGCGCGTTCGCGTGCCCGCCGGGCGTCGATCACCTCACCATCGCCGCTGATCATGACGCTGCAGGACTGACGCACGCCCGCACCCTGGCCACGCGAGAGGCCGCCGAGCGCTGGGTCGAGATCTGGCACCCAACCACGCCGGGCGAGGATTGGGCGGATGTCTGCGCGGCGATGGTCGCGTCCAACGCCAAGGCGCGCGCGGTGTGACGTTCGCGCTCAAAGACCTGGGCCTCCAAGCGCCGTTTGATCTGCCGCCGGATCAGGCTGAGCCGTCGCCGGATGAACCGCCGCGCTACCCCATCACGCGGATCGGGGACCTCATCCTCCACACGGCCAACACCTGGCTGATTAAGGGGATTCTGCCCGCCTCCGGCTTCGGTCTGCTGTTCGGCCCGTCGGGTTCGGGCAAGAGTTTCGCAGCGCTTGATCTCGCGGCGCACATCGTTACCAGCGCGCCTTGGAACGGTTTGCGCGTCCGCCAAGCCGGCGTGCTCTATGTCGGGCTCGAAGGGGCCGTCGATGTGCGCCACCGGCTGATCGCCCTGCGTGACGCCCATGGGCTGAGCTCTGACGCCCCGCTCGGCCTGATCACGGACGCCCTCGATCTGACCGACGACAGGGATGGGGAGTCTTTGACGAAGCGCGTGGCGTCAGCCGCGGAGACACTCTCGCGCCCCGTCGGCCTCATCATCATCGACACCTTGGCCCGCGCCGCTGGCGGCGCGAACGAGAACGACGCGTCCGAGATGACCGCGCTCGTGAACGCCGCCGAAGAAATCGGGCGGGCCGCGGGCGCATTGGTGCTCCTCGTCCACCACAGCCCCTGGGACGCAAAGCGCCCGCGCGGATCGACGGCGCTTTACGCGGCCTGCGACGTGATCCTTGAGGTGAGCAGCGGCGGCGATGACCGGTCGCTGCAGGTGAGGAAGAACAAGGCGGGCCGCGAGGGCGAAGCCTGGGCGTTTGATTTGGAGATCGTCGAGCTTGGACGTGATGAGGATGGCGACCCGATCACCTCCTGCGTCGTCGCGTGGCGCGGCGAGAAAGCCCCAACGCCGCGCCGGCGGACGGTTGGCGCCTCAGCGGAGCGACACCTCCAAGCCCTGCGGATCGCCCTCGATCAACGCGGACGGGAGACGCCGGGGTTTTCGGGCCGGACAGACACTGTCCGCAGCGTGTCCGTCGACGAGTGGCGGGACGTCTGCGAGCGCCGCTCGGCGTGTGCGTCGGACAAACCGGACTCGCGACGCAGGGCCTTTGATCGCGCGATGAACGATCTGCGCAAATCCCCTGAAATCATTGGGATTGAGAACGATCGCGTGTGGCTGATCCATGACCCGCCGGACACGCGGACATGTCCGGACACATCCCGGACATGTCCGGGCGGAGACCCGGACGGACACGGACACACCCCTTAGGGGTGTCCTGTCTGTCCGTTCCATCGTCTGGGCGATCCCCCCTCAACACTCACCACAACGTCTGCACGGCCACGTCCATGAGGCGCACATTGGCGCTGACGGTGTTGGGTAGCGCCGACGCCCCCCGGACGCCGGGGAGCCGCTCGGCGACGCGACACCGCCTCACGCCAGCCTTCACGCCTCCGCGCCACGCTGGATGATCACCTCACCCGCCCCCGTTGCCATCGGGCTGTTCATTCCGCGCCCACGGCGTGAAGGCGGTTGACCGCCTGCAGCGGCCCGACCGCACCGCGCCTTCACTGCTGTGGCCGTCGACCGCGTGCGGCCTATGTATCGTCGCAGTCATGGGCCTTACGGCCGCTGAGCGTTCATCGAGAGGTGCAGCGTGCGCATCAAAGACCGCCCGGAGTACGGCTCCAAGCCCAAGCCGCTGACCTGCGCCCCCAACGCGCCAGTGCTGGAGGCGGTGCAGCGCATGGCGGAGTTCAACTACGGCTCCATTATCGTTGTCGACGAGAACGACAAAGTGATGGGGCTCGTCACGGAGCGCGATCTCTTCCGCCGGCTGATCGCCCCGCAAAGGGATCCCGCGACCACCACCGTGCGCGAGATCATGACGACGTCGGTTCGTGTGGCGCGTGATGACGACGACCTGCTCGGTTGGCTGCGCATTATGTCGAATGAACGCTTCCGGAGACTGCCGGTCGTCGACGCCGACGGTAAACTGGTCTCGATTATGACCCAAGGTGACTTTGTCTCTTACACCTGGCCGGAGCTTCTCGGGCAAGCCGCAACGCTAGCGCGATCTACGCTGGCATCTGGATATCCGATTTTGAATATTGTGCTGGCTGTGCTGGCCTATTCTCTGATCCTTGTGTTCATTTTGTTGTCCGTGGTGCGGTGACAAGTTTTCGTAAGAGATCGGATCAAACCCGGTCTGCCTCAGCGCCTGTAGAGCGCGTCAGTTAGGGAGAAACGAGATGGCTGAATGTTGTGACGAGACGGCTGTGATCATCGGGTTCGCGCGTCATTTGAGCGGCGGGGCGGACCTGGGCGGCGCGGAACGCGAGGCGCGAAACCGCGCATGGCTTGACCAAGACGGCAATGCCACCCGGGACGGCCTGGAGCTCGTGCGGTCGCTGCGCGATCAGACAGGCACGCGGACGGCGCTGCGCAACATCGTCTAGAGAGCGCTCCGGTCATGCGGCCATAGGCGAAGGCTCGCGCTTTTGACCCTTCTTGTGAAAGCTGGAGGATAGGTTTTGAAACTGCTTTTCGAAGATAAACGCCCGGGCGCCGATGTCCGTCGGCGGCGCCGGATAGCCCTACTCGCCGTCACCGGTGCGCTTGCTTTCGCAGCGATCATTCTTTCTTGGCTGTCAACAATCGTTCAAACGACAGCATAAGGTTTCGGTGCGCTGCGCGGCTCGTTGTGGACAACATGAAGATAACCATTGCTGTGGCTTGAGCAGATATCTGCCCGCTACAGTAAACATATTTGTGTGAGGAGTAATTCTGGCCACCCCTTTTGCAGCGCGTTGGCGACCGAAACCGTCCTTGGCGCTCTTGGAACGATCGGCGCGCAACGCCGATCGGGAGGCGGTGGCGGACCGAGTTATTGCCGCGATGTTCCGCGCGATGCAGCGGCAGGCTTTTCGTCAGGGAGCCCCCGGCTTCGCTCACAAAGCGTGGTTCACCGCGCCGAGGCCCATTGGGGTCGGCAGCGTCGGTCATTTCAACATCGAAGACTTGGACGCCATCTCCTCTGCGTGCGGAACACGCGTCGCCTGAACCGCTTCGTGAGAAGAGACGTAACCCCGTGGATCAGCCCTGGTAAGTATTCCTAATGAGGAAATCCAAGACCAGCGCGTTGAACGCGTCCGGGCGTTCGCGCATGGGCCAATGACCGGCGTCCATAAC
>CAZGLY010000079.1:0-7495 GCA_964526675.1 uncultured Caulobacterales bacterium
CCGCCGAGCGACGCCCAAGTGCGAGCGGGCCTTGAACCGCAGCTGGCCCTCGAATCGGCGATCCTTGCGGCGGGCGGGTTTGCTGAGGCCCCCCAAGGACATGCCGACACGTTGATCTACGTGCGGTGGGGCGGCGGCCGTGAGGCCGGCGAGGCCCGAGCGCTCTTTTCCGACGAACGAGGAAAGCCCGTGGACGCGGCGGAGCGTCTTGACCGCACCCGCCAATGCGTCGACGCCAATTGGGCTGGCCTGTCGGCGCTTGTCGCCCGCTTTGATGATCCGGCCACGCCCTACCTCTCCCACGTGCGCGATCACCGCCTGGGGACGCCCGGGGATTTCGACCGCTTGGCCCGCCGCAAGGAGTGGTCGGCGGCCGCGCCGGAGGAGGGAGCATGACGACACTCCTGGATCCGCGGGCGGAAGCGGCCGCGGCGCAGCGGGCTGCGGCCGACCCGACCCGTCATGCGTTCGTGTCCGCCAACGCCGGCTCGGGCAAAACCAAGGTGCTCGTGGATCGCGTGATCAGCTTGCTCTTAGCGGGCGCCGCGCCGGATCGCATCGTGTGCCTGACCTACACCAAGGCCGCCGCCAGCGAGATGCGGGCCCGTCTGTTTCGTCGGTTGGGCGATTGGGCCGTGGCCGACGACGACACCCTCGTGACGGCGCTGGAGGCCGCCGGCCTTGGCGACGGTCTGATCCCCGTTGACGCCGCCGGGTTTGCCCGGGTGCGCGGGCTCTTCGCCCAAGCCCTGGAGACCCCGGGCGGCCTGAAGATCCAAACGATCCACGCCTTTTGCGAGCGCGTGCTGCGGCGGTTTCCCCTTGAGGCGGGTTTGAACCCTGGCTTTGAGGTGTTGGATGACGCCGCGGCGGCCGTGCTGACGGCCAAGGCCGCCGGGCGCGCCGCGGCCGCCGCCGATGGCGCGGATCCGGCGCTGTCATCCGCACACGCCAAGCTTGCTGCTGAGGTGAGCGAGGAGGCCGCCCGCGGCCTCCTCGCTTGGGTGCGGGAGCGCGCCACCACCTTGCAGTCTGTGTTCGACGCCGCGGGCGGGTTGGAGCCGCTGGCCGAGCGCGTGCGCCACCGTCTCGGCGTTGCCGCCGATGACACGTCGGATGGGGTGAAGGCCGCCGCGTGGGCCGCCACGCCCCACGGCCGGTTGCGCGACGCGGCCGCGGTCCTCGCGCAAGGAGCCGTCACGGATCAACGGCGGGCTGCGGCCCTGGGCGACGCGCTCGACGCCGGCGCGCCCGCCGCCGCGTTCGACGCCTATTGCGCGGCGCTGTTCACCGAGAAGGGGGACGGCCCGCCGCCAAAAGCCGGGCCGGTCACCAAAAAGACGGCGGCGGCGTCCCCGGCGATCGCCACGTTCTTGGCTTCGGAGGTGGAGCGCTTGGACGCCGCGAGGGAGCGCGCGCGCGCAGCCGCGGTCGCGGAGCTGAGCGTCGCTGGCCTCACCGTCGCGCATCGTTTTTTAAGCGCCTATGTCGCTCTGAAGCGCCGCGCGGGTGTTGTCGACTTCGCGGATCTGATCGCCCACGCGCGCATGTTGGTGAGGTCGTCGGACGCGCTCGATTGGGTGTTGTACAAACTCGACGGCGGCGTTGATCACGTGCTCCTGGACGAAGCACAAGACACGGCTCCGGAACAATGGGCGCTGATCGAAGCCCTGACCACGGAGTTCATCGCCGGCGCGGGCGCCGCGGAGGGCAGGGCGTTGGCGCCGACCGTGTTCGCGGTCGGCGACGAAAAGCAGTCGATCTATTCCTTTCAGGGCGCCGCTCCAGAGAAGTTCTTGGAAGCCGGCCAACGCGTCGCGGACCGCGAACCGGAGCGCTATGTGGGTCCGCAAATGCGGGTGTCGTTTCGCTCCGCCCCGGCGATCTTGGAGACCGTCGACGCCGTGTTCAGCGCGGAGCCAAGCTTGGCGGCGGCGTTGAGCCCGCGGGGCGATCTTCCGGCTCACCGCGCGGATCGTGACGACATTCCCGGCCGGGTCACGCTTTGGCCGCTTGTGGACCCGCCGGACGCCCCCGCGCCGCCCGACATTTGGGCGCCGGTCGACGCGATGCGCCGCGACCACCAGGATGACATTCTCGCGCGCCGCATCGCTGGCCATGTCGCCCAACTGCTCGAGGACGGCGCGAGCGTCAGCGTGCGTGACGGCGTGAGCCGGCGCGCGCGCGCGATGCGGCCGCGGGACGTGATGATCCTGCTGCGCCGTCGATCGGGGTTGTTCGCCAGGATCTTGCAGCGCCTTAAGGGCGCTGGCGTGCCGGTCGCGGGGGCGGATCGCCTCGTGCTCGCCGAACACGTGGCGGTGGAGGATCTCTTGGGCGTGGCGCGGATCGCCCTCGCGCCGACGGACGATTTGGCCTTGGCGGAGTTCCTCAAGAGCCCCTTCGTGCATCCGGAAGGACGCGCGGAACCAACAATCGACGACGCCGCGCTCTTCGACCTCGCCCACAACCGCGCCGGCGCGCTTTGGGACGCGCTCCATGCGCGTGATGACGCGCGTTTCGCCGAAGCCCGGGCGCTCACCTCGGACCTGCGCGTGCGCGCTCAACACGAGACGCCCTTTGCGTTTTTGGCCGGCTTCCTCGATCGCGCCAGCGCCACCGGCGAGAGCTACGCCCGCCGTCTCATCGCGCGCCTCGGACCCGACGCTCACGACCCGGTGCGTGAGGTTCTGGCGATGGCGGCGGGGTGGGCGGCCGCGCCCGCGCCCTCGCTCGAGGGCTTCGTCCACGCGCTCGCCCAGACCGCTGCCCCGGTGAAGCGCGATGGCGACGGCGAGCGGGACGAAGTCCGAGTTATGACGGTCCATGGCGCCAAAGGTCTCGAGGCGCCGTTGGTGATCTTGCCGGACGCAGCCGACGGACCCGGGCGCGGCGGCGCCGATGGCGGCCTTATGAGCGACGCCGACGCCGGTCTGATGTGGTCGCCGCGCAAGGTCGCGGATCCATCGGTTGTCGCGGCGCTGCGGGAGGAGGACGCCGACGCGGCGCGCCGCGAGGACTTGCGCTTGCTCTATGTCGCGATGACCCGCGCGGAGGATCAGCTGACTGTTTGCGGCGCCGGCGGGCGGGGCCGTGGAGGCCCGCTCAGCTGGCATGGGCGCGTGGAGGCAGGCTTGCGGGCGTTGGCGGCGTCCGCCTGCGCGACGCCCGTCGGCGGTGGCTTGGCGTGGGGCGAGACGCCCCAGCGCGCGGCGATCGCGACGCGTCGGGAGGATCCCGCCGCCGCGGTTGTCGCGCCGGCCTGGGCGCAGTCGCCCGTTCGGCGGGACGCGCCCGCGGACGCGCCGCTGTCGCCGTCACGTCTCGTCGCCGACGATCACCCGGTGGCGTCCCCGGTCAGCGGGGCGGCGGATCGCGCCGCGGCGCGGTTTCAGCGGGGCCGTCTCGTTCATCGGCTGATGGAGCTCTTGCCGGATGTCGCGCCGGAGGACCGCCGCCGCCGCGGGGAGCAGCTGTTGGCCGCCGAGGGAACGCCACAGGACGCCGCCGCCGCGATGCTGGAGGAGGTGATGCGGGTGCTCGACGATCCGGCGTTTTCCGCGGTGTTCGCGCCAGGGTCTCAGGCGGAGGTGGCGATCGCCGGCGTGGCTGGCGCGGTGTCCGATGGTCGGGTTGTCAGCGGCCGCATCGATCGCCTGGCGGTGACGCCCGACGCCGTCTTGATCGTCGACTTCAAAAGCGACCGGCCGCCCCCAGACGACGCCCTCGACGTCGGCGGGCCATACCGAGCGCAGTTGGCGGCCTACCGCGACGTGCTGAGGGCGCTCTACCCGAGGCGCGCGGTCCGGTGCGCGCTGTTGTGGACGTTCACGCCAAAGCTCATGGAGATCCCACAAGCGTTACTGGACGACGCCCCGCAACTTGCTTGACCGGGCTTACCGGGCTCCATACGTGTGAGCACGACACCAGCGCGGCTTCCGCGCTTCGACTTTTGTCCTGTAGGAGAAACGGCCATGGCGACCGTGAAAGTCACTGACGATTCCTTCGAAGCTGACGTGTTGAACGCGGGCGGTCCGGTGCTCGTGGACTTCTGGGCGGAATGGTGCGGCCCGTGTAAGCAAATCGGCCCGGCCCTCGAGGCGATCTCCGCGGAGATGGGCGAGAAAGTCACGATCGCCAAGGTCAATATTGACGAAAACCCGCAGACGCCCTCGAAGTACGGCGTGCGGGGCATCCCGACGCTGATGATCTTTAAAGAAGGTCAAGTGGCGGCGACCAAAGTCGGCGCGATGCCGAAAACCAAAATTGAAGAGTGGATCAACGAGTCCGTTTAGTCTGATCTCGATCGGGCGGCGGCGCTTGGGCGCCTCTCAGCCGGCGGTCGCGCGCGGCGTCTCACCGCGCGCCATCGCCAGCGCTTCGCCCGCCAGCGCCAAGGAGCCCGTGATGAGCACCCGCGGCGGCGGCGCTCCCGGCGCTTCATCCAGGGCCATGCGCACCGCGTGCGCCAGATCCTTGGCCGGTCGTGACGGGGCGTCCGCGGCCCGCGAGGCCATCTGGGCCAACTCGTCGGCGGGCCAGTCGTCGTCGAGCGCGGCCACCGGGGTCGTGACAATCTCGTAGGTGAGCCCCTCAAACGCGCGGAAGAACGCGTCCGCGTCTTTGCCCTGCTTCATCCCAGCCACCAGAAGAAGCGGCCGGGGCGCGGCGTCATCCATGTCCGCAATCGCGCGCGCGACCGCAGCCCCAGCGGTCGGGTTGTGCGCCCCGTCGACCCAAAGCTCGGCGTTGCGCGTCGCGGCGGCCTCGGCCAGCGGACCGTCGGCCAGCCGCTGCAGCCGGCCAGGCCACGCCGCGCCCTGAAGGCCGGCGGCGATCGCGGCTTCCGGCAAATCGAGGATCTGCGCCGTGGCGATCGCGCTTCCCGCATTGATGATTTGGTGCGGCCCCGCCAGCGCTGGCGAGGGCAGGTCCATCACTTGGTCGCCGGTTTCGAACACCAACCGCCCATGTTCGCCATAGGCCCGGAAGTCCGTGCCCCAGAGCCGCAAATCTGCGCCAACGGCCAACGCTTCGGCCGCGATTGCGGCTCGGGCCTCGGCGTCTTGGGCGGCCACAACCGCCGGCATGTCCGGCTTCAACACGCCGGCCTTGTGCCAGGCGATCTGCGCGATCTCGTCGCCCAGGAACTCGGTGTGGTCCAGACCCAGCGGCGTGACCAAGGCGCACGCGATCGCGTCGAACACGTTCGTGGCGTCGAACCGACCGCCTAGTCCCGCCTCAACAAGCGTCACATCCGCGGGCGTCTCCGCGAACGCCAACAGCGCCACAGCCGTCGTGATTTCAAAGAAGGTGATCGGCGCGCCTGCATTCGCGTCCTCGACCCGCGCGATCAGATCAAGCAGAGCCGGACCGGCAATCTCACGCCCGGCGACGACGATCCGTTCGTTGAAGCGCACCAGATGCGGGGAGGTGTAGACATGGGCGCGCCGGCCGCTCGCTTCGGTCATCGCGCGCAGAAACGCGATCGTCGATCCCTTGCCGTTCGTGCCGGCCACGTGAACCACCGGCGGCAAGCGGTCCTGCGGTCGTCCCAAGGCCTCCAGCAAGCGCGTCACGCGCTCAAGCCCTGGCGCGATCGGGGCCGGATGCAGCGTTCCGAGGCGGTCGAGCGCCTTATTCAGGGCGTCGGTCACCGATCCCGTCACGCTTGGGCCGCGCCGTCGACGGTGTCGGTCTCCGGCGTGTCCGCGATCACGGCCGCGGCGTCGACGCCGTTCGCCAGAGCCCCGGGCGTTGTCGGAGCGCGATGCAGCATCACCCGCAAAAGACGCGCGAGTTCCGCTTTCAGCTCGCGCCGGTCGACCACGCGATCGACCATGCCCTTGGCGAGCAAGTATTCCGAACGCTGGAAACCGTCGGGCAGCTTTTCGCGAATGGTCTGTTCAATCACGCGAGGCCCCGCAAAGCCGATCAACGCGCCCGGCTCGGCCAAGTGCACGTCGCCAAGCATGGCGTAGGAGGCCGTGACGCCGCCGGTCGTGGGGTCGGTCAACACCACAATGTACGGCAGCCGCGCTTCGTTCAGCCGTTGAACGGCGATCGTCGTGCGCGGCATTTGCATGAGCGACAGCGCGCCTTCTTGCATGCGCGCCCCGCCGGCGGCGGCGTACACCACCAGCGGCAACCCGCGGTCGAACGCCGCGTCGGCCGCAGCAATGAAGCCCTCGCCCGCGGCGGCGCCCAAACTGCCGCCCATGAAGGCGAAGTCTTGCACGAGGACGACCGCCTCAATCCCGTCAATCCGGCCGACCGCAATCGCCATCGCGTCGTCGCGGCCCGTCTTGCGGCGGGCCTTTGCGATCTTGTCGACATAGCGCTCCTTGTCGCGGAAGCGCAGCGGGTCCATCGGCGCCGGCGGGGAGGCGAGCACATCGAGATCCGGATCGCCGTCCACCCCCGCGTCGAAGGTGTACTGGAAGCGTTCCGCCGGGCCGATGCGCATGTGGTGGCCCGCGGGCGTCACATGGAGCGACGCTTCCAAGTCTTTGCGAAAGACCATCTCGCCGTTGATCGGGCATTTCACCCACAGGTCATCGGGCGTCTCGCGCTTGGCCAACGCCTTCTTGAGCCCGGGGGCGACGCGATCAATCCAGCTCATGCGCTGATCTCCTTACGACTGGGCCGACGCGCGCGCGTCCGTGCGCGCCGTGCGCACCGCCTGGGCCAAGGCCGCAGCGGCGTCAAGCGCGGCGTGAACACCCTCGCGCGCCGCCGCCTCCACCAATGCGGAGCCAACCACCACCGCGTCCGCCCGCCGCGCGATCACCGCCGCTTGCTCCGGCGTGCGCACGCCAAACCCGACAGCGACGGGCAAAGAGGTGTGGCTGCGGATGCGCGCCAGCAAGGCCGCCACCGCCTCGTCCGTCGCCGCCGCCGCGCCTGTGACCCCGGCGATGGAGACGGCGTACACCATGCCCCTTGCGTTTTCGACAACCTTTGGGAGCCGTGCGGCGTCGGAGGTGGGCGCCGCCAGCCGCACGAGCGCGATGTCCCGGGCCGCCAGCGCGGTGTTGAGGCCGGGATCCTCCTCCGGCGGCAGATCCACAATGATGCAGCCGTCGACCCCGGCCGCCGCCGCGGCGTCCGCGAACGCCGCCCAGCCGCGGGCGTGG
Source organism: uncultured Caulobacterales bacterium (assembly GCA_964526675.1). Taxonomy (GTDB): domain Bacteria; phylum Pseudomonadota; class Alphaproteobacteria; order Caulobacterales; family Maricaulaceae; genus CAZADA01. The sequence goes on from CAZGLY010000079.1 coordinate 7,137, forward strand.
AGCGGGTTGGCGTAGCCCATAAGGATCAGCGGCGTAGCGGGGTGGGCGCCACGGAAGCGCTGGGCGAGGGCGAGCACGGCGTCGAGCGTGGTCCCGGCGTCGAGGGCGCGCCGGCCCGCCGCGGCGATGCTTGGCCCGTCGGCGGTCGGGTCCGTGAAGGGGAAGCCGAGTTCGACGATGTCGGCGCCGGCGCGGACCAGGCCGTCCAGCAGCGCCCAGCTCGTCTCCAAATCGGGGTCGCCGCCCATGACATAGGGGATGAACGCCGCACGGTCGGCGGCGCTGAGGGCGTCAAAACGGGCGGAGAGGCGGGCGCTCATCCGCGGAATTCAGCACACGGCGCGGGTGAGCGCCAGGGG
>CAZGLY010000080.1:0-7278 GCA_964526675.1 uncultured Caulobacterales bacterium
GCGGTGACCAAATGCTCGATCAAGAGCCGGAGCCGGGTGCTCAGAAAGCGGTTTTGTGGGAACACGACCCACACGTCCCGCGGTTCTGGGGACCATTCCGGCAACAGGGCGACGAGCCGCCCGGCGCTGACGTCCTCAGCCAGCGCGAAATGCGTGGTGCGCGCCACGCCATGGCCTTTCAGCGCCGCTTGGCGCACCGCCTCCGGCGAGTTCACCGTGAAGCGACCGCTCACGCGCACCTCACACGCCTCGCCGTTGCTGAGAAAGCGCCAGCGCCGCGGCTGCTCGACATTGGCGTCGATGATGCAGGGCTGGCTCGCCAAGTCCGCCGGCGCGCGCACAGCGGCGACGGCGGGGTGATCCGGGGCGACCGCGACGGCCATTCCCGCGGGAGCCAGCCGGCGCGCGATCAAACTGGAATCCTCCAACGCGCCGATCCGAACGGCGGCGTCAAACCCCTCATCGATCAAATCGACAAACCGGTCGTTCAAAGTCAGACGCACCTCCACACCGGGATGGGCGTCCATGAAGTCCAGCACCAGCGGCGTCAGCCGTCGGGCCCCAAAATCCACGGGGGCGCTGAGGCGGATCACCCCGGCGGCGTCGGCTTGGTCGGCGCGCACGCCGTCCTCCAGCGCGTCCAGGTCCGAGACGATGGATTTCGCCCGCTCCAGATACGCCGCGCCCGCGGGAGTGAGGCTTACCGTGCGCGTGGTGCGCTCCAGCAGACGCGCGCCGAGCAGCGCTTCGAGCTTCGCCACCTTCTTGGAGACATGGGCGGCGCTGACGCCTTCGCGCCGCGCCGCGTTGGAGAAGCCGCCATGATCGGCCACGGCGATAAAAAGGCGCATGGCTTCAATGCGATCCATTGATTGGTCCTGTGTTGGCGGGGTGCGAGGCGCGCATGCCCCCTCTTGCGGTGGAGCCTGCGCCCATTCAATCGGTTATGACGCTGGGTGCACAGGTCCGTTAAGCCGAGCGGAACGTGGCGGGCCGTCGGCGGCCGGGCGCGCGTGGCGACCGGGTAGGGCCGGCCCACGCGGTCGGGCAGGATGGGAATCGCGGTGTTTGTTGCGGTCTTCCGTGAGGAGGCTTCCATGAGTTTTGACGGGTTCACGCCGGAGTTTTTTGCGTTCTTTCGCGAGCTGGCGGCGCACAACGAGCGGGCTTGGTTTGACGCGAACAAGGCGCGCTACAAGCGCGAGGTCGAGGCGCCGTTGCTCGACTTCATCAGCGCGATGGCGGAGCCGCTGGCCGCGATCTCGCCGCACATCGCGGCGATCCCGAAGGTGCAGGGCGGATCTATGTTTCGGATCTATCGCGATGTGCGCTTCTCCAAAGACAAGTCTCCGTTCAAAACGCACGCCGCCGCGCAGTTCCGACACACGGCGGGCTCTGATGCGCATGCACCGGGCTATTACCTCCATCTCGCGCCGGGGGAGGTGTTTTTCGGCGGCGGCGTGTACCGCCCGCCCGCGGAGCCTCTGAAACAGATACGCTCCGCCATTGCTGCAAAGCCGCAGAGGTTTCGCGCGATCACCGGCGATGCGCGCTTTATCGAGGTGTGCGGCGGGCTCGGCGCGGGCGATCCGCTCAGCCGCGCGCCGAAGGGGTTCGCGCCCGATGATCCGATGATCGAGGAGCTGAAGAAGCGCAGCTTCTTCGTCACCGCCGACAGCGATGACGCGCGCGCCGGGCGGGCGGATTTCGTGGAGGAGGTGGCGGAGACCTATCGCGTCGCCGCGCCCTTTATGGGCTTTTTGTGCGACGCGATCGGGGTTCCGTTTTGACGTGGCTCAGTCGCGCAAACCCAAGCGCTTGATCTCGCGCTTGGAGAGCTGGCGTTTCGCGACGGCGTAGACGCCGGTGCGGCCATAGAGGCGCACGCGCGGCAGACTGCTGAGGCCCGCGCGGAACACCACGTCTTCCTCTGGCGTCGGGGCGCCGGCGTACATCATGCCGCGGCTGTAGCGGCCGTCGGGAGCGTACTCGCCCTCATGGGGCAGACGCGCGAGGCGCACCTCCCACCAACCGGCCTCGCCGAAGTCATGCAGCTGCACAAAGCGCGACACCTCGCGCATGCGCCGCTCGCGCTCGGCCGGCGGCTCGATCGGCGCACGCCAGCGACGGCTCCACGGGCGGCGAAACACATTCGGCTTCACCACGCCGTCCACGGGATCGACAAACACGTCGTGACGCGTGTCCTCCAACGGGGTCAGGCCGCCCCAGCGCTCCTGCGTCCAGATGCGTCCGTCCACGCCGACGCGGGTGTGGATCGCCACGAAGTCCGGCACGTGAATCCGCACATGGTGCTGGACGGTCGAGCGGGCGTCGGTGGCGGCGCAGATCTCCGCCCACACCGCGTCCCACGGGTGGCCGCAGCGGGTGCGCAGGAAGCGTCGCAAGGGCGCCAGGTGATCGTCATTGCCGCGCCGCCAGCCACGCAGCACGTGCGGGCGGCCCATCCCCATCTTGGGCGGGAACGCGTCAAGCGGCGGCAGACGCAGCGCCTTGCGCGTTTGGCGCAAGCCGCGACGTCCTGTCTCTACGATCACTTTGTCCATGTCCGACCGCATCGGACCACAACCTTCCTAACCCGCACGTCCATTTGGCGGGGCAGAAACAATCATCGCTGGCTGTGGCGATGGCAAGGTGAAACCGCGGTGATTTCAAGAGATGGAGCGCGCCGCCTTGGCGAACGGCGCGCTCCGTCGATGCGTGATCTTACTCCGCGGCCACCGGCTGCGGCGCGGTGTGGCCGAAGCGCGAGTAGAAGGTTTCACCCTTCGCGGCCATCTCCCGCAGCAGAGCCGGGACCTCAAACAAGTTGTTCTGCGGGAACTGCGCGTGAAGCTCGTCGGCCCGCGCCACGAACCGGCTCAGGTCCGCCTTTTGCGTCACGTTCGCCATGCCATAGCTGTCGATGAAGGACAGCACGCCGCCGGTGTAAGGCGCAAAACCCCACGCGAGGATCGAGCCGACATCCGCTTCGCGCGGATCCGCGACGATCTGCTCTTCCATGGTGCGCGCGGCTTCAATCGCCTGAGCGAACAGGATCCGATCCTTCACCAGCTGCACGTCCGGTTGCTGATCGTCGGGCAAGACGCCGTTGACGGCGAACTGGTGCAAATCCGGCCACAGGCTCTTGGACTTGCCGTCTTCGCTGTAGTTGTAAAAGCCTTTGGCGGTCTTGCGGCCATAACGGCCCGCCTCATACATGGCCGTGATGATCGGATCGCCCGGGCTCGGCACATAGGCGTCGCCGAGGTCGGTCTTTGTCTGGGTCATGATTTTGTAGCCCAGATCGATGGCGGTCATGTCGCTGAGCTCCATGGGGCCCATGGGCATGCCGGCCATGCGCGCGCCATTCTCGATCAACGCCGGCTTGTACCCCTCCGAGAGCATGGCGAGACCCTGCTCAACAAAGCGCAGCACGCAGCGGTTGGCGTAGAAGCCGCGGGTGTCTTTGACGACAATCGGCGTCTTCTTGATGGACGTCACAAAGTCGATCGCGCGCGAAATGGCGTAATCGCCCGTGTTGTCGCCAGTGATGATCTCCACCAGCATCATCTTCTCGACGGGTGAGAAGAAGTGGATGCCGATGTAGTTTTCTGGCCGCACGGAGGCCTCGGCCAGACCGGTGATCGGGATGGTCGAGGTGTTGGACGCCATCACCGCGTCGGGCTTGATCTGCGTCTCGGCGTTCTTGGTGATGCTGTTCTTCAGCTCGGAGTTTTCGAACACCGCCTCCACCACGAGGTCGGCGTCGGCAAACGCCGCGTAGTCGGTGGTCGGCGTGATGCGCGCCAGGATCTCGTCGGCCTTTTCCTGAGCCATCCGGCCGCGCGACACGCGCTTGCCGAGGTCGTTGCGCACATGGTCTTTGCCGCGATCAGCGCCCTCTTGGTTGACGTCGACCAAGATCACTTTGATCCCCGCTTGGGCGGAGACGTTGGCGATGCCCGCGCCCATGAAGCCCGCGCCAATTACAGCGATCGTCTCCACGGGCCGCTTTTCTTGGCCGGCGGGGCGGCGTCCGCCTTTGTCCAGATCCTGCTTCGACAAGAAGATCGAGCGGATCATGTTCTGGCTTTCGGGCCGCACCAGAAGTTTCGCGAAATAGCGGCTTTCGATACGCAGACCGGCGTCAATGTCGGTCAACAGGCCTTCGTAGACGCACGACAGGATGTAGCGCTGGGCCGGGTAATTGCCGTAGCTGTTCTTGCGCAACATAGGCGCTGCGCCACCGAACACTTGCAGGCCCCCGGCGCTGTACACCTGGCCGCCAGGGATGCGGAAGCCGGGCTTGTCCCACGGCGCGACGGCCTTGGCGTTGATCGGACCAGACTTGCCTGGCTTGAGGCCGAACTCGCCGGCGCGGGGGCCGTCGGGTTCGATGATCTCCGGCTCGCGCACATACGCTTTCGCGCGCTCCACGATTTCCGCGAGCGGCGCGGTTTCGTGGATGATGCCCATGCCGTGGGCCTTCGCCACATCGATTTGCTTGCCCTGGAGCATCAGATCAAAGGCGTTCATCGCCCCGATGATGCGCGGCAGGCGCTGGGTGCCGCCGCCGCCGGGCAAGACGCCGACCATGGCTTCCGGCAGGCCGAACTTGAGTTTCGGGTTGTCGCTCGCGGCGACGCGGTAATGACAGGCGAGGAGGACCTCAAAGCCGCCGCCGAGGGCGAGGCCGTTGATCGCCGCCGCGACGGGCTTGCCGCCGGTCTCCAGCTTGCGGAACGCGCCCTTCATGCGCATGCCCATGTCGTAGATGGCTTGCTTGACCTCGTCTTCGCTTGAGCCGGGGGCCGTGACGGCGCCCAGCTCGCTGAGATCGGCGCCGGCGCAAAAGGCGTCCTTGGCTGAGGTGATGACCGCACCTTTGATCGCGTCGTCGCTGGCGATGCGGTCGGCGATCGCGGCCAGGTCGGCGATGACGGCGTTCGACAGCACGTTCATCGACCGGTCGGGCACGTCGAAGGTGACAAGGGCGATGCCGTCGCCATCAACTTCAAAACGGAAATTCTTGTAGTCCATGGCCTGTTCCTCCCGAGGCGTCGGCGGTGTGGACGCCGCTTCGCCTTCGCGCGCCGCCTCCGCGGGGGAGGCGGCCTTGGTGTCCGGTGATTTCTTACGCTTCCAAAACATGGCGGCCCCCGTCGCCAAGCGAGGCGGAGCCGCCGGCGCGGCTCCGCCGGTTCGCTAAACCCGCTCGATGATCGTGGCGGTGCCCATGCCGCCGCCGACGCACAACGTCACCAGAGCCGTCTCCTTGCCGGAGCGCTCCAGCTCGTCGAGCACGGTGCCGAGGATCATCGCGCCTGTGGCGCCCAGCGGGTGGCCCATGGCGATCGCGCCGCCATTCACGTTCATCTTGTCGTGGGGGATGTCGTAGGCCTGCATCAAACGCAGCACGACGGAGGCGAAGGCTTCATTCAGCTCGTACAGGTCGACATCGTGCGGGTTCATGCCCGCTTTCTTCAGCACCTTTTCCGTCACGGTGACGGGACCGGTGAGCATGATGGTCGGCTCCGAGCCGATGGAGGCCATGGCTTTGATGCGCGCACGCGGCTTCAAGCCGGCGGCTTCGCCGGCTTCTTTGGTGCCGACGAGCACCGCGGCCGCGCCGTCGACAATGCCTGAGGAATTGCCGGGGTGGTGGACGAAGTTGATCGCCTCCAAATCCGGGTAGCGCTGGATCGCGACGCTGTCGAGGCCGACAAACTCGGCCATCGCCTTAAAGGACGGCTTGAGCGAGGCGAGCGATTGCATGTCCGTTTCCGGGCGCATGTGCTCGTCATGGGCCAGTTGGGCCGCGCCCATTTGGTTCTTCACGGTGATGACGGAGTTGGCGAAGCGGCCCTCGTCCCACGCGAGTTTCGCGCGCTTCTGGCTTTCGACGGCGTAAGCGTCCACGTCGTCCCGCGAAAAGCCGTGCTTGGTGGCGATCAGGTCCGCCGAGACGCCCTGGGGCACCATGTAGTGGTCGAAGGCGAGCTCCGGATCGGCGACGAGAGCGCCCCCGTCCGCGCCCATGGGCACGCGGCTCATGGCTTCCACGCCGCCGCCAATGGCGAAGTCCGCTTCGCCCGACATGACTTTCGCCGCGGCCATGTTGGTCGCTTCGAGGCCGGAGGCGCAGAACCGGTTGATCTGGACGCCCGGCACTTCTTGGTCGTAGCCGGCGTTGATGGCGCTGGCGCGCGCGATGTCGGCGCCTTGCTCGCCCACGGGGCTCACGCAGCCGAACACGATGTCGTCCACCCGCGCGGTGTCGAGTTCGTTGCGGTCGCGCAGGGCTTCCAGGACTTGGGTGCCCAGCTGCAGCGCGGTGATTTCATTGAGTGCGCCGCCTTTCTTCTTGCCTCGCGGCGTCCGCACGGTGTCGTAGATGAAGGCGTCAGTCATGGTGTCTCCTCCAAGAGGCGGTGGGGCGGTGCACTGGGCCGCCTCTGTGAGGCCGGGTCCGACTGAGCGTCGGCCCCGGCCGTTGTGATGGAAGGCGTCGGCGGCGTCAGATCTGCGCTTCGAACTGATCCTCGTCCAATGCCATCATCGTCTCCGCGCCCGCTTCGACTTTGGCGAGATGCGCGGCGGTCTCCGGCAGGATGCGGTCGAGGAAGTAGCGGCCCGTGATCACTTTGCCTTTGTAGAAGGCCGCGTCGGGGCCGCCCTCGCTCAGGCCTGCGAACGACGCCTTCGCCATCATCGCCCACATGTACGCGAACACGGTCAGGCCGAAGAGCTGCAGATAGTCCGAGGACGACGCGCCGGCGTTGTCAGGATCTTCAAGGCCGTTGTTGACCAGCCATTGCGTCGCTTGGTCGAGGCGCGTGCGCGCGGTGCGCAAGCCTTCCACGAACGGCTTCAGATCGTTGTCCTGTTCGTTTTCAGCGACGAACTCATCGACCTCCGCCAGGAACGTCAAGACGGGGCGCATGCCGTTCATGGCGAGCTTCCGACCCACCAAGTCCAGCGCCTGGACGCCGTTGGTGCCTTCATAAATCAAGGCGATGCGGGCGTCGCGCAAAAACTGCGACATGCCCCATTCCTCAACATAGCCTGAGCCGCCGAAGACCTGCAGGCTGTCATGGCAGCCTTTGAAACCGCGGTCCGTGAGGAAGGCTTTGATCACGGGCGTCATGAGCGCCATGTAATCGGACGCTTTTTCACGCACCTTCTCATCCGGACTGCGGTGCATCAGGTCGGAGTACATCTGCGTCCAGAAGGTGAAGGCCCGACCGGCTTCGTTGAACGCTTTGGTGTCCATCAGCA
>CAZGLY010000081.1:0-7036 GCA_964526675.1 uncultured Caulobacterales bacterium
GGAGCCATTTCGCCAAGAACAGTGGATCGTTTAGCGACGTGGCGACGACGGGAACCACCCGGCTCACCAGCTTCCCACGCGTGTTGTGGCCGGCCGTTTGTACGTCGGTGCGGCGCAGGTTCTCCGGCCGCGGCCGGTCCGTCGCGCTGCAGCCCCCCCCGTCGACGGGGCGGGCGGCGTCGCCCCATCACGACTGACGCCAGTCAATCCGTTTACTGACCGTCTATTTCGCATGTTGCGGCGTTGATTGATTCCAGCATGGCGGGTGTTTCCGGGCCCGCCGCCGTGCGGCCCAATTGTCACCATTCTTCAAAAGCTATGCTTCCCCGGTGATCTGATCGATTCGTCAGACGCCAGCTTCGGGGGACGCGATGAATGTGCGCTGGATGATGCTCGGCGTGTCGGCCGTGGCGCTTATGGCGTGCGCCGACAGCGATGGCGGCGACGGCTCCGACGCCACCCCCGACAGTGTTGAAACCCCCACGCCAACGCCGACGCCCACCCCGACGGTGACGAGCATCGTGATGACGGTCGCCTCGGCGGCGGACGATCTTGAAGCGGCCTCCGATCCCAACAGCCCGGACTTGGAAACCGACAAGCTGATCGGCGTCACGATCACCGTGCCCGCCGACACGGCGCTGCCTCAGGGCGCCGCGATCGAGAGCGCTCCGCTCACCGTCACGGCGGACCGCCCCCACACCAGCGACGCGGTCTGGACGATCTCGCTCTCCCGCGCCGTCAACGGCCCGGCTCTGGAGACCGGGATCGACAACCGCGACTTCTTCGACCAGACCGTGACGTGGGACACCAGCGCCACCGGCCAGTCCGGCGACGGGTTTTGGGGCGCGGGCGAGGCCATCGCGAACGGCCCGGACATCGCCCCGCTGCTCGAGCTTCTTCTCGCGGACAACGCGCTGAACGCGGGGGACCGCATCACGTTGAAAATCGAGGCCGTTGGCGCGACGCGGTACATCGAGGCGGCCGGCGGCGACCGCACCCCCATCCAGCTCACGGTCGCGACAACCGACGCCCAAACGCCCAGTCCAAACCCGACGCCCACGCCGGCTCCCACGCCCACGCCTGCTCCGACGCCGACGCCAGCTCCAACACCGACGCCAAACCCCACGCCCACGCCCCCACCGGGCCCGACGCCAACGCCAGCGCCCGGGCCGACACCGACGCCAACTCCCACACCCACGCCCGCGCCGCCGCCCGCGGACGGTCCCATCACGGTGACCGGCGAGTTGGCGCTCTGGCATCCAATCACGTTGAGTTTCGAGGGTCCCGAGAGCGCGGAAACCGCTGACCCCAACCCGTTCACGGACTACAACCTGACGGTCACGTTTCAGCGTCAGGGACGGACGTACGCCGTCCCTGGCTATTACGCCGCCTGCGGCGACGCCGCGGACACGTCGTGCGACAGCGGCGACGTATGGCGGGTGCATTTCACGCCGGATCTCACCGGCTCCTGGACGTATGAGGTGAGCTTTACCCAGGGCGAGGACGCCGCGCTCAACGGCGGGGGCGCCCCTGTGGCCGGCCTCGACGGTCTGACGGGGTCGCTCAACGTGCTCGACAGCTTCAAGACGGGGCGCGATTTCCGCGCGCCGGACAATGGCCGCCTGACCTACGCCGATGAGCGCTACCTGCTGCACGCGGATGGACGGCCCTTCTTTAAGGCCGGGCCGGACGCCCCGGAAAACACCCTCGCCTATGAGGATTTCGACGCGACGCCCAACATCGGCGGGCGGCGGAAGTCGTGGGCGCCGCACGCGAGCGACTACTCCGCCGCGGAGGCTGGGGCGTTCACGTGGCAGGGCGGCAAGGGATCCGAGCTGCTTGGCGCTTGGTCCTACATCGCCGATCAAGGCGCGAACGCGGTCTCATTCCTGACGTTCAGTTTGACCGGCGACGACAAGAACATCTTTCCCCACTTGCTCAGAGTCAGCGTCGACGCGCTTGAGGGCTTGGGCGACGCCGCGCGGTGGAACGACGGCGTGCACCACGATCGCTTCGACGTCTCCAAGATGGATCAGTGGGAGCGCGTGTTCGCGTATGCGGACACGCTGGGGCTGTTCCTCCACTTCAAGACCATGGAGACAGAGAACGACCAACGGATGGACGGCGGCGACTTTGGCCCGGAACGCCAAATCTACTACCGCGAGCTGGTCGCGCGCTTTGGCCATCACCTCGGCCTCAACTGGAATCTGGGGGAAGAATACTCGCTGAGTACAGATACAGCCCAACTGACCCTGGCGTTTCTCGACCAAATCGACCCCTACGATCACTTGCGGGTCATCCACACCTTTCCCGGGCAGAAGGACAGCGTCTACGGACCGCTGCTGGGCGACGCCTCCGCCCTCACCGGCGCGTCCTTGCAGACGTCGAACGAGAACTTCAACGAACTGCGCGGCGACGTGATCACCTGGGTCGACAATTCACGCGACGCCGGCAAACCCTGGGTCGTGGCCGTGGATGAACCCGGCAGCGCGCAAAACGGCGTCGCCGTCGACGCGAGCTACCCGGACAACGCCCTGCCGGACAACCGGGGCAAAAGCGACAACCGCGCCGGCGTGCGGCGCGACGTTCTGTGGAGCGCGTTGACCGCCGGCGCGGCCGGCGTGGAGTATTACTACGGATACCAAACGGGCTGCGACGATCTCGATTGCGAAGACCACCGCACGCGCCAGACAAAGTGGGATGATGCGGCCAACGCCCTGGCCTTCTTCGAGACGCATGTCGGCGACGACGCGCTGAGGATGCGCGAAAACGACGCCCTCACCGGTGAAGCGACCGTCGCACAAGGCCAAAGCAACACCCAAGCCTACGTACCGGTCGACGGCCTGATCGCCGTTGAAATCGAAGCCTCCTTCGGGACCACGCCCCCTGCGGATTGGGTGTTTGAGACGGCCGTCGCCGACTACACCGGCACTGGCTACTACCGTTGGGCGGGCGGCGACCGCTTCAATCTCAACCAAGCCGGCCGAGGCGTGCTGAGCTTCCCCTTCCAAGTGCCGCAGGGTCAGGGCGGCAAGCACACGATCGGCTGGCGCGCCCACCGCGACACCCGTAACGACGGCCGCACGGACCTCAACAACGACGTGTTTGTGCGGGTCGTTCGGACCAGTGACGGCGCTCTGATTCAACCGCGCGAGGGCGGCAACACCGAAGATCAGCCGTGGTGGAAGCACTTTATGAGCGGCAATCTCGGGCGGTGGAACTGGTCCAACAATCTCGACCGCAATGATGACCGGAAGTTCCCGCCCGTGTTTGACCTGACGCCTGGGCTCTACACCCTCGACATCTCGGGGCGTTCGACGGACATCCGCATGGACCGGCTGACGATCCAGCGGGGCACGTCGCGATCCACGAACACCAACCTGACGTCGACGCTCGAAACCGTGGGCGGCGCCGGCGGCGCGGCCGTGATCACCGATGTTGCGGCGAACGATGACTACGTCTTCGCGGACCCCGGCGCGCTCTACGTGATCTATGTTGAGGACCCAAACAATCTCGCGCTGGATTTGCGCAACCAGTCGGGCGAGTTCACCGTCTCTTGGTACGATCCAATCGCCGGCGGCGCGCTTCAAACCGGGTCGGTGTCGGCGATTTCAGGCGGGGATCACGCCCTTCTCGGCGCGCCGCCGGCCAACGCCAGCGGCGAGTGGGTGGTCTTGGTCAGGCGCTGATCGCCATCGACGCCAGGGGCTGTTCGTCCCGCGCGGGGTCGCGCCGCGCCCAACCCCTGGTCGTGCCGCCGAGCGCCCGACCTCGCGGATCGCAGCGCCGTCAGGGCTGCGGGCGATCGCCCGCCGCGGACGCCTTCGCGTCAGTAAAGCGCTCGCGCAACTCGCGCTTGAGGACTTTGCCGTTGGCGTTGCGCGGCAAGGCCTCGACGATGGCCAGGTCGGCGATGCGTTGACGTGTGCCGAGGCGGGCGTTGGCCCAGCTGAGAAGGCCGGCGGCGTCGCAGGCCCCTGTGGCGGTCAGCTCAACGACGCCGAACGGCGTCTCGCCCCACGCCGCGCTGGGCGCTGGGATCACAGCGGCGTCGGCCACATGCGGGTGGCCGACCAGAACGGCCTCCAAGTCCGACGGATAAATGTTCTGACCGCCCGAGATGATCATGTCCTTCTTGCGGTCCACGATCGTGAGAAAGCCATCAGCGTCCACGACGCCGATGTCGCCCGTGCGCAGCCAGGGCCGGCCGTCGGCGTCGCGCCAGGTGGCCTCGGCCGTGGCGTCAGCCCGCCGGTGGTAGCCCGATGTCACGAACCGGGCGCGCCCGACAATCTCACCCGCGACCCCAGGCCCAAGCACCGCCCCCTCATCGCTGATGATTGCGAGATCGGCCCCCGGCAACGGCTTCCCCACGGAGGCGAGCCGGCCATGCGCCTCCTCCGGGTCGAGGGTGGTGATCAGACCTTCCGTCAGCCCGTAGAGTTCAATGACGACGCAGGACAAGCGCTCGAACACGCGCGCTTTGAGGCCCTCATGAAGCGGTGAGCCGCACGACATCACCGCCTGAAGCGCGCTGAGGTCGGCCGCCGCGGCGTCCGGGTGGTCCAGCAAACGCTGGTACTGCACCGGAACCATGGCGGTGTGTGTGATCGCCTCGTTCGCCATCACCGCCAGCGTCCGCCCCGCGTCGAACCGGCGCGCCAGGTGCACTGTCCCGCCGACGAGCCAGGTGCACAGCATCATGACCCACGCGATGTTGGAGTAGAGGCCGAGCGTGCAGAGGGTCCGCGCCGCGCTGTGATAGCGAAGCCCGAGCGCCAGATCGTACGCCCAATCCAAGCGCGCTTGATGGGTGTGGACGATGCCTTTCGGCCGTCCCGTCGTGCCGGAGCTGTAGATGATGGAGAACGGCGTCTCCGGTCCGAAGTCCCGCCGAAAGGGCTCCGCGGGCGCGCGCTCGCACCACGCGGCGTAAGGCGTCCATGCGGCCGAGCACGCGCCCTCTCCCACCACCAACCGCACGTCAGCCGCCTCAACGGCGGCCACGCCGTTCAACCGAGCGACCTGATCCTCCGCGGCGAACACGGCCCGCGCGGCGCAGTCGGCGATCATGGCCGCCAACGCTTCGTCCGAGACGGTTAGATTCAAAGGTGCAATGACGCAGCCGGCCTTCACGGCTCCGATGATCGCCTGCGCCATCTCCACGCCGTTGTGCATCACCACCGCCACCGCGTCCCCGGGCGCGAGGCCCGCCGCGCGCAACCCTTGCGCAACGCGATTGGCAGCGGCGTCAAACGCGGCCCACGTCACCACCTGGTCCTCAAAGACCAGCGCCGGCCGGGCCGCGCGCCAGCGACCATGCAAGCTGACAATGTCGGGGATCAGCGGGCGCGTGGCGGCCTGCGCCAGCGGAGCGCCGGCGACGTCGTGACCGTCAGCGTCCGCGGGGGCTGATGGCGAGGGCGGGATGGCCACGGCGTCGGTCCTGCGCTGTTACAGTGCCCACGTCCGAGACTGCGGCCTTTTCATCGAGCGTTGAATTAAACTTTTGTCGCAGCGCCAGCGACACTCATTCCGCGGCGGACGCGATCGACCCCTTGGGCGCGTCGCCGTCGGCCTCCCCCGTGCGGGCGGCCGCGGAAAACCCGGCGGCGAAGAACGCCGGCAGCCGGCTGTGGACGCCGGCGAGGTCGCTGGATCGGCACAAGCCGTTCGACAGATTGTCGATGCGGCCTGTTTCCGCGAGCGTCAGCACCAACGCGCCGGACAGGAAGTGGTAGCCCCAATACACATCGTCCTCCGGCGTGTCCGGCAAAGCGCGACGGATGGCGGCGATGAAGCGGCGCACCAACGGATCGAAGTACTGAGTCATCAAGGCGCCGCCCCATTCCGGCGAGTTGTTCACCATCGCGATCAGCGCGAAGTAGCTCTTCCAGCCCTGCCCCCCGCGTTGGGATCGATCCAGCAGCGGTTGGGTGAACGCGGCGATGATCCGCTCCAGGCGCGGCGGCGCGTCGCCGGCCTCCTCCTCCACCTGAATCAGGGCGGCCAAGCGCGCCTCGTTCAGCTCATCCGCGCGGCGCAACAACACGGCGTCAAACAGGGCGCGTTTCGAGCCGACGTGATAATAGGCGAGCGCGGAGTCGACCCCGGCTCGGCTGGTGATCTCGCGCACGGTGACGCCGTAGAACCCGCGCTCAGCGAAGAGAGCTTCCGCGGCGTCAAGGATTTTGGTCCGTGTCCGTGCGCCGCGCCCGCCGCGTTCACTCATTATTCGCCCACCGCATGATGGCCGTCCTGCGGCCTGTTCGCCCTGAATATAGGAGGCGTTGTCGACGCCCCGCCAGGCTTTGGCGCGACGCGCGGCGCATCCGCGCCGCCCACATCGCCCGCGATGCGTGACCGCACGGCCACACACGCCGAGATCCAGACCTTGGTCCTATGGCCAAAGGCGCGCAATCGGATTTCATACGTCGTTGAATAAAGGTCGTAGCGCGCTGACAGGGCAGGCGAAATCCATCCAAAGCCGGCGAACGCGGACACCGCGCCGGCGCGACGGATCGGACGGGCGCGCGCGACCCCGAAAACACACAAGAAAACACACAAACGGGGAGACACTCATGACACGAACACTTCGCAGCGTGGGGGCGTTGCTGGCCTGCGCGTCGTTGCAACCCTTCATGGCCGCGCCGGCGGCCGTCGCCCAGGACGAGGAAGCCGACACGGGCCGGGAAGTGATTGTCGTCACCGCGCGGCGGCGGGAGGAGACCCTGCAAGACGCGCCGGTGGCGGTCACCGCGTTCTCGCCGCAGCAGCTGGAGAATCTGGGCGCCCAGGACATCACCGCTCTGACCCAATTCACGCCGAACATCACGTTGGAAGTGTCGCGCGCCACGAACACCACGCTGACCGCCTTTATTCGCGGCGTCGGCCAGCAAGACCCGGTCGCTGGTTTCGAGCAGGGCGTGGGGATCTATCTGGACGACGTCTATCTCAACCGTCCCCAAGCGGCGGTCCTTGATCTTTATGACCTTGAGCGGATCGAGGTGCTGCGGGGACCACAGGGCACGCTCTA
>CAZGLY010000082.1:0-6985 GCA_964526675.1 uncultured Caulobacterales bacterium
CGCTCTGCAGAAGGCCTAACCGTGTTCGCGTTTTCACGCAGCCTGGGCCGATGGCTGTCGTAGCTGCCCGGCCGCCAGGTGTCCGCTTTTCGAACCTGGGTATTCCGGCGCTTCGTCGCGCGATGGCTGCTCATGAATAAACCCATCCGTTAACGAGGAGGGGGTTGAACGCCCGCAAGCGATCAAAACGCGGCAGCCGACGTCGCGGACGCTGAACGCCCGCTAATCTCGCTTGTCGTCGCGCTTCGACGGCGCGGCACGGCGCGCAGCATCACGAACCTCCTCCGCGCTGATGTGGCGGGCGACGTCCATCCGCTGATGAAGGATGCGAACGACAATGACGCCTCCGCCGTCGATCACATAGAAAACAGCGTGCTGCCCGCAGGAGAAGCTCCGCAACCCGGCATGGAGCTCGTCACGCAGCCGGCCGACGCCGGGGCGATCCGCGAGCTTCCGAAACACCTCACGCAGTGCGGTGATGTAGGCGCGCGCCTGGTCGACGCCCCAGACACGGCGAGAATACCCGGCGATGGATCGTAAGTCGCTTTGCGCGCTGGCCGTAAGACGATAGCGCGCCGTCATAACTCCGCGCTGTCAAGCCCGGCCAAGACGTCCGAAAATGCCTGTTCGCCGTCGATGAGCCGGCCGGCTGCGATATCGGACACCCCCTCAAGGATCTCCACACGCAAATGCTCGGCGCGCAGCGCCTGCAGCTCGTCATATTCGGCCTTGGACATCATCACCGCCACCGGCCTTCCGCGCTTTTCGATCGTCACCGGTTCGCGCTGAGCAGCGTCAAGCAACTCGCCAAAGCGGTTTTTGGCCTCAAGGGCGGCGAAAGCACGCATGGTCGGATCCTCGGGTGTTTCAATGCTCATACAGCTATTATAGCTGTTTCAGCCGCTTTGGGTCAATCGCCCACATCACGGCGGACGTCAAATTTGTCGTACAGGACTGCATTACACTATAATATAGACAAACCAACAGAGAGTATATGAATGATTTTTTGAAAAATCGAGAGCGTGATTTCGCAGACCTCATGGATGAGTTCTCAGGTCGGCCGAACGGCAAAATTGACCGTTTCCTGACCGGGGAAGCGTCATCGCGCGACCCAGCAAACCAGGAGCGGGAGCGACGCAACCGGTTCTTTTGCTACGTCCTTGGCCTTTACCTGCAACAGCTGTTGAAGCGCGCCTATGCCCGCGCCTGGGAAGCGCTGGAGCGGGCGCAGACCCTGGTCGACGATGCGCTGTTGGAGACCGCCAAGGCCGCTGACCATCTCGACACCGTGATCGCGGACATGGAGGCCCGCGCCCTTCGCACCAATGACGGGCGCAGGGTGTTTAAGGACGCGAGCCATCGTTGGCGCACGGCCGATGGCGGTCATCTCGGCGGCACAGACACGGCGCCACTCTCCCCGTCAGCGCGCGCCCGCGCGGATGCGCCAAGTTGGGAGGCCTGGCGTGACGCCCGACAGGCGCGCGCCGCCCTGCACGAACGCCGGGCAGATCTGGTTGAGAAGGCGCAATTCCTCGACCGCAGTCGCGCGCAGCTTGAGCGCCGCGATTTGGATCTCGAGGCGGTTGAAGCGTTGGAGCAGGACATCACCGCGCTGATCGCGGATGTTGAACGGAAACGCCTCTCACCGGCGTTTGGCGCCAGCGCCTTCGGCCAGCCCGCGTCGGTCAGTGAAGCGGCGGCCGATCTGCCTGATTTTTCGATCTACAAACCCTAACCTATTGAGCGGCACGAGGTGGCTGTCGAACGCCGCCGCAGGCCTGATCGGCAAGCGCCACAATGACGGTCGTCGGCGTTACGTCGGGGTTGGTCTCCAGGGCGGCCACAATGCGCGAGGCCGCCTGTCTCTCATTGTCAAAGTACCAGTCGACAATGCACTTGCCGGCGGCGCGATCCGGAATGGCGAGGCCTGTGGCCAGAACAGTCGCGACGGCGAACACCCGCTGTTGCCGCGGGTTCTGCGCCAGAAACTCAGCGGCGGTGAAGTGCTGCTCCTTCTCTTCCGACGACGCCGAAGCATTGCATGCAATAAGTGCCGACAAAGCGGCGCATACTATTGTATTGACTCGTCTCAAAACCCTTCCTTATTTGGATTCACTCTTGTATTCTTGAAATTGAATGAAGGGCGTGATTTTGAATTGCGCGATCACGGCGGTCGCACATGGCCGCCAAGCGTCTCATAGGGGAACCCTTGCGGGACGCCGCGGGCCGGAAAACCGCGCGCCCCTCGCGTCACACCAACCAAGGAGGAGCCATGCTCATCGGCTATGCGCGCGTGTCCACCGAAGACCAAAGCCTCGATCTCCAGATCGACGCCCTGGCGTGCGCCGGCTGCGAGCAGATTTTTCAGGACCATGGCGTCAGCGGTGCGGCCACCGAGCGGCGCCAGCTCGAGGCGGCGCTTGCGACGCTCCAAGGCGGGGACACGCTGGTCGTCTGGCGCTTGGACCGGCTGGTCCGCTCGATTTACGAACTCTCTGATGTGATGCGGGCGCTGAAGAAACGCGACGTCGCGTTTCGCTCTCTCACGGAAGGCCTCGACACCAGTTCGGTGCTCGGCGAAATCACCTGCCACATCGCCGGCGCCTTCGCGCATCTGGAGCGCAGTCTGATCATTGAGCGCACCCGCGCCGGCATGGCGGCCGCCAAGGCCCGCGGCGTGAAGTTCGGACGCGCGCCGGCCCTGACTGGCGAAGACCTGCGCGAGGCGGTGTTCCTCATCGATCGCGGCCTGTCGGTGCCGAAGGCGGCCGCTCAGCTGGGCGTCGCCCGCTCAACCCTCTACCGGCATCTGGCGGAGATCCGGCGGCTGGAGCGCGACACGGCGGCTTAGCCTTCCGGATCGCCGATCCAGTCTTCGCGCGCGTGACGGATGCGCACCACGTCGATGTGGTCCTCGACGATGCGGTAGAGGACGACATGCGCCTCGACCGCCTTGACGCGGATGCCGCCGGTGAGTTCAGGCCGCTCGGGCGCGATCTCGGGAAGAGCCACGAGCAGCTCAAAGGCGCTGTTGAGTTTGCGAATATAGGCGTCGGCTTGATTGGCCGACCAGGTGTGCGCGGTGTAGCGCCAGATCGCCGCGAGATCGTCCTGCGCCGCAGGCCGCAGCCTGAACGTTGTGACGTCCCTACCCGCCATGCGTCTCGCGCATGCGGGTCAAAAAGGCGTCGGCGTCAAAGTCTTCCGCAGGACCGCTCGCCAGACCCTCGTCGATTTTCGCTTGCAGGGCCGCGATCTTGGCCGCGCGGTCTTGGTCCCGGCGAATGAGGTCGCGGACATAATCGCTGACATTGGCGTAGCGCCCGGTTCTGGTCTGCGCCTCGACCCAGTCTTTCATCTGGTCGGGCAAGGACACGTTCATGCTGGCCATCAATCTCTCCATTTCTTCCATTATGGCAGACATTGGCAGAAATTGCCAGCGCGGACTGCGATCGGGACAGGGCGGGTTCGGTTCGCCGCGTCTCCGCCTGTTCGTGGGACGACCGCCCCCTTTCAGCCTTGGCGATGACCCTGGCGCGCCGCGGCGTCGGCGCAAGCTGCAAGCAGCTCCTCCACTTCGTTGCGGCCCCAAAAACAAAGAAGGGGTGCGCCGCCGCCTCATCCGACGCGCCTCTCAGGTGTCATCGGCTGAAAGGGTTCAGCCCCCACGAAACTAAAATTGGCGAAAGGAAACTTGAAATGTCAAACCAAACACAACCCAACAAACCCGTCACGACGCTGCGCGATGGCGCTCTCAAAGCCACCATCTGGCGCAATGACGGCGAGAACGGCCCACGTTACTCGGTCATTTTGTCCCGCAGCTTCAAAGACAAAGACGAGACATGGCGCGACAGCCACAGCTTCTCCAATGGCGAGTTGCTCCGCGTCAGCTTCCTGGCGGCCAAGGCCTACGACCAGCTCGGCGCGCTGCGCGACGCGGATCGGGACGCCGAAGCGGCTGACGCTGCCGACAAAGGGGGCCGCCAATGATCTCCTTGATCGCCCCAAGATTCCCATCGAGACCGGAGCCGCCGCGCGCGGCCCCGCACTCGCCCCGGCGTTTTGAGCCTCATGCCCGGACGAAACGGCCCCGCGGCATCCCGCACGAATTCTACCCAACGCCGCCGGCCGCGGTCCGGGCCTTGCTCTCCGTCGAACGTTTTGACGGCGACATCTGGGAGCCGGCCTGCGGCGACGGCGCCATCACCAAAACGCTGATCGAAGCCGGATACGACGTGGCCGCCGCCGATCTCATTGATCACGGCTATCGCGTTTCGGGGCTCGACTTTCTCACCCTTAGCCATCCGCGCGCCAAGCACATCGTGACCAACCCACCCTACGGCTTCGGGCTGGCCGACGCGTTCATCCGCCAGGCGTTGATCCTCACGCGTCAAACCGGCGGCGCCGTCGCCATGCTGCTCGATCTGCGGTCACTCTGTCACCGCACGCGGACTCCGCGGTGGCGCAAATCACCGCCGGCCGCGCTCTACGCCATTGACGGCGTGGTCTGCTGGCCGGCCAAACACTATGGCCCGCCGCCCTTCACACCGACCATGCGCTACGTCTGGGCCGTCTGGCGGCCGGAGCACACCGGGGCGACGACCTTCGGCTGGCTGTCGGCGTCGGACTTCAAATAGCTGAGCGCGTGGAGGGCGATCGCATGCCGACCGATCAGCGGCGCGGTCCTGGCATGCGCGCGCCCGGCCGGTCGGCTGTCGTCCATGAGCAATCGCCGCGCGGCGACGCGTCGGAGGCGCGTGGTTCGAAAAGCAGACGCTTCCTGCACAGGACCACAACTCCGCCTTCGGCCATGTGCGAGCGTTCGCGTTGTTGTTCACTAGCGACCGGAATGAACCGGAGAGCTTCCGTGGGCGGCCGAAGCCGCGACGACGGCGGGAGGCCGCCGGGGACGACGCTGAACCGGATCCGCAGAAAGGCCGCCGCCATGGTGTTGGCGAACGCGGTCGCGATCATCACCACGTCATTGACGAACCATTCGAGACACGCCCCACCCGACAGGTTTGCGATGTCGGTCACCTGAGTCACCACCGGCCGTATGTCGGAGGCGGCGAGGTTCACGCGCGCCGACGGCAATCGATTGACCGGCAACGCGTCGATCCACTGTTGGACACGGCCGGGCAAGCGCCGTCGCCAAATGAGGCCCTCCACGCCAGGATCGGCGATCTGTCCAAAGTCAGCGGGGCCGCCGACGGCGTCTAAGGGGTCGCCATAGGCCTCAACCAAACGCAGGCCGGCGTCACGCCGCATCGGTCGCCCGTCGCCAGAGCGGAAAGGGATCGGGGAGCTTGGGCGGGGTCTTCAAGGACGGGGCGACGTCCTCAGGCATCAACGCCTGATCAAGGCGCGCCTTCAGGCTGAGCCAATCAATGCCGGCGCCGATAAAGACAATCTCTTGACGCCGGTCGCCCCAAGGCTCTTGCCAATGCTCCTTAAGGTACGCGCGCAGACCATCGGGATCCGGCCAGCGATCCTCCGGGACCGCCGCCCACCACGTGCCCAGCGGCGTCACGCTCGACAGGGCGCCGGCCAGAGAGAACTCAGCGACCCAGTCGGGCCGTGTGGCGATCCAAAAATGCCCCTTCGCGCGGATCACGCCCGGAAGCGGGCCGTTCAGAAGATCATGGATGGCCGTGGGATCGAACGGCCGACGGGCGCGATAGACGTAGGACGCCACGCCATACTCCTCGGTCTCCGGCGTATGGTCGGCGTAACCGTAGAGTTCCTTGGCCCACATCGGATGCTCGTGCGCCTTTTCAAAGTCAAAAAGGCCGGTGTCTAAGATCGAGTCCGCCGGCACGTCTGAATAGTTCGTTTCGATGATCCGCACATCCGCGTTGAGACTGCGGATGATTTTTCGAGCGGCGTCCACCTGTTCGGGCGGCGCGTCGTCGACTTTGTTCAGAATAACGATGTCGGCGAACTCGATCTGATCCGTGAGCAGGTGGACCAACGTGCGTTCGTCATCCTCGCCGAGGGCCTCGCCGCGATCGCGCAAGAAATCGTGGCTCGAATAGTCGCGAAGCAGGTTCACCGCGTCGACGACCGTCACCATCGTGTCGATCCGCGCCACGTCCGAGAGGCTGTCGCCCTCCTCGGTCCGAAAATCGAAGGTCGCCGCCACCGGCAGGGGCTCTGAGATCCCCGTCGATTCAATCAACAGGTAGTCGAAGCGGCCTTCGCCAGCCAACCGCCGCACCTCGGCGAGCAAATCATCCCGCAAGGTGCAGCAGATGCAGCCGTTCGACATCTCCACGAGGGTTTCGTCCGTGCGGCTGAGCTCGGCGCCGGCGCGCACCAAATCCGCGTCGATGTTGACCTCAGACATGTCGTTGACGATCACCGCGACCCGGCGTCCTTCGCGGTTGTTCAACACGCGATTGAGAAGGGTCGTCTTCCCCGCTCCGAGAAAACCGGAGAGCACGGTGACCGGGAGGCGGGTGTCGTTGGGGGCGGCGGTGGTCATGGCGTCTCCGGTGGCGTCGGCGTTTGCGCGCATCACAGAGCCAGAGAATGTTACCTTGTAACACAGATCGCAAGGCCGGCCGCTCTCACCCCTCCCCTTAGGTGTGGACGCACGACGTCAACCGCCGGTCCGGGTGGCCTCACGCCGGACGGCCCAGATCACGATCACCGGTCAACACCCTCCACGCCGCCGAACCGCAGCCCAGCGGCGCGATGACGGCGTGGGCGACAACGCGGGCCGCCACCCCGGCAGACCCATCGTTCGCTGATGTGGAGGTCCGCGCGTCGAAGGTCCCCATCACCGTGTTGGCGACGCACAGAGCTCAGGGGTCTCTCGCTGGCCGAAACGGCAAGGGCTTCGCCGCGTCCCACCCAGACATGACGCCCTCGGTGTGAGGCGGGGAAATGGTGCCCAGGGGCGGAATCGAACCACCGACACGCGGATTTTCAATCTTCGAGCACCTTGCCTATCGTGATCCTCACATGTCTAGTTTTGCCTGTA
>CAZGLY010000083.1:0-6909 GCA_964526675.1 uncultured Caulobacterales bacterium
GGCGGCGGGGCTCGGCCTTGGCCTGCTGCTCGCCTGGTCGCTGGGCGTGACGTTCCCGCTCTTCAGCGCAGCGCTCGGTTAAGGGGGGATCATCCGTTTAAAGATTTTCACGATGAGGCGCGACGGGTTTGCGTCAGGCGCGCTGGGCGCCGGACTGCCCAAAAATACCGGTTGAACCCCTACATTTCGCACACGCGCCATCTTTTAGCCACAACATGTGCTGATTGAGCCGTCGTCCGTGGCCGTCTATAGATGATTTTGAGGATGTGCACGGATGGAAGGCCTGCGCGATGGGTGCGCTAGGTCGGCGTCATTCGCTGGGTTGGGGGCAGCGGGCGCGTCACGCGAGGGACCGACTGTGGTCCTCAAAATATCGACACTGTGCGCCCAGGTGGGCGACGGGCTCCTCGAAGAGCTGCTCCAGCATCTCGATTGCCGAGGCGAGCAGCCGATCGACGACGCACCGAGTAAAGCGGCGCGTCGTCGCGAGGTCGAACGGCGCATCCGAGAAGGGCCGGACAACGCCGCCTCTGATCTGCAATTGTTGCTTGACCGTCTCGAACCCTTGGCCAAGGCGGCCGGCGAACGGGTGATCTTCCGGCTCTTTCATAAGGAGCAAGACGTCCTGGAGGCTTTGCGCGGCCTGGATTCAGCTTTGGCCCGCGCCATCTGGATTTATATTCATCGCGATGAAGCCTTTATTCAGATTGAACGCTTGATGCCTTTTGAAAAAGGCTTTGAGAGACCGCAGTATTGGAACGGATATCGCCTTGAAGACGGGCGCGGCCTTGATGCGCTGGCTCTCGAAGAAGACGCTCTGAAAGCAGCCTTACAAGACGCCTTCCACCAACGTGATGGATACATATCCAACATTGTCCTTGAGGCAGATTGGCGCCCGGCTGCGCGCGATAGCGCAACCGATACGCTCGCGCTTCAGATCACCATCTTTCGCGACGCGCCGGCCACGCTCCAGAATGTCTTTGAAGGCGACGACCTGGTTCGCCAAAGTGTGCGGCCCGCGATCGAGGCCTTGGTTTTAATCGATCCGTCCGCCGCGACGATCGACGTCGTGGCTGAGCGTGGCGGCGAAAAGCTTCGTCACGTCATCATGCAGGCCGTCCTGCATTATGGACTCGGGGTAACGGCGACGCCGGCTCGGCTCGCCATGCGGCGCATCAACCTCGATCGCCTCAAGAGTCGGATCGCGCTTCCCGCGCCAAACGGCCATCCTGTCCTTCGTGCGCGCTTGGTGGAGCTTGGGATCCGGCCCCTGGATTCACCAGGTGATTATGTGCTGATCCGGACCGAGGGCCAGGAAGGCGACGCCTGGAGCGCACTTGAGCGAAACCTGCGACCGGCCGCTGACCAGATCCCGCTTGACGTCGTCGAGAAGGCCACAATCGAAATCACCTTCGCGCCGCGCGCTGGGCGCCAAGGTGAGCGCTGCAAACTCATGAAACTGGCCTATCCTCACGGCTGTACGACAAAGGGCTGGAGCGAAGACGAGCGTTTGGCCGGGGACGCATGCCTTGAGCTTTGGGAGCTCCGCGATCCGGCATGACCAACGAGCGGATCATTGGCGCTGCTGCGTTTTTGGAACGTGTCGCCGCGGCGGTGGCGGCGGGCGTGACCGAAGCGCAGGTACGCGACTGGGCGGGTCCGGTGTTTGACCTGCTTTGCGCAAAGGGCGTGCTGCAGCGCGCCGAAGACTCAGACGTCGTGCGCTGCCCGGAGTGTCATCAACTTCATGCAGGATCCCGAGAATGGGACCAGGAACGGGCGGCCTGGCGGTGGTATTGCCCGGAAGAGGGGTGGGTCTACCCCGCGGAGGGCGCTTGGCGACGTTGGGCTTTAGATTGGCGTGCGCTCGCCGAGGCGCTTGCCGCACCCCTTAAGCGTGAACGCAGCGAGCCGAGACAGCTCGGGCACAGTGATGTCTGGCTGCTGGGCCACGCACCGCTCGGTGTGGCGAGCCGTCCGTTGATGCTCGCGCCCGCGGTGGTAACCGCCATCGACTATCAAACGCTTGACGACATTCTCCGCCGCCACGCGCCGCAGGTCGCGGGCGTCGTCGTGGTCCTCGACGCTTCCCCTACAGCCGGGCAACACCCGGGCGGCCATCGTTTCGTGCGTTTCAGCCACGCCATGGCCGTGGACCCTGACGCCCTAGC
Organism: uncultured Caulobacterales bacterium; assembly: GCA_964526675.1. GTDB lineage: Bacteria > Pseudomonadota > Alphaproteobacteria > Caulobacterales > Maricaulaceae > CAZADA01. The sequence goes on from CAZGLY010000083.1 coordinate 2,172, forward strand.
CTTCGACCTCGGCCGCATCGCACGGCTTGCAGGCTTTGTCAGCGGGCCGCGCGGAGGCTCCCGGCGCGGACGGGGAGCGCAGCGATCACTTGAAATCCTTCAGCGACGTGCGGCCGTCCGAGAAACGGCGCCGACTCTTGTTGAAGAAGCCTCAGCGATCGCCGCCGAACGCGCCCGCGAAGGCGAGGCCTGCTCACCGCGTACGATCGAGAACCAGATTCGCAAAGCGTACTGGCGCACCAGGGCGCTGAACGCTCCACCGGACTCGAGGCCCACGCCGCCCACGAACTAGCCGGCGATCATGGGCTTTGATCGTGGGGCCGTGCGCCACGACCCTCCATCCACGTCTACACGGATATGGAGGTGTTTCCCGTGACGCTTCTTGGGTCTGACTTCGCGTCCCCCGCTTCGACGGCCGGCTCGTGGCTTTGGCCGGATCCCGATTGTGCGGTGTGGCCATGCTGAACCGCCATCCGATGACAGAAGGGCGAGCGCGTGCGCATGCCCCGCTCGCCGTCGCCCCGGCTGAAGCGGCGCGTCTGGCCGGCGTTGGCCGCAGCACGCTTTACCTCGCGCTCAAATCCGGCGCGCTGCCGTCCATCAAGCTCGGCAAGCGCCGGCTGATCCGCGTCGATGCGCTCGAGGCGTGGCTGGACAGCCACGCGGAGGCGTGAGCGGTGGACATCGACACCATCGCCGAGGCGCTCGGCGGCCGCCGGCTCAGCCGCGGCTGGCTTGTGTCCTGTCCCGTCCCAAGCCACGGCCGGGGCCGCGGCGATTTGCACCCGTCCTGCAAGCTTGACGTGGGCGAGGGGGCCAAACTGCTCGTCCATTGCTTCGCGGGCTGTCCGCAGGCGGATGTTGTCACGGCGTTAAAGGATCGGGGCCTGTGGCCGAAAGCGGGTCGTGGATGAGCGCCGCGCTAGCGCAGAACGCTGAAGGCGATCGGCGGGCGCTCGGACGCGCGCTGTTCGGGCAGGGTCTTGCCCTCGCGGGCACGCCGGGCGCGACATATCTGCGTGACGCTCGCGGGCTTATCGTTCCGTGGCCGGATGACCCCACGATGGGCTGGGTCTCGCCCCTTCGGTTCACCTGGGCCGCGCCCTTCTCGAATGACGGGCGGTGGCGCGTCCCGGCGCTTTTGGCCGCCGTCACCGATGAGGCTGGCGAGTGCCTAGGCGTTCAAGCCACGGGCTTGCGCGCGGACGGGCGCGGCAAGATCGCGTGTCCCGCGCCGCGGCGGAATTTCGGCTCGCCCGTGAGCGGCGCGGTGCGGCTCTTTCCCCGTCTGCTCGGCGAACACACCGGGGCGCTGGCGGTGGCGGAGGGCGTCGAGACCGCGATCGGCTTTGCGCTGATGTCCGGCTACCCGACCTGGGCGAGCCTCGGCGCATCCAACCTCGCGGGCTTCATCCCGCCCCGCGGCGTGGATGAGCTCGTGATCGCCGCCGATCAGGATCCGCCGGGGCTCAAAGCCGCGCAGGCGCTGGCCGCCCGTGTGGAGCGGGACGTCGTCGTGGAGATCCGCACGCCCGACCGGGAGGGTGAGGACTGGGCGGATGTCGCCGCGCGCGCCCGCGAGGCGTGGCGCCCCGACATGCTGGAGGCCCCCTATGCCGAGCGTTGAGGGCCTGGGGCAGGTGGTGCGGTTCGAGCGCAAGCCTGATGAGGTCGATGATCTGGATCCACCCGACCTGCGAACCCCGACGAGCAATTCCCATGTCGCCCTGGCCCACGCGGTGCTCCATCGCGTGCGCCTCGAACAGCGGGACGCGCCGGAGCCGGTCTTTGTCGACGGTGACCTCTATGTTTACCGCGATGGGATCTGGGCCGCGCTGGACCAGGAAGGACTGCGCCGCGCCGTGCACGACCTTGACGCGGTCAAGCCGCTGGAGGGGCGACGCATCACATTGACGGCGTCGGCGATCGACGGCGTGTTGAAGGAAATGCGCGCAATCGCGGCGGCGCCCGACTTCTTCGCCGAGGCCCATCCCGGCTTGGCGTGCGCTGACGGCTTTGTCGCCGTGCGGCCTGACGGGCGGTTGGAGCTTGAACCTCTCACGCCCGAACACCGTGTTCGGTGGCGCTTCCACGGGCGTTGGGACCCTCAGGGCTTCACACGACCGCCGCCCGGCTCCTTGCTCAACCGCCTGATCAAGGGATGCTTCAGCGACGCAGCGCTCGAATACGGCGACGTGATCGCGGAAGTCGCCGGCGTCGCCGCCACCGGTATCGCGACGCGCCTGGCGGAGCCCAAGGCGGTGATCCTGCACGGACCGCTGGCGGCGAATGGGAAAAGCCAAGTGTTGACGGTCTTGCGCGGGCTCGTGCCGGAGGGCGCCGCCTCGACAATCACGCCGGAGCAAATGACTGACCCGCGCTTTCGCGTGCAGCTGCGCGGGGCGCTTCTCAACGCCGCCGATGAGCTGAGCGGCGCGGTTATCGCCGGCGACACCTTCAAACAGGTGGTCACCGGCGATCTGATGAGCGCCCGCGACATCTACCAGCCGATGGTCAGCTTCCGGCCGATCGCCCAGCACGTCTTCGCCACCAATATGCTTCCGCCGTTCAAGGCCGGCATGGACCGCGGCGTGCGCCGGCGCTTGCTGGTGATCCCATTCGAGCGCTCGATCCCTTTGAACGAGCGCGTTCCGGAAATCGGTCGCCGGATCGTGGAGGAGGAGGGCGAGCTGGTCTTGTCGTGGGCGCTCGCCGGCGCCGCGCGGGTCTATGCGCGCTCGGCGCTCGCCGCGCCGCAACGCTCGGTGGAGGCGTTGGATGAGTGGGCGTTCCAAGCCGACATGGTGCGCCACTGGGTCGCCACCAACCCGCCAGAGCTGCAGCTTGCGCCGGAACAGACAGTCGCCACCCGCGAGGCGTACCGAGCGTTCTGCAGCTGGGCCGATGGCGAGGGCTATGACGCGTTTCACCGCCCGCGCCCGAACACCTTCACCAGCCGCATCAACGGTCTCGGCCTGGCGCATCTTCAGTACCGCCGGCGTGGAGGGGGCGGGGTTTGGGTCGGCGTCTCGACACGCCGCGATCGGTGACGGTCGAGTGATGGTCAAGTGACGGTGAATTCGGGTCTAAGTCGTTGAAAGTGCAATGAGTGATGATGGTTCGCCGAAAAACTTCCAATGCAGCGCTGAAGCTCTTTGTTCCATCGGGGTAGAGCGCAGCGTGTGTGATAGAAAAAGGTTGGCGCATAGACCGTCACCTCTTGCACTTTCAAAGGCTTACGAGCCAAAGACCGTCACGCCACCGTCACCTCGCGTTTTGGACATCGTGTCTTTCGACGAACGCACGGAGGCTATAACCATGGGCGGGCTGGGGTCTGGCGGTTGGAACCACAGCGGGCGGAGCACGACTGAGGACGCTCTGAAGCTCGACATCGACAGCTATCGGCGCGCGGGCGCGCTCACGGACGGCTGGTTAGGCGTCACGCGCTGGACGCGCGGCGATCGAGAGACCGGCTCAGTCAGTGTGCTGGGCGGGCGCGATCGGCTGACGGTGTCCTTCACCGCCCAGGTCAGCGGCGAGGAGCCGCAGCCGGCGCGCGAGAGGATCCCGATCGTCTGGGGCCCGTGGGGCGCTGTGAGGGAGCGCCCCGCCTTCCTGTGCCCGGCTTGCGGTCAGCGCCGGCTGCATCTTTATCTGTGGCGTGGCCGGGTGGCGTGCCGTGGCTGTGCGGAGCTGACTTACCAAAGCCGCCGCGAGCGGGCGCGTGATCGCGCGCTCCGCCGCGCCCAGAAACTGCGCGCGCGTCTGGGCGGGGACCCGAGCCTGGACGCGCCGCCGCTGGAGCGACCGAAACGCATGTGGCGGCGCACCTATCAGCGTCGCCTCGCGGCCCTCTCGGCGGCAGAGGAACAGGCTCTGGACGGCTTCAACGATGCGCTGCTCAAGCTTTACAAAACGACAGACGGGGAGGCGTTTTGGCGATGAGCAACCGCACCACGACGATCGCGCGCCGGCGAGAGGCCGAAGCGGTCTCCGCCGCGGCGACCGCGCTGGCGGCGTGGGAGGACGCCGACGCGCATCACGCTCGGCTTGACGCGCTGATGCGCGAGCACGCGCCGCAGGGGCCGACCGAGACCCACCTTGTCGAGCGGCTGGCCCAGCTGATGCTGCGACGTGACCGGCTTGTGGCCGCGGAGCGGGGTCTGCTCGCCGCTGGGCTGCATCGCGCCACCGACAGCTTGTTTGACGCCGAGGCGATCGCCGATCGCGTGAAGCTCATGCCCGGCGGGCGGGGCGCGCGGCGCCTTGACGTGGCCGAGGCGGTCCGCACCACCCCAAGCGATGACGCCCTTGGGCGTCGCGCCATCGTCGAAGCGCGCCGGGCGCTTGCGGCCGCCCGAACCCGCCTCCGGCGTGGCGGCCCGAGCGCCTATGCCGAGGCTTTGGCGCAGCTGCCTCCGGATCAGCGGGAGGACTGGACGTCCGCGCTCGCCGAGGATGTCGAGGACGACGGCGCGCCCCGTTGGCGGCCGACGCCGGCGGATCTCCTGCGCTACATTGACGCCGAGCTGGAGCCGGCGGTGGACGCGGCGCGTGCAGGGGTCATGACCACCCCGCTCTTGCGCGCCCAGGCGCACGCCCAAGCGTTTGAGCCGGACAAGATGGCCACGCTCTACGACCTCGACGCGCGGCTCATCCGCCAGTTCGAGAAGACGCTCGCCATGCTGCTCAAGCTGCAGGCGATGCGTGCGGGAGCCGGAACGGAGGGTGAATGAAC
>CAZGLY010000084.1:0-6405 GCA_964526675.1 uncultured Caulobacterales bacterium
GAGCGTCGACGAAGCCCGCCGGACGTTGCGCGGATCGTCCTGAGTGCGGCGCTACTGCACTGTCTTCTTGTAGACGATGAGATCTCCGAGCGTATCGACCGGGTGGACGCCGCATTCGTAGTCCCAACCAGCGGGTATTTCCCTCATCGCAGCCTGAGTGCGCGCCCAAGACCTGCATGCGTCAACGCTTCCCACATCGAACTCACGAACGAAGACAGTAAGGTCATCCGCGGAAGGATAAAACACGGCGTCAACGCGCTTCGGTCTGAGCGCCTCGACGGCCATCCAGGCGACGATGATGACGAATGCGGCAGTCAGGACTTTCTTCACGGTTTCCAGTCGCTCGGTTATTCTTGTTCCGCGCGGACGCCGCGCCTCATCATTTGCTCCCCCAACGCCTCCGCAAGACGATCCGCCGCTCCCTCGGGATCGGCAAGCCAATCAGCCGCCCAGGCGCGGTGGAGACGCCAGCCGAGGCCTTCCAGCACGCAGGGGCGCAGGATGTCGCGGTCGCGGGCTGAGGCCGCCGCGCCGTACGCGGGTCCGTCGGTCTCTACGGCCGCGAGGTAGGAGCCCGGCTCCTCCGGGTCCTCCACGCCGAGGGCGACGCGGAAGCGCCCGCCGCCCACGCCCGCGCGAGCCTTCCAGCCGCGTGCGGCGAGCGCCTCGACGATGGCGCCGGCGAGCATGTCCTCCGCGGCCGCCGCCGAATGCGGCGAGGCGAGGGACGCGCCGTCCTTCGCGAAGCTGAGGAACGCCCTGAGATCCCTCACGCCGCGCGCACGCGTGCGCGAAAGCTCGATGGCTTCCGGCGCGAAGGAGGCGAAGACCTTCAGCTCTTGGCGGGCGCGGGTGACAGCGACGTTGAGCCGGCGCTCCCCGCCGAGCTTGTTGAGCGGCCCGAAGTTCATGGACATCCGGCCTTCCGCATCCGGACCGTAGCCGACCGACAAGAGGATGACGTCGCGCTCCTCGCCCTGAATGCTTTCCAAGTTGCGCACGACGATGGGCTCGTCGATCTCGGTGTCGAAATAGGGCTCGAACGCGTCCTCGGTCCGGCGCGCCTCGTCGAGCAGGTCCTCGATCAGGCGCTGCTGCTCGGCGTTCATCGTGATGACGCCGATGGACGCGCCGCGCACTGCGGGATCCTGGCTCGACAAGCGGGCGGTGATCTCCGCCACGATCGCTTCGGCCTCGGCGCGGTTCACCCGCTTGCCCCCGCGGTCGTAGACACCATCCACCTGGGTGAGCGAGAGGGCGCGGTCCTCGGCGACCGGCGCGGGGAAGGTGACGAGATCACCGTCATAGTAGGTGTGGTTGGAGAAGCTGATGAGGCTCTCAGAGCGGCTGCGATAGTGCCATTGGAGCCGCCAGATGGGCATGCCCGCGGCGATGCACTCGTCAAGAATGCTCTCGGCGTCTTCCGGCGGGGCGTCTTCGGCGTCCTCGTCGGTGTCGCCGCGCTGGAAGAAGGCGGTCGGCGGAAGCTGGTTGGGGTCGCCGACGATGACGGCTTGGTTCGCCCGGCCGAGCGCGCCGACCGCGTCCCAGACGGGTATCTGGCTCGCCTCGTCGAAAATCACGAGATCGAAGCTCGATTGGTCGGGGGTGAGATACTGCGCCACCGAAATCGGCGACATCAGGAAACAGGGCGTCAGAGCGGCGATCTCTCCGCCCGCTTCGCTCATCAGCTCCCGGACGCTGAGGCGGCTGCGGTTCTTGGCGAGCTCCCGCCAAATGAGGCCCCAACCCTCGCCGGAGGCCTCTTCGCCGAACGCGGGAACACGGCTGGCGAGCCGCGCGCGGATCGCCGCCACGGTTTCACGGTTCACGCGGGCGTCGAGATCGGCGAACCGGCGCGTCAGGTCCTCACGTTCGGGGCGCGAGAATGATGACAGCTCCGTGTCGCGCTCGAACGCCTCGGCGAGCCACCAGCGCGCGTGATTGACCTCCACCGCGCCCTGCGCTGCGCCCGCAGCCAGCGAGCCGCGCTCCAGGGCGTCCACGACGGGAGCGAGGCCGGCCTCGATCGCCTCCGCTCTGGCGCGCCGCCAGGCGCACCAGCTCTGCAGCTCGCCGCGCGCCTTGCGCCAGCGCTCAGCGAGGCCGGCGAGCGCGCCCAGCCAGTCGGGGCTTTCGGCGTCGACGAGCATGTGCGCCGGCGCGCGAGCGGCGGACGCCAGACGGGCGAGGGCCGTCCGCAGCCCCGCATACGCCTCCACGAACGCGCCCAATCCGTCGGGCGCGTCGCGGGTCTGCAGGCGCTCGTAGAAGGGCGTCACCCGATCCACGCTGATTTCGCCGCCGTCATCGCCGCGCTCCAAGACGCCGGCCATGTCGATAATGGCGGCGAAGAGCGCGATACGGTCCGCGTTGGTGCGGGCGCCGCGCCAGATCCCGCCGGTCAATCCCGTCAAATCATCGAACGCGCTGAGCTGGGCCTCCAGGGCGCGAGCCTCAGCCAAGAGCTGCAAGTCGCTGGAGACATCGTCGGGCTTTGCGCGGGGGGGGGCCCGCGGCCCGGCCGCCCGCACTTGGGCGCGGTGCAGCCAGCCGGTGAGCCAGAACTGTTCGCCGGCGTCGCGCCATTGAGCGGCCAGGGCGTCGAGGTCCAGCCGCTGCGCCCGCTTGGGCGCGTATGGGACCGAGCCGGCGGCCAAGAGCTCGTCGCGCCGGCGCAGGAGACCGACCGCTATGTGCAGCCGGTCGGCCGCCGCGCGCACGTCTTCCCGAGACGCCCTTTTGACAAGGCGCCGACCAATCTTGCCGAGGCGGGCGGCGATCGTTCCGGCTGACGTGACGACGTCCTGGCGGCGGCAGCTGGCGCGAAGGGCGAACGCTTCGGCCGCGCGCGGCCAGTGTTCGCCGACGAGGGACGCCGCTGAGCTGACGGCGTCGGCCGCAGCGAACAGCTCCTCGCTCATCTGCGGCGTCCATTCGGTGCAGCCGACGCCTTGGAAGGCGCTGGCGTCAACGCCGCCCAGCTCGGCGGCCAAGAGGTCGCATCGCTGCGCGATCCCCCGCAACTGTTTGAGTTCAGCTGTTGCGCCGCGCTCCCAGCTCCGCCAGTGAGGCCGCAGCGCAAGCATCTCGCGCCCGCGCACGGAGGCTCCGATGGCGGCATAGGGCGTGACGTCTCCGGGACCGGCCGTGTGCAAGCGCGCGACTTCGGCGTTAAGGCGGGCGCGGGTCGTTTTCAGATCGTTCCCGAGCTCGCTCCAGAGAGGCGGGGCGCCCGTCGTCGCGCCTTTCCAGGCTCGCTCAAGCTGCGCCATGAGGTCAGTGCGGCTCACCCGGTTGGAGTGCAGCTCCAGGCACAGATCGCGCAAGCCCACCTCTTCGAGCCGGCGGGAGACGACGTCGAGCGCCGCGGTCTTCTCGGCCACGAAGAGGACGCGCTTTCCGTCCGCCAGGCACTGGGCGATCATGTTGGCGATCGTCTGGCTCTTGCCCGTGCCCGGGGGGCCCATCAGGACAAAGCTTTTGCCTTGGGCGGCGGCGCGCACGGCGACCATTTGCGAACTGTCGGCGGAGAGCGGCGTGAATGTGTCCGCCGGAGAGACGTCCGCGTCCAGACGGGCAGGATCCGGGAACGCGCCTTCGCGGGCGAATGCGCCCGGTTTGGGCTCGAGAAGGCAGCGCACGACCGGGCTGCGCCGCAGCTGTTTCTGACGATCGGCGAGATCGCGCCACATCAGGTGCTTGGCGAAGCTGAACCGCGCGATGGCCGCTTCGTGTGCGATCTCCCATCCCGGGACGGCGTTGATCTCCTGACCGACGGCGTAGAGGAGCGCGTTGATGTCCACTGCATTGTTGTCCCGCAGCGGGAGAGTCTCGTCGAGGCGCGCGAGGTCGATCTCGAAATCACGCCTCAGGAGCTGAACGAGGGTCGGATTGAATCGGACCTCATCTTGGCCTTGCCGGATTTGAATCGGCGATCTGGCCGATTCGCGGCGCAGCATGAGGGGGGTGAGCACAAGGGGCGCGCTGTAGGTCTCGCGGTCGCCGCCGCCGCGGCGCCAGCGCAAGAATCCGGAAGCGAGAAAGACCGTCGTCGCGCCGCCTTCGCGCAGGTCGCTGCGCGCAAGACGTAAGAGCTCAACGAGGCCGTTTTGCAGCTTCTTCTCGCCCTGATCGACGATCACCTCGCCGTTCCCAAGGGCGTCATCCGCGTGGCGCTGGACGAGATCGGCCTCTGCATACGCGTCCTTGCCGCCGGCGGACCGTTTTCCGTCGAGAGAGAAGTCTGGGATCGGCCGGACGGTCAGCGCCCGTCCGCTCGCCAACGCCGTCTGCAGCGGATCCAGCGCCACGCCGGCTAATGGAAACACCGTCTTCGCGGACGGGCGCAGATTGACGAGCGGATTACGCAGGCTGAGATCCTGCAGCTTGCTCTTCCAGACCTCGACGCGGTCGATCGCGCGCCCGCCGCGCCCGATACGAAAGTCGGGCAGCTTCGGGGCGCGCTCAAACACGGACGGCTTGGCTTTGGCGGCCGGCCCGCCGGCGTCCTCGACCTTCGTTCCGAGTGGGAGGATGTCGACCATGCGCGCGCGGGCGATGTCGATTACGCCGAGGAATTTCGCTTCCTGGTCGGCCGCGACGCACTGTGTGGCGGCGCGGATCGCCTCGCGAAAGCTGGCATGCTTGGCGGCCGTCGCGAACGTGCTCTCGAACACCAGCACATTGTCGTTGTTGATGCGCGCGCGCAGCGCGACCGGGTCCTCCGTCACGACCGCTTCAAACATGTGCGGCTCGAGCCAAACGCCGGGGAAGGCGTGGCCGTCGATGACGGTGATGAAGGGATGCAGCCCCGCCTGCTCGAGCGCGGCGGCGAACAAGACGCTCGTGTCGATGCAGGTCGCCACGCCCGACTGCATGACCTGGCCGGGCAAGCGCACCTTCTGCCCGCGCCGCTCAAAGCTCGCCGGAGGGAGGGCGTAGGTCAGCTGGCGACCGCACATCACCGACCAGACGGCGCTCGCCATCTCCCAAACATGCTCACGCGACCCGGACAGGTAGCCGTCGATCGCGCCCCCGAGCGCGCTGTTTCGCTTCAAGATCTTGCTGGCGCTGGACAGAATTGGGTCGATGGAGGGATCGTTCGGCGTGACAAATGCGGCCAGGAGCTCAGCGCCTTCCTGGAACCCGACCCATTCGTTTTGGGCGAGCAGCTCGACCGGTTTGGACACGGAGGCGAGCAGCTGGTCGCGGCAGCTCAGCTCGAACAAGAACTCGCCGCGCAAAGGCTCTGTCAGCCGGGACAAGAGCCCTGGGCGCAGCTTGATGTCGCGCTCGGGAAAGCGAACCTTCTCTCCCGCCCGCAAGGTGGCGATTGTCCAGGTGTGCTCGTCGGCGAGCTCGGGCGGGTCCGAGCGCAGGGTGAGCGTCAGCTCCTCATAGGGCCCGCCGTTCAGGCATTCCACGCCGAGACGGCGCACGGCCGGGACCCCGTTCTGTTGAAAAGCGAGATTGATCCGGGGCGACGCCTCAACCTTTACGAGAAACGGCGCGCGCGTCGAGCCACGTTGCCCGATGTCTTCAAGCATCGTCATGGGTCCATTCACCTTTGTTGGGAGATTATGAGAAGTCTGGCGCAGTCTGCGTCAATTGGATCGTCGCCCGCTCCGTCGCCCGCCCGGACTCGCGCGGGCGTCGAGCAGCGCTTGTGTGAGCGCGTCGCCGAGGATCTCCGCGTCGGCGTCCGTGAGCGTGTCCACCCGCGCCGCGTCCACGAGCGCGGTGCACCAGCGGGTGATCTCCAGGTGGAGAAGCTCGCGAGGGCCGTCAGGGGACGGCGTATCGGCGTCGATCTCGTCGAGCAGTGCGGCGATCCGCGCCCGGCGCTCGGCGATCTGCCGCTGCCGGGCCGCGACCGGGTCTGCGGCCGCCGCCGCGTCCTCGCCTGGCGCGTCTCGCCCCGCGATCAGGCGGCGAGGCGTCGATCCGTCCGTGGTCGGTATAAGCGCGATCAGCTCATCGGTCGTGCGGGACTTGGTCTCCTCTTTGGCTTTGGCCAGCGGCCAGCCGTCCTCCAACAGCGATCGAAGCGCGAAGTACTGCACCAGGTGACGGAAGCCGTAATACGCCTCCTTGCCGCGCCGCTCGGGCCGGTCGAGCGCCCCCTCCTGCGTGTAGTGCCGCAAGAGGCGTACGGAGGGCTGCGGCCCAGCCTGCGCCCATGGGAACGTGGCGTGCAGCTCGCCAAGCGCCTCGGCGGTCTCCGCCGTCGTTCCCTCGAAGTCGCGATATCGGAAGGTCCATGTCATGTGTGACCGCCTTGTCAGTGACATGGACGCATGTAACCATTACATGAATTTATGTCAATGACGGAATCTGAGCGTAAGGCTGCCATCACGGTGCGAAGCGGGGCGATGCGCCAAGAGAGCGCTTCCGTCTTCGGCC
>CAZGLY010000085.1:0-5848 GCA_964526675.1 uncultured Caulobacterales bacterium
TGTTGGCGCCGATTTGCACGTTCGACTGCACGCCGATGGTGGCGTTGTTGCTGGTGGTGGCGGTTTGCGCCAGCGCCGGAGCGGCGACGGTGGCGAGGGCGGCGGCGGTGGCGAGCACGAGAGCTTTCATGGCGAAGATCCTTTCAGGGTCTGGGTGTCGAAGTTCGGTTCCGGTGTTGGGTGGGTCTTTCTCCTGACCACGATTGGACTGTGCCGGATCACCCGGGGAGGCTCTGTGCTCGCCAGAACAAGGGCGATTTATTTTGCGCTTTTTTTTGCCGACTGGGCTGAAGGCGTTGTCACAGCTGCGAAACGGGGGGGGCGAAAACGTTTGGGGCCCCAGGCCGGCCGGCGCTGGAGCCCCTTTTTTTGCGGATGAACCGCGTGAACGCGGTACGCGCCCTCACAGGGCCTCTCTCACAGGGGGCCCCTTACAACGGCTCTGACGGCCAGGCGATCATCGCCACGTTGTGCGGCAAGGCCCGCCGCCGCCGCGGGCTCAAGCCCTCGGCATAGACCCGCGTGAGATTTGGCGAGTCGAGCTCCATCACGCAGCGGCGCACCGTGTCCGCGACGCAGCGGCGCATCGCGCGGCCATAGCGAAAGCCCGGGCCGTGCTCCTCGTGGCACACGCGGTGCGCAGTCTCTTCGATCTGCTCCAGAACCGCCGCGGCGCCGTACGGCGTCGACAGGTCCGCGCGATCCAACACCATCGGCTCAGAGGCTTGAGCCGCGGCGACGCCATGCCAACCCACACACGCAAGCACAGCAATCATGAGTGACTTCTTCATCGTGCAGTCTCCTTGCAAGCCGCCCAAGCATCGATCAGCCGATGGGGGGCGTGACGAAGACTGCACGCGGGTAAAGGTGCTGCCTGTGCTCACGGCGACAGGACCTGTTCTTTTCGAACAGCCCCGCTCATCTATCGCAATGTCATAAAAGTGTCATGAGGTGCAGTGTTGAGCCGCGCGCGAGCGCGTTCTTTGCGCTGCGTTAGCCGTCGTCGCTGTTGGCGAAGTCGTCCAGCCAGTCCAGATCGAGAATGTGGAGGACGCCCTTTTCGTGGCGCGCCGCGCCGGAGCGTTCAAACTGCTTCAGCACGCGATTCAGGTTTGACCGCGTGATGCCGACATACTGCGCCAGCGTTGTCTGATCGATCCGCAGCTGATGGGCGAGATCCCCTTCATCCGTTTCGCGTTGGTTTTGTTCCGCCAGGCGCAAGAGCGCCGCCGCCGCGCGGCGCGCCATGTCCAGATTGCTGGCCTCCACGGCGTCTGAAGCCGCGCGCAGCTTGGCGCATAAGGCGCGCGTCAGCGACAGCGCAAACGCGGTGTCGTCGTTCAGCAGCGTTTCGATGCCGGCGCGGGGAATCACAAAGAGGCCCGCATCCTCCAAGGGCGCCACATCCGCCGTGCGCGGTCCGCCGTCAAGGGCCGCGATTTCGCCCACGACATCCCCGGCTTGCAGAATGTTCAGCACGGACTCCCGACCCGCGGCCGTGAACGTGCAAACCTTCAGCCGTCCCTCGACCACAATCGCGAGGAAATCGCCGTCATCGCCTTTTTGGAAGATGGTCTGGCCTTTGGGGAACCGGCGCAGCGCGCCCAGCGCGTTGAGCTTTTCCAAGGAGGGCTCCGACAGGTCCGCCAACAGCGAGCCCGGCCGCAGCACCGTCTTCAGATCAATCGCCAGATCCGCCACGCCACATCCCCTTCCGCTGGTGCGCTGCGCCGCGTTATTGCGGCGCGGCCTGAAACTCAACGCGCCGGTTCAACGCGTTGTCCTCCGGCGACAACAACGCCTGCTCGCCCATGCCGACCGGCTGGATGCGTCCGGCGGGCACCCCGAGTTGCATCAGATAGGCCGCCACCGCCTGCGCGCGCCGTTCTGACAACGCCAGATTGTACTCCGCGCCGCCCACGGGATCGGTGTGGCCGGCGACGATCACCATGCGTCCTTGCGCTTGAGGCTGCAGCATGGCCTGGGCCAAGCTGGCGAGCACGCCTTCGAACTCGGGCGGGATGTCCGCGGAGTTGAACGCAAAATTGACCGGCGCCGCGACCACCGCCGGCGCGGACGGGGCGCCCGCGCCATCATGCATCGCGATGCCGCGCATTTTCACGCCGGGGGGCGGCCCGTCGCCAAAGAGCATGGCCGAGAACTCCTCGGCCGTGGGCGTGTCGTCAATCACCACGCGCTCTTGAGCCGTGGCCGCGGGGGTCAAAGCGAGCGGCGCCAGAACCGCCGTCGCACTCACCGCAACGCCCGCCAGGGCCGCGCGGACGGTTGATCTCCACATCGTGCATCTCCTGTTCAGCGTTGGCGGCGTTCAAGGGCGCCGCAGGCATGGGGCTGACCCTGACGCGCCGCGCCGACCCCTGCGGCGCCGTAGAGCACACACGCGCGTTTTCTAGCAGCTGGCCCGTGACGCGGCCACGCGCCGTTCGCCTTAGCCGCGAAAAAGTGGCGGACCCCAGAGGAACGCGCCCAGCCAAACGACCTTCGCCGCGAGGTGGAGAAGTTGGTCGATGTGGAAGGCGCCCGGCTCCCGCCCCAGCCAACCCTGGCCCTTGGCGTGATCGGTCAGGGCGTGCGCCGCGAACTCCGCCAGGCCTAGGATCGGCGACAGGATCAGTCCGACAAAAGCGGCGTGCACGGCCGCGTGGGCCGACAACACCCACCCCCACACGGGCGTCGCGCTGGGATGCTTGTTGCGCGCAATGAAGTCCGACTGCAGCGGAAAATCAGCCGCGAAATGCGCGGCCGTCAACCAAAACAGAAGCTCAAGCGGAGACGACGGCTCCATCGGACACCTTCAGCTGATTGTGGGGCGCGGACGCGCCAGCGGTGACGATCCTCATGACATACTAAGTCGGCGCTGGCGCTGCTGTGTCGATGAACACACTGGCCGCCTATGCGACAATTGGCGCGTGAGGGTGCGCGCTTCGGGCGCGTTGGAGTTGGAACGCCGCCAGCGCGTCGGTCGGGTCCGCCGCCACGAGGTCCGCGAGACGGCGCGCGGCCTGTTCGGGCGCGCGCGCCATCTCCAACACCGCCGACTCATAGGCCGCCACACGCTGCGCGGCCGGGTCGCTTGGGCCGATGACCTCAAAGATCGAGAGCGGCGTTTCGATGCCGCGCACGGCCACCGGCCCTATGGTGCGGTAAAGGAGCGTCGGATCCTCCACGCGCGCCGCCGCGCTGGCGCAGATGTGGGTGCCGAACACTTTGTTCGCAGCCTCCAAGCGGGCGGCGATGTTCACGGTGGAGCCGTGGGCGGTGAAATCGAGCCGTCGGCCCGCGCCGAAGTTCCCCACCAGCGCCGGGCCCGAGTTCACGCCGATGCGGGTGACGCCGATGGCCACGCCCTCCGCGGCCATCATCCGGCGGTAGGCTTCGGTGCGTTCGCGAATCGACAAGGCGCATCGCAGGGCGGTCCGGCGGTGGTCAGGATCCTCGATCGGCGTGGAGAAGAGCGCGTGCACCGCGTCGCCCACAATCTTGTCCACGACGCCGCCGCTGGTCATCACGGCCTCGACGATGTGATCCAGATAGCCGTTAAGGACCCGCGCTAAATCCGCCGGCGCCATCGTGTCGATCAGCCGCGTGAAGCCGGCGAGGTCGGTGAACAGCACCGTGATCTCCGCCTCCGCCGCCTCCAGGCGCAGGCCTTCCGGCTGACGCACCAGGGCGTTGACGATGTCGGGCGCCAAGAAGTGCTGGAAAGCCTGATGAATCACGTGGCGGCGCGCGCGTTCGCGCCGCTCGCGCCAGGCCAGCGCGCCGCCTGTGGCGACCACAAAAGCGAGCGCGCCCGGGCTGTAGGCGATCATCGGACCACCGGCGGCGTAGACCACAAAGACGGCGATCCAGCCAATCGTGAGGAGGCTGGCCACGCCGCTGACCGTCATCCACCACGGCGCCCGCGTGGCCCCAAACGCCGCCCCGCCGATCCCAGCCAGAAGGGCCACGAACGCCGCGCCGATCCCGCTGGGCCGCGGCCCGACGCGTCCCGTCAGCGCCGCCTCCAAAGCGTAGGCGTGCACCACCACGCCGGGCAGTTGGCCCTCCGGCATCAACGCAACCGGGTCCACCGGGATTGCGATGTCGGCGTGGCGCAAGGGCGTGAGACGCCAATCGCCGCTGTAGGGCGTGATCCGCCCCACGAGCGCAATCTTGCCCGCGATCCATTCCGGCGGCAGCGCCCTGATATGGGCGGCGGAATAGGTTGGAAACGGCCAGCGCCGCTCCGACGTCAGGCGAAACAGCGGCGCCACGACCTCCGTCGCGGGCGGCGCGCGGCCATCGGCGGCCAAGACCGCGCCGGCGAACGATGGGCGGGCGGGATCAAACCGCGCCGTGCGCACGACGTCGTCGACCGGCGCCAAACACAAAACCCCATGCCCCGCGGTGACGTGAGGCGCCAGCGCGTCCATGATTATCGCCCCGCCGGCCGCCGCCGACGCGCCGCCGTCGCGCGCTGGCGGGTCCGCCCCGCACGCGGCGCGCCGCGCCGAACCGCCCGGATCCGTCACGACGACGACCGGGGCGCGCGCGCTCGCCACCGCGTCGGCGAAATCCATGTCTGCGGCGGGGTCCGATGGACGATCAAAGAGGATGTCAAACGCGAGAACACGGGCGCCGCGTTTGTCAAGCTCGCGCGCGACAGACGCCAGCAGCGTGCGGCTGATAGGCGAGGTATAGGGCAATGACGCCAGTGTTTGGTCATCCACCGCGATGATGACAAGGTCGCGAGATGGGGGAGACGCACGACCATGCCGGGACTGACGCAGATCCGACAGATGGTTCTCGAACACGCGCAACGGCGTCGTGGCCGCCATGATCAGCGCGAGGACCACCGCGACGGCGACCACAGCCGCCAACGCGGCGCGCTCCTCCAAGCGCCATGGCGTGGTGTCGGTTGGGGTGTTCATCGGACACTAGCCCCTTTGCCCGGCAAGCCCGCGGCGCGCCGCAGCCGGCATTCTGTCCTGAGCGACACCACGACGCTCGCCCGGATCGCAGCCGCGTGCGCGTGCCTGACGCCATCGTCGGCCGCGTTGGCGGAACCGCAAAGCCCTCGCGGGCCGAGCGCCCCGGACGCCGCGCGGGACGTCGCGCCCGTGGCCGTTGTTCTTGAGAGCACCGTCGACACCCATCGCCCTGGCGACACCGCCGTCGCCGACGCCGTGTTCACGTTGCGCGCCGGCGAGCGGATCGTGTTGCTGGACCAGGCGGGCGGCGTCACGACGTTTGAGTCGCCGGGCGAGCACACCTTGCGTCTGGAGCGCGCGGACGCGCGAGGTTCGGCGGCGCGCGACGCCATGAACGCGCTGTTCGACGCACGCCAGCGGCCCGAGGTTGGGGGCACGCGTGATCGCGATCGCGACGCGTGCCTGGCCCGTGCGGATCGTGAGGCGGGCCTTGATCCTGCAGACTGCGACTTGGCGTTTCAGGAGACGGCGTCGGGCCTCGACATTGCGTTCGCCGGCGGCGATGGCGCTGAAGCTGGCGGGCGCGTGCGCTTTGTGCTGAACGCGGCGTTTGACGCCTACGTGACGTGCGTGATCGCGCCCGACACGGACCCAGACGCGCTCGCGCCGCTTGCCCTCGGCCGGCGTCACGTGGCGGGAACGCCCGCGGCGCGGGTGTCCGGCGGCGTGGCGGCGCAGGCTCCGATGCGCGGCGCGGACGGCGTGGCGCTGCCCGATGAGCCTGGGCTATACACCGTGGCGTGCGATGCGCTGGACGTGCGCGCCGCGGAAGCGCTCGAGCAGGCGGGCGCGGCGCGCGCCCCGATCAGTGTTGCCGACGGCGTCCAATTGCGTCGTGCGTACGGGACGTTGCC
>CAZGLY010000086.1:0-5701 GCA_964526675.1 uncultured Caulobacterales bacterium
CTCTTCGGCGCGGGCGTCACGGGCCGGCTGCTCGACGCTGGTCAGGTGGCGATCAACCCGCTCACGATCGCGGGCGCGATCACGACGCTGATTGTGGTGGCGGTCTTTGCGGTGGTCTCGCTCTTGATCAACCGGCGCGCGCTTTTGGTGTCGGGTTTGTTGAGCGCCGGCTTGGCGCTGGGCGTGATCATGCGCGCCACAGATTTGAGCGGCGCGGCGTTGATCGCCAGCACCTTGCTGATCCTTGGCGTGACGGTGGTGCTGCTCGGCGCGGGCTGGCGCAGCGCGCGGCGGGCGTTGTTGTTCTGGGCCCCGCGGACGGGCCCGCTGGCGCGCGTCTTCCCGCCCGAAGCCGTAGCGGCCGTGTGAGGCGACAGCGCTTACGCGGTGGCGAAGATCTGCGCCTCGTCGCGGAACGCCTTGAACTCCAGGGCGTTGCCGGCGGGGTCCCGAACAAACATCGTCGCTTGCTCGCCCGCCCCGCCCGCGAAGCGGACATAAGGAGCGATGATGAAGTCCGCGTCCGACGCTGTCAGACGATCGCGCAACGCCTCCCACGCCCCCCACGCCAAGATCAGACCGAAATGGCGCACCGGCACGGCGTGACCGTCCACCGGGTTGGTCGGTCCGGCGCGCCGCGCCTCGTCGGGCGCGAGATGAGCGACGACCTGGTGGCCATAGAGGTCGAAATCGACCCACTCCGCGCTGGAGCGGCCTTCGCCACAGCCCAAAACCCCGCCATAGAAGGCCCGCGCGGCGGCCAAGTCGTCCACGGGAAACGCGATGTGGAACCGCGGACGCGCCGCCTCATTCGCCATAGACTGATCCTCCGTCCAACGCAGGGGTTTCGCCATCCGCCCCACAGCCTACATGACGCCAAGGCGCGTCGCGAGCGCGCGCGAAGGGACCCCTTGCATGACCAACTTCTCCCCCCGCGAAATCGTCTCCGAGCTCGACCGCCACATCATCGGCCAGGCCGACGCCAAGCGCGCCGTGGCGATTGCGCTGCGCAACCGCTGGCGGCGTCGCCAGCTCAAGGGCGCGCTGCGCGACGAGGTGACGCCAAAGAACATTCTCATGATCGGCCCCACCGGCGTGGGCAAAACGGAGATCGCGCGGCGCCTCGCCAAACTCGCCCAGGCTCCGTTCATCAAGGTGGAAGCGACCAAATTCACCGAGGTCGGCTATGTCGGCCGCGACGTCGAGCAGATTATGCGCGACCTCGTCGAGGTCGCCACAACCATGGTGCGCGAACGCCGCCGGGCGGAGGTGCGCGCCAAAGCCCATCGCACGGCCGAGGACCGCGTGCTCGACGCCCTGGTCGGCCCGGGAGCCAGCACCGCCACACGGGATTCGTTCCGCAAAAAACTCCGCGCCAGCGAGCTCGACGACAAAGAGATCGAGGTGGATGTCGCCGACAGCGGCTCGCCCTTCCAAGGTTTAGAGCTGCCCGGCATGCCGGGCGCCAGCGTCGGCATGCTCAATCTGTCGGACTTGTTAGGCAAGGGCTTCGGCGGTCGCACCAAGCGGATCAAGACCACCGTCGCCGAAGCGTACGAACCACTGATCAATGAGGAGTCCGACAAGCTCCTCGACGATGATCAGATCACCACCGAAGCGCTCAGCCTCGCTGAAAACGACGGCATCGTGTTCCTGGATGAAATCGATAAAATCACCGTGCGGTCGGAGCGTTCAGGCGGCGACGTCAGTCGCGAAGGCGTCCAGCGCGACCTTCTGCCCCTCATCGAAGGCACAAGCGTCACGACCAAATATGGCGCCGTGAAAAGCGATCATGTGCTGTTCATCGCGTCGGGCGCGTTCCACGTGGCCAAACCCGCAGACTTGCTGCCGGAGCTGCAAGGACGGCTGCCGATCCGCGTTGAGCTGAACTCGCTGGACCAAAAGGACTTTCGGCGCATCCTCACCGAGCCGGAAGCGAGCCTCGTGAAGCAATACGTGGCGCTGATCGGCGCGGAAGGGGTCACGCTCGAGTTCACCGACGAGGCGGTCGACGAAGTGGCGCGCATCGCGGCGGAGGTGAATGCGCGGGTCGAGAACATCGGCGCGCGGCGGCTGCAAACCGTGATGGAGCGCCTGTTGGACGAAATCTCCTTCACCGCGTCCGACCGAGAAGGGGAGACGATCGTGGTGGACGCGCCTTACGTGCAAGCGCAAGTGGGCGATCTCGCCGCGGACGCCGACTTAAGCAAGTTCATCCTTTAAGGCTCGGAGAGCCGGCGGCGACAGTGACATGACCGCCAGCACCGTCTCGGCTTTCAGCGAGCGCGGCTGTTACGCTTCCTCCGCATCGTCCTCCGGACCGCGCGCCAAATCCGGCGGCGAGAGACGAACGGTCTCTGCGGGCGGCGAGCTTTGCGGCGTGACGGTTTCGGGCGTGGGTGGAGCCAGCGCGCTCGGCCGGGCCGCGGCCGGCGGACTCGTGGCGGACGGTAACGCCGCCGCGCGCCCAGCGTTGGCGTCGCTCAGCAGCGCTTCAATCTGGGCGACCAGATCCGCCCGCGCGCCGCCGCCCCCGCCTCCACCAACATTGATGAACAGCTTCTGACCCGGCTCTGGGTTGTTCAGAGCTTTGTACTCAGCGAACGCCAGCAGGGTTTGACGAAATCCTTCTGGCGTTGACGCCGCGTCGCCAAACATATGGACCACGGCGTCCCGAATACGCTCCATATAGGTCACAGCGCCGGCTGCCGCGGCTTCGCCGTGCTTTTGCTGAATATAGAGCTCCATGTCCGCTTTGATGCGCGCTTGTTCAACGGCCGCACGCGCCTGCGCCTTTTGCAAGTTAGCCGCGGCAATTTCCTGCGATTGGTCGATGCTGGAGACAAATCTTTCAAGTTTCACGCCGTAATCGTCGAAGAAGCTTGTCCATTGGTCGTCGTACGTGGGATCAGGTGGCGGCGGCAGGGCGGCGGCGCGCCCTTCGGAAGCGCAATTGGCGATCTCAAACAGGGCGGCGTCGACATCATAATCTTGGTTAAACATATAGCGCGACACAATCGCCGGATAGGCGTTTAGTGTATTGATGCCGTCACTATCTACCTTCTTCGTTAATGAATCTAGCCGCGCGCGAATAATTGGCGACATGAAGTCTATAAAAAATCGTTCACCCACATGGGCCGCGCTTTCTGGGTATTTCGCATCCAATCCGGTCATGTCGATGAATTTCACTGGATTCGACACAGAAAAGACTACACGCGCATCATGCTCGAAGTAAGCGTCATCAGATGTATCTGCAGCAACCTTAAAGTGAAATGCTTGGTGAGATCGCGGCACGACTTCGCTGGCGACCCGCCGCCCGGCAGTCAGGTTTTCCAGCCCCGGCAACAGCATCCGAGGTTGTTCAATATACGCCTTGTTGAGGCCCCAGCTTGGCCGGCGGCCATCCTCACGCTTAAACAAAATAAACAAATGAGGCGGGCATTGTTTGATGCGTCGGTTGCGTTGATCAAAGTATTGGGACAGGTCGTTCACAGACAACGTGCCGGCCGTCTGCTCCACGTCGACCACGCCGACTCGCAGATCAATCCCCTCAGCACCGGGCGCGCTCGCCACCCCCTCGCCCTGGTCCTCCGCCGACATATCCACCCCTCGCCACACGCATGCTATGCTTCGCCATAAAGCACGGGAAAACGGCGTTGGCGAGGCGCGGGCTCAGATGCGAGGGTAGGCCCATGCTCGCGCACCGCATCATCCCTTGCCTCGACGTCAAAGACGGCCGCGTCGTCAAGGGCATAAACTTCGTCGACCTGCGCGACGCTGGCGATCCCGTCGAGCAAGCGCGCGCCTACAACGATCAGGGCGCCGACGAAATCTGCTTCCTCGACATCACCGCCAGCCATGAGGATCGCGCCACCCTTCTCCACGTGGTCGAGGCCACGGCGTCGGTCTGTTTCACGCCGCTGACGGTGGGCGGCGGCGTCCGCACGCCGGACGACGTCAAAGCCCTGTTGCGCGCCGGCGCGGACAAGGTCGCGGTCAATTCCGCGGCCGTGACAAACCCCGAGATCATCAGCGAGATGGCCGCCATTGTCGGCGAGCAGTGCGTCGTCGCGGCCATCGACGCCCGCGCCACGGAGCATGGCGCGTGGGAGGTTTTCACCCATGGCGGACGCACGCCGACGGGGGTCGACGCGCTGGCGCACGCGCGCGACATGGCCGCCCGCGGCGCGGGGGAAATCCTCCTGACAAGCATGGACCGCGACGGCACCCGCCAGGGCTTTGATCTGGCGCTGACCCGCGCGGTGGCGGAGGCCGTGCCGATCCCGGTGGTCGCCTCCGGCGGGGTGGGCGCTCTGCAGCATTTGGTGGATGGGGTGATCGACGGCGGGGCGGACGCGGTCTTGGCCGCCAGCATTTTTCACTTTGGCGAGCACACGATTACTGAAGCGAAACAAGCGCTTGCCGCCGCCGGCGCGCCCGTGCGCCTGGCGTGAGCGGCGCCACACGCAGCGCGCACTGTCCGGGGATAGGCATTGGCCGGTTTTTCCCGGCGTAATCACGTCGTTTTGGACCCGAATTGAGCGGGAATCGTCCGCGAATTCGCCGTTGCGCGCCCGAAATGCAGGCGTTCGGCGTCGCCAAGTCGAGCACAAATAAAGCCTAAGAAGTGGCCATGATGATCGCACGCGACCCCGATGCGGGGACACGCGCCGCCCGATCCCGTGGACAGCCCGCCGCGTCTCCCCACCCCCTCAATCCCGAGCGATCCTGGCCGCCCGACTGATGGAGGCGCCCGCCATGATCCGCTTGAACACCGCCGATTACGCCGCGCGCGCCGCCGAGATCCGGGAGAGCCTGACCCCGCCGCGCGATCTCGCCGCCCCGGCCGAGGATTGGGCGCGCTATCACGAGGCGCTCGCCGTCCAGGCCCGCTGCGCGCCGATCAAGGCGATCGAGGTCAGCACGCCCGGCCGCGCGCCCGCACGCGTGCGCGGGCCGTTTCACATTCCGGGTGATCCGGCGCTCCGGCGCGGCCGCTAGACGCCACACGCCAGAGCCGCGCGCCAGCTCACCCCGGCGCGCGCGAGCCGGGGCCCCTGGCGCGCCCGTGCCCGGCCCCACGCTTGACGCGGGCGCCCGCCCATGGCGCAACTGCGCCGGGACAGGCGTTGGGGATGGCGGGATGGCACGGCTGGATGTGGCGGAGGTGATCGCACACACCGCGGCGTGGGTGCGCGAGCGCGCCGCGACGTTGGAGCTGGCCTGGCTCGACACCGCGCTCGTCGCCGCACCGGATTGGGCGCTCGCGCTGGTCGCGCCGCTTGTTGCGTTGCTGGCGGCCGGGCTGGCCCTGAAGTTCGTGTTCGACCTGGTGCAAGGAGCGGCGTCGGGCTTCAAAAAAGCGGAGCGCCTCGCCAAGAGTCAGCCGGTCGACGGCCCGCCGGGCGCGACGGAGGCCGGCGTCTCCACGGAAGGCGCGGCGGGCCGCGCGGTCACGGTCGCCGAGGCGGAACAGACCCGGATCACCGTCGAGCAAGGCCAAGCCGCCCTCTCCGCCGAGCTGCAAGCGGAGATGGACGAGGTCAAAGCCCTCATCCGCCGACAAGAGGGGGCGGCGACGCTCGACCCCGCCAGTACGGAGGCGATCGACAAGGCGGTGGAAAGCCTAGCCCGGTCCTCGGACGTGAGGAAACAGGCCGCGCTCGACAAAGCCAGCACAGGCGATCTCACGGGCGCCGGC
>CAZGLY010000087.1:0-5272 GCA_964526675.1 uncultured Caulobacterales bacterium
TGATCGACCTGATGGCGTGGAGCCAGGACAAGACCCGCATGCCCTACCGCATGCATTCGGAGTATCTGCGAAAGCTCTTCCTGGAGAACCAATTCACCGCCGGACGCTTCCGGGTGGACGGCCGGGTGGCGGCCGTGCGCGATATCGACGCGGACATGTTCGTCGTCGGCACCGAGAAGGATCACATCGCGCCGTGGCGATCCGTCTTCAAAATGCACTTGTTCGCGGATTCCGAGATCACCTTCGTGTTGACCTCCGGCGGCCACAACGCCGGCATCGTGTCGGAACCAGGACGTCCGCGGCGCGCCTACCGTCTCGCGCAGTTTCGCCCTGAAGACTTGTACCGCGGCCCGGACCGGTGGCGCGACAACACCGATCCCGTGCCGGGCTCCTGGTGGCCGGCGTGGGCGGAATGGCTGCACAAACGCAGCGGCGGGTGGGTCGCTCCCCCGGCCATGGGCGCGCCCGAGGCCGGCTACGCGCCCAAAGACGCCGCGCCGGGACAGTATGTGTTTGAAGCGTAGCGGCGCATCGCCGGGCGTCGCGGCTTAAGTCGGCCCCTCAAGGACGACCGCCGCGCCGGCGACCCGCGCGCGCACGCCATAGACCTCCGCAAGGCGCGCGGGCGTGAGCGTCTCGGATGGCGGGCCGTCGGCCACGACCCGACCGTCGAGCATCCAGATCAGCCGATCGGCGTACCGCGCCGCCAAACCAACATCATGGAGGACCACCAGCGCGCCGCCGCCCTCAGCGACAAAGGCGCGGATGAGATCGAGAATCTGGAATTGACGCCGTGGATCGAGCCCGGCGGTGGGTTCGTCCGCGACCAGCAGCGGCGCCTCCGCGGCGAACGCGCGCGCGCAATGAACCCGCGCCAGCTCGCCTCCCGATAGGGTGTCCACGCGCCGGTCCGCCAGCTTGTCCAGCCCGCATGCGGTCAGCGCCCGCTCGACCGCCGCCGCATCAGCGCCCCGGAGCCGCCCGAGCGCCGCGCCGTGGGCGAACCGCCCGAGCGCGACCACGTCCCGCACGCGACTGGGCCAGGCGAGCGGCCGGGTCTGCGGCAGATACGCGAGCTGACGCGCGCGCTCCGTCGGTGACAGCGCGGCGGTGTCCACGCCATCCAGCGTGGCGCGCCCGCTTGTGGCCGGCTCCAGGCCAAGCGCTGCGCGCAGGAGGCTGGTCTTGCCCGCGCCATTGGGTCCAAGGAGCGCTACGCACCGTCCTGGGGCGAGGTGAAGATCAGCGTCCGCCACCACGGTGGCGTCGCCCCGGCGCAGGGTGAGCGCCTCTGCGCGAAGCTCAGTCATAGAGGCTGCGCCGTCCCATCGCGATCCACACGAACACCGGCGCGCCGATCAACGCCGCCGCCACGCCCAGTTTCAATTCTTGGGTGGTCGGCGCGACACGCACCGCAATGTCCGCGACCACCAGGATCAACCCCGCCAGCAGCGCCGACGGCGCGAGCGACCGCGCCGGATCATGGTCCACCCACGGACGCACCAGGTGCGGCGCGATGATGCCCACAAAGCCGATCGCCCCGGCCAGGGAGACCGCCGCGCCGGTCGCCAGACCCGCGCCGAGCACGGTGAGCACGCGCTGACGGCGGACATCGAGACCGACGCCGCTGGCCGCCTCCTCCCCCAGCGTCAAGGCGGACAATCCGCGACGCGTCGCCGCCAACACCGCCAGACCCGCCGCCAGAAACGGCGCGGCCAATCCGATGTCGTGAAAGCTTCGATTGGCGACTGAGCCCAACATCCAGTTGATCATGTCCGCCAAGGTGAAGGGATGGGGCGCAAAGTTTAGGATCACACTCATGGCGGCCCCAGCAAAACTCGACACGCCGACGCCGACCAGGATCAGCGTCACGATCGAGCGCGTGCGCACCGCGACCATCGCGATCAGAGCCGTTGCGGCCAAGGCGCCCAGGATCGCAGCGATCGGCGTCGCCCAGGGCGTCCAAGCCGTCAGTCCGTAATAGAGGGCGATGGTCGCCGTGAGCGCGGCAGACGCCGACACGCCCAGCACGCCCGGCTCCGCCAGCGGATTGCGCAACAAGCCCTGAAGCGCCGCGCCACTGGCGCCGAGCGCCGCGCCCACAAGGAACGCCGCCAGCGCGCGGGGCAACCGGATGGACCAGACGACGATCATGTCGCCCGGCTCCCCGACCCCCATCAATCCCGCCAGCACGCGTCCCAGCCCGAGGGGCGTCGACCCCAACAGGCACGCCGCGACAATCGCCAGCGCACTGGCGACGCTCAGGCCTGGCAGCAACGCAGCGCGCGTCGTCATCGGCGCGGCGCCCCCGCGCCGTCGATCGCCCCGCTCGCGAGCGCCTCCACGGCGTCCACCGCGAACCAACCGCCGCAGGCCGTCCACGCGCCTTCAAGGGGAATCGCGACGCGCTCGCGCAGCTCCCGTTGGGCGATGGGATGGTGGGCGGCGGTCCACCGGTTGGGGTCGTAGCTGTCGGCGCCAAACACGGCCGCTGCGACAACGTCTGGGTGTTCGTAGGCCAACCGTTCCAGAGGCAACGCGCGCCAACCGGTCTCCCGTTGAAAGTTGGCGAGGCCCGCGGCGATGATCATCTCGTGCACCAGCGAGCCGGGGCCCGTCGTCACGCCTCCGGTGGTCATGTAGAGCGCGCTCGACTGGTCCGCCGGACGCCCGAGCGCCGCCAAACGCGCCCGATAGGCCGCGACCAACGCGTCGCCGCGCTCCGGCGCGCCGAGCCCATCGGCCATATGGCGGATCACATGGGGGATCGCTGTGGGGCCGTCGCCGTCGAGAGTCGCGGCCCAACCGACCTGCAGCACCGGAACTCCCGCCCTCTCGAACACGGCCGTTGCGTTCGGGCCGCCGCCATAGGCGCGCACCACGAGATCCGGACGGAGGATCAGCACGTCTTCCGCTAACGGGCGCACGGTCGGCACGCCGACCGCGGAGTCGCGCATGTATGAGAACGGCTTCACCGCGTCCGGCGACACCGCGAGGATGCGGTCGGGCTCGGCCAACTTCAGCACGAACTGGTCCGCGCAATAGTCGAGGCTGACGATGCGTTGGGGCGCCGCGGCTCCACCGGCCGCCCCACCGTTTGACGCGCCCGGCGCGCGCTCACAGGCCGTCCACGCGACAGCGGCCGCCGCCAAGACGAGCACCGTGCGAAACGCGCGCCGGGCCGCCACCTTACCGAAGCCTCACGCCGAACAAGACCTCCACGCCCGGCTGATTGAAGCCCAGCACGTCTTCAATGTCTTGATCGAGCACGTTCTCGCCGCGGAAGGTCAAGGCCAACCGATCCGTGACCGGATAATCAGCGGTCAGCGACAAGAGCACATAGTCGTCCAAGGTGACGCGGCTGGCGGGAAAGCTGCCGAAAAAGAAGTCGTCCTGCTCCCCGACATAATCCAGGGCGAGGCCCGCGCGCAGCCCCTCCTTGACGGGCGACCGCCAATCGACGGCGAGGGACGCGGTCACGCCAGGCACTCGGATTTCATCCTCCTCCTGATCGTTTTCCGACTCGACATAGGTGACTTGCCCCGTCGTCGAGATCGCCTCGGTCACCGCCCACGACGCCGCGACCTCGACCCCGCGTCGCACGCTTTCGCCGGCCAGGTTCGCCGGCGAGGACGTGAAGTCCGGGTTGAAGAGCGTCACGATTTCATCGTCGAGCTCCGCGCGGAAAACGGTGACGGACGCGTCGAGCGGGCCGAAGCGTTGATCCACGCCGACCTCGACGCTGGTCGAGCGTTCCGGGTCCAAATCAGGATTGCCGATGAAACCGAAGGCGTCCGGGAAGAAGCCGAACAGCTCCGTGAATGTCGGGTTCTTCACGCCGCGGCCGACGCTGGCGCGCACGCGCGTGGTCGTCGGCAACGCGTAGGCTGCGCCTAAACGCCAGGTGACCGCGTCGCCGAACTGGTCGTCATTGTCGTCGCGGCGCACCGAGCCGTTGATGGTGAAGCCGTTGCGCGTGTAGCGGGCCTCGCCGCCGACGCCGAAGGTGGTGAAGTCAGCCTCCTGCGCCAAGCCGCCGGGGATAAAGCCACTCTGGGAGGTGCGCTCATAGTCCTCGCGTTCGACGTCGATCACGCCGGTGACCACAACATCGCCGCCGCCGGCAGCCAGCGCGATCGAGGGGCTGTACGCGGCGCGGAAGCGTTCGCCGATCGTCTCATCAGTGAAGGCGCCGTCGGCGAAGTTCTCGCGGTCGACGCGGCCGAAATTCGCCCTTAGCGCGTGGTCGAGTCCGAAGGCCGAGCCGGTGAGCGCGGCGCCGGCCAGCCATTGACCGCTTTCACTCTCGCGATCGGCGTTGTCGAGAACGCCGTCGAAATTGAGGTCCGGGTCCGTCTCCACCTCGTTGAAACTGTAGCGAAGCAGCCCGCTCAGCGCCCAATCGCCGCCCAGCTCGACCCCGCCGCGGAGGCCGCCGGCGTAGGCCTGGGACCCGTCATCCTCCCCGTCCAAGCCTGCGGTGTCCACGCCGGGCGTGGCGAACCCCGCGCCGTCCAGCGCCACATAGCCGCGCTCAAACGCGTAGCCCGCACGACCCGAGGCGCGCCAACTCCCGCGAGTCCCCCCTTCCGCGGCGAGCGCAAAGCCGGGGGCGGTGTTGGAGATCACGCTCACCACGCCGCCAATCGCGTCTGAGCCGTAGATCGCGGACTGTTCGCCCCGAGCGATCTCCACCCGCGCGATGTCGAGGCCGGCCCACAGCCCAAAATCGGTTTCACCGGTGATGGGATCGGACACTTCAATCCCATCCAGCAGCACCAGCGTGTGATTGGCCTCCGCCCCGCGCACACGGATCTGGGTCAAGCCTCCGCGGGCGCCGGAGCGCGAAATTGCAAAACCAGGAACCGCACGCAGCTCATCAGCCAAGAACGGCGCGTTGCGGATCGCCAACGCTTCGGCGTCAAGCACCGTCACGCTCGCGGTCACCTCATCCAAGGCGACCGGACGAAAACCGGTGACCGTAATGGTCTCCACGGCTTGGTCGGACGCGGCGTCGGCGTCGCCGCCGTCTTGCGCAAGGGCCGCGGTGGCGCATGCGGCGAGGAGCACGCCGGCGGTGGTCCCGGTCCTGCGGGTCACAAACGAAAGGATCATCACAGTCTTCCCCGTGCGCCTCGCCGTCGAGCCCCCAGAAGGACAAGGCGCGCTTTTCGACACAGCAGACCCGGCCGGAGCGCGCTCCGGCCCGGCCGCGGGGCCCACGGGGGGGGTCACAACGGCAAGGTGGGTTACCGCCCCGCCTTGGCGCTTC
>CAZGLY010000088.1:0-5270 GCA_964526675.1 uncultured Caulobacterales bacterium
ATCGGCGCGTATGACTCCGAGGCTCTCCAAAACGCCGGCGTGCTCGACATCAAGGACCTGATCTCGATCGCGCCGGGCTTGATGGTCACCTCGACCCAGTCCGAGGCCAGCACGACCGCCCGGATCCGCGGCATCGGCACCGTGGGCGACAACTTCGGCCTGGAAAGCTCGGTGGGCGTCTACATCGACGGCGTGTTCCGCGCGCGGAACGGCGTCGGTTTCGGCGACCTGGGCGAGATTGAACGGATCGAGGTGCTGCGCGGGCCCCAAGGGACGCTGTTCGGCAAGAACACCTCAGCGGGCGTGTTGAACGTCATCACCGCGCAGCCGGAGTTTGAATTCGGCGGCCGCGGCGAACTCACCTTCGGCAATTTTGGCCAGCAACGGTACGCGGGCTCGGTGACCGGACCGCTCATCGAAGACACCTTGGCGTTCCGCCTCTACGGCGTGCGCGGCGTTCGCGACGGTTTCCAAGACTTGATCGTGGAGAACGGCGGGGAAGTCTCCCAGACCGACTCCGAGACCCAAGACTTCTACAGCCTGCGTGGTCAGCTGCTGTTCACGCCGACGGACTCGCTGTCGGCCCGTTTGACCGCCGACTACACGGATCGCGACGAGGTTTGCTGCTCGGGCCCGCAGTTTGATTTCACCGACGGCGCCGAGGCGATCAGCAATCTGGTGACGCAAGACGCCGACGACTTCGTGCCGGGCACGACCACGCCGTTCGCCGGTCCGCGCGTGCTGAACCCCGCCGATCCGGACGAGCGGACGGCCTTCGCCAACCAAGTGCCGATCCAGCTGATCGAAGATTGGGGCGTGGCGCTGGACGTGAATTGGGACGTCGGGCCGGGCACGTTGACGTCGATCACCGCGTATCGCAGCTGGGAAAACGAGCGCGGCCAGGACGTTGACTACTCCTTGGCCGACCTGTCGTTCCGCCTGCCGGAGAACAACTTCACCGACATCGAGCGGGTGTCTCAGGAAATCCGCTATGCCGGCATCAAGGGCAAGCTGGATTACCTGGTCGGCGGCTTCTTCTCCCGTGAGGACTTGGAGCTCGGCGACGGTCTCCGCTTCGGGGATGATGGCGACGACTTGTTGGCGCTGAGCTTTGCGCCGGCCGGCGTTCCGACGGCGGACGCCGCGTTGGCGACGATTGTCGGCGCGCTTGGCGGGGATCCGACGGCGTTGCCGCCTGATTTCGCGTTCCCCGATGGTGCGGGCCCGATCCAAGATCTATACGAACAAACGGCCACCAGCCTCGCGGTGTTCACCCACAACACCTACAACTTCACGGACTCGTTCGCCATCACGGCCGGCGCGCGGTTCACCTATGAGGAGAAAGACCTCGAGGCGAGCTTCTCGACCGCACCCAATGGCTGTACGACGCTCCAGGCCACGCTGGGCTTCGATCCGGCGGCGACTTTGGCGGGGATTGGCGGTCAAGCGGCCGCGCTGGCTCCGTTGGCCGGCGGCCTCTGCATCTTGCCGTATGTGAGCGGCGCTCTCGACGCCACGGGCTATGACCAAACCCGCACGGATGAAGAGTTCTCGGGCGTCTTGAAGGCCTCATACCGGTTCACCGACGACTTGCTCGTCTTCGGCGGGTATTCGCGCGGCTTCAAAGCCGGCGGCTTCAACCTTGACCGGATTTTGCAAGGCGGCACGCCCGTGGACACGAACGGCGACGGCGTTGCGGAGTCGCTCGACGGCATTAACACCGAGTTCGATCCGGAGTTCATCGACGCGTTTGAGATCGGCGCGAAAACCGAGTGGTTGAACAACTCGCTCTTGTTGAACGTCAACCTGTTCTACCAGATCATCTCGGACTTCCAGCTCAACACGTTTGACGGTTCGGTCTTCACCGTCACCAGCATCGATGAGTCGCTGTCACGCGGTGTTGAAATTGACGCGTTGTATTTGCCGCCGGTCGACGGTCTGACGATCCAAGGCGGCTTCGCCTACGTGAACGCCACGTATGAAGACGTGAACACCGGCACGTTGCTGTTCGACGTGTTGGAAGGCGAGAACTTGTCGCTGTCGCCGGAGTTCTTCGTCAACGGCGCCGTCACCTATGAGCGTCCGTTGATCCGCAACCTCGTCGGCTTGGCGAGCTTGGATGGCCGCTGGGTGTCTGAGTACAACACCGGCTCCGACAACGATCCCGAGAAAGAGCAGGAAGCGTTTGGCCTGCTCAACGCGCGTGTCGGCGTCGGCCGGGATGATGGTTTGTGGCAAATCGAAGTGTTCGCCCGCAACCTGACGGATGAGACCTATGCTCAGGTGGCGTTCGACGCGTTCGCCCAAGGCGCGCGCGCCGGCAACGGCACAAGCGTCGATCCGCGGGGCGACGCCGGTTACAACGCCTTCTTGGCCGCGCCGCGCACCTGGGGCGTGACGTTGCGCACCGAGTTCTAAGCCGCTTCAAAGGCGTCGAAATGAGAAAGGGCTGCGGCGCGCCGCAGCCCTTTTTTGTGCCTAAGGATGTGGTGAGGCCGCTACGCGCTCTTCACGCGCTCATAAGCGGGCAGCGTCAGGAACTCCTCGAACGCGTCTTGGAAGATCAGCCCGCGCATCAGCTCGGCGGCTTCCTCGAACCGGCCGCTGGCGAACGCGTCCGCGCCCACGGCGTCTTTGATCTTGGCCAGCTCTTCGTCCATCACGCGCGTGAGGAACGCGTCGTCAATGGCTTGACCCTCGGCCGTGGCCACACCGTTTTTGCGCCATTGCCACAGCTGTGCGCGCGCGATTTCCGCGGTGGCCGCGTCCTCCATGAGGTTGAAGATCGGCACCGCGCCGCGACCCTGGAACCACGCCGCAACGTATTGGATCCCAACGCTCATATTGTTGCGCACGCCGGCGTCGGTGACCGCGCCGTCCGGGCGCGCCAAGAGCTCCGCCTCGGAGGGCAGGGCGTCGGGGCGTTTGTCCAGCTGGTTCGGCCCCGGCATGTGTTCGTCGAACACGGCCTTCGCCGCGGCGACCATGGCGGGGTGGGCGACCCAGGTGCCGTCATGGCCCTTGGTGACTTCGCGCAGCTTATCGGCGTGGAGCTTTTCATACGCCGTGGCGTTGGCCGCCTCATCCGCCTTCACTGGAATGAAGGCGGACATGCCGCCCATGGCGTGGGCGCCGCGCTTGTGACAGGTGTCGATCACCAGCCGCACATACGCGTCCATGAAGGGGACGCTCATCGTCACCTGCGCGCGGTCCGGCAGCGTCATGTCAGAGCGGGTGCGGAAGCGTTTGATGTAGCTGAAAATGTAATCCCAGCGGCCGCAATTG
Source organism: uncultured Caulobacterales bacterium (assembly GCA_964526675.1). GTDB lineage: Bacteria > Pseudomonadota > Alphaproteobacteria > Caulobacterales > Maricaulaceae > CAZADA01. The sequence continues at coordinate 3,286 of CAZGLY010000088.1, forward strand.
AGCGCCGTGATGTGATCCTTGAGCGCGTAGAGGATCTCGTCGAGCTCGAACGTCGCCAAAATCGTTTCGATCAGCACCGTACACCGGCACGTTCCGCGCGCCAGGCCCAACGTGTCCTCGGCGAGGGACAGCGCGTCGCTCCACAGCGCGGCCTCGCGCGCGTTCTCCAACTTGGGCAGGTAGAAGTACGGCCCCGACTGGATGTCCTTCAGCGCCTGGTGGTTGTGAAACAGGTAGAGCCCAAAATCGAACAGCCCGCCCGCCATCGGCTCGCCGTCGATTTCAAGATGCGCTTCATTCAAGTGCCAGCCGCGCGGGCGCACGATCAGCGTCGCCACCTGATCGTTGAGCGCGTACGCTTTACCGGACGTCGGATCCGTGAAGTCGATGCTGCGCCGGATCGCGTCGCGCAGATTGATCTGACCCTCGATCATGTTCGACCATGAGGGCGAGGACGCGTCCTCAAAGTCGGCCATAAAGCACTTCGCGCCGGAATTGAGCGCGTTGATGATCATCTTCCGGTCGACGGGACCGGTGATTTCGACGCGGCGGTCCTGCAAGTCCGCCGGCGCCGGGGTCACCCGCCACTCGCCGGCGCGCGCCGGTCCGTTCGGATCGCCGAAGCGGGGCTGCGCGCCGCCGTCAAGATCCGCTTGGCGCGCCTGACGCGCGGCCAGCGCGTCCAGGCGACGGCCATTGAACGCGCGGTGGAGTTTCGCCAGGAAGGCGAGCGCATCGGGCGTCAGAACCGTGTCAAATCCAGGCCCCATCGGGCCTTTGATCACCAGCCCCTCGGGCGCGGCGAGCGTGTCGGTCATGGATCAATCTCCTCAGCCGGAATGGCGATGGGGGCGCGAGATCTCCCTCGCAGGCGAGCGGGGCGGCGGTCAAGGCGCGCTTGATCCCGCCAAAATGTTCCATTAATGTTCTGTCGCGCAACAATTTGGGAGGCGATGGTGAAGCGGGACGGCGCGATCGATTATGTGGAGCTGGCCACACGGGACATGGCGGCGACTCAGCGGTTCTACCAAGAGGTGTTTGGCTGGCGGTTCGTTGACTACGGTCCGGACTACGCCTCGTTCGAGCAGGCTGGGTTGGATGGCGGCTTCGACGCCAGCGCGGAAGCGCGCGCCCGCCTGCCGGAGAGCGGGGGACCTGTCGGCCCTTTGGTGGTGCTTTACGCTGCGGATCTCGAAGCGGTGGAGCAGAAGGTGCGCGGGGCGGGCGGCGTGATCACGCAACCAATCTTCTCGTTTCCCGGCGGACGACGCTTCCATTTCCGCGATCCGGGCGGGGCGGAGCTCGCGGTGTGGTCGGAGATTGGCGCTTAGGGCCTGAGTGCGGGCCCAGCGATGGCGCGGGCGGGCGCGGCTAGTCATGGAGCGCCCGTTCCGCGACGACGACGCCGTCAGCGTCGGCGTAGAGGTAGTCGCCGGGGCGGATCACCTGACCGGCGACGCGCACGGGAACGTCCCGGTCGCCGAGGCCGCGCTTCTCCGTTTTGACCGGAATAAGCGCAAGCGCCTTCACGCCGAGGTCTGCGGCGGCGAGCTCGTCCGCGTCGCGGCACGCGCCGTGGATCACAACGCCCGCCCAGCCATTGGCGGCGGCTTTAGCGGCGAGATCCCCGCCAAGGAGGGAGCGGCGCACGGACCCGCCGCCGTCCACAACCAGCACCCGGCCCGCGCCGGACTCAAGCACCGTCTCGCGGACTTTGGAGTTGTCCTCAAAACACGCAACCGTGGCCACCGCACCGTGAAACGCGGCGCGTCCGCCAAAATCGCGAAACACGGGGTCAAGCACGCGCAGCTCGTCCAAGTGGGCGTCGCAGAGATCCGTGGTGGGGATGGTTAAGGGTGTCGTCATGGTCGTGGGCGTTCCGAAAGCGCGTGAGCGTGCGCGAAAACGCAAGGCGCGCCTGGACCGGGTGCGGCCCAGGCGCGCACGCAGGCGTGTCCTCCCAAACGCGCGCTGCGCCGCGGATT
>CAZGLY010000089.1:0-5253 GCA_964526675.1 uncultured Caulobacterales bacterium
CGCCATCCATGACCCGACATCTCCTCGCCGCGGCGGCGTGTCTGCCGCTTCTCGCCCCCGCCGCGTTCGCGCAAGCCTCGACCCAAGCCGGCGCCTTCGCGACGCAGTTCAACACCCAGCACGGCGTGGGCAACGTCGCCGCCAACGCCGGCGCGATCACGCAAACCGGCCTCGCCACAGCCGACCCCGGCGCGCTGCCGGCGGATCGCTATGACCACGTAAACGGCGTGCTCACCGACTTGTTCGGGCCGGAGCCGCTCGTGGACAACCGCGTGGTCGTGGGCACCCAACTCAGCATCCAAAACGGCGTGGGAAACACGGCGAGCAACACCATGGCGACGGACCAGTTCGGCGCGCCCGGCGGCGTTGGGACGGCTGTGGCGGCGGGCACACAGCTGAACGTGCAGAACGGGTCGGGCAACCTCGCCACCAACTCGGGGACCTTCAGCCAGCTCGGCGGCTCGTTTGCCAGCCACCCCTTCGGCGGTCTGGTGAACACGCAGGTCGCCGTCGGCACGCAGGTGAACGTGCAAAACGGCGACGGCAACGCCGCGGCCAACGCGCTGGGCTTCGGTCAAGTCTCTCAGTAGCGCCGTCCCGTCATCTCCGGCTCACGCGGCCGCGTCTCTCACGAGGCGCGGCCGTTTTGCGTTGGACGATCAGGGCTTGCGGGCCGCCGGCAAAAAAAAGCGCAAAAAAATCGCCCTTGTTCTGGCGAGCACAGAGGCCCCCCGGGGGATCCGGCACAGTCCAATCGTGGTCAGGAAAAAGACCCGCCCAACACCGGAACCGAACTTCGACACCCAGACCCTGAAAGGACCCTCGCCATGAAAGCTCTCGTTCTCGCCTCCGCCCTGGCCGTCATCGCCGCCCCGGCGTTCGCGCAAACCGCCACAACCAGCAACAACGCCACCATCGGCGTGCAATCCAACACCCAAGTCGGCGGCTTCAACACCGGCACGAACACGGCCGCGATCACGCAATCCGGCGCCGCGAACGCCAACGGCTTCCTGCCCGGCGGTTTCGCGCAAGCCCTCAACAACGGCAACATCGGCGCGCAAACCAACTTCCAAAACGGCTTCAACAATGTCGGAAACAACGCCGCGACAATCGCGCAAAACGCCAACGCCAACGCGTTTGGCGCGGGCTTCCCGCAAGCCTTCGCGACGCAAAACGGCAACATCGGCGCGCAGCTGAACGAGCAACTCGGCGCGCTCGAAGGCGGCGCGAATGTCGGCAACAACTTCGGCGCGATCACGCAAAACGCCAACGCGCTGGCGAACGGCCTTGATCCGCTGGTGGTTCCTGGCCCGGAAGTCGCGCTGGCGCCGGTGGTTCCCAGCATGCCGGTTCTGCCGTCCACGGACGTCCCCTCCGTCCCGTCGGCGAGCGGTCTGAGCGGCGAGATCCGCTGCATGGCGCTGGGCTGCGAGGCCGAGTAACGCCCCGCAAAGCGCATCCCCTTTCTCTCTCCCGCCTGGGCGGCCGTTTGCGACGGCCGCCCTTTTTTTTGGTCGAACCGCCGCGCGATGTCGCCGTCAGCACAGCCGGGCATGCGCCCGCGCGGCATGATCACAGCGAATACAGGGACACGACGCCCCCAAGGAGGCTCCCATGCTGAAGATCACCGCCCTCGCCGCCGCCGTCGCCGCCGCGTTCTGCATCGCCCCCCTTACCGCACACGCGCAGTCCGCGCCTGGCGTGTCGGGCGTCACGCTGCAAACGGACTTCCAAGTCAGCCAGGGCCGCAGCCTCGCCGGCGCGTTCGCAGCGCAAGGCGAACAAGTGCGCACGACCCGCGAAGCGCTGGAGCAGCAGGCCCAAATCATCGCGTTGCAAGAAGCCCAATTCGCCGCCCAACAAGCCCAGGCTCAGTCCCAAAGCTCCAGCGGCATGGAGTTCGTCGCGACGGCGGACGGCGGGGTCGCGTTCACCATCCCCACCGGCGGCGGGCTGATCCCCGGCGGGGCCGCCACCGCGGGCCCCGGTTCGATCACGTACGTGGTCAACATCCAAAACGGCGACGGCAATGTGGCGTCCAACACCGTCGTCGAACAAAGCGCCGGGGGCGCGATTGAAAACTGAGCCCTGATGGGACAGAGATCGACGAGATAAAAACGGCGTCGTCGCGCCCCGCAAACCGCCGCGACCGCGTTTGAAGGAGGACATCGCCATGCGCTGCATCGCCGCCATCACTTGCGCCAGCGCGCTGCTCTCCAGCGGCTGCGCCACGATGGAGGCGGAGGACGTCGCGCGCATCGCACAACCGAACCAAGCGCCGATCAAAGCGGTCACCAGCTTTGAAGAACCCCTTCAATGCATGGATGAACTCTTCAACGATTATGGCGTCTCCGGCGTGACGGTGGCCGTGTCCGGCGTGCCCGATTACACGGGCCGGATCTTTGTGGGCAGCGACATTTGGCTGCAAAGCGCGATCACCAAGATGTCCCAGCGCAGCGGCGCCTTCGTGGTCACGGACTACAACCCGAATCAGTTCGCGCCTGAGCAAGGCTTATGGCTCCTCTCCAACAAGGAGGGGTTTTACATTCCCGCGTACTATATTCGCGGGGCGATCTCCGGCTTCGCCAACAACATCGCCGACAACAGCGGCGACCTGGCGGTCGGGACGGTGCTCAAAGGCGGCGGCATCGGCCGCAACGTGGCCTACTCCACCGTGTCGGTGGACCTCACGGTTGGCAATCTCGTCAAACGCACGCTGATCAGCCGCGCGCAAGCCGGCAACGAGGTCGTGCTGCAATCCACCTCGACGGGGGCGCAGGTGGGCGGCTCGTTTGAGAAGTATGGCGCGAACATCGAGATCACGGCCTCGCGCGCCGACGGGATACCGCAAGCGGTGCGGACGCTTGTCGAGCTCGACGCGATCGAGATTCTCGGCCGTCTGACCGGGGCGCCCTACTGGGCGTGCTTGGGCGCAACCCACGAGGACGACAGCGCGCGCCAAGCCCGCCGCGACATCTTCTTCAATATGAGCCCGGCGGAACGCGTCGTCTTCGCCCAACGGCGGCTTGGGCGGCTCGGCTATTATGCGGGACCGTTGAACGGTCAGATCAGTCCGGATTTCGCCACCGCGCTCGGCGCCTACCTCCGGGATCAGGGGCGCTCGAGCCAGACGGCGCTTGATTTCGCGACCTATGAGCTTTTGACCCAGTGGCGCCGTGGCGAGGGCCTCGCGACCACGTCGCCCGCCGCCGCACGCCCCGCGGCTGTGGCGGAGTTGCCGACTCCCGCGCCGGCGGACCCCGCCGCCGTGGCGGCCGCGCCGGCGCTTCAACTGCAGCTGCAGCTGATCGCCAACGGACGGCGGCCGGGCGCGCCGGTGCGTTTGGCGCTGCAGGCCGACCGCGACGCCTTCGCCTACTGCTACATTCAAGACGCCGCGGGATCGGTGGCGCGGCTCTTCCCCAATCGCTGGCAGCCGGATCCCTTGCTGCGCGGCGGCGCGCGGATCGAGATCCCGGGACCGCAGGCGGGGTTTGACCTCCTCGTGCCTGCTGTGGGCGCCCAGGAGCGCATCGCCTGTTTCGCGTCCAATCAGGAGTTGGGCCGCGCCCTGCCCGCGACCGTGCGGGCTGATGACCTCACGCCCTTGCCGGTGGGGTCCCTCGACGCCCTGGCGGCGCTCTACCAGAACCAGGCCGCGGATCCCAACGTGGCGCTGGTGGTTCAAGAGCAAGCGCTCGCAGCGGGGCCGTAGCCTCGCGCGTCCCCAACCGAGGGTCGACGGCTGCGCCGGCACGGTCAGGCGCTTGCCGGGCGTCAACCGTGTGCGTACGGTTTGAGGTCTCGAACACGCCAGCAGAGGATCGAGCCCTTATGACCACGCGCGCCGCCGCCGCCGCCCTCATGGCCAGCGCCACCCTCGCATTCACCGCCGTGGCGGACAGCGAGCTGCGCACCGCGATCGAAGCGGACTACGTGGAAAACCTCGACGCGCTCTTCAAGCATTTCCACGCCAATCCGGAACTCTCCTACGTCGAAAAGGAGACGGCCAAACGCCTCGCCGAAGAGCTGCGCGGGTTGGGCTACGACGTCACGGAGGGCGTGGGCGGCACGGGCATCGTTTCGGTGTTTGAAAACGGCGACGGGCCCACGGTCATGATCCGCGCGGACATGGACGGGCTGCCGGTGAAGGAAGACACGGGTCTTCCCTACGCATCCACCGCGACGCAGGCGGACATGTTCGGCTCGGTGAAACCGGTGATGCACGCCTGCGGCCACGACATGCACATGACGAGCCTGGTGGGAACCGCGCGCCAACTGATGGCGCGCCGCGACGACTGGAGCGGCACGCTGGTGCTGATCGGCCAACCGGCGGAGGAACGCATCGGCGGCGCGCGCGCCATGCTCGAAGACGGGCTCTATGAGCGGTTTCCCAAGCCGGACTACGCTCTTGGCCTGCATGTCAGCGCCCAGCTGGAGGAGGGTAAAGTCCAGGTCCCGCCCGGCGCGACCAATTCCAGCTCCGACAGCGTGGACATCATCGTGCACGGCGTCGGCGCCCACGGCGCCTCGCCCCATAAGGGGATCGACCCGGTGCTGACCGCCGCCCACATTGTGGTGGCGCTTCAATCCGTGGTGAGCCGCAATGTCGATCCCCTGCAGCCGGCGGTGATCACCGTCGGCTCCATCCATGGCGGGACGAAGCACAACATCATCGGCAACCGCGTGGAGCTGCAGCTGACGGTTCGCTCCAACGATTTGGCGGTGCGCGAGACGCTGCTGACCGGGATTGAGCGCGTTGCGGAAAACGTCGGTCGGGCGATGGGGTTGCCGGAGGACCTGCTGCCGGAAGTTAAACCCACGGGGGCGACCACGCCGCCCAACGTCAACGACGCGGAAACGGCGCGGCGCGTCGAGGCCACGCTGATGGCCGCGATGGGCGCAGACGCCTTCACGAACCGTCCCAAAGAAGGTATGGGCGCGGAGGATTTCGCCTATTTCGTCAAGCCGGAGTACGGCGTGAAGGGCGTCTACTTCCGCGTCGGCGGCACGCCGGCCGACGACGTGGAGACCGCGCCCTCCCACCACTCGCCATTCTTCAAGATCAATCCCGAGCCGTCCGTGATCGCCGGTGTTGAGGCGATGACGCTGGCGGCGCTTGAGCTGTTCGACTGACTCGAACCCAGGGGCCGGCAGGACGGACAAGCCCGGACGCCACCGCCCAGGCGCGGCCCGTCAGGCGCCAGTCAATGCGCGCGGCGCGCAATCACCTGGCTGATTTGAGCCGGGACG
>CAZGLY010000090.1:0-5206 GCA_964526675.1 uncultured Caulobacterales bacterium
CCGACAACAGGCGATAGGGCGAACCCTCCACCTTCGAATTCATCCAAGCGATAAAGCCGCGCTCCGACACGCCCGCGCCGGTGATGTCGTTCCACGACACGCGCATAACCGGCCGACGCCCGCGCCCCCAGCCGGAATCATTGGTGACCGCGACGCAATACCCATCCGCAACACACGCATCCCATTCATCGAACGTCACCTCAAACCGGCCGACGGCGAGGCGATAGTCGATCGTTACCGTGTGCTGCGGGCCTTCATCACTACCGCGCCCCGCCTCGTTCGAGGGCGAGCCCATGGTGAACGACCCTGACGGCAGCAGCACCATCTCCGGGCAATCCGCACAGTCTTTGAACAGGGCGAAGTCCGGCAACCGCTCGGGATCATCCGCCACGGGCGCGCGCGTCGATGACGGCGTGCGACGCGCGTCGAGAACGTCCTGCGCCGGCGGCGTCCAACGCTCCACTGCCGCGGCCAGCGCGATGATTGGCGCGGCGTCAATGGCGTCAAAGTCCGGCGCGGTGACAGCCGTCTCACCAACGCGCCCGCCGCTGGCCCGCACAAACGCCGCCGCAGCGCTCTGCGTTCCAGGACCCGCGACGCCGTCGACGCCGCGCGGATCAAAGCCTTCGCCCTGCAGCGCGCGCTGAAGCCGCTCCACCGCCGCGCGATGCGCCGCAATGGCGGCCCGCGCCTCCTCTTCATAAGGATCGGGGGACGTTTTGGTCTCCGCGCGCTGAACGTAGGTCTCATAGCCAAGCAGCGTGCCGTCATCCTGCACGGCCTGCCAGAACGCCTCATCTTGCAGCTCCGCCATGCGCGCCTGAGCCGCTGCGGCGTTCGCCCCCTCGGGATGGGCGCGCAGATAGCGATCATAACCGCCAATGGTGTCATCGGCTTGGGCCTGAGCCCAGGCGTCCTGCTCGCTTACGCGCGTGTCTTCAGCGTTGATGGCGTCGATGCGGGAACGCGCCGCGGCGATATTGGCGCCGTTCGCGTGGAGCGCCAGGTACTGCTCATAGGCGGTGATAGTGTCGGCGATTTGCGCCTGCGCCCAGGCTTGGGCCTCGCGAAGCGCATCGATGCGCATGCGGGCCTGCATGGCGTTCGCCCCTAGCGGATGCGCGTCGACATACGAGCGATAGGCCGCCAGCGTGTCGGCGGCTTGCGCCCGGGCCCAGGCCTGGCGCTCCACTTCCGTCGGATCAAGCGGCGGGGCGTCGATGGGCGTGTCGCCATCCGGCTCGCTGGCGCTTGGGCCCAGGGTCGCCGCAACGGCGTAAACCGGGGCGGCCAACACCAACACCCACGCCGCGCTCGCCGCGCCAAAGGCGGTGAAGGGCTTTTTCTGCGCCTCCAGGGCCCGGCCGAGCCAGGTGGGCGCGCCGTCCTTGCCCACCAGGGTGCGCAGCACGCCGCCAAACACCATGATGAACAGCAGCCACACCGAGGTGATGTAGGTGGTCACCGAGGCCACAATCAGCAGCCAGGTGCGCGCCCACAGATCGGCGATCCCCGCTTGGGGATTAGTGAGCTGGGGGATCAGGCCTTCATAAAAGCCCATGAAGGACGGCCAAATGAACGCGACCGTGACGACCTCTTGGCCCTCGGGCAACTCGCCAAAGCGGTCATCGCCGCCGCCGTCCAACACATGGCCCAGCCATTGGCTGCCCGCATTCACGGCGTAAAGCACCACGAGGAGGATCGCCATAGTGGCGACAAAGTCGATCACGACCACCAAGGGCGTGGTCCAGGGCCGGCGTTCCAGATACCGGATGAAGATGCGCGTCTGGAACAGGCTCACATAGTCCGCGAGGATGTTGGCGATCAAAAAAGTGATGATCAAATTGCGCAGAAAGCTGCCCCATTCGGCGCGAAAGGCGGCCTGGAACGGGTCGATAAACAGCCAGGCGAAGCCAAAGATCACCCCAAACGCGATCGTCGAGGCCAAAGCCGACCGGACAAAACACTGCCATGACAGATGCTTGTGCCAGAACACGGCCTTGAACATGTCGTGGAAGGCCTCAGCCACATTGATGCGCAGGCCGTCCTTCACCGGCATCAGCCAGCGTTTGGCGAGGGCGTGCAACGCCGGCGGCATTTGCGTGTCGGCGGCCTGAAACAGCACAAACACGACCGCCGCGAGGATCACGCCCGCACCGAGAATGGTCTGCTGGGTCGCCACCGCCAGCCCCAGGCCCAACGCCGTGAGGGCCGCAACCGCGAGGCCAAGCCACGGAAAGCTGCGCGGCGTGGCGCGTAAGGGCTTGGGTTTGTGGGGAGTTTTCGCAGCCGGCGTCGGGACGGATGCAGGCGTGGGGGCCGCGGGCGCTGGCGGCGCGGCTGCGTCCTGCGCGGATGGGCCGGGCGGCGTTGGCGCGGATTTCACGGGCGCCGCGGCCACAACCGCCTTGGAAGGCGCCGTGGCGGTCTCCGCCTCTTGGCGGTCAGTCGCCTCTAAAATACCCCGGAGCATCAGGCTCAGGCGTTGCCAGCATTCCGCCGACTTGTCCCCATCCCAATCGATGAAATCAGCGCATTGGATGGTGGTGAAGCCAAAAGGCGGGCCGCTGTCATCAAAGGTCAGCGGGATCAGCTTTTTGTATTTTATGGCGAAATTGGCTTCCTCCTTCACCCAGCGGCTGGCGCGGGACTGCTCCGTCCACGCCACAATGACCGCCTTGGCGGCCAACAGCTCCTGCTCAAGCCGCGCCAACCACTCATCGCCATAATCGATATCGGGGTCCCAGAAGACGTCGAAGCCTTCGGCCTGTAAGGCGTAAACCAGCATCGTGACACGGGCCTTATCGACCCGCGCATAAGAAACGAATTGATCGGCCACGCCCGCCCCCGCTGCTCACCAACCTTTGGATGTGATTGGTAGCGCACGCGCGCCCACGCGAAAACATGCATGCGCAACGTCGGCAATCGCGTGTGAAGCAGACAAGCCTCGACGATGGGGCGAAGACCGGAGTGGGTCGACAGGACTCGTTCCCAGCACGGCTGCGATGCCTGAAAGCCGCCGTTTACTCGGGGTTGGCAACGGGCAGACTGCTGTATGGACTGATGCTGACGCCGCTGCTGCGGTCTTCACCGGCAGCTGTTTGCCCGAAGCGACCGTGTGGCGAGGCTATCTTGAATGTCGGCTTTCCCCTACACGCGCCTGCATCGCTCCTCGGCACATGTTCGTCTGCTGTCTAGCGATTCAAATTGTTGAACGTGATCGCGCGGCGGGCGCTAAACCCAGTCAAGCGTTGAGGCGCTGAACGGACACGGCGCGGGAAAACCCCGGAGAAACCCAATTTCACGGGCCTTTTGTTCCCAATTCGGCTGATCAAGAACCGTGGGCGGACACCGAAGGCCGCACACGTCGCAAAGGGCGGCGCGGCTGCGCAGGAGACGCCGCCATGCCGACGCCGCTGACGTGCAACGCTGATCACGAAACCGACACCGCCGCAGAGCGCTTGGCCTACTCGCCCGATCACGCGGCGGAAATCGCGGACCTCGGTCGGACAAGCATCTTCAGAGCGCTCGCAAGGGGCGAGCTGCCGTCGCTGAAAGTCGGTCGCCGTCGCTTGATCTTGCGTGAGGATCTCCACGCCTGGCTGCATTCAAAGCGAGAGATGCGGTGATGGGGCCGGATTTGGTTCACGCCGCGGAAGCCCTTGCGGACGGAGGCTACGCGCCGGTGCCGATGCGCCTGCGGCCACAGAAGAAGCCCGCGCGAAAAGGATGGCGCGAAGCGGCTAAAGCGGCGAACCCGGCTAAAGCCCGCGCCTTGTTTCGCGCCACGCCTTGGGCGGAGGGCATCGCCATTGCAACCGGCGACGACGTCACAGTCATTGATCTCGACCGCGGCCATGGCGACGGCGCCGATGGTTTAGCCACTTTCGCCGCTTTAGCCGGACGCCACGGCGGAATCGAAAAATCCGGTCCGCGTGTGCGCACGCCGCGCGGAGGCGTGCACCTCTGGTTCAAAACGCCGACAGAGACGGTCATCCGATCGCGCGCAGGCGTCGCGCCCGGCGTCGACGTGCGTGGAGACGCCGGGCTCGCATTGCTCCCGCCGACACCAGGCTACGCCTGGATTAATCCGCTGGGTCCGCTGCCTGTTATGCCCGACTGGCTTCTGGAACTGGTCGTTCAAAGGCGGCGGCAGCCGCACAGCGCGCCAGCGCGATGGCGGCGAAGGGCGTATGAGCGAGGGCCGTTCGCCCGCTGCGACATCGTGGACGACATCCTCGGCCGCGCGGCCACAGCCCGCCCTGGCGCACGCAATGGCGCCCTCTTCGTCGCCTCGGCGAAACTTGGCGCCGCCGCAGCCGGCGGATGGGTGTCATTCGCGTGTGCCGCCGAACGGCTTCGAGCCGCGGCGGCGGCGAGCGGACTTGCGGACGATGACGGCTGGGCCTCCGTCGATGCGACCATCGCATCCGGTCTCAAGCGCGGCGCGCAGACGCCGTGGACGCGCCGCGGCGGGGAGCGCCGGCTATGAGCGTGGCGGCCTCGCCATCACTCGATCACGCTGTGATGGAGCTGGACGCACAAGCGGATCCAGGGCCGCCACTCCCCCTGTTTCGTCGCGCAGAGGATGCAGCGCCCTTTCCCCTGGAAACCCTGCCGGCGACCTTGCGCGACGGCGTCATCGGCATTGTTGGAGCTGTCCAATGTCCCGCGGTGCTGGCGGCGCAGTCCGTTATGGCCGCGGCTGCGCTGGTCGCCCAGGCCCAGGTCGATGCACCCTTGTTCAACGGATCACGTCGGCCTTGCTCGCTTTTCTTCGTGACCATTGCGGAATCCGGCGAGCGCAAGTCGAGCGCCGATAGCCTCGCCGGCCGGCCGATCCGCGAGTTCGAACAGCGTCTGGCGGACGCTTACTGCTCTCAGGTCCTGGCGTACAAGAACCGCCTTGAGGCGTGGGAAGAGGCGCGCAAGTACGCGAAGAAGGCGCACAAGGGGGACGTCGACGCCGTCAAAGCGGCCCTAGACGCCTTAGGCTCCGAACCCCAGCCGCCGCTGTTCCCTCAACTGCGCTGCACCGAGCCGACAGCCGAAGGACTTTGGCTGCTGCTGCAAAACGGACACGGGACATGCGGCCTCTTGAGCGCCGAAGGCGGCCAATTCTTGGGCGGCCACGCGATGAGCAAGGACCATCGCATTAAGACCGCCGCATTCCTGTCTCGACTCTGGGACGGGGAGTCCATCGACC
>CAZGLY010000091.1:0-4912 GCA_964526675.1 uncultured Caulobacterales bacterium
ATCAGCAGCGCTGGCGCGCGTGCTGGCGATTGCTGGCGATCCAATGAAAACAAGGCCTTAGTGGCATCCCGGCACCTCGAAGCTACATCTCCATGTCGCGGTCCATGGTCAGGGCCGCGTCCATCTCGAGGGACGCCTCGCTCTCCATCTCCTTCTCGGGCGTCTGCGCGGGCGCGGCGTTCTGCGCCCCCTCAGCGCCCCGGTCGGCGACCTCCAAGGCGGAGATCTGCTCCCCCGTCTGGGAGGACAGCGTGTCCTTCAGCTGACCGGCGTCGTCGGTGATCAGGGACACCCCGTCACGGGCGCGGGAGACCGCCACATAGAACGCCTTCTGGGTCGTCAGGTGCGGGTGGTGCGCCTCCATCACCGCGACGACATGGTCGGCCGAGCGGCCCTGCGTCGCGTGCAAGGTGGAGGTCCAGCCATGGTCCATATGGCGTGCGGCGGGGTCGTTTCGTTGGACCGAATAGCCTCGACCATCCTCCCCGGTCAGGTGGAAAGCGCGGTCGCCGATGCGGTCGATACGGGTTGTGTCGGAGTTGAGGAAGCGCCCGCGCGGATCGTTGCGCGTCCACCTAACGACATCCCCTTCGGCGATCTCGATGGAGTGGCTTTCGAACACCTCCACGCCTCGCGCACGGGGAGTCCAGTCCACGGTCTTGCGTCCCTCAGTGAGGCGGACGTGCCCCTCCGCCGGGAACACGCCGTCGACCCGCCAGTGGCTCCCGCGTGCGATCCCGGCGGCGCGGTCGGCGGTGTGGAACGCGACCGTCTGGCCGGGACGATAGCTCTCCGCCCGGCGCTTCTCCGCGGCGGTCATCGACACCGGCCGCAGGGCGTCGACGGTCGCCGTCGCGCCGCCGATCGCGCCCTCGGTCTTGAGGGCGTCGCGCAGGTGAGAGGTGATCTCCCGGCGCAGGGCGTGGGTCGGCGCGATGAGGGCCGCGCGCTCCCTTTGGGCCGGGGTCAGCTCGAGCCAGGCGCGCGCGGCGGCGAGGGCGAGCTCGCTTCGCTCCGCTTCGACCACCTGGCCCGAAATCCCAGCGAAGGCCTGCGCGAACCGCCCCGCGGCCAGGGACCGGACCGCCTGCAGAAGATCAGCGTCGCGTTGCCGGCGGATGTCGGTGAGGCAGGCGGTGGGCATGCCGTCGGCTTGCAGTTGGGCGAAAGGCGTTCCCGCCTCCACCGCGTCCAGCTGTTTGACGTCGCCGATGAGCGCGAGGCGGGCGGCATTCCCCTTGTTGGCGGTCTCGATCAGCGCCCGCATCTGGCGGGTGGAGGCCATCGACGCCTCGTCGAGTACGAGGACTCGGTCCGTGAGATCGGGGCGGTCCGCTCCCTCGCCATGGACCGTGAGGAACCGCTGGAGGGTCGTCGTCTCCATCGCCGCCTCGGCGAGGCGGGAGGCGGCCGCCGCGGACGGGGCGAGGCCGAGGGGCTCGTACCCGCGAGCCCGCGCGATCTTGGCGAAGGCGGCGAGCATGGTCGTCTTTCCCGTTCCGGTGGAGCCCTGCACCGCCACGGTCCGGTCCGCGCCGGTGAGGAGATGTTTGGCGGCGGACTTCTGCTCCTCCGAGAGGTGTGTCCGTTCCAGCCGCCGATCGACATCGCGCCGGGACGCGATGGGATCGGCGTCGGCGACGCCGCCGCGCCGAGCGTCCAGCGTGGCGCGCTCCTCCCGCACCGCCTCCGGGGTGGTTAAGAGACCCGCATGCGCGCCGGCGCCGGCGATGAGCCGTCCATTGGCGAGCGCGCCATCCACGACGCGGAACATCTCGGTCGGTCGCGCATGACCGACCGCGAGGCCGATCGCGGCACGCAACAGCGCCTCGCGGCTGAAGGCGGAATGGCGCTCGATGAGCGTCTCCAGCGCGCGTTCGAGAATGTCGGCGGGGCGATCCTGGCGCGGCTGCTCGGCAGCCGGTTGCACGCTCTCGCGAATGGCGTTCGTGTCGTGGCCGGCCTCCCGGGCGCGCTCGCGCCAGAGGCCCTGCAGGTCCTCGCGAGCGATGTCAGCTTTGCTGTTGCGGGTGATGAGCGCGGCGCGGGCCGCGGCCTCAGCGCTCGCTTCGCCGCGCGCCTTCAGCGCCGCTTCGATGTCCGTAGAGCGCGTGGAGAAAACGCGCAAGAGATCTTTCGGAACGCCGCTGATTTCGAACCGGCCATCAGCATGGGTGCGCTCGATACGGTAGCCCAGCTCCTGCAGGCCGGCGGCGAGCTCGCCGCGATAGATCGCGCCCACGAGCATTTTCGACCGGAACAGGGATGGCGAATGCACCGAGCGCCACTTCCCGTCCGAGCCCTGCGCCATGTTGGCGACAACAGCGTGAGTGTGGGTTTGCGGATCGAGGCCGCGGCTCACCTCATGGCGAAACAGCGCCGCGACCATCTTCTGATCGCCCACGATCCACTGCGCGCCTGCAGCGGCGTCGAACACGCGCGTTTGCAGGATCTGGCGCTCCACCGTGCGCAAAGCCGCGCGCACGGCCGCGTCATGGGCGGCGCGCGCAGGCGCGTCCTTGAGGACCTCGATGAGGACGGAGACGGACTTGGGCGCGGAGAAGGTGAGGTCATAGCCAGGGATGTGGACGCGCTCCCCGTCCACCATCCGGCCGAGCTGCGGGCCGCTCGGGACTTGGCCGCTCATGACGCTGGCGAAGGTTTCGGCGTCCACTTGACCCTGGAGGCCCGCCGCCTTCGCGCCTTCGCCGAACCAAGCCGAATTCGGGATGAGGCGCTGATCGGCGCTGCGGGCGTAGTAATTGTCCTTGGCGTAGTAGCCGGCCGAGCCCGTCGAGACCTTGGCGATCGACAGCATCAGCGCTCAAAGCCGAAATCGATCGGCCGATCGCGGCGCGTCCACATGGATCCGTCCGCCGGCGTATCACCATCGTCCGTGGACGACCGCTGAGCGTCAGCGGGCGGTTCGATCGCATCGATCCGTTCTTGGAGCTGGGTCGTGGCGGCGACCAGGCGGTTGATCCGCTCGGTCAGCCGGTCGCACCGATCGCCAAGGTCGGCGCTGAGCGCCGACGCCGCATTCTCAACCGCGTCCAAACGGGACGTCATCGCTGCGGCGTGGGCGATGATCCGCCAGAGCACCATGACGAGCGCGGCGGTGGTAATGGTCAATCCGAAGAGCAGCGCGCCCAGCTTCACATGCGCGGTGATGGCCGCGATGGCGGCCGCAGCGTCGGGATCGCGCAGCACCGTAGCGATCGACGCCGCCTCGCCCGCGCGGGGTTGCATCACCGCTCGGGTGCTGTCGTCCGCGCCGAACGCCTCTTGGCTGCTGGCCAGCACATGGCTCACCGCCAGCCGCCATTGCTCCGCCGTGATCGGGCGTGTCGTCCAGGCGGCCAAGGCGATCGCGAGCACCATGGAGGCGGCCATGGCCGTGCGGAACACCGGGATCGACGAGGGCGTCTTCATTCGGCGACTGGTCGCGCCGCGCCGCTGGAGCTTGGCGGAACCAGCTCTGCCGTCGACGCGCGGACTTGGCGGGTGATCTCGTCCACCGCGGCGACCCCGCCACGCTGTTCGACAAACCGCTCCAGCACTGCCCGCGCGAAGAGCGTGTTCATGAGCACAGCCCGATGAATGCGCGAACGCGCCGCCGGATCGATCAGCGCGTCTTCCGCCACCGCCAAGAGCGCGTCCTTGGCCCAAGTCTGCAGCACCGCGCCGGCGCGGCGCACGGCGCGGTCGACGACCGCCTTCTCCTCCGCGCTGAGGCGAATGGTGATCTGGCGCTCCACGGTCTCCGTCATCGCCGCGCCTCCACGGGCGTGCGATAGTCCTGGCGCGGCAAATCGGCGATCCAGGCCATCACGTCGCTGTGGGGCCAGCGGATGGCGTGGGTGCTGAGAGCGACGGGCGGGGGAAACTCCCCGGCGCGCACCTTGCGCCAGAGGGTGACCCGGCTCCTATAGCCGGTCAGCTCCAGGACCTGGCGGCAAGTAAGCAGGGTTTCGTTTTGGGCCATGCGAATAGGCTCCGTTGCGGTTGGTTCCGCTGAGGAGCCTTAGGAGCCTGGCCGGCCCTGTCTTGGAATTCCGCGGGAATTCCATGTCTCGTCAGGAAGATTGGCTATCGCCGCACGCACACGTCGCTCCAGCGGCTGATATTGGCCCTTGCGGATCTGCTGAACGGTGCCGGCGTTAATGTCGAGGCCGTCAGCGGCCGTCTCATAGTCGTCCGCTTCAAGCCCGCCAGATTCGCGCCGGCGGGCGCGCAGACGGGCTAGCGCCGCGAAGTAGCTCTCCACGCGGCGCTGATCGGACGGCCCCGTGGTGCGCGCCAAGCATGCCGCACGCACGGCGTGGAAGCCTTCATCGCTCGCCGTCTCGATCAGCTGCTTTGCGCTGATCCTCGCCCGCCGCGCCGCCCGGACGCCGGCGGTGACCGACGCGATGGCGAAGCCGGCCATCCCAAGCCATCCGGCGTAGGCCCAAAACCACGCCTCGCCGTCCGGCTCGAGCAGAAAGCGCACGGCGAACACGCCGGCCGCCGCGAAGACGAGGCCGAGCGCGAAGATCAGAATGGGCCATTTCGGCATTTACGATGTGTCGAACGCCAGATTCTCTAGTGAGCTGCAAAACCCCCTCAAGAACGGCGCCAACTTCCACTGCATGACGATCAAGACTTGGCTCCCCGCGCATTCACGTGCTGGGCGATGTCCGCCCTTGCGAGCGCCTGACTTTCCCCGACCCGGCCAGGATGCCGCCGTGCTCGGCGCCATCAAGGCCAGGCCTTCGGCGGCCGCGTTCGCGGCCGGCCTTGACGGCGCCTGCGCGCGACGGCCGCCCCGGTCTGCGGTCGGGGCGAAGGAAGGCCTCCGGCGGGGTCGAACAAAGGAAGGGGATCAGCGCCCCCGCGAACTCTCGCCGGGCATCGATCTTCCTATCAGGGG
>CAZGLY010000092.1:0-4569 GCA_964526675.1 uncultured Caulobacterales bacterium
GAACGTCACGCCCAGCGACCAGGCGAGCAGCAGGCCAAGGCCGAGCCCCGCCGCCTCGGGCCCCGCGCGCCGGCCGGTCCACGCGCCCAACAGGCCAAAGACGGCAAAGAACAACACGATCACCGGTGCGGCGATGATCAAGAAGAACAGCTCCGCCGGGCGCAGCGCCACCGCCAGCGCGATCGAGGCGAAAAAGGCGATCCGCGCCGCCAGCGCCCGCCACGCCTCGCCGCGCACCACAAGCTGGTCAGCGAGCATGAACGGGATCGCGCCCGCGGCGATGGCGGCGATGACGGCGAGGCGTCCTGCGTGGGGCATGAAGCTCGCGCCATAGCGGTCGAGCGCGAGGCCGAACGCCCCGATCCCATAGCCTGCGAGCAACACGCCCGCGACGAGCGCGCGGCCCAGAGCCGCGCGCGACGGGCGCGCGCCGAACCGCCACAACAGCGCGCTTTGAAGGACGCCGAACACAAGCAGGTGCGCCGCGAGATAATCCGCCACAAGCACCGGCAAGAGCCCGAGCTGAAGCGGCGCGAGCACGAGCGGCGTGACCGCCGCCGGCGCCAGCGTGGCGATCGCAAAACGCGCCGGCGACATGATCTCCGGCGCGCTCGCCCGAGGCGGCAACGCGCGCGCCAGCGGCCAGCCCAGAGCGACAATCCCCGCCAAGAGCCCGAGCAGCCAGGGTCCAGGCGACGTCACGGGCCGTGAGGCGTCCCCGTCGCGGCCGAAAGCCGCGTCGAGCCAGGCCCGCGCCTCCCGCAGAGCCGTTGGGCTGTAGAGCACGCCGACATGCTCCACCCCCGGCGCGACCGCGACCCGCCGCAGCACGCTGTCGGCCTCTACGGTCTGGTTCTCCTCAGCCCCCGGGTCGAGCGCGCGCAAAACTCGGAGCCCCTCCTCGCGCAGCCGCCCCTCGAGCGCTCCGTTCACTGCCAACAGGCGCTCGGGCCCCGACGGGCTGACCGCCTCGGAATACATCGACACCGCCACCACGGCCGCGACATCGTCATGGGCGAGGGCGTCGCGGATGATCACGTCCGTGGCCATCGAATGGCCCAGCAACGCGATCGGCCCGTCAGCGCCCGTGCGTGCGCGCGCGGCGGCGATCACGCGGCGGGTTTCCGCCATGAGCCGGGCGGTGGCCCCATCCACCGCCTCCAAATCCCCCGCCATGGGCGCGGTGTTGCGGCCGTGACCTTCGTAGTCGAAGGCGGCGACGCGGTAGCCAGCGCGGGCGAGGGTCAGCGTGTACGCCTCCATCAGGGGGCGCGAGCCGGCGAAGCCATGCGAGACCACGACCAGCGGACCGTCGGCGTCGGGCTGAGCGGTGAGCGTCACCGGCGTTGCGTCCACGCGAAAATGCGTGCGCTCCAGCCCCGCCCGTTGCGCTTCGAGACGCCACAACGCCGTGGCGATGAGGAGACCGGCCAGAGCGGCCGCCATCACCCGTACCGGCACGCAAGACCTCCATTGTCTGTGCCCATTCGACGCCTCGGCGTTCGCGCGGGCGTCATGCCGCCGATAGAGCGCCGTAGATCCGCAGGATCGTCAACGCTGCGATGACGCGGCCCGCCGGTCGCTGCCAATGACGCCCGCCGCACGCGCACGACGGGCGTTATGTCTCGAGGGAAGCCACCCGCCCGCGGTCCCGACCACCTGTCACGGCGGCGATTGTCTCAGCGGGATGTGATCACCTCTGGCTTCGGCGCCGCCGCCGACCGACCGCGACTCCCGACATGTCTCGCGACGCTTCCGCCTTGAGCCGGCCGTCGATCCGACGGCCGACGCCGTCACGTTCGCGCCCCGCGTGTTCGTAGCGTTGACTCAGAGAGGTGATTCAAAAACCCGGCCCGCTTCGTGTGCAATAAAAAAGAGAGCCGTATGCGTGGGCCAGTAAAATCAAATAAAAACACACCGCACAGGGTAAAAGAGAAAATACTAAATGTCATTTTGCTAGCGGAAAATGGTCCTCGCGAGACGGAACCCGAAACTGTCGCTCCGGAACCCTGGGCCCCCGCTGTCCCGGAAGGCCGAGTGCCGGTAACTGGAATTGCTGCTCCCAGAGGCTCCGCGGACAACGCGGTTGGCGCTGTTTCCGCTCGTCCAGGCGCGCCCGTCATCTGGGCGATCAGCACCCTCATAGCTGTCATGCCAACGATCCGCGCACCACTCCCGCACATTCCCGTGCATATCGTACAGCCCAAACGGGTTTGCCGGCTTCTCACCTACCGGGTGCGTCTGGCGCCCTGAATTGCCGCTGAACCACGCGTGCTCGCCAAGCGCAGCCTCATCATCCCCAAACCAATAGCGCGTCACAAGCGCGTCAATCTCGGTCTTACCGCGGCACGCATACTCCCACTCCGCCTCTGACGGCAGACGATAGCGTTCACCCGTGAAGCCGTTGAGCCAACGGACATAGGCGACCGCATCATTCCACGACACATGGATCACAGGCCGTCGGTCCCGGCCCCAACCCTCATCGCTGGGCTTGTCAACGCCCGTCGCCGTGCAAAATGTGTCATACTCCTCGAACGTCACCGCATAAGCGCCCATCCCAAACGCCTGGCCGATCACCACTTCATGCTGCGGGCCCTCACTATGAAAGGCGATGCGATCATTATCGGGCGAGCCCATCACGAATGCACCGGCTGGTATTTCCACCGTCACGTCCAGCTCTTCTATACCGGAGCGATAGGCGCGACGGGCGAGGCCGGCGTCGTCCTCAATTGTACGTAGAGCGCCCTGATCGCCGAGGCGGCCGAACGCGTATGCCGCAGGAAGCCGCACGCTGTTAATGTGATCGCGGCCGGCGTCCGTGTCAGGTAAGCTTGACTCAGCTTGGGCCAGTCTCATCATCGTTTCCGTCAACGGACCCACGCGGCCATCGCCTTGCTTTACCAATGCCAGATAGGCGTGCGCGCGCAGCTCCGGCGCAGCGCTTTCATCCACTGCGAATTTATGAAGGGCGTCCGCCGCGCTCACAGCGCGGGTGAAGCCGGCATCCCGCGCAGCCTGTAGCTTCAGATCCAAAGGCGCGGTGTCGGCAAGCAGGAGTTCGGCGAGCGCGCCTCCATTGACCGTGCCAGACAGATCGCCGAGCAGCGCGGCCGTGCGCCGCCGCCGATCGCTGTCGGCGGCGTCGTTGAACTCAATCGCCTCAAGGATCCGCCCTGGCGTCTCGGGATTGTCGGGGTGCACCTTGGCCATAACCGCAAGCGCGCCTCGACGGGCGTCCGCGTCCCACATAGCCGGGAACACGACATGGCGAACGCCGGATACCGGCCCGCCGGCGATCGTCCCAAGCTGAACCCCGCGATACTTTTTGAAGAGGCCGGCCGTCGGCGTGTCGCTGGCCGCGCGCCACAGCGTCAGATCCATATCCGCCAATTCGCGCCCAACATCGCCGAAATAGCGGCGCTCCTCAAATGGATCGAGGATTGGCAGATTGCCGGTCAGGAACGCGCGCTTTTGCGTCCGCAGACGCCCTGCCAGGGATAGGGCTTGGATGACCGCGGCCAGCAAGAGCAAATCCAGAAACATTCGGACCAAAAACGCACTCATAGATCCGAGGCCGCTAGAAGCCTTTATTCGCGATCCGCTCTCAGCGTGGAACACCTCCGACCAGTCCACAAAGGGCGCGGACTTCGTTAGCTCTACGCCGAAGAAACCAGTCCATTCAATGAAAGTGGGCTCGACGTCTGGGATCCGATCGCCGTTTTCGTTCAATGGGTCAAAGGCGTCGAACACCAGATCGACATGCTGCAGCAGCAGAGGAAACAGGGCGAACAAGGTGATGATCGCGACCATCGCTTCATCCCGGAGGTCTTCAGCAAAACCGATGCGCGCCTGGCGCATGCGCTGCTCAGTCCACCCCTGCTCGATGATGAAATCCTCACGATCGCGCTCAACCCAGGTCCAGCGCCGCACGATGGCGAACACCAACACGATGCCGAGGATCACCGCCGTCAGGCCGGCGACAGCGCCAGCTTTTTCGCCCAGGACTGCTCCGCCGTGTTGGGTGACAAGCCAAATCGCGGCGCCCCAAAGCGCCATGGCGCCATAGCGAAAAATGGGCGACCAAAAGCGCGGCCAGCCGGCCTTCACAAACCCGCCCAGCGTCGTTCCTGCAAGCGGCGAAAAGAGGCGCACCAACACCCAGTCCAGCACATTGAGGACAAAGGACGGCATATGGATGATACATGCGATGAGCGCGCCGATGGTCCAGCGATAGAGAACAGCCAGCGGCCTTGGAAGCCATCGGCGGTTGGTCATGCGACCGAGCCAACGTCCAAACGCGCTGCGCCCTAGGATCGGCTCCAGCCCGACGCCGAGCGCCAGCACACTCACCGAACCCAAGGTAAGCCACCCCCAGCTCTCGGGGATGCGCCCGTCGACATAGTCGGGTGGCGCCTGGTCAGCGCGGACATGCGCGCTCGGCGCGTATTTATAGGTGAGATAGCCGACCGACAAAAGCAGCAGCACGAACAACCAGCCTGTGACTGCTCCGAACGTGGGCCGGCGCAAGACGTCCACGCGAAAGCGTGGCAGCAGCGCATCAACGACACC
>CAZGLY010000093.1:0-4197 GCA_964526675.1 uncultured Caulobacterales bacterium
TGAAAGCCTTCGCGCACGCCGGCCGCCGCGGCGAGGAGAACCGTCCACACCAGAACGTAAAGCGCGAGCTGTTCCGACCAGGACGGACTGGCGTTCAAGACATAGCGCGCGAACACCTGCCACAGAATAATGAGGGTGATGAGCACGAGGCCGCCGCCCGCAAGTCCCAGGCACGCGCGCGACGCGAACTGGGAGGCGCGGGCCAGGCCGGAACGCCGCGTTGGACTGGTGGCCTCAGGCGTCTGCGGGCTGAGCGCGGCCTTAGACATGCGCGTCGCCCATCGCTTGGATCGCGTCGACGAGGGGCCGCAGCTCCGCACTGACGAAGCGGTCATAAACCGGGGCCATACGCGTGGCGAACGCCGTTGCGTCTGCGAGTTCCGAGACGGTCACGCCGCTGTCCTTGACGTGCGCGCGGGCGGCCTCGACGCGCGTGTCCCAATGATCACGCATCAGCCGCACCGACGCGGCGGCTTCGTCGAGAAAGATGGCCTGCTCGTCGTCGGAGAGTTTGCGCCAGCGCCGCATCGACATGACCAGGACCTCCGGAGCCATGACGTGCCCGGTCGTCGTGTAGAAGGACGCCGCCTCGAAATGACGCGTGGCGACGTAGGATGGCCAGTTGTTCTCCGCGCCGTCGATCACGCCCTGAACGAGCGCTTGATACACTTCGCCGAAGCTCATGGGCGTCGCGTTCGCACCGAGCGCCTCGACCATCGCGACATAAAGCTCGGAGTTCTGCACCCTGATCTTCAGTCCCGCCATATCCTCCGGCGTCTCGATCGGGCGACTTGTGGTGTAGAAGCTGCGCGCGCCGGAATCATAAAAGCAGAGCCCCTTCAGACCGTGCGGCTCCAGCGATTTCAGGATTGCGCGGCCCGGAGCCCCGTCCATCGCCGCGCGCATGTGGGAGGTCGATCGGAAGATGAACGGCAGCGCCGGAACCAGCGTCGTCGGCGCAATGGGGTTCAGGGGCGCAAGGTTCACCCGGTTCATGTCGAGACCACCAAACATCGTGATCTCGAGCGTGTCGCGCTCCGAGCCGAGTTGCCCGCCGGCGTAGATCCGGATGTCGCGACGGCCGGCGGTGCGCGCGCGAACACGCTGCGCGATAAACTCGACCGCTTTGACCGTCGGATAATCCGCGGCGTGGGTGTCCGCGGACCACAAGGGTCGGTCCGCGACGTCGCATCCGCTCAGCGCGGTCGCCGCGGCGACGCCGGCGAGCGCGCCGCGTCGCGTCGGCGCGGGGCGGCCTTTTCTCACAGCCGGTAAGCGCGCTTCGCGAGCGCGTAGGCGAGGTCATGGGCGAGCTCGACCGCCTCGTCCTCCTCAAGGCGGTGTTCGGCGACGAGCCGGGCGAGCCAGGCGCAGTCCATCCGTCGCGCGACGTCGTGGCGGGCGGGGATCGAAAGGAAAGCCCGCGTGTCGTCATTAAACCCGGCGGTGTTGTAGAAGCCGGCCGTTTCCGTCGTCCGCTCCCGGAAACGGCGCATGCCTTCGGGGCTGTCGTGGAACCACCAAGGCGGCCCGAGCAGGAGCGCCGGATAGTGCCCGGCGAGTGGCGCAAGCTCGCGCGCATAACTGTCTTCGTCGAGCGTGAAGAGAATGATCGTGAGGTTTGGCTCGTTGCCGACGGCGTCAAGCAGCGGCTTCAGCGCGGCGACATACTCCGTCTCGCTCGGCGTGTCCGCGCCCTTGTCGCGGCCGAAGCGCTGGAAAATCGGACCGTTGTGATTGCGATGGGCGCCAGGGTGGATTTGCATGACCAGACCGTCGCAGAGGCTCATGCGGGCCATTTCGGTGAGCATCTGACCGCGGAGCAGCTCCGCGTCACCCGGCTGCATGTCGCGCGCGATCACCCGCGCGAACAAGCGCCGCGCGTCGGCGTCGGAGAGGTTCGCGGTAAACGCGGTCGGATGGCCATGATCCGTCGCGGTGGCCCCGCCGACATCCCTGAAGTATGCGCGACGCTGGCGGTGGGCGGCGAGGTAGCCTTCCCAGGTCCCGGTGTCTTCGCCTGTCAATGCGGCGAGCGTGCTCAGGTTGTCATGGAACCCTTCATAGTCGGGATCGACGATCGCGTCCGGACGGTAGGTCGTGATCACCCGACCGTTCCAGTCCGCGTCTGCGATGGTCCGGTGGTGGCGAAGATCGTCGAGGGCGCCCTCGGTCGTCGCCAGCGCCTCGATCCGGTAGCGGTCGAACAAAGCGCGAGGGCGAAACGCCGCGCTCGTCAGCTTATCGGAAATCACGTCGTAGTAGTGATCCGCCGTCTCGCGGGTCAAGACGACGTCGAGGCCGAACACGTCGGCGAAAACCCAATCCAGCCAGATCCGCGACGGCGTTCCCCGGAAGAGATAGTAATGCTCGGCGAACAGCCGCCAGATCTTGCGCCCGTCGGTTTCCACGGACGTGCCGTCGACGGTCGGGACGCCGAGGTCCTCCATCGCGACGCCCTGGCTGTAGAGCATGCGAAAGACATAGTGATCCGGAGTGATCAGCAACTGCGCCGGGTCGGGAAACGGCGCGTTTTCGGCAAACCACGCCGGGTCCGTGTGGCCGTGCGGGCTGATGATCGGGACGTCTTTGACGGTGGCGTACAGCCGGCGCGCGATCGCGCCCGTCGTTGGATCGGCGGGAAGCAAACGATCCTCATGCAGCCTTAACGCAGCCGCCATCACGAACCCGTCTGGTACTGTTCGCGAAGCGCGCGCGCTTCCTGGCGCGCCCGTTCGACCGCCTCCGCTTCGGTGCTTTCCAGAAGCGCGTCGATCACGCGGCTAAGATGGGCGTGCATGGCGGCGTGGGCGCCGTCGGGATCGCGCTCCTTCAAAGCTTCGAGAATGCGCCGGTGATCTTCGATCATAGGCTGCACGCCGTAGGCGCGCGCCTTGTTCAGCATGACGACCATCATTGGGCTCGTCTCGCGAAACATCCACAAATGCTCGACCGTCGACACCAGGGCGGAGTTGCGCGTCGCCTCCGCGATGGTGTGGTGAAATTCACGATCGGCTTCCTCGCCGATCGCCCCGATTTCGTTTTCCCGCGCCATTTCAACCAAAAGCTGATCGAGGCGCGCCAGCTGGATTTCGTTGATGCGCGCCGCCGCCATGGACGCGATGTCGCTCTCAATAATGCGCCGAGCCTCTAACTGTTCGAACGGCCCGATATTGAGCTCCGACGGCGCCGCGCGGTCGCCGGTCTTGCTGACCACGTACACGCCTGAACCGACGCGGACCTCGACAAGGCCGCCGATTTCGAGAGCGATGATCGCCTCACGGATGGTCGGGCGGGAGACGTTGAACTCGTCCGCGAGCAGGCGTTCTGCAGGCAGGCGCGAATTCACCTCATAACGATCATTGGTGATGTCTGCTCGCAACTTGTCTGCGATTTGTTGGTAGAGCCTGCGCACCGTGCACTCCCGCGTCTGTCAACCGCCTTTGCAACCCGTATTCTGGTTCTTTGTTTTGCACGAGGCCTTGCTATCCGCCGCAAAAATTGGTCAGATAACATTGGTCAGTTAGATGTGCCCGACGCCCCTTGTCAAGGGGGCGTTGCTTGGCGCACGACGCGGCGGTGGCGCTAAATGGAAGGAAGCATGGGCATGGACGACGGGGCCATTCCATCGACTGCCGTCGCGGAGCAGCCGTCGCCGCACGGGTCGGCGCGCGAGCGCCGCATCACCGGCGCGCGGGTCAATGTGTGCTCGCCGGGACGGAACTTCGTCACGCTCATCATCGAAACGCAGGCCGGCGTCATCGGCGTCGGGGACGCCACGCTCAACGGCCGCGAACTGTCCGTCGTCAGCTATTTGGAGGATCACGTTTGTCCGAACCTCATCGGCCGCGACGCCGGCGCGATCGAGGATGTCTGGCAGTTTCTCTATCGCGGGGCGTATTGGCGGCGTGGCCCGGTCACGATGTCGGCGATCGCCGCAGTCGACACGGCCTTATGGGACATCAAGGCGAAGATGGCGGGCATGCCGCTCTATCAGCTCCTTGGCGGGCGGAGCCGGGACGGCGTCCTGGTGTACGGGCACGCCAACGGGCGCGACATCGAGCACACGCTGGATGAAGTCCGTCGCTATATGGACATCGGCTACACGGCGATCCGTGCGCAGACGGGCGTCCCTGGTCTTGACGCGACCTATGGCGTCTCAAAAGACAAGATGTTCTACGAACCTGCAGACCGATC
>CAZGLY010000094.1:0-3750 GCA_964526675.1 uncultured Caulobacterales bacterium
TGCTGGCGCAGACGCTGGCGCGGATCCTCGACGTGCCGTTCACGATGGCCGACGCGACGACGCTGACGGAAGCCGGGTATGTCGGTGAGGATGTCGAGAACATCATCCTCAAACTGCTGCAGTCGGCCGATTACAATGTGGATCGAGCCCAGCGCGGCATCGTCTACATCGACGAGGTCGATAAGATCTCCCGCAAATCGGACAACCCCTCGATCACGCGTGACGTGTCGGGCGAGGGCGTCCAGCAGGCGTTGCTCAAAATCATGGAAGGCACGGTGGCCTCCGTGCCGCCGCAGGGCGGGCGCAAGCATCCCCAGCAGGAATTCCTGCAGGTCGACACCACCAACATCCTGTTCATCGTTGGCGGGGCCTTCGCGGGCCTCGAGAAGGTCATCGCCCAACGCGGCAAAGGCTCCTCCATTGGCTTCGGCGCGGACGTGCGCGAGGACGATTCCCGCCGCACGGGTGAGATCCTCCGCGATGTGGAGCCCGAAGATCTCCTGAAATTCGGTCTGATTCCGGAGTTTGTCGGTCGCTTGCCGGTGATCGCCACGCTGGAGGACTTGGACGAAGAAGCGCTCGTGAAGATCCTGACGGAGCCCAAGAACGCGCTGGTCAAGCAGTATCAGCGCCTGTTCGAAATGGAGAATGTCAGCCTGACCTTCACGGATGACGCGCTCCACGCAACGGCGCGCCGGGCGATCGCTCGCAAGACCGGTGCGCGTGGTTTGCGCTCGATCCTTGAGGGCGTGTTGCTGGAGACCATGTTCGATCTGCCCAGCCTCGAAGGCGTCGAGGAGACGGTGATCAACGCCGACGTGGTCGAAGGGCGGGCCGCGCCGTTGATGATCTACTCCGAACGGCGCACGGGCGGGGGTGTCGCCTCGTAGAGCCGGTGGCGTCCCTGATCACGCGGTATGGTGACGGGGCGCCGCGCGTGCCGCCAGAGCCGCCGCGGGTGGCGTGGCCCCGCGGCGACGCCCAAGGCGGCCCCATGCGCTTGAACGAACCGCCTGCGCGCGCCACATCGTCTGAGACACCCGGGCGGCGGTGGCTCCACCGTCCTCAGAGCGCGCGCAGATCCGGCGTCCCTTCACGGAAGACTCAACGGATCAAGGCACTGTCGCCCGGCGCAAGGCGCTGCCCGGCAAAGGAGGCGTGAAATGCCTGAGACCATGACCCTGCCTGTTTTGCCCCTGCGCGACATTGTGGTTTTTCCGCACATGATCGTGCCGCTGTTTGTCGGGCGGGAGAAATCGGTGCGCGCGCTGGAAGAAGTGATGCGCCACGATCGCCGGATCTTGCTGGTCACCCAGCGCGACGCCGCGGACGATGATCCCGGCGCGGATGACCTCTACACCGTGGGCGTTGTCGCCACGGTTCTCCAGTTGTTGAAACTCCCGGACGGCACCGTGAAAGTGCTCGTCGAAGGCGGCGTGCGCGCCCGGATCGAGGATCTGGCGGCGAACGACACCTTCCACGAAGCGCGCGTCGCCCTGGTCGAGGATGACGGCGACATCACGCCGGATCAGCGCGCCCTGATGCGCGCGGCGGTCGAGCAGTTCGAGAACTACGTGAAGCTCAACCGCAAAGTCTCCTCGGAAGTTGTGGCGAACATGTCCCAACTGGAGGAGCCGGGGAAACTCGCGGACTCCATTGCGGCGCATTTGGCGGTGAAGATCGGCGACAAGCAGCAATTGCTGGAGACGCTGCAGATCGCCGAACGCCTGGAGAAAGTCTACGGGTTGATGGAGAGCGAGATCTCCGTGCTTCAGGTCGAGAAAAAGATCCGGTCGCGCGTCAAGCGGCAAATGGAAAAGACGCAGCGCGAATATTACCTGAACGAGCAGATGAAGGCGATCCAGCGCGAGCTTGGCGAGGCCGAAGAGGGTCGTGACGAGCTGTCAGAGCTGGAAGAGAAAATCGCCAACACGCGGCTGTCGAAAGAAGCACGCGCCAAGGCCGATGCGGAACTGAAAAAGCTCCGTCAAATGAGCCCCATGTCGGCGGAATCCACCGTTGTGCGGAATTATCTCGATTGGATGATTTCGTTGCCGTGGGGCAAGCGCAAGCCGGTCAATCGCGATTTGCAAGCGGCAGAAGATGTCCTGGACGCGGATCACTATGGCCTGGAGAAGGTCAAAGAACGCATCCTGGAGTATCTCGCGCTTCAAACGCGCACCGAAAAAGTGCGCGGACCGATCTTGTGTCTCGTTGGCCCTCCCGGGGTCGGCAAAACCTCCCTGGGCAAATCCATCGCCCGCTCGACCGGACGCGAGTTTGTGCGCGTCTCCTTAGGCGGCGTGCGCGACGAGGCGGAAATCCGTGGCCACCGGCGCACCTACATCGGCTCCATGCCGGGGCGCATCATCCAGAGCATGAAGAAGGCGAAGTACGCCAACCCATTGTTCTTGTTGGACGAAATCGACAAAATGGGTGCGGATTTCCGCGGCGACCCGTCAGCGGCGCTTCTGGAAGTGCTCGATCCGGAGCAAAACGGCACCTTCAACGACCACTACCTTGAGGTCGACTACGATCTGTCGGACGTGATGTTCATCACGACCGCCAACAGCCTCAACATGCCGCAGCCTTTGCTGGACCGGATGGAGATCATCCGCATCCCTGGCTACACCGAGGACGAGAAGGTCGAGATCGCCAAACGCCACCTGATCCCCAAACAGGCCGAGGCGCACAACCTCGCGGCCGATGAGTGGTCGGTGGCCGACGAGGCGCTGCGCGACGTCATCCGCTATTACACGCGCGAAGCCGGCGTGCGCAGTTTGGAGCGGGAGATCGCGAAGCTCGCGCGCAAAACGGTCCGCGACATCGCCTCGGGCAAAACGGACGCGGTGGCGGTCACGGCGGAGCATTTGCCGGACATGCTGGGCGTGCGCCGCTTTCGCTTTGGCATGACGGAGGTCCAGGATCAAATCGGCGTCGTCAACGGCCTCGCGTGGACGGAAGTCGGCGGCGACATCCTGACGGTGGAGGCGGTGGCCATGCCTGGCAAAGGCAAGATGACCATCACGGGCAACCTGAAGGATGTGATGAAGGAGTCGATTTCCGCGGCGAACTCGTTTGTGCAAAGCCGCGCGACCACCTTCGGCATCCGCCCGCCGGTTTTCCGTCAGCAAGACATCCACGTCCACGTTCCCGAAGGCGCAACGCCCAAAGACGGACCCTCCGCCGGCGTGGCGATGATCACGGCCATGGTCTCGGTGCTCACCGGGGTGCCGGTGCGCCGTGATGTGGCGATGACGGGTGAGATCACGCTTCGTGGACGCGTGTTGCCGATTGGCGGCTTGAAGGAAAAGCTGCTGGCCGCGCTGCGCGGTGGCGTGAAAACGGTGTTGATCCCCAAGGACAACGAGAAGGACTTGGCGGAGATCCCGGAGAATGTGCAGGACGATTTGGAGATCATCCCCGTGCAAACGGTGGATGAAGTGCTCGCCTACGCGTTGGCGGGGACGCTGGCGCCGATCACCTGGACCGACGACGACGAGGCGGACGTGATGCCGTCGCCGGATGAGGGCGAGGACGCGCCCCACGCGCCGCGCCACTGACCGCGCATGCGTCGGAAACGCACTGGGGCCCGGCGGGTGACCGCCGGGCCCTTTGCGTCTTACACGCCCCGCTGCACCGAGACGCCGCCGTCCACCACCATCGCCGCGCCGGTCATGAAGCTGGACGCGTCACTGGCGAGGTAAAGCGCCGCACGGGCGATCTCCTCGGCCTGAGCCAGCCGGCCGA
>CAZGLY010000095.1:0-3649 GCA_964526675.1 uncultured Caulobacterales bacterium
CCGAGACCTGGATCGCCAGCGATCAGCGACACCTTCCCCAGCGCGATCCGATCCGGCCACAGCCACCGGATCGGCCGCGCCTCGATGTCGGCCGCGTTCTGAAATACGGCGCGCGGCCTTTGCGGCGCGGCGATCTCGCGCCAGGGCGGATTGGTCTCCGGACCTGTGACGACTTTCTCATCGAGCATGTCGGGCCTCCCACTCGTCGGCCCAGTCGCGTCCGACTGACGGCGGCGCCACGATGCACCGCATGCGCCCGTGCAGACGCGCGGCGAGCCGCTCCGCCGCCGCAGCACTCGCGCCGTTGTCGTCGCTGTCGATGGCGAGGATGAGAGCGTCGATGCTCGCCGGCGGCTGAAAGCTCTGGACGCCGGCGGCGCTTAAGGCGGCCCAACAAGTGAGGCCGTGCAGAGCGCGAAACGCCAATGCGGTCTCGATGCCCTCAGCGAGCGCGACCACCCCATTGTGTGGCGGGCCCAACCGAACCGCGCCGCCGCCCACCCGTCCGAGCATGAGGCGGGGCGAGCGCATGTCCGCCTTTCCGCGCCCGTCAGGCCGCAGGTAGGTGCGGTGGATCGCTTGCGCGCGGCCGTCGCGGTCTTGCACCAGCGCCACCATCATCGGGCGGCGGGGGGCGCCGGCGTGAAGGCGAAGCGCGCCGGCTCGCGCTGCGTCGTCGACAATGTCGGCGGGCAAACGCCGGGCGACCGTGAGATAGGTCCACACCGGATCGCCCAAGCTGACCGCGTGGGCTTGGCTCCAGATCGTCCGCGCTCGCTCGGACTTTCGGGCGGTCTCCGCGCTGACGGAGCGTTGCGCGCGTCCGCGCCTCGCTCCGCCGGGCCGCGGGCGGCGACGCGGCGTGAACTCCCGCTCGGGCATCCAGCGGATCTCAGCGCCCAACCCGTCAAGATACGCGACCACATCGGTCTGCGCGTCGCCGGCGAATGAATGCCACAAGAGCGTCTCACCCGTGTCGCGAAGCGACAGGCTGCGGTCGCGGTTCGAGTGACCGGGGCCCGGGAGCTGGGCGCGATCGCCCGTGACGCGGCCGGCGCCGCGCCGGGCGACCAGTTCGTGCAGCCGCGCCGTCATCGCTCCCGCTCCGCGCGGAGCGCCTGCTCGAACGCCTCCACTTCATCGAGCGCGTAGACGACGCGGCCTGGGCTGATGCGGATGGGCTTGGGGAAGTCAGTGCGTGAGCGGCGCAGACGCCACACCGTCGTACGGCTGAGTCCCCACCGTTTGCGAAGGTCGGATTGGGAGTAAAACATCGGTAAGACGCCTTTGCACGTAGAGGGCATGGGTGCGCCCGGGTGCAACGGAGCCAAGTTTTGATGCCGCAAAAACAGGAGGTGATTTCAAAAGGCGTCCTGATTAATTGCGATTTCGATCACGCCGCCTGCCGGGGCGCTGCAAGCCGGGCCTCCAAGAGACGAGGGCTCGCCAGATGGACCTGTCGAATTGGTGCGCGGTCGTCTTGGTTTGATCGACCGTGTGTTCGCGAACATCGCTTTTCGTCACGCGATCGCCGTCTTTTTCGCGCTTGAGAATGTACCGTTTCGCCACCGCGAGCGGTGTAGCGTCCGAAGGCGGCCAAACCCTAAGCACTTGGTCTCTCTCAAATCTGAGATGCTTCCATTTCGGCCCGATGCCATCACCAAAGAGATGTTCTTCTTGCGCTCCTGAACAATAATCTTCACCGTCCATGACCGCTTGCGCGTAAGGCATGCTTTCATGGCTCAGCCAAGAGGCGAAGAACCGAAGCTCTTCCCATTGTTCAGCGGGTATCTCGCGACTGGGAGGAACGCCACCCGGACGCCCTCGCGCTCTTAGCTCATTTTGTCGTAGAGCGAGCCTAAGGGACTCGCGGGGGTCCGCTGGCGGTTCAATATCCTCGATATGCTCTGGATCATCCGAGGAATTGTCATCTGTGGATGTTGCCGTGATGCATTCCACCAAGAGATTGTTGACGTAGTCGCGTGTCAGCTTGTCAGCCCAAACTGTCGCCGCCGCATCTTCACTTCGAAATTTGATCCAAAGCAGAACGGCCGGCAGGTCCCAGTCGATCGCGACTTGGAAGAGCTCATTTCGTGCAGCATCAATTTCGTCGTCGCTTGGACGCCCGGGATCGTCGAATTCAGTCACTGAGGGAGATCCTCGCTGGCTCTGGCGTCTGTCATCCATTGTTGGGGCTGGAGAGTGTTTCCGCCCACGGCCTCCATGAGCACATCCCCCCACACACGCAGCGTCTCGCGGCGCTCGGTGATGAAGTCGTAGTGCTGGTACTTGGCCGTGATGGGCGAGGCTGCGGCTGAGCGGGGCGAATGGCCGAGCAGCCCGGAGACGATGTGCGGCGCGTACCCCTGAACGGACGCCCAGGTGGCGCCGGAGTCCCGAATGCTGTGGAGGCTCGCTTGCGGGTGATCGATCCCGGCGGTGCGTAGCGTGCGCGCCATGGCGCGGCTCATCGCGTTGCGCGCGATCGACTGCGTTGGATCGCGAGGGGAGGGAAACAGCACGGCCGGCTCTTTCTCGCGGGATGGCCGAAAGGGCGAGGCCAGCGTAGACTTGACGATATCGAGGGCGGCGGGCGCCAAAGGGACGGCGTCAGGCCGCCCGCCCTTGGTGCGATCGCGAGGGATCGTCCAGAGGGCGTTGTCACGGTCGATTTCGCTGATCTGCGCGCCGGCGACTTCGGCGCCGCGCTTCAATGTCACCATCATCAGCCTGATGGCGTTTGCGGTAATGGGCGATACGGCGGCGTCCGGCTCGTCTAAGGCGCGCCAGATCCGCGCGAGCTGCTCGACTGAGAACGCGAAGTCCTTGGCGCGCTCCGGGAGCCGTTCAAAGCCGACGGTCGGATCGGGCGAGACCTCGCTGAACCGCGCCAGGGCGCGCACAAGCGTCAGCGTGCGGTTTCGCGTGACCGCCGCTCCGCGCCGTTCGAGGCGATCGAGCACGTCGCCGACATCCGCGTGCGTGAGCTCGGGCAAGGATCTCTCGCCGATGACCGGCTTGACGTGGCGCTCGAAGAGGCCGGCGAGATCGTCGAGCGTGCGCTGGCGACGCTCGCGCCGGCGCAAGGTCTCCAGATAGCTGGCGAAGACCGCCTTGACCGTCGTTGCGTGCGCCGCTCTCGCCGCCGCCTGCGATGTCGCCTTCTCAACCTGCGGGTCGAGACCGTTGTCGACCATCGCCCGCAATCGGCGCGCGGCCTGGCGTGCATCGGCGAGACCGATCGCCGGGAACGATCCGATGCGATAGCGCCGCTCGCGCCCGTGCAGCCGGTAAAGGAACGCCCACACCTTTGAGCCGCCGGCGCCGACGCGAAGGCTCAGCCCCGGCCCGTCACGGTGGGCGTCGCGAAAGTCCTCCTGCGCCCGACCGCCGGGGCAGGCGACCGACTGAAGGAACGCGTTGGTGAGCGAGACTCGCGGCATCAACTCCTCGCTAGGTGGCGATTAGGTGGCGCAAGCGTGAAACTACCCGAAATCGAACGAAACGTGAAGGCGCTATAACCACATAAAATCGCCTGATAATATCTACCAGGCGAACGATGTTGAAATCGTGTGAAACTGTAAAACCACCTACCTCCAAAACCGAGGGCCGGGGGTTCGAGTCCCTCCGCCCCTGCCATTGAAAACCA
>CAZGLY010000096.1:0-2974 GCA_964526675.1 uncultured Caulobacterales bacterium
TCGCCAGGACGAACGCGCCGGCGAAGTCCATCAGCATCGCGCCGCGAAGAGCTTGAATGATGCGCATCTCTTTCACCTATCCACGAGAAATCGGTCTCAAGCGCCCGCGTTTCCATACGCGACATACCCCGCGACCACCGCCACCGCGATCAGGGAGGTCGGCAAGAACACCTTCCACCCCAAGCGCATCAGCTGATCATAACGATAGCGAGGCACGATCGCCTTCACCATCGCGAACATAAAGAACAAAAACAGCGCCTTCATGATGAAGGTCAGCACCGGCGGGAACCAGGCCAGCCAGCTCACGGTGATCGGGCCGTGCCAGCCGCCGAGGAAGAGGATCGTCATCATCGCGCACATCAGCATGATGTTGAGATACTCGCCGAAGAAGAAGAGCAGGAACGGCGTGGAGGAATACTCCACCTGATAGCCGGCAACGAGCTCGGACTCCGCCTCGGGCAAATCAAAGGGCGGACGGTTCGTTTCCGCCAGCGCCGAAATGAAAAAGATCACGAACATCGGGAACAGCACGAACACGGTCGGGAACGCAAACGCATGCCAGTTCGCGATCCCTCCCGCCTGCGCGTTGACAATGGCGGAGAGGTTCATCGAGCCCACCAGCACCAAGACGGTGATGATCACAAAGCCGATGGAGACTTCATAACTCACCATCTGCGCGGCGGAGCGCAGCGCGCCGAGAAACGGATACTTCGAATTGCTGGCCCAGCCGCCAATGATGATGCCGTACACCCCCAGCGATGAAATCGCGAAGACGTACAAGATCCCGACATTGAGATCGGCGATCACCCAGCCCGGCGCGACGGGAATCACCGCCCAGCCGACAAACGCGAGGGTGACGGTCATCAACGGGGCCAGCAAGAACAGGAACCGGTCCGCCCCCGCCGGCACCACGATTTCCTTGAAGAAGAACTTGAAGGCGTCCGCGAACGTCTGAAGCAAGCCAAACGCGCCGACCACATTGGGCCCTTTGCGCATCTGCACCGCCGCCCAGATCTTGCGGTCCAGCAACACCGTCGCGGCCACCGAAAGCGACAACACGATCGTGAACATGATCACGATCGTCAGGGTGTCGGCCCACCAAAAGCCAACGCCCGGGTCGTCCGGTTGGAGAAAATAGGTCCACATGACGCTGATCCTTCGACCGCAAGGCCGCCCGCGTTATCCCCGCCGGCTCGTTAAAATGCAAACCCGCGTCACGCCCCGCGCTGGGGCTCTAGGCGGCCTCACTCCGCCGCCTGCAATTCGCCGCGCGCCAACGCCACGGCCGCGGCGGTGTCCGCCATCACTTGGCTCGCCCGCGCGATCGGGTTGGTGAAGTGGAAGGTCTTGATCGGGCTTTCGTAAGCCGCCGCGTCCCACGGGCCGGCCGCGCCGATGCGGCTGAAGTCGACCGCGCCGGCGCTCGCGCCGCCGGGCGCATAGTCCACCGCCGCAAAGGTGGGGTGATCCGCCATCAGCGTGCGGCGCAACCCCGCCAGGTCGTCATAGGGCAACGGCCGCCCCATGCGTCCGGAGAGCGCCCGGATCACGGCCCAGTCCTCTTTCGCCTCGCCCTTCGGGAACACGGCGCGGCGCGCGAATTGCACCCGGCCTTCGGTGTTGACGTAAATCCCGTCTTTCTCGGTGTAGGCCGCGCCGGGCAACACTAAGTCCGCCGCGTGCGCGCCGGCGTCGCCATGGCTGCCGAGGTAGATCACGAACGTGTTCTTGAAGGCGTCCAGCGGCGTCTCGTCGACGCCGAGCAGGAACACGGCGTCGAGCTCGCCCTTCTCTGCGGCGGCCTTCATCGCCGCGAGGTCGAGCCCCCACTTGCCCGGAACAAAACCCATGTCCAGCCCCGCCACCCGCGCGGCGGCGGCGTGCAGCACGTTGAAGCCGTTCCAGCCGCCGGGGCGCTCGTCGCTGGGCGCGATCGCCATGCCCGTCTTGCCGGCCAGCTCCGCGGCCAGGCGTTGGGTCGCCGCGCCGTCGGCGCGCGCCAACGCGCCCATGCCCAGGATCAGCATCGGCCGTTCGGCCTTCGCCAGGACGTCGGTGAAGTCGTGCCCATCCTGGGCGAGTTCTTGCAGCGTGCGCACGCCGCCGCCGAGATAGGCGTACTCATAGGTGAGGTCGGCCGCTTCGCCGATCACGCCGATCTGAGCGTCGCCATGGAGCCACGCTTTGCGGAGGCGCGCGTTCAGAACCGGCGCTTCAAGCCGCGGGTTGCTCCCGATCAGCAGAATCGCATCGGCCTCATCCACGCCATAGAGCGTGGTGTTGAACAGCCAGCTTTCTCGCTGCGCGCCGGAGTCCACGGGACCAATCGGCGCGCCGTCCTGGCGGCAATCGATGTTTTCAACGCCCAGACCGCGCATCAGGTCCATAAGCGCCTTCATGCTTTCGGCGTCGCAGAGATCGCCCGCCAGTGCGCCGATGCGCGCGGGATCGCCGCCGAGACGCTCAGCGGCGGCGGAGAGCGCTTCATCCCAACGCACCGGCTCCAGCCGGCCGTCGCGGCGCAGATAGGGCTGATCGAGGCGCTGGCGGCGCAGACCGTCCCAATGGAACCGGGTTTTATCGGAGATCCACTCCTCGTTGATCTCCTCATTCACGCGCGGAAGGATGCGCATGATCACCGGGCCTTTCGCGTCGGCGCGGATGTTGGAGCCCAGCGCGTCCATCACATCAATGGTTTCGGTGGGCTCAAGCTCCCAAGGCCGCGCGTTGAACGCATAGGGCTTGGAGGTGAGCGCGCCCACGGGGCAGAGATCGATCACGTTCCCGGAGAGCTCCGACGTCATGGATTTCTCCAGATACGTCGTGATCTCCATGTCCTCGCCGCGACCGATGGCGCCGAGCTCCTCAACGCCGGCGACCTCCGTGGCGAAGCGCACGCAGCGGGTGCACTGGATGCACCGGGTCATGATCGTTTTGATCAGCGGGCCCATCTCTTTGTCTTCGACGGCGCGTT
>CAZGLY010000097.1:0-2886 GCA_964526675.1 uncultured Caulobacterales bacterium
CGACCCAAGGTGGACCGTCATCCGCCTTGGTGTGAACGGCAGCCTCAAGGTCGAGAGCTGTCGATACAAATCTGATGTCAGCTGCCGGTGACGACGCAATGAAATTGTTGATCCGTCGAACGGTCCGGACCAGAGTCATGGACAGTGATTTCGAGCGCTTAGGGTTGTAAAATCCCTTTGCGCGATTGGTATTGGACCAGGATCCGGCCCGTATGCCGGAGAGCTATACCCTCGACGGCGAAATCGGGAGTCTGTCGCACGCCATGCTTATCGGGCTAGCCGCCACAGTCGTCTGTTTGATCTTAGTCACAATCACGTTCGCAGCGTTGAGGTTCGCCGCTGTGAAGGCCGTCGAGGCGGCGGAGCTTCGAACAACATTGCTGGCTGAGGCGGCTTCGACGTGGATCGAGGAGGGGCGACACACAAATGCGATGTTGGCCGCGCTCGCCGCCGACCCGGCTGCGCGCAACGGCGTGTTCGAACGCGTTCTTCGGCGTCGTGGGTTCTCCAGTGCGCGCGCCGCGTTGATCCGGGCGTCGACATCACAACGCCTCGTCTTTGACGCCCGTACGGCCGGGGGGGTGCATCACGCGACATGGCATCCCGACGGCGAGCATTTCGCATCCGCCCACGGCGACGGCGCGGCGCGACTATGGCGTGTGGGGGAGCCTGAACCGCTCGCCACGTTCCAACATTGGCGAAGCGTAAACTGCGTCACGTTCAGCCCCGACGGCGACCACGTACTCACCGGTGGAGACGACAAGGCGGCTCGGCTCTGGAGTCTGTCGGGACAAGTGCTGACCACGTTCGAAGGACACCTTAAATCGGTGCGCTCGGCTCGGTTCAGCCCGGATGGGGCGCGTGTGCTCACGATAGGCGTCGATCAACGTGTCATGGTCTGGGATGTCGATGGCGCCGCGGTGGCGAGCTTTCGTGGCAATCGCAGCTGCGGGCCAATCGCCTCGTTCGGCGGCGACGGCGAGCATCTTCTTCTCGCCACCGGCGATGAGACGCCGAGGCTGATCAATCTCTCACTGGGAACGGAGGTGTTGTTGGAGCACGCGGCGCCGGTCGCGTGCGCGGTGTTCACGCCTGACCGCACGGGCGTGCTCACCGTCGAGGTTTCGGGGCATGCGAGGCTCTGGTCCACCGCAGGCGGACTCCTGGCGAGCCTTGAGCAAGACGAAGCTGCCGGGGGGAGAGCGTACACAGACGAGCGCCTCGGCGTGTTCAGTCCTGACGGCGAGCAGGTTTTGATACGCGCCCGAAAAAAAGCCGCGCTGTGGAACGTCAAGGGCAAACGCCTGCAAGTCTTCGACAACGACCACAGCAGGTTGGATTTCAGACTAGCCGCGTTCAGCCCCGACGGCGGACGCCTGGCCGTGGCGTTGTCAAGGACGGGTGTCCGCGTTTGGGATCTGCAGGGTCACGGCGCCGGTTTCTTCGGCGTGCATGGGCACCGCGCCGATACGCCCACTGGCCTGGTTTCACTGTCGTTCAGTCCGGACGGCGAGATGCTCTTGAGCGCGAGCAGCGATGGATCAGTCAAGGTTTGGGACCTCAGCAAACACGAGCGCACGCGGTATGGTCCGCTCGACAGCCCGTCGGACAGAGCCGTTTTCTCCCCCACGAGCGACCGTGTGCTGACCGCTGGCGCGCCGCCCGCCCTCTGGGATTGCGACGGGCGTGAACTCGTTCGATTCGGCG
Source organism: uncultured Caulobacterales bacterium (assembly GCA_964526675.1). GTDB lineage: Bacteria > Pseudomonadota > Alphaproteobacteria > Caulobacterales > Maricaulaceae > CAZADA01. Next base: position 1,708 of record CAZGLY010000097.1, read on the forward strand.
CTTCGAAGGGCGCTGTGCAGACGGCGGCGTTCCATCGAGACGGCGAGCTTGTGCTCACAACGAGTTCCAGCACAAAGGCGAGTCTTTGGACAACGAGCGGCGAGCTTGTCTGCGAGATTGGTTTCGATGACGGCCGGGCTGTGACGTCAGCGAGTTTCTCGCCTGACGGAACGCACGTGCTCACCAACAACGCTTTGTGGGATTTGTCCGGGCGTCACCGGGCGACATTTGACGGATTTCAGGCGGCCTTCACACCCGATAGCGCACGCGTGCTGAGCGTTGGTCGCGACAACGCGATCACGATCTGGGACCTGACAGGGGCGGCCATCACGACGTTTCAGACGCACCACGATAAGGCGGTTCAATGTTTGTCATGCAGCGCTGATGGCCGACTTATCGCCAGCATCGCAAGCGAAGAGCCCGTGAGAATGTGGGACTTGACTGGACGGTTGCACGCAGTTCTCGAGGGTGAAATCAACACGAATTCTCTAAGGCGCGGCTTCAGCGCCGCCGAGTTTAGTCCTGACGGCTCTCGCGTTCTCACAGCGGATAATGTCGGAACGGCCACGCTTTGGGATCTCTCCGGAAAAGTTCTCGCAACCTATGAAGCGCACAGTCGACGCGTGCGAGCCGTCTGTTTCAATCCGGCCGGGACGCTTGTCGCGACAGCCAGCGATGACAGAACCGCAAGGCTCTGGGCTGTCGACGGACGTGAGTTGGCGCTGTTCGCCGGCCATGATGGCGGTTTGCACTCGATAGAGTTTAGTTCCAATGGAACTGATGTGCTGACATCGAGCGATGACAAGACGGCGCGGCTCTGGCGCGTGCCGGAGTTGGTTCTTGCGAACGACGCGCACGCGGAGGTGCGAGCGGTTATCGACCAACTGCGCGGCAGCAATACGACGCTTACGCTTTCCAGACAGGACGTCGCCCGATTTCCCGCGCTGCGCAGTTCGCCATTTTACGATGCACCGACGCGAACAGTCTCCCCATGCGGACCGGCGTCGCCAGCGCACGCCTGGACACCTCAGGGCCCGAGCACGCCGCCGGTCGAGAAAACCGTCCACTGACAAGTCTCCAAGACTCAGCCTAAGCGTGCAGGCATGTTCAATACGCGCACGTCCGCAGATGGTCGTACAGCAGCCGTCGCAAACCGTACCGCCCAGAGACCGCTCATGG
>CAZGLY010000098.1:0-2857 GCA_964526675.1 uncultured Caulobacterales bacterium
GTCGCTCGATCGACGCTTCGCCTGTCGCGCGTGCGCCGACCCGCTAGGCAAGCGCTCGTTTCGCGGCTTACCGAGACGGTGGGCGCCGCGCGAACGCGGCCCTCCCGCCGCCGCGAGGGGCGGCGACCGCTCACAGCGGGACGGCCCCAACCCCAATAGACCGTATGTCAACACTCCCCAGCGACAATCGGGCCCCGACGCGCGCTTGCCGGGAGGCGGAGGCCGGAATGTATGGATTGGTGCATCAAGCCGCGCGTGACATGGCGATTGAGACCCTCGGCGACGACGTGTGGAGCGCCATTCTGCGGCGCAGCGGCCTGAACGACATGCATTTCATTGGGGCGGATCGGTATGGCGACGAGATCACCCAAACCTTGATCCACGCGATTTCGGAGACCGCCTGCATCGACCCTGAATCGCTCCTGCGCGATTTTGGGCGGCATTGGATTCGGTTTGTCGGCAAAGGCGCTTATGGCTCCATTATGAGTCAGTTCGGCGACAGCTTCGAAGAGTTTGTCAATAACCTCGACACGTTGCACTCACGCATTCAGACGTCCATGCCCGGCGCTGCGATGCCGTCGTTCGAGCTGATCGATCGCGCGCCCGGCCACCTGCGTGTCGTGTATCGATCCCATCGCCAAGGCTTTGAAGCGTTCGTGGAGGGCTTGCTCCACGGGCTGCTGGAGCGCTTTGGCGACACGGGAGACATCCACCATCGCGCCACGGACGATGGCGTCGTCTTTGAGATCAGTCGTTCGTCCCATGCCCACGCCGCCTGACCCCATCGCCCACGGCGAGACCGGCGCGACCCTCGACGCCGACACGCTCGACCTCCTCTTCCCCGCGTTTCTGCGGATCGACGAGGCCGGCCGTATTCTCGCCAGCGGCGCGTCGCTACAGCATCACCATGGCGGAACGCTCCAAGGGCTGGCGTTCTTTGAGGCGTTCGTGATTGAACGCCCACAGCGGATCGACACTCTTGCGGCGCTGACGCGGTTCCCGCGCAACCTGGTGCTGCACGCCCGCAGCAAGCCGCGCCTTCGTTTGCAAGGGATCGGACGCGCCGATGGCTCGGACCATCTACTGTTTCTTGGGTTTATTCCCGACCTCGGCGAAGGTCAGGAGCGCTTAGACTTTAAAGTCCGTGACTTTTCCCCGACCGACAGCACTCAGGACTTACTGGTTGCGCACTATATCGGCCAAAGCCTCTTGGCGGACACGCGTGTGCTGGCGCGCGAACTGGAGGCGAAGCGTGGGCAGGCCGAGGCGGCGAACGAGGCCAAGTCGACGTTCCTCGCCCACATGAGTCACGAGTTGCGGACCCCGATGAACGGCGTGCTCGGCATGGCGGAGGCCGTGTTGAGCGATGGGCTCTCGGAGAGCCAGCGCACGCGCGTTGAGGCGATCCGCACCTCCGGCGAAGGCTTGATGCGCGTGCTCAACGACATTCTGGATCTGTCGAAAGTGGAAGCTGGGCAGGTCGAGCTTGAGATCATTCCGTTCAGTGTCTCGGCGTTTATGCGATCCGCCACTGAACTGTTCGCCATGAAAGCCGAAGAACAAGGCGTCGCGTTCTCCATAAAGATGGATGACGCCGCCGATGATTGGTTTTTAGGCGATCCCACGCGCCTTCGGCAGGTTTTGACAAATATTCTGTCCAATGCTGTGAAATTCACGAGCCATGGTCGTATCGACGTCACGGTCTCCACCCAACGGGGCGCTGGCGACAACGATACGCAACTGATGTTTTCCGTCGCAGACACGGGCATGGGCCTCTCCGACGCCGCGAAGGCGTCGTTGTTTCAGCCCTTCTCACAGGCTGATCAGAGCATCACGCGAAAATTCGGCGGCACCGGCCTCGGGCTGTCGATCGCGAAGCGCCTTTGCCGACTGATGGGCGGCGACATCTGGGTCGAGAGCGCGATCGGACAAGGGTCCACCTTCTCGTTCACGGTGCAGGTCGAGCGCGCCGCGGCGCCAACGGACGCGACCGACGCCGCCACAGGAGGCGCTGCGCCCGCCCGCCGTCCCCTGTCCGTGCTGGTGGCCGAAGACAACGTTGTGAACCGCATGGTGATTACGGCTCTGCTGGAAAAGCACCCGTTTCAACTGACGGTCACGGTCAACGGATCGGAAGCGCTCGAACAATGGGAAGCCCAGTCGTTCGACGTCATCTTGATGGATATGCAGATGCCGGTGATGGACGGCCTTCAGGCGGCGCAGGAGATTCGTCGGCTGGAGACGGAGCAGAACCGGGACCGGACGCCGATCATCGCCGTCACCGCCAACGCGATGAACCACCAGATCAACAGCTATATAGACGCCGGCATCGATGCGGTGATCGCCAAGCCCATTCAACTCGACGTCCTGCTGGCCGAACTTGATCGCATTCGCTTGAGCGTGGAGATGCGCGGCGCGGAGCACAGTAACGACGCGCGCCCGGCTTCCGACACGTCTTAAGACCGAGGCGCATTTTGCGCCTCACGGACGCGTGGATCAGCGCGCTGGCGATCTACACGCCTTCCTAACCCCATGACATCTATAATATAGAGCCCGAATCACATTCAGAATAAGATATCAAAATACAGCTCTCGCGGAGCGCGTTGTGAATTTTATAAGTTCTGTAAAAAAGCGTGTTTCGCGCGTGCTCTCGTCACACCTTCTCCATCCAAATCCTCGGAAATTGGGTATTCGCTACGCGATCGCCGTCGGCGCCATCGCGAGCCTGATTACGATTTCTCATATCGCCGCTCACCGCGCCTTGAATGTGAACAACGAATACGCCGCAATCATCAACATGAGCGGCCGGCAGCGGATGTTGAGCCAACGCATCCTGCTCTTAAGCCGGCAGGTGATC
>CAZGLY010000099.1:0-2651 GCA_964526675.1 uncultured Caulobacterales bacterium
GCTGGGCCGTTGACGGTTCTGCTTTGGCGCAGAAGCGGTCGACGTACACGAGAGCCCGCTCTTGCCAAAGCCGACATCATGTTTCTCAGATTGACGGACTGGCGCCGGCCATCACGGACGAAGGGCGAGCGCCGCGCGAACGGCGGCTCTCAGCTTGCGGCGTCGCCAGGCGCGCGCACGGAAACGATGGTTGGCGTGCGGCCGTTCGTCGCGACGCCCAAAGCGGCGACAGGAGCCTCGTATTGCGATGACAAGCATCGCGATTGGATGCGAACTGAGAAAAATTGGCGCCGCGTTGCACTACATATCCAGCATCGGATGCTTTGGCGCAAACTCACTTCGTGGCCGGTAACGAAGCGCTTGCCGGCTGACAGAAGACTGTTTCGAAGGGCCACGCGGCCTCAAGGGGCCGTCGTCTGAAAGACGCACAAAAATAAACAACGCCGCCATCATTGCGTTGTGCAAATTCGGCCCCATCTCTCACGGTAGAGATCGAGTTGAGTATCCCCTAATCGCCCATATTCTTGCGCGTGTGCATGAGAAAATGATCGCGATCAGCGACCTCTCCGCGCAGGTCCGGATGACTTGTCGCCGTGCTTATCCAGCACGATTCAAGGCGATCTCGACCATGAAGACAACGCTTACGGACGCGGCCAGAATTTGTGGGCTGGTCGTCACAATTTTTTTCGTAGCCAGCGCCACACCTGCTTTTGCGCAAGGCGGCAACACGGTCATCCCCGCCAACGCCCACGAAGCGCGCTATGGGAATGGGTGGAATTGCGACACAGGTTTTCGCGAGCGTGACAGGGCCTGTATCGCCGTCGTTGTGCCAGAGAACGCCTATCCCACTCGTGAGTCCTACGGCCGCGGATGGCGATGCCTGCACGGGTTTGTACTCAGCGACGAGGCGTGTATCGACATCGACGCTCCCGCCAATGCGTACGTGAACGCCCGCGGCGACGGATGGCGGTGCCATCGCGGCTTTCGCCGGGTCGACGATGAGTGCGCTGCCGTCGCCGTGCCGCTGAACGGCTTTCTGACGGAGGACGCCTCCACGACCGGCTGGGCGTGCGAGCGCGGATATCGCGCGACGGCTGATGCTTGTGTCGCAATTAATGTGCCCGCGAAGGGCTACTTGACGAACCACTTGTTCGGGCCCGGCTGGGCGTGCGAGCGTGGCTACCGAGTGATGGCCGACAATTGTGTGGCGATTGACGTGCCGGCCAACGGCTACCTTCTCGACGGGTCCCGGTCGAGCGATACCGGCTGGGCTTGCGAACGTGGGTTTCGCCCCGAGGGCGACGTCTGCGCGCGGATCGCGTTGCCCGCTCATGCACACCTCGACTACTCCGGCAACGATTGGGAATGTGACCCCCCTTATCGCCGGAGAGACGACCGTTGCGAGCTTCGCTGACTACGTGTCATGGGGCGCGAGGCCTCCGCGAACAACGCAGGATAGTGCGGCCTGAGCCCGGTTGGGCCGCGTTGCGCAGTGCGAACATGAGACTTGACATGACGTCCAACGCCGACCCCGAGGACATCGAACAGACACGCGCTGCTTGGGACGTTCCCAAGGAGCGCAAATGCCTGCGCTGCTGTGAGACGTTTCAGAGCGCGTGGTCCGGCGAGCGAATCTGCAAGCGCAGCCACGCCTGGCGCAGCGGCGAGGCGCGGGCGTCTCGAGCGCCCAATCGGGGCCGGTAGGATCTCAATGCTATGATGATAGAGCCGCTCCTTATGACGACGGTCCGCGTCAGCACGTTCGAGGGCTCGCGTCCGCTCACCGGGGCGAGCGGCTTTTTCTTCGAGCGCGACCAGCGGCTCCACCTCGTCACCTCGCGCCATGTCCTGCGTGATCCCGGCACGGGCCACAATCCCGATCGCATCGAGATCGAGATCCACACCGACTCCGACGATCTCGGCCAATCGACCGGCTTTTCCATCCCGCTTTTCCAAGACGGTCAAAGCGTGTGGCGCGACGCCAGCGACAGCGACGGGCTGGTCGACGTCGCCGTCATCGACATCGAGGCCGCGGCCCTGCCCGAGAGCGTCGTTCTGCAAGCGTTCACGCCGGAGAACCTTTTGACGGCTGAACACCATGTCGAGATCGGCGCAACGCTGCTGGCCGTCGGGTTCCCGCTCGGCTTTCAAGACACGCTTCATCATTTGCCCGTGGCGCGGCAGGCCACGCTCGCCTCATCCTTCGGGCTGCGCTTTCAGGGCAAAGGCTATTTTCTCGTCGACGCGCGCACCCATCGCGGGATCAGCGGCGCGCCGGTGGTCATGCGCGATCCTACGGCGCCGCAGAGCGCCCGGCTGCCCTGGCGGCTTCTGGGCGTGCACGCATCCCGTCTGGAGGCGAGCACGCGCGATCCCCAGCTCGACGACGCTCTGGGCCTCAACGCGGCCTGGTACGCCGACGTGCTTTTGGCGCTGACATAGCGCGCCGTCCGTGTCGGTTACGCCACCGCGGCGGCGCGCTGGCCGCGTCGCGACCGCCGGCGACGCCCTCGCTTGGCGCCCGGGGCCCCCTCGGCCTCGGCTCCAGATGTCCGGGCCGGCGGACCGGCCTGCTTTGACGGCGCGCGCGCCGGCGCCCCGCGGCCGGCCGGGGCGGCCACGCCGGGCCCCCTCTGTAGGGGGACCCATTA
>CAZGLY010000100.1:0-2624 GCA_964526675.1 uncultured Caulobacterales bacterium
TCGGGGAGGGACGCGGGAGCTGGCTCCTGACGCGCAATCGCCGCCAGTCGTGCGCGCGCCAGCGGCCCGCAGGCGCCGCCGGCGGCCATCACGCCTTGAAGGTAAGGCCGGCTCTCCGACGCCGCGATGTCCGACGCAACGGCACACGACGGTGGCCCTGCGCCGGGGCAGCTGACAAAGCAAAAGTCATCCCTCAAAGCGTTGGACACCGTCGGGAGTCGGTAGGTCGCGCGTCGGCCGCCAAGCTCACGAAACGCCAGTTCAAACGCACGCGGCGCGTAGACGCCGGCTCGTGGCAAATTGTTCGCCAAGACCCGCGCGAACAATCCGTCATCCGGCGCGGTCGATCCCTCCGCCGTCGCGTGGGCGATGAAGAGGCCCGGCCGCGCCGGTTCCGGCACGAACCCCTTGTCCGCCGTGGCGCCGCCTTTTTCAAACGGCAGGGAGTTGCGGCACGCATCAGACACCACGAACACCGCGCGCGCCGACGTCGAACCTAAAGAGTCGATGATGCCCGACAGCGACACGCCAAGGAGCGGCAAGTCGGACGCCACCGTCACGTCTGCGCCCGCCGGGATCAGATAGTTCTCGCGAAAGCCTCTCCGCTCAAAAGATCCGCCGTGGCCGGAATAATAGAAAAAACCCACCGCCTGCGCCCCGGCGTCGGATAAGTCTGTGCGGAACCCGCGCACAGCCCGCAGTGTCGCGTCGCGGTCGGCGTCCTTCAGAACGCGAATGTGTGTGCCGGCGAAGCCCACTTGGCGAAGCGCGGCGGCGACGGCGTCCACATCCTCGTGGGGGTTGTTGAGGCTTCCGACCTCCGCCGGGTAGCGCTCATTGCCAATGAGCAACGCCAAACGCTCTTGGGCGTGCGCGCCCGCGCCGATGCTCAGCAGCAGGCCCACCGCCGCCATCACGCGCTGCATCATGGTGCGTCCCCTGATCGGTCCCGACCGGCGGCACGTTAGTGAACCGCGCTGGATTGGTCTATCAAGGCGATCTGGGCGTTTGCGCGGAAGGGGGACACGCATGGGACGCATTTGCTCTGGCGTGGTCGCGGGGGCTGTGATGACGCTGAGCGTCGTGGCCGCGGCGCAAGCGCAGCCGGCCGCATGCCCTGCGTTCAGCGCCGGGGACGGCGTCGCGGACCGGGTGGTTGGCGGTTCCCGGGCTCCCATCGCCCAGTGGCCGTCCTTCGCCGCCATCCGCGCGGTCGATGATGACGAGACTGCGGCTTATTTCTGCGGCGGCTCGCTGATCGCGCCGACTTGGGTGCTCACGGCCGCGCATTGCTTTGACAGGGCGAGACGCGACGCCGCCGACGGCTGGGAGATCGCTGGCACGGGCGGCTATGACGGGCGCGTCGAGCTGGTCTTCAACACGGACGACCTGGCGGACGAACAGCGCATGATCGTGCGCCGCCCCGCGCGGGGCCCGGGCGGGGTTGTCGTCCATCCGGAGGACCCTTTCGGCGTCAACGCTAACGACATCGCTCTGGTGCGCTTGGACGCGCCCGTGGACATCCCCGCCATGGGGCTTTCGCCCACGCTGGCGGCTGACCCGGACGCGGGGGCCCGCGCTTTGATCGCGGGCTTTGGCGCGCAAGGCGAACATCTCCACGAAGACGATGTGTTCGTCACCCGGCCGACGGGCCGGCGCGGCGCCGCCGGCTCACGCTCTTTGCTGCACGCGTTGACGCCGCTGGTGGACGGGGGGCGCTGCGTCGCCGCCTATCCCGGCGTTGATCCCAACACGCAGCTGTGCGCGGGGTTCGACGCCGGCGCGGTCGACAGCTGCCAGGGTGATTCCGGCGGGCCTCTCATCGCCATCGATCGCGGCGGCTGCCCTTACCAAATCGGCGTGGTGAATTTCGGCCGCGGCTGCGCCCGCCCGAGCGCGTATGGCGTCTACGCCCGGGTGTCCGCCTTTGCGGCGTGGATCCGAGGCCACGTCGGCGACGACTGCGGCGGTTGTTTCGCGCCGCGGGAGCCGGAGACCTCCTGCGCCGCCGCGCGCAACGCCTTTGACGCGCTGGTGAAGCGTCTGGAGCCGGCCCGAGGACGGGCCAGCATCACCCTCTACACCGGCGCCGATCTCGACACCGAAACCACCACCTTCCGCGTCGGCGATTTGATGGGCCTTGCTTTTTCCTCGGAGGTGGAGGGCCGGCTCATCGTGTTCGACATCAACGCCGCCGGCGACGTGGTGCAGCTTTATCCCAACGCGTGGTCGCGCGACGGAGCGATCGGGAGAGGGACCGCGATTCGCCTTCCCGCCCTGCGCCAACGTGACTTCAACTTCCGCGCGACGCCGCCCTATGGCGACGGGTTCGTCATCGCGGTCGTCACGCCGCCGGGGTTTGAGTTTGGCGTCACCGCCGGCGCGCCGGCCCGCTTGGACCGCGGCTTCGCGGTGGAGAAGGCGCCCAGCGCCGTGGCCTACAATCTCTACGAGCAGGTCGAAACAGCCGTGGCGAAGCCCGGCGCGGCGGACGCGGCGGAGGGCCTCCCGGGCTGGGCCCTCGCCACGACCCGCTACACGATCTCGGGCGGCGAGGCGGCGACGCCCTGCGCTGCGCCGTAAACTTTCAGGGATTCCCCTGTGACTCAGAATTTGATTCACTG
>CAZGLY010000101.1:0-2419 GCA_964526675.1 uncultured Caulobacterales bacterium
CGTCACCAAAGTCATGCCGCCATCCCTTTGCCGCCCCGAGGTTTCGGCCCTGACTTGCCCGATCTGTCAATGTTGCGGCGCCGTCGACGCCGCCGCCGCGCGGGGGATGCGCCCAATTGGCGTCATAATTGCAGAGCCGTCCGCAGACCGATGATCAGACGCCGTCGCGTTCGATTTCGCTCGATGGGGTTGTGTTTGTAAAGTTAATCCAGAATTTTTCTGCACAGCGCACTGCGAAAAGTTCGGGACAATTCGAGTAATTGTGAGGTTTTCACTCAGATTTCTCGGGGCTTTATTTTGGGGGTGGATTCATGTGGACGAAGTTGTTCTTGAGCGGAGACGAGCGCAAAGGCCGCGACTGCCTGACGGATCCGGCGTTTGTTGACTGTCGCACCTCTGTGCGTGTCGCGGAGGCGGCGTCTCGCCACAGTCTGTTGGCGCGTCTTGAGGGCGTGTGCGGCGGGGATGCGGCGACGCCGCGGACGGCCGCGCCGCGCGGCCACGACACCGCCTCCGGACACGACGGCGCCTTCGGGTCTTGGGCCGCGGGCGACCAACAATGGGCGGAACGGCTGCTCGAGCGCGTGTCCGCCATCAAAGATCTGCAGGCTGAGGGGTCCGCGTGACCGCTGTTTCAACCACCGCGCGCCGGACAGGCGGCGGCTGTTTTTGCTGAGGGGCGTTATGTCGATTTTCTTTGTTGCATCGCAACGCGGCGGAACTGGCGTGTCGACAGTCGCGGCTCACATCGCGGCGCTGTCGGCGCACCATGAGCTCGACACCTTGTTCGTGGCGGTCCACGACACCTGGCAGCTGGAGTTGTTCTTCTCCGTTGCCGAAGGGAAAGGGCGCGTCACCCCCGCGGACGCCGGGGCTCTCTGGGACGCGGCCGCGCGCGCCGGCGAACAACTTCACGTCTGCGCGCTGCACGACGCGCCGGCGCCGAGCGCGATCGACCTCCTCGAAGCCGCGGATGGGGCGCGCGACGGCGGCGTCATCATTGCAGATGTCGGGGTTCTGAGCGCCGACGCGATGGCGTCGTTAGCGTCCCGCGGGCGCGTGCTCAACGTTTTGCGTGCGGACGCCGCGTCGGTCATCAGCGTCACGGCGGCGGGGCGCGGCGATGATGCGGTTGATCCCGATGCGGTCTTCTTTTGCGTCAACCAGTTCGACCCGCGGGTGCGCGTCAGCCGCGATGTGGAGATCATCCTCAGCGGCAAGTTGGGCGGTCGGTATCTGGGGCGGATCACGGCTGACGCCGCGATCCCGGAGGCGGCCGCTGACGGCGCCGTCCTCGATTCGGCCCAGCGCAAGGACAGCCAAGCGCTGCGTGACCTCGACGCCATCACCCAGAGTCTGTTGAGCGCGGCCGGCCTCGAGAGGCCGGCCGCCGCGCCTGTCCCAGCTCCCGTCGCCTTTGCGCCCGCGCGCGATCTCAGCCGCGCGTCATCAAACGCGGCCGTTCTGCCGCCATCGGAGGATTGATCTGTGACCCCTAACACTCGAGACGGCGCTGACGTCCGACCGGCGCTGAACGTGATGAGCCCTGGATTCGCGTTTGCGCTCGCCGGCGCGGCGACCCTTCTCTTGGTGGTCATCACCCCTTTGACCGCGCTGCAGCAAGCCGCGCTGGGCGCCGTCCTTGTGATCGCGGCGGCGGCGGCGTCGTACGCGCGCTCCGATCTTGCGCGGGTGCTGGTGGCGGTCCTCGCGACTGTGGCGTCGACGCGGTACCTGTTCTGGCGGCTCACGGAGACCTTGGACTTTTCGAGTTGGACCGCGGCGGTCTTGGGTTACGGCCTGCTCGTGGCGGAACTTTATCTGTGGGTCGTTTTGATCTTCAGCTTTGTGTCGACGCTGCCGACCCGGCGTCGCCAACCAACGCCGCTGCCGGCGGATCACAGCCAATGGCCGACGGTCGACGTCTACATTCCGACGTACAACGAGGACCTGAGCATTGTCCGGACCACAGTGCTGGCGGCGCGGGATCTCAATTATCCGGTCGACAAGTTTAAAGTGTACATCCTGGATGATGGTCGCCGGCCAGAGTTTCGCGATTTCGCGGAGGAAGCCGGCGTTGAGTACATCACGCGCGCCGACAACCAGCACGCCAAAGCCGGAAACATCAACAACGCGTTGAAGCAGTCGGACGGCGACTTGATCGCGATTTTTGACTGCGATCACGTGCCGACAGCGGGTTTTCTGCAGAAAACTGTCGGTTCGTTCGTTGCGAATAAGAACTTAGGCGTCCTTCAAACCCCGCATTATTTTTACAATCAAGATTCGTTTGAGAAAAACCTCCGCGACGGCGACTCCGTCCCCAATGAGGGGTTGCTGTTCTATGGCTTGATCCAGGACGGCAACGATTTCTGGAACGCGTGCTTCTTCTGCGGCTCGTGCGCGGTGTTGCGCCGTGAGG
>CAZGLY010000102.1:0-2397 GCA_964526675.1 uncultured Caulobacterales bacterium
GACACGGGGAGGCGGTGTGCGCTGGCGTCGATCGCAACGCGCTGTGGCGTGGAGGGTGGAGGGGCGCAGTGGACGATCAGCGTTCGGGTCCGCGTGAGCGCACTGGTGGTCGGGCCGCCCGTTACTCTTGGTCCTCCAGCGCCTTGGCGTCGCGAATCTTTTTGCGAAGGTTGGAGCGCCATTTCCGCGCGATGATCTGCTGCTCGTTTAAAACAATGACGAGTATATACGTAACAATTGCCGCGCCGATGAGCGCGACGCCGATTTCAAAAACGACGTCAATGAGAAACTCTTCAACAGCCGGGTGTGCGGCCGACAGCCAGTGCCCATGCTTGGCAAATTTTGACACGGCGACACAGACGGCGCCAACAAGAAACCCAAGCAGTAGAAAAATCCGATGTATGTTGACCGGCGACGCAATTTCATCAATTTCATTGGGGTGATTGCGGAAATAGATGACGTCTTCTTCGCTCACCGCCGCTGCGTCGCGGAAAAGGCGACGGTGAAGGGTGCTGTCCCCCTTTTTGCCTTTTACGTTGCCCATGGTCGTCCCACCTCTCACTCGGCTTTGCGGCGTCCCGCGCGCACGCCGCGTTCGCACCATGGTCTGGTCGTGGAGCCCTGTGTCGCCATGGCGATGTGACGCCGACGCCACCGGCCGGGCCGCCACACTCTGCTCGGTAGCGTGTACGCTCGACCGCGCGGCGGCGTCGAGGCCGGGCTGGCGCCGGCGGTCGCATCGCGCCATGGCGCCCCAGGTTCGCGTCAGAACGCTCATTCCCGTCAGAACACTCAGAAGCCCCCGCGACCGAAGGCTGCATGGGTTTTCTGAGCGGCGACACTCGTTGGACGACGTGCTAGATCACGCGCGTCTCCAACCACGCCCGCACGTGGCCCATGGGGCGCGTCGCGGAAGCGCTGATCCGGCGCGGGCCCGTGGGCGACGTCTGAGCGCCAAGGTGGATCGAATGGCGCAGGTCTCTCTGCGGGCGGCAACGGGAAACATCGACATGGCCCACGGGTTCGCGCGTTTCATCGTCATGAGCGCCTTGGCGGCGCTGAGCGCGTGCACGACGGTGGTCGCGCCAGGGCCCGATCCCGAGCGCGACGTCGTGCTCGACGGCCTCAAAAGTCCGTGGGGCATGGCGTTCATTGACGCCGACGACGTCCTCATCACCGAAAAGGAAGGCGGTTTAGTCCGCGCCGATCTGCGAACCGGTGAGAGGACGAGTATCGGGGGGATGCCGACAGACCTCTTCGACGCCATTCGCGGCGTTGCGCAGTTCGACAATGGCGGGCTGTTTGATGTGGCGCTCAGTCCGGATTTCGAAAACGATTCCTGGGTTTACCTGTCATACAGCGCCCAAGCGGATGCGGGTCTGACCACCAAGGTGATCCGGGCGCGTCTTGTCGATGGGGCCCTGCACGAGACGGAGACGCTCCTCGTGGCGGAACCCTTCACCGAAGGCGAGTTCTTCCACTATGGCGGCGGCTTGGCCTTCGGGGCGGACGGCGCGCTCTACGTCACGGTCGGGGAGCGCATTTTCAACGAGAGGGACAATCCGCCGGTCCCGATCGCTCAGGACATCACCGATCGCCGCGGGAAGATCTATCGGCTGAACCCCGATGGCTCGGCCCCGGCCGACAATCCCGAGTTTGGCGATGGCGCCGCGCCGGGGCTCGTCGCCACGGGCATTCGGGCCGCCCAAGGCCTCGCGCTGCATCCCGAAACGGGAGCGCTTTGGTTCAGTGAGCACGGCAGTCGCCAGGGGGACGAAATCAACCGTCTCGTCGCGGGCGCCAACTACGGTTGGCCCATCGTCACCACCGGCGGCTATCGCAATGACGACTACACGCCGCCCAGCGCCGGCGACACGGAGTTCCAAGCGCCCGTTTGGGCGTGGGCGCAGACCGTCGCGCCCACAGGTCTGACGTTTTATTTCGGGACGGAGTTTCCGGAATGGCGGGGAGACCTTTTGGTTTCAGCGCTGTCACGCGGCAGTTTCTGGCGCTTGAAGCTCGAGGGCGACCGGGTCGTGAGCGTTGAGGAACTGTTCGTCGATGACCGCGTGCGCTCGCGGGATGTGGCCGTGGCGCCCGATGGCCAGCTCTACATGTTGACCGATACGCTGCTTGCGCCCTCCGGCGACGGCGGGTTGGACTTCACGGGACAGCCGAGCGGCCAGCTTTTGCGCATTACGCGACGGCGAGACTGATCGTCATTGGCGACGAGCGGCCGCCTGTGACGGCGTTGCGCGTCGCCCGGCCCGCTCGAGACTGCACAAAGTGCAGCATGAATTAGTCGCAATTGACAGCACGGAACGCTCAACCAAGGCTGCGTCAGCAAAGATAAACGCCTGTGTGCAGCGCCACACTGCCTGGGCTCAACTTTGTGCA
>CAZGLY010000103.1:0-2313 GCA_964526675.1 uncultured Caulobacterales bacterium
GGGGGCGTGATGGTATGGCCGGCGGAGACCCGCGCGGACGATGAGCGCTGGCGGTTTGGGACTCGTCTTGATGATCCCGAAGCACTCATGCGCGATGGATGGCGACGCCTTGGTCAAGGCGTCGCGCTGATTGCGACGGGGCTGGGTTTCGTGCTCGCGGGCGGTGCGTGGTGGCTTTTTGAGCTTGCGCTCTCGCTCGTTCGCCCGGTCACGCGTCCCTTTGGTTGGTTGCTCAGTGGACTGAACCGTCATTTCGGGACGATCGTCATCGTCCTCGGCGCGGTTTCGGCGATCGCGGCGTGGAGCGCGACGGCGCTCACCCTGCTCGTCTCGCTTCTCAGAGAACTTGCGCGCGACGCCCGCCCCATCGCGATCAACGCGCCGAACCTTGAAGCTCTTGTGAACGGCCTCCGCAGCGTCATGGCGGCGTTCGCGGGATGGCTGGCGTCCGTCATCGATGGATTGGCGCTCGCCCTCCCCGATCTTCTTGGGCGCGCCGCGGCGTTCTTCGTGGCGCTTGCGGTCATTCTGAGCGGCATCGCGGTCCTTGCGGCGGCGATCGGCTCCTTCGTCTGGGTGTGCGCGGTGTTGGCGCGGTCCGCGGCGCAGGTGCTCTGGGCCGGCGGGGGCCTGGCCGCACACGCCGCGGGCTCTGGTCTCAACGCGATCCGCGGCGCGCTGGTGACGCTCGTCCATTGGCCCGGCTGGGGGCGCGCCGCGCGCGTTTTCCGGGACGCCATGGGCGGATTGGGCGCCGCGGTCGCGCACGCCGCGCGGCGACGCCAAGCCTCGGCGGCGCAGCGCGTCGCGGCGCTGAGCGGACATGGCGCGCGCCTGCTCCAGCGGGTGTGGAACGCCGCGCTGGCGCTCTTGAGACGGCGCGCTCTGTGGGCGGCGCTTGCGTTTGTGGCGCTTGTCGCAGCGATCGCCGCCGCGCCCTGGCGCGCGCTTTTGAGCGCGCTCGCGGGGCTTGGGGTCGACGCCGCCCGCCGGGTGCAGCCGATCACCGTAACCCTCCCGGACGCCTTTGACCTCGCCGCCCTGGCCGCCTTCGCCGCAAGCCTCATCGGTCGGATCCTGATTGCGGGCGCGCTCGCCATCGCGGTCATCGCCGTCGCCGCGGCAACGGCGATCGCGGTGATCTACACCGCCGTGTTTGCCTGGACGGTCGTGCGGAAAGCCGCAGCCGCGGTCCGGCGGTCGGTCGAGCAGACAATCGCTGATCTTGTCGCCTTGGCGCGACAGATCCCGGCTTTGGCGCGGGCGCTGTGGCGGCTCACGCCCTCTATGGCGCTGGCCGCGCTGATCGCCGCGGCGCTGGTGTTTCGCGGGCCGCTCTGGGCCGGCGCCCAAGACGGCGCACGGGCGATCATGGGCGGTCTCGCGGCGCTGCCGTGGCGGGCGATTGGGCAGGTCATGACCGCGGGCGTGAGCGTTGCGCTCGCGCTGGCCCTCAGTGCGATCCTCGGATTTCTGGCCAGGCGGGTGTGGACAAGCCGCGCAGGCCGCGTCTCCGTGCTCGCGGGCCTCGCAATGCTGGTGGTGGCCGGGTCCGTTTGGCGCTTCCGGGCCGCGATCGCCGACGGCGCGGCGACGGCGGAAACATGGCTGGCGGCCGCGCTCGAGCCGCGAGACAAGCCGGACGCCATCCCAGAGCAGGCGCTCGCGGCAACGGTGACGCCGCCGGAGCGGGAGGTCAGTGCGGCCCTCTCGGAGCAGCGTGTGGCGGCGGCGCGGGATGCGGCCTGGGCGGCGCTCAGCGGCCAGCTCCGGCCGCCTTTGCTCGCGGCGCAGACCGCGGAAGCCCAGGTTCTCGCTTTGGCGGCGCTGGGCGCGCCGCGCGTCGTGTGGCCCGACGAGCCGTGGATCTGGGTGCTGGGTGAAGCCGATCGCATCGAGGCTCTGGACGCTGGGGCGCCAATGCGCCTCGACGACGCGTTGCCCGAGGCGCTCGCCTCGCGCTTGTGCGACGAACCCGCCATCATCGCGGTCGGTTCGGCATCAAGCGACGGCCCCCAGACCATAAACGAGCGCCTGGCGCTCTGCCGCGCCGACGCCTTGGCCGCCCGTCTGCACGCGGTGACGGCGGCGTGCGCGCCCGAGACGCCCCGACCGACGATTTGGACGCTCGTTCTCGGTGAGAGCACGGAGGAGGTCGCGGACCGGCTGCAAAGAGAGGTGGTCGTGGTCGGGCTGAGCGCCACGCCTCAGCCCTACGGACCGTACACCGCCGATGTGACGCGCTTCACCCTTTGGCGTGATCAGGGCCTCGACCGTCTCGCAGAGCCGGATCGCGGGTGCGGCGATGACAGG
>CAZGLY010000104.1:0-2151 GCA_964526675.1 uncultured Caulobacterales bacterium
GGTTGCGCTTGAGGCGCGGTGTGAGCGGACGGCTTGCAAGCCACACTCAGCGGGGGTCGACGACCGCGCGTTTGCGGTCCGGCCAGGGCGGGGCGACGCGCCGGACCGGCGTGGCTGGCGAGGCGGTCGGATTGCATCACGCGTTGACGTCACTGTTGCGGCCAACGAGGGCGGCTACGTCGTCGCGCATGCCGCGCGGTGGGACGCGCCCGCGATCAAGACGCTTCGTGCACGGGTGGCGCGTCGGGTCCCGCGCGGCCATCGGCGGCTTGGCGTCTCGGCGCAAAGCTCCGCCAGCCACGGGTCGCCAGGATCGCGATCGCCGTCACCCACAAGAGTGCGATCACACCCAGAATGACGGGGCCGTCAAACATGAGGTTCGCAAAGGTGCTGGTCATGTTGAACGTTGCGTGGACGAAGAAACACACAAGCAAGGACCCGCGCGTTGAGTCGTAAAGCCACGAAAAGATAATCGCCAGCGGCAGCACGCCGACCACATAGAGCAACAAATGCCCCGGCAAAAACGCCAGGAACGCGTCGGGCCCGTCCGCAAACAAAATCTTCCACTGAAACGGACCGATGTGCCAAGCGGCCCACACGGCGCCGACGACCAGCGCCGCCGGCAGCGCCCCCCAGTGGTCGCGGAGAATGGGGTAGGCGAAGGCGCGCCACCCCGGCTCCTCGCTGACGCCGCCGTCAACCAAGGCGAGGCCGAGATAACCAAACGCGAACGCGGCGACAGAGGTCGCCTGCCAATGATGAAAGGCCGTGAACACGCCGACGCTCTCATACACGCGCTCCGCATTGCGGGTCATAACCGCCTGCATCGCCTCGCCGCTGACAAACTGTGCAATCCCCTCCGCGAACAGTCCGCCGTCGCCCACGAGGCTGAGCGCGAACGCCGCCGCAAGCGCCGCCGCCGGCATGGCGAACAGCGCGTAGAGCCAATAGGCGATGGGAAAACGCCACGCCACAAACCGTGCAAAGAACTGCGCGACGCCGCGTCGGCCTCCGGCCCGGGCGGTCAGAAGCAGACCAAAGAGGAAGGGGCTGAACACCCCGAGGAACGCCAGCTCCATCGGCCACGGGAACGGCAGGACGCCCGCCGCCCGCGCGCCCGCGGGGATCCACAACAGCCAAGACGAGAAGATCAGCGCAAAGAAGAGCCACACCGACGACACGCGTGGTGCGGCTTTGTCCCGGGGCGCGGCGGACAGATCGGACATCACGTCAACTCCTGTCGCGCGCCATCGGCGCAGGCTTGAGCAGCGGGTCAAGAAGGCGTTCAAGAGCCGTGATGCAGGTGTCGGGGTCGAAATCCTCGTGGTAGGCCGCCAGGATGATCAATCCATAGCCAGCAGCCGTCAAAAGGCGGGCCAGATTGGATTTCAAGTCGTCATCAAGGCCCTCAATCGGCTCTAGCAATGTACTCAGGGCGTCGATCTGTTCGCGATCCGTGTTTTGCAGAATGACTTTCAGCGCTGGAATGTGGATCGCCTCGCCCACCAGGGATACGTCCCCCAGCAGGGCGTCGCGGTCGCCTCCATAGGCGTCCGTGAAGAGGGCGCGCATGGCGGCCGCAATGCCCGCGCTCGGGTCGCGGCGTCCGTCATCGTCGGCCGGCGTGGCGACAACGCGTGCGCGGCGTTCGCTGATCAAACGCGCCACGCCCGCGATGATCTCCTCCTTGCTGTTGTAGTGGCAGTAAAGTCCGCCGATGGAGACGCCGGCCTCCGCACAGATGTCGCGCATGGAGGTGGCGCGGTAACCCTTCCGACCAAAACAGCGAAACGCCGCCATCAGAAGCGCTTCACGCCGACGGTCCAACGCATCGGGATCCAGTGCAGGCATCGCGGAACCCTATAAAAAACGATCGTTCGTTTTTCACCATATGGAGGGCGAGCGTGTCAAGGCTCGCGTCCGTCACCGGGCCGGCGCCGGCCGCCCCTCCGTTGGGATCGCGGACGGGCGCGACAATCGGCGGCGCCGCGCCGGCGACGAACACGCGGCTGGCCGTTGACAAAACGCCCACTCGCTTCGACGATCGCGCGCAGATGGTTCCTTGCGAGAGCAAGGCGAAGAGGGAAGCCGGCGGAAATCCGGCGCTGTACCCGCAACTGTGAGCCAGGAGCTGACGGCCATCACGCCACT
>CAZGLY010000105.1:0-2132 GCA_964526675.1 uncultured Caulobacterales bacterium
GCGCATCGCCACCGTGACGCGTTGGGTGCAACCGGCTAACACAGTGCGGGGACCGCGAGTTTGCCGGGGGGCGACATGGCGATCGCAACGCAGCCGTTTGGAGCCGAAGACGGCGGTGAGCCCCGTGGGCGCGCGGGGCTCGCGGGGCTTAGCGCGGCATGGCGCGGCTTCTGGAACGACGCCTGTCGCGATATCGTGCGAGATCCTAAGATCGGCCCTGTCGCGGGTTGGGTGATCCTCGCATTGATCGGATTGGTTACGGCTCTCGCCGTTGAGTTTTCCGAGAACGCCGTACAGCCGGATCCACATTGCCTCGTGTTTGTTGGGCCGGATGGCGCGAGGAGCGCGCCCAAATGCCCTGAGCGCGCGTTTATTCCTCCCGTCCCCTGGGGCTTCATCACAATTTTCGGGGTGTCGGTCCTCGCGCTGATCATGGGCTGGGAACCGATCGTGCGTCGGGAATGGACGCGTGCGCGCCGGGTCTTGGCGATCCTTGCGCTCAGCGTCGTCGCCCTCGCAGCCGGTTTAGGGGCATGGCGCGTCTGGCCCGCAGTCGTGGCGTTCACGGCGCCGGTTCCCTGGCTCAGCTGGCTCGCAACGGATTGGTGGCGGCTGAGCCTTGTTGCGGCGTCGGCCGTCTTGGGCCAACTCCTCACCTTCGCGCTGTTCGTCATGCTGAGATGGATCGCGGGCGCGTTCGCCCGCTGGTTCGCGCGCTGGCCTCCGCGTGTGCGCCAGGTCGCGGTTGGGACTACAGCTCATGCGCCGTCCCATATCTTGAGCTTCTTCGACTGGTTGCTCGTGCGCGTGATCGCCGTCGCGGCTGGGACGACATTGCCGAGCCTCCGCGGCCGCTATCTGGCGCTCGCCGCCTGGCTGCTGGGGGCGGGCGTGCTGGCGTTTCCAGATTGGCCGAGAGCACTACAGCCTTTGGGCTGGATCGGCGTGATCGGCGGCTGTTTGATCATTTTCGCCGTCGTGCGTCGTTGGTTGTGGATTGAAGAGGACCGGGTCCAGTTCATCGTGCGCCGCGGCCGCAAGCTTGAGCAGACGCAACGCATCGGTTTCGCCCAAGACCTGCGTGATGAAGCGCTGACTGTGATGATCGCGCTGTTTGTGTTCATTCCCCTCGGCCTGCGTCAAGCGGAACTTCAACTCGACTGGTTTGATTTTGAAGACATCGGCCAGCCCAGCCTGATCACGTGGATCGGCTTCTTCGGCGCGGAGCTGGCCAAGGCCGTGCCCTTAGTCGACTGGTCGGAGGTGTTCGGCGTCGAAAACGGCTCGCCCCTCGAGCCGCGGGAGGGGGAGCCCTGGGGCGCGACGGCGGTGTTCGCCTTACGCGCCACCCTCGACATTCTCCTCATCGCCTCCGTGCTGCAGGCGTTCCAGATCGCCGCCCAGCTCAGCGAGCAAATCCGAGGCTTCTACGCGCGCGCCGTCGACATTCTCGACCCGTTCGAGGAACGGCGGGTGTTTGCCCGCTTTGGCGGAGAAACGCCGGTGTCATCGCTGCTGACATCCGCGCAGACCCCACGCGTGGTCGAGCAATCGCCGGACCGCGACCGCGGCGATCCCGATGGCTGGTCTGGGTATTCGCTGACCCGTCTGCGCTCCATCGCCATGGGAGCCAACGCCGCGCGCGATGCGATCCAGCAGGATGCCGAGGCCCTGCGCTTCGCCCTGGCGACACTGTCGGCGCGGGAGGTCGGTCCGATCGCCGCCCGTTTGCGCGCCGACCGCGATGAGGCGGGAAGCCAAGCCTTCATGGCCATGCTGTTGGCCGAGGCTGCCGGCGATCAGGGCGCCGGATCAGCGCTGGCGGAATGGGCGCAACGCGCGTCACTCGACGCCGATGATTGGCGCGATCGCCGCATCGCCCTGCCGGCGGCGCGTGGGGTGCTGGCGATCGCCCGGGTGGAGCCGGCCGCCCTCACGGAGCATGTGGCGCGGTGGGCCAGCGCAGCGCCGGCGGGCACCGATCCGGAGGCTCTGATGACGCTGGCTTATGCGGCGCGGATGGCGTTGGCCGCCGCCGATCCAGACAGTGCGGTCACGCGCGCGGCCGCGCTGTTCGAGGCGCCGCTGCGCCCGGCCGCACAGGCGGCGATGGAAACAGGCCTGCCGGAAAA
>CAZGLY010000106.1:0-2110 GCA_964526675.1 uncultured Caulobacterales bacterium
GTTGCACGCGGCCAGTTCGTCAACCGGATCATCCCTGCTCGCAAGCGCTTGCGTCGCAGCGACGGGCGTATCCGTCGCGATCACATCGATCCCGGTGTCAGCGATCCGCGCGTAGCGGTCAAAGTCGCCGCTGTCGGCGATCTCTTGATCGATTGAGCTCTCGAACCCCAGCGTGCCGAAGCTGACCGTGACGCCCGCCTCCGCGAACGCCCTCGCCCGGCTTGGGTCTTCGCGACCGTAACCAATCCACGCCACCACCTTCTGCGGCGGCAGCCCGCCAGCGGCGAGCTCAGCCAGATCCTCCGGCGATTCCATGCTGGTGGAGATCACCGCGTCTGGGCTCAGCTGGGCGATCTCCAACGCCGCCTCGGGCCTGTAGGTGATGAAAATCACCCGATCGAACGCATCGGCCTGGCGCACCAGCTCCACCGTCGCGGGAAAAAGCGCGCGGGCTTTGATGTCCAGCATCAGCACGGCGCGGTCTTTCGCCCACGCCAGAGCGCGCGCCAACGTGGGCATGGTAAAGTTCGTAAGCACGCCGTCATTATCTTCAAGGCGACAATCGCGGACGGCGTTCATCGGCTGGGATGCCAAGTCGCCCGTGCAGTCCGTGGTCCGGTCCAGCGTTCGATCATGGAGGAGCACGAGCACGCCGTCGGACGTTGTGCGCACATCGACCTCTAGGAAAGCCGGACCCGTGGCGACAACCTGCGCAAACGTCTCGATGGCGTTTTCAGGAAAGCCGGATGTTGGACCGCCCCGGTGCGCGGAGACGAGGGTGACGCCCTGCTCCCGTAAACACGCCAGATAACTCGGCAAACCACGCTCGTCAGCGTCAATCGGTGCACGGACGGCCGCTGCGAACGGACTATCCGGCAAGGTCGCTGTCGCGTTGGATTGGCCATCGGCTGGGCCGCAGCCCTGCAAACCGATGGCGCCGACCAACGCGGCCGCACATCCCCAAAACCGATTGCTCATGACGCCCCACCCCCAGTTGCGCCGTTTGCCACATGGTGGCGTTAGGCCAAATACCGACGAAAGAACGTCAGCGTACGGTCGTTCGCTGTCGCTGCGTCTTCGGCGTGATAGTGCCCACCGTCAACGCGGGCGAAGGCGTGGTCGCGTTCGGGATAATGATGCAGCGTCACTTGGGGATGATTGCGCAGCCCCTCGGATATCACCGCTTGCGCTTTCGGCGGCACGAACTCATCGCGCCCGGCGATGTGCAGCATCAGCGGCGCTTCAATTCGCGACGCTTCGCCCAGCCGTTCATGAATGGACACGCCATAATAGCCGACCGACGCGTCGACATCCGTGCGCGACGCCGACAGATACGCAAGCAAGCCCCCGAGACAGTACCCCACGGCGCCCGCCTTGCCAGTGCACGCGGGATGCTCCCGAAGAGCGGACAAGGCTGCGGCGATGTCCTCCATCCCTTGGTCGACGTTGAATTCGCTGAACAGACCGAACGCGCGTTGGAGATCTTCGTCTTGGCGATCGTCCAGCATGATCCCGGGCTCAATCCGCCAGAACAAATCCGGAGCCAGAGCCACAAATCCCTGGCGCGCCAGGTCGTCGCACAGGCTGCGCATGTTGGTGTTGACCCCGAAGATCTCTTGGAGGACTAGGACGCCGGGTCCGGTGCCGGTTAACCCTGGACGCGCCAGGTAACCGCCGAAGGCGCCGTCGCGTGTCTCAATCTGAATCGCCGCCGCGCTCATGAGATGTCCTTTCCTGCTCGGTGGACTAGGCTTAGCAAAGTTTGAGGTGATGCGCTGCATCATCCGCCACATCCGAGCCCGCGTGTCGCGTCGACGGCGTGCGGCGGCCATGCACACCCGCCCGCGCGTCCCGCGCGTTGACGGGCCGATCAGGTGGAGAACGCCATGAAGGTGACGGTGAATGTCGAGTGCTCGCCCCAGGAGGCGCGCGCGTTTTTTGGCTTGCCGGACATGAGCCCGGTGAACGAGCTGGTGGTGAATGAGGTCGTGCGGCGCCTGGAGGCGAACATGGAGCTCATCGACCCCACGGATCTCGTGAAGAACTGGACGCAATTCTCCGGTCTGTGGGCGGACAATTTCATCCAGCTGATGAGCGCCGCCCTCACCGG
>CAZGLY010000107.1:0-2066 GCA_964526675.1 uncultured Caulobacterales bacterium
TCCGGTTTCAAAAACACCTTACCTCGGTGTCCTCAAAACCGGCGACAGCTCAGTCGGGCGTTTCGTCGTCGACGCCGAAGCCGAAGTCGTCGTTCGGGCCTGTGTACTGCACAACAACGCCGTCGCCGCGAGAGACCGCCGACACGTCGCGATAAGAGACCGCGTACCGCGCATCCAATTGCGGCGCGAGCCAATTGATCTGACCACGGACCGGCTCGACGCTGTCGTCGCCCCACAGACGTCGCGCTTCGTAGCCCGTGCAATTCACGATCACGGGTTCGCGGAGCGCCAGAATGTCCGCAGTCTGAGGAAAATCGCGCCGGACCATGCGGCCTCCGCGCAGCAAAAAGTCACGCACAAGCCGATCAGCGTACGCCGCCACGTTGAAGGTCATGCGCAAGCCGAGATGCGCTTGGTCGGCGCGAAACGGATGCTCCTCAGGCGCCAGTGCGGACCATGTCGGGACCATGTCCCGCACCTGGCGATCGAGGTGCAGAAAGTCCCGGCTGGCGGGCGTGCGCGGCGGGCGCGGCTCGTCGCGCAGGGCGTAGGTCGGGATGAACGCCACCGGCTCGCCGACGGCGCCCACATAGTGCTGATGAGTGTCGAAGGCGGCGCGCGCCCACTGCTCCCAACGCTGGCTGAACGTGGGGCTGACACGGTTGGCGAGGCCAATGCGGCTGCTGGGGGACCACACGCCCGTCGCTCTGGCTGAGCGGGTTTCGGCTGGCAATTCGCGCGCGTAGACCGTCACCGTCGCGCCGGTCTCGACCAGGCGCAGAGCGGCCGTCATGCCCATGGCGCCGGCGCCGATGACCGCGATGGATGTCGCCCCCGACGCCAGCGCCGCGACCTCGGCCGCGCAGCCCCACGAGAGCGACCATCCGGAGCCGCCATGGCCGTAATTGTGGATGACGCGTTTCCCATCAATGTTCTCGGCCTCAACGCGCGGACCGGCGCCGCGGAACGGCCGCACACAGGCGGTCATCCGGATGAGCCGGTTCTCGGAAAGCTTCAGCGCGGCGAGCGGGGGCGGCGGACGGAAGTCGGGCGGCGCGTCGGCGGAGCGACCGTCGCATCCTCTCAGAATCAGCCCCGCGCCGCCGAGAAGAACGCCACGACGATCAACCTGCATCCCAGTCTCCGACTCACACGCGCACGCAGCGCCGGACTGTAGAGGGTTGAGGCGCGGTGTCACGACGGGACAGCGTCGCCGCACGGGTGCGCCAAGCGTCGACAGCACCGGTCCGGCGGCTAGGGCGTCGGCTGCACGGTTTGCTCAATCGCGCCGAAGATCGATCGCCCGTCCGCGTCGAACATTTCAATCCGCACCCGATCGCCATGGGTCATGAACGGGGTTGTCGGCGCGCCCTGGGCGATCGTTTCGATCATGCGGATTTCGGCGATGCACGAATAACCGAGGCCGCCCTCAGCCACGGGCTTGCCGGGCCCGCCGTCGGGTCCCTTGTTGGACACCGTGCCCGAACCGATGATGGAGCCTGCGCCCAGCGGTCGCGTCTTCGCGGCGTGGGCCACCAGCTGCGCGAGCGTGAACGTCGCGTCGACGCCGGCCTCCGCGCGGCCGAAGGGCTGGCCATTCAGGTCCACATGCAACGGTCGATGCACGAGGGCGTCGCTCCACGCCGCGCCCAATTCGTCAGGCGTCACGGCGACCGGCGAGAACGCCGTTTGCGGCTTGGATTGGAAAAAGCCAAAGCCTTTCGCGAGCTCCGCCGGGATCAAGCCTCGCAGGCTGACATCGTTGACCAGCATGACGAGCTTAATGTGATCGGCCGCCTGCGCTGGCGACGCGCCCATCGCCACGTCATCGGTGATGACCGCGACCTCTCCCTCCATGTCGCAGCCCCATGCGGGATCGCCCAGGGGGATCGGATCGCGCGGCGCCAAAAACAGGTCCGAACCGCCCTGATACATCAGAGGATCGGTGTAAAAGCTCTCCGGCGCCTCCGCGCCCCGGGCTTTACGCACCAGCTCCACATGGTTGATGTAGGCCGATCCATCCGCCCACTGATAAGCGCGCGGCAGCGGGCTCAGGCACTGCGTTT
>CAZGLY010000108.1:0-1827 GCA_964526675.1 uncultured Caulobacterales bacterium
AGCTCGGCGAGCTCGTGGTGCGGCTTCGGCATATGCCGCACCGCCGCGGCGATCCGCTCATCAAGGGACGCCCCAATCGTCGTTTGCGCATCCGCCAGGGCCCACGCCAAGGTCATCACCTGATCGGGACGGGCGGCGGCCCCCAAATCCCTCAAGAGCCGCGCGAAACCCTCGACGCTTGCACGTGGAACAATGGGTTGCCCCGCCAAGAGCCGCGCCAACATCCAGCGCGCGCGGACGTCGCCACGGCCGTCATTCAGGCGTGGGATCAGGCTCGCCAGATCGGTTGGGTATTGACGACCATAGGCGGCGATCGCGGCCCACTGCGCCGCGCTGTCGGTGAAAATCGCGGACGCTTCGCGATTGGCCGGCGGGCGCCCCAGCGCGATCTGGCGGAGCCGATCCTGGCCATAGGGCCGCGAGGGATCCTCGTCCTCGGGGATCAACGCCGGGTCTTTCGTGCTGAAATCTTCCACCGGCCTTTGGCGGTCGTCGGTGATCAGCGGGTGTTCTCGGAGCCGTTCCGCGACGACGCGAAACGCGGCCCGCTCCTTGAACGGATCAAGGAGGCTGATCCGACCGCGACGGAAGGCGCGGTCTTGCTCGCCGAGGCGCACGGCGATCTGCACGGCCTGCAGAACCGCCGCTAAGAGCACCAAATCGAGCGTCGCGCGGAGCACGAAGACGGCCGTCGCGCCGGCAGGCTTTTGCGGCGCGATGGGCGAGGCGTTGTTGACCTCAAACACCTCCGACCAATCCACCAGCGGCACGGCTTTGGCGAGTTCGGCCCCGAAGAACCACACCCAGTCGTCAAAGGGAGGCCCGGCAGCGTCCGCGCAGGTGAACCAGCCGAACGCCATGTCCGCCTGCCGCAGCGCCATCGGGATAAGGAGGAAGAGGAACACCAACGCCGTCAGCGCCTCGTCCCGCAGGTCTTGGCCGAAGCCAACCCGATACTCTTCCTCACCGCCCTTGCCCTGCGTGATCATATGCTGGACGCGGTCGTCCTCGATCCAGGCCCATCGGCGGAGCACGCCCAAGATGATCGCCGCGCCGACCGCCACGAAAACGAGCCCCCAAGGCGGCTCGAGAAAATAGGCCAGGGCCACGGACACCGCCATCCAAAGCCCGAGACCGAGATAACGCCCCCGCCACATATGCCGAGACTTCGCGCCCGCGATGAGCGCCACTGGCCGTGCGAGCAGGAGGTCGATCGCGCTGAGCGCATGAGCCGGCGCGCGCCACACGACCAGGCCGACCGCGCGCGCGCCCTCAACGAGTTCGGGCGCGCGGCGGGCGGTGAACCGGCCTAAGCGAGCGGACACACGAAGCGCTGTAAGAGTAACGCCGCCGACGCCCAGTCCGGCGGCCGCCGCCACCGTCCATCGCGCCCAATCGGCAAGCGCCCAAGACGGTGTTGAGAGCCATGGATACACGCCGTGGGCCGTCCATCCCGCCGCGAGACCCGCCGCCGCGGCGACAACGAACGGGCCCAGGCGCCCGACCCACCGGCCAGCTTTCTGGCGCTCACGAATGAGGATCGGCGACCACCCGGTGGCGAGAGCAAGAACGACCACCGCAAACAGCGTGAACCAAGCCCAAAACTCGGTGATCACATTGGCGCCCGCCTCCAGCGCCGCGCCATCGCAAGTTCGATCGATGTGCGCTGCCGCCGCTCCGTCCGCATAGATGACGGTGAGCCAAGTCACCAGACCGATCAGGCCGAGAATGATCCAAGCCGCCAAGGGTCCAATGCTGGGGTCTCGCCACACATCGCGACAGGCGTCGTTCCAGAAGCCGCGCCATGCCGCGCTAAGCCCCGCGAGC
>CAZGLY010000109.1:0-1692 GCA_964526675.1 uncultured Caulobacterales bacterium
CCTTACGGGCCTCGTCCTCAGTGCGATCGGGGGTGGGCGTGTGCGACCCGTCCCAGATGTTGGTCGGCGTGACGCCCGTGTCCAAATGCAGGATCCAATCCTCAAGCATCGCCATCGACGGATGGCGCAGCTTCTGCTGATGCGCCAGTTCGATGTCGTCAATTGTGGAGTCGCGCCGCAAGACATCGAAGGTGTAACGCTTGTCCGGCAGGAGCTTCACAATCCTGCCGCCGGGGCGGAGGATGCGTTCGGCTGAGATGAAGAATTGGATGAAATCGGGGATGTGCTCCAGCACGTGAGACGAAATGATGTAGTCAAACTCGGCGGCGCCAAACACCTCGTCCAGGAGTTTGTCGCCGAGTACAATGACATCGTAGGAGGCCAACGTCTCACTATAGTATGATTTTTTCCAATCTGTGATGTCGACTTTGTCACAGTAGATCACGTCATGACCTATGGCGTGGTCAATAATGGGGCGAGCCCCGGGGGACATCTCCAAGCCTTTGCCTGTTTTGTACGGCACGCGATCAAGAACCAACCGCTGACGATCGGGCGTTGCCGCGAGGCGCTCCGAGGCGAGGTCATCGCCAATCAGATCGTCGCGGCTGTCGAGATCGAGCGTCACGTTGGTGTCGCCTTCAACGCCAAGCTCGCTGATCAGCTGAGCTTCCCGGATCCATCGCGCTTTGCCATCTTGGATGTGGAAGAGCTTACCGGCGTGTTCGCCCGTGAGCGTCACCGCGGTGCGGTTTTCCAGCTGACGCAGAACAAACGCCCCCGAGCGCTGCGAGAGCTCTGCGCGCTGGGCCATCAGCCAGCGCGCGTCCTCATCCACGTCCGCGATCGGGCACGTCGCGCACACGATGTGTTCGGGGGAGCGGGCGTTGGCGGCTGCGGCGTCTTCGAAAACGGACACGTCCGCCGAGCGGCCGGCGAATTGGGCGCTGGCGCGCAACGCGAAGAGGAGCGTGGGGGCGTTCAGGGCGTGGAAGGCCCCGGCCGGAGCCTTCGCGTGAACCGTTGCGGCGGCCCGCGCCGCGTCTTCGGGGCCGCCGAGGGAGGGCGACGTCGCCCACGTGCTGGCGGCGTCGGCGTAAAGGTGTTCGCGCGACTCAAAGCTGCCGCGGGTGGCGCGCAGCAGATAGTCATGGAGCAGGTGATTGGGCGTCGTGGGCAACCGTCCGCCTTGCGGTCCCCCGAGACAATTGTCCTCCACGATCGCAACCACGCCATCCGGCGTAAGCCGCCCGATCCAGCTCGCGAGAACGTCCAGCACATCCGGAACGCAGCCCAAAACACGGTCGAACAGGACAAAGTCCAAACGTGTGTTCCCATCGGCGCCGTCGTCGAAACGCTCGCGGAGCGTGAGCACTCCGCCAGCCACGGACGCCGATCGAGAAGCCGTCAGGGGACCGCCGACTTGGCTGCGCGCCGACACCACGACCCCGTGACCCGAGAGGTGTTCTGTGAGTTCCGCATGAAGACGCTGTTCATCGGCGCGCTCATCGGTGCGTCCCTGGTCCGCCACCTGTTTTACAACGTCTTCAAGCATCTCGTCGCCTCGTCTGGTGCTCAAGCGGGGGAGGGGCGGCTCGCCCCGGCGCGTCGTCCGAAAGCATTAAGAATGGTCAAACCCGTCCGCATTGCGGAGGTCGAAATAGACGGCTTCGGCGCTTGGCGGCAGAGGATGCG
>CAZGLY010000110.1:0-1625 GCA_964526675.1 uncultured Caulobacterales bacterium
GCACCAGATGTCCGGGCCGGCGGACCGGCCTGCTTAGACGGCGCGCGCCGGCGCCCCGCGGCCGCCGGGGGCGGCCTCGGCGGACAGCGTCTGTCGGGTCAGCTTTTCAATCGCGCGCAGCGCGGCGCGTTCGTCCTCGGCGACGAAGGAAATCGCCAGCCCCGTCGCGCCGGCGCGCGCCGTGCGCCCGATGCGATGGACATACTGCTCCGCGACATGGGGCATGTCGAAATTGATCACATGGCTCACGCCGGGAATGTCGATGCCGCGCGCGGCGATGTCGGTGGCCACGAGAACGCGCGTCTGCCCGGCGCGGAACGCCGCCAGCGCGCGCTCACGTTGAGGCTGGCTCTTATTGCCGTGGATCGCGACCGCCGCGAGTCCCGCCGCCGCCAGGCGCTTCACGATGCGGTCCGCGCCGTGCTTGGTCCGCGAGAACACCAGCGCCCGATCGATCGCGCCATCGCGCAAGGTCTCGATCAAGAGCCCCGGCTTGTCGGCGGGCGACGTCAACAGCACGCGCTGCTCCACCCGCTCGGCCGTGGTCGCCGCGGGGGCGACCGTCACGGTCACGGGGTCTTTGAGATAGCGCTTGGCCAAATCGGCGATCGACGGGGGCATGGTCGCGGAAAACAGCGCCGTCTGGCGGCGCGCCGGCAGGAGGGCGAGGATCCGGCGCAGGGCGTGGATAAAACCGAGATCTGGAGTTGCCCCGGTTTGATGGACAGTTACGGGCTAGCGCGTGGTCTACGCCTCTGCCACGTGAACGGCCGTATCTCAGGATCAGGCATCGAGCTTGGAGGCAGAACGCGTTAGCAGAAAGCGCGACGTGGACGGAAATGACGCCGCGGGTTGCGACGTTGCGCGCTCTGTTGCCCAATCATTCATCGGGTTAACGCTCACTCATGGCGAGCCAAGCGTGCAGGCCGTGGGGGAAGCTCAAGCGAGACCGAAAGACGGGTGTCGAGATCGCGCGCTTCAGCCTTATCGGACACAGTGCGGACGTGGCCGCCGTGACGGAGGCGCTGTGCGGCGTGGGGCGAATCCAAGCGCAACTTGCGCGGGCCACGGGGCGCGAGGGATTCTCCGATGGGACGCTACGGGCGATCGTGCGCGCGGCGTTCCTTCACGATCTCGGCAAATGCAATGCAGGTTTCCAAGCCAAAGCCGACCCCGACGCTCGCGACATAGCAGGCCACGTCCGCGAGATCGCACCCCTCCTGAAGTTTGGGTCCTCGCAGGGGGCGCTCCACGCGCAAGCGGCCAAACTCCTTGGCCGCCACGTCGACCCCTACGACCCGCACGGCGCGCTCGTCCTCGCCGCTGCCTCTCACCACGGCGATCCAATAACGGCGGAGGCTTTGCGGACGCCCGCCCACAACATGACACGCCTCTGGCGCCCACGCGGCGGTTACACGCCGATGGATGGGCTCAAGGCGCTCGCGGAGGCGTTGGAGCGCTGGCTGCCGGCGGCCGAAGATGACGATCTCTCGTTCATGCCGGCTCAAGACGATGACGGCGACGACGACACAGCAGCATCGCACGCGTTCATGCACGCCGTCGCGGGCCTGGTGAGCCTCGCGGACTGGATCGCCTCCAACGATGCGGAGGGCTTCTTTCCCTAC
>CAZGLY010000111.1:0-1582 GCA_964526675.1 uncultured Caulobacterales bacterium
TTTGCGTTCGGCCCGGCGGATTGAGATGAACTAAGCCGTGGTCCTCGTCGATCTGGGCATGCTGGAGATCGAGGATCGCATCGGGACGAGCCGTCGTTCCCAGAGACCAAAGAATAAAAGCCTTGAGATGGTCGGCGTCGCAAAGGTGATAAAACGCCCGGACTTCCTCTAGCGCCAGCGCGCGACCAAGCGGTTCAGCCGCACCTTCGCGCAAGGACTTGATGTGGGGCGCCGCGAGAATTTCCCCCTGCTTCCACGCCCGATTGAGCGCTGCGCGTCCTGTCGACAGGATACGATTGATATAGGCGTTGGACCGATCGCCCTGTTGCTGCAAGACAGCGATAAAGTCCTGGATCGCCCTTGGCGTTGTCGCTTCAGCAACCGTTGCGGTCTTGAAATGTTCCAGCCAGAAATTGAGAGATAAGCGAATGGTGTTGGGGTTCCGGCAATGCTGACCATGCCCCTCATAGTATCGACGAATGACGTCCGCGAGCAGCACATCCGCAGGATCTTGATTCTCAGGCGGTGCGTTATTGAGGACATGCCATTCGGCTAGTCGCGCTTTGGCGTCTTCAAAGCTTGTCGTGCCAAGCGAAGCGCGGCGTGTTTGCTGTCGGTCGGGATCGTACCAGTATCGGTACCAGGTCTCGCGGCCGGACTTTTTCCCGAGCCAGCTGTCGCCGAGCTTGAAGGCCGGTTCGGTGTCGCTGGTTTTTGCGGCGCGCCGCGCCATTCCATGCTCCCGATCAGATAGTTGGCGATGTGAAACCCGAAATAGCTGATGGTGCGTTTGCGCACACGCACAAAGCCGATCTCGCCGTCCAGGCGCGCCCGCTTGAGCGTCGCCGGATGCACGCCGACAAACGCCGCCGCCTGGGTCTCGGTGTATCGGAGATAAAGGTCAAAGCCGTGCGCGTCCGCGATCTTCCCGCGAAGCGGCTCCAGACCATCATCCTTGTCGGCGTCAGCGCCCACACTTTACAGAC
Source organism: uncultured Caulobacterales bacterium (assembly GCA_964526675.1). Classification (GTDB taxonomy): domain Bacteria; phylum Pseudomonadota; class Alphaproteobacteria; order Caulobacterales; family Maricaulaceae; genus CAZADA01. The sequence goes on from CAZGLY010000111.1 coordinate 987, forward strand.
CCGTCGCTCCGTTCATCATAGCTGAAGCTTACGCGCCCGCTGTGAGAAGGTCCAAGCCGACAATGTCGCAATCGCCCAATTATCCCTTCATCGACCGAATGTCCGGCCGTTCGGAGGAGGAATTCGCCCTTGAGGCGGACCTCAGCGTGGCGGAGCGGGTGATGCGGTTCGCCGAGGCCCGCGATGAGTTGGCGCGCATCGAGCAGATCCTGTCATCATCGGATGAGCCGCCGGCGCGCGCCGGCGCCCGAGACGATGTGCGCCGGGCCAAAACCATTCTGCAGAACTCAGTCGCCTTCCATGCCTCGCGGCTCACGGAGCCAGAACTCGAGCAAACGCTTGCCGCCGGTGAAGTGGAACCGGAGCTTGTTCAAGCCATTCGGGACGAGCTGCGACGTTTGAAGCCCGTTCGCAAGCGACTGCCCAAACGAGACAGGTAAGGCTCTCGAGCACCGCGCACTAGCGCCGCCAACGGCGGCTATTCACCTGAGAACGGACCTCAACCGCGAAATCTCCACCGGGCAAGAACGACCCAAGGCGGTCAGCGCCCCCGCGCGTCACGGGCGACCGCTTTTGAGCCCAATCCGGACCTTCCA